>JAZTWW010000063.1:0-76890 GCA_045636065.1 Kiritimatiellia bacterium | reverse complement strand
CGGAACATCCCCACGGGCGTGGGGAAAACGCTCAAAATATTTGGGAAAACCAGATATCAACAGTCAGAAAATTGGAGTTTGATTTCCCTGAAGTGCGGATATTTTAACACCATCTTTTCTGTATGTCAACACCGAAAGAATACGAAAGAATAATAAACCAATGTATGCTACGTTACGCCAGCAGCATACATCGACAACAACCCAATTGTCAAAGATTCAAAAATTTTCAAGCGAGACACTGAGTAGATATTGATAAAGATGCCGCAAAGACAAAACATCGTCAACATTATACTTGATCAACTTCATCAGTGCTGTTTCATCACCTTTGCAAAAAAGTGACCATTGGTATATTGCGTCATTTCCATTCAAACAATCATTATCCTCTCGAATGAAACCAATGTACTTCTCAATAGACTTAAGCCCTCCTCTCAAGCCATAATGACCAGCTTCATCCATCAAATCGATTTGTGCCGCATGACAATGCACTCCGAACTCTCGACAGACCATAGGTGTATCAAATCTTTTGGAATTAAAACCAACAATAAGCCTCGCCGATGCCCATTCATCCATGAAATCCAAAAGATTCCGGCCACGAATGTATGTCCGGATATTACCATCTCGCAAAGTTGTTATACATGTTATATGTGAATTTCTCGATATGCAATCCGTCTCTATATCAAAAAACAATGTTTCGCTCAAATAATCACTTATGGCTCGAACTCTTTGTCCAAGAGGAAGATGCATGACAAACCAATCAATAAGCTCTAAACCTTTGGCTTTTCGGAACGCTTGCCACGAATTCTGTATTCTTGCCGCATGTGGAGCAGAAAAATAGCTCTTTGCATTATCAACCAGTTGGCTGCATGTTAAAATGCCTTTTCGGCGCAAACGTATTTCAGACTCATTTGACACACCATCCAATAGGCACAATGACTGATCCATAAGATTCATATCTGCGCCCTTCCACTTACAACGTCTTCCGGGTTTTCCAGAATCAGCTCCAAGCCTGCTTTCCTGATCAGCCGTCTATCCGTGGCACCATAATTCAAAACCGTATATCCCTGAGCATTAGCATCGTCAAAAACAACTAGCATTGCCAAACCAGGAGAATTTCTTCTAATGTAATCTATTGTTTTTTCGCGGATTCGCGAATTAATGCTCCCCACGAACACGTTGGGTTTAGGCTCAATAAACCATCGCCGAAACAGTCCGCGTGTGGAGGGCGGCACATCATTTGCAATTATTACCGTCATCTTTCAACACCAGGTTTTCGATGTCTTTTGGCATTCTAACAAGGATCTTCTCACGTTCAATATAAAATTTTAAGCGTATTATGACGTCATCTTCAACAGCATCAGGCTTAAGACCAATAGTTTCAAAAGCTGCCGGAAGCGTTATGAGAGGCTTGTAGATATCAGCAATATCATAGACGAACGGCAGCGCTCCCGCAGTATGGATAAATCCAATCTGCGGAAGATATCCCATGGATGTGACAACGGCAGTCGTAAGCGCATAAAACGCGGCATTGGCAGCTGAAACAGCGCGGTTAATGCCATCGGCAAGGTCCCAATTACTTTGATCGTAATTACGCCCTTTCCATGAAACGCCATATTTTAGCCCCATATCATGGTATAGTCGCTTGACCCTGCGCCCTTCAAAACCGCGCAATTCCTTTACTGAATACTTAGCCACATCAACATCCTGGAATCTCATTGAAAACATCTTTCGCGCCACAGCGTCCCGCGTTCGAGGCAAACTTGCCAGTGACGCCTGCAACCGCGCCCTTTCATTATCATGTGATGTAGCAGCAGCAGACGCATAAAAATGCAACCCATCCGCGCCAACCCAACATATTGGGGTATCACAGTCGGCACATGCCTTAATAGCGGCATGGGTCACTGTTGTTCCAGGACCAAGCATCAAAGCCGAAAGTGACGCCACAGGGATGCGCATGACCATTCGATCTGCGCCAATCCACTTAACGGACGAATCATCAACTTCGACCCTACCATGCTCAAGATACAATGGAGTCCATCGCTCACGAACTGGTGGAATGGTCTCCAAAGGCGGTTTTTCAAAAATCGGCAATCAAGTCTCTCCAATCAGATGTTTATTGACGTGGCGAGCGTGAAACTCTCTAGCGCTAAACGAAACCGGAATGTCAAGAACGATTTCGGTTGCATTACTCATTGACGCCTCTTCTACGCAGAATTCCACGGTAGTCCCTTCCTTGCCTGCAACTGCACCCCCACTGCGTTCCAAAGAACTACGAAGACGCCCGGCAAGAGCGTCGGCCGCCGCTTCCCGGGAATCGAAAATTCCGGCAAATACGGGTTCAGTCGGGATGCAGTTCTTGCGCCCGAACCAGACGCCCCAGACAGGATTGGCAAGACCAGATGCGATTTCAGTGATTATGCTGTCATCACCCGATAGGATTACCCCAAATATCGAATCCGTCAAATAGTCACGATGAGTTATATCTGTACTGCGTGGTTTGCCGTCGGCAGTTGTTGGAATCATCCTGCGTTGCCATGCATCATCCTTGTTATAGCGAGCGCCAACCGTATGATAATCGGTCATGCGATCGCCGCGCCGAAATGAAAAGACTGTGAATGAAAGCGACGCAACACGAGCGAGCCATTCACGATCACACGACTCATCGTTCTTGTCTATGCCGCAGGCAGCTGCGATCATCCCAAGCAATCCGCTCCGAGTCGGTGCGTCAAGCGTTCCGCGATCGCCGAACTTGCTTGCTGCGCCCCAACTCTGGAGCGGTGCTCTCAGATAGAGTGCGAGAAACTTCATCTTGCAACCCTCTCAGCCGATGTCGGCAAGAAGTTTTACAAGAATATCTGCAAGGGAGAGTGTACCTTCCTTGCACTTCTCTATCTCGCACTCGGCGCTGCAATCGATACCGAACGCCGCCTTGAGATCAGCCCATTCCTTCTTGAGCGCTTCAATTGACGGTTCGACAAAACCGCTGCCACGCTTTGCCTCGATGGGCCTCTCAAATGCGTTGGCAAGAGACAGGGGCTGCCCCGTGCGCTTCAACGCAAGGACATACGAAGGAAGAGTCTGCCCGAACATCGAATTCTTTCGTGCAGCCGGGTTCGCGAGAATCGCTGCGCGGATGAAGTTCTCAAGTACCATATTGATTTGGGCTTGATCAAAAAGCTTGCTTTGCCCGAGCAAATCAAGATTCACACCGATATACCGATAGTAGCACGCAGAACTGTATTCGATAGTTCCTATCTGTCCCGCACCGGCATCGTCAGCCCCCTTCTTCTCATCGTCGACGGCACTGAAGAAATCGAGTTCACTACGAATAGCATGTGTCGAAAGGGCATGACTGAAAAGCGCCGCGCCTTCAATTGTGTTCGTCGCATCAGCCGCGACCATGCGTCCAAATAAGGCAATATCAGCAGCATCGGAAACTTGATCCTTCAGAATGTCAGAAATCTCTTTGAACTTAGGAGTGTATTTCGCATTTGCACTCAGCTCTACCAGAACATGTTTTACAATACTCCTTGCCGTCTGTTCTGAGATATAAAACAGCGTATCTACAATCCCTTTCTTATCATCAAGCTTCCCAAAAAGTTTTTTATCTCCGTTGGCAACCGCAAGAATCTTCTTGGCGATCGCCTCAGCCTCTTCGTCCGTTTTCGACGAGTCTTCACTCTTAATGGTCCTCGAAAACATTGCGAGAAGATACTTTGTCCGTACCGTTTCCGAGAACTTCTTATCGGCATCATGAAAGTACTCACGCACGGCGCGCTTCCAGCACTGACTGGAGACACGAGCGCGCTCCACGCCGCCGAACCGTGCGGATTTCGGTGCGCCGAGGTCATCGCGATTAAGGCATGTGACAGGGAACGATTGCAGGATGTGCAGTTCGATGAGGTTCATTTTGATTTCTCCTTTGAGTTGTTGTTTGAATTTGCGGTTAATGGTCAAAGCTGAATGGGTTGAAGCATAAGCAGTCCAAAACCGAAGCCCTTGGCCGGACCGATTCCAGAGTCAAAGGCGGCACGGAAAGCCGACTCGTCATAGACGGACAGTATGCCCGATGCATCTACGGAATAGACTGTACCACATCGCGCATCGCCGCCCTTGTGGAAAAGCATCTTTCTTGGAGCCGTGGTCTCAAGATTGCCAACTGTACATCCAGCAGAAGTCAACTTGCGTGCGAACCAATCACGAATCTTCAAATCATCGAAGATCGCAAGTCGCTTATGATCTAACGATCTGCGAAAAGATGGATTGGCACGAAGCTTGAAACGATAGGCGCCATGGCTTAGGAATGTACCGGACATTTCAGTTGTTTTCCATTGGGCGACATCGCTGGATTCTGGAGCGCGCGCAGAAAGAAGGAGTATTCTCAAAATCCCGTCCTTCACATCGGAACGAAAGAGAAAGTCGCGTCTAGCATCGGGATCGTCTGGAAGGATTTTCCATATCCACTGATGGAGTCGATAGGGATCCCCTAGACCTTGTTTGAGCGCCCACACCCACGACACTTCAGCCTGGCTAAGGAAGTTTTTCATTCGCATTCCCCTTCTCGTGCCGGCACTGTATCCATGCGAGGCTCGAAGACACGATAGTACTGCTTGGCCCAATGAAGACGGATTTCATCGCGCTTGTCTGAATCACTCCAATTCCAGAGATCCCAGAAAAGCACCTTCAGGTTCACGGACACCCCTTTTGCGGCGGCCGTGCGTCCAATGCCAACGACCATTTCACAAAGAGACCTTGTGTTGTCGCACGATAGCGCACGACGAAACTTTGGTTCAAACGACTTAAGCGCCTTTGATTCGTCACCATCACCACTGCCTTTCGCAAGCATGCGCATCGTCGTGCCAAGATTGTTCCTTGGTTCAGTCGTAGCCAATCCATCAGAAACGAGCACGGCGGCAAGCCCGCCAACAGTACACCAGACGAACCGATGTGATTCATTCTCGGCAAAGTCAGCGCAATATGGGATCAAATGTTCCCACGCCTGATCTTGTGTCGTCTCGCTCAAGCCGCGTCGCAATTCTGCAAGTGCGCCACGGTCGTCCTTGCGGACTATCTCCACTATTCGTTTCAGAAATCGGTCAATCGGCCATTCAGTTGTTTCGCTCATTACTATCCTCCTTGACATGAAGTTTAGAAAATCCTTGCGCGTATGCCTCAATCTGCCGCGCATTCATTGCTGGACACGTCCGACGATAGGCTTCCTTGGCGGCACTCCACGTAGCTTGCTTCCAGTCATCCAAGTATGTCGATGAATCCACAGACAGAACAAGTTTCTGGTTTTTAGGCTGCGCGAGTATGTCCCAGTAGGTATTTTCGGCAGGTTGGTAGTATCGGCTGGTGTCATCAACTTTCAAGATTCCCGCGTATGCCTTGGCTGCATGGCGAAGATTTGACCTCTGGCTCTCCGCCCTCTTAATCGCATTTTCGTAGCGTTGCAACGACAAGTCCTCAATCATGGAGGCGGAAAGAGTCACAGACCATTCAACTGTATCGATTAATTTTGCCTGTCCCGGTTCCCATTTAATTCCACCTGTCCAGATGCAGAACTCATCTTCTTCAAGTGATTCGATATGACGTAATGCAAGAGCGCCTTTACAAGCCCTCGAACCGTGAACCGATAGAATACTTGTCAAATCGCGCCACGGCATGCGAGACGGATTTGCGGAAATGTAGGTTGGCGAACCATCATCTTTCATGGTTACAGAAGCCATTTGTTCCCTCCAAGAAGGAAGTTGTGGGTAAATAAGCCCCCCGCCTAATATACATTTGGGCGATCCTTTCTCAAACTTGATTGAGCGCGATAAAGGTACAAGGTGCCCGAGAAAAGTTTCAGGGAGCTTTTGAGAATCTGACCGAGACAAGGATTCGAGCTCCCAAGCTGGACATCCCCACTCTGCTTTTAGGTCATTTGCAATCTGTTCACAGGTCAAAAGATTCAGCCAAATCGACTCAATGATCGAGTTGCCGAGAAAAAGCGTAAACAACATTGATTGCTCACGACAAGGCGCTCCCTTGACGCTCTTTTCGGTTTCCTTCCCAGACCAAAGGCACTTCCCTGACAACCCATTGGCCGAGAAGTTTTGGTATGTCGTAAAACCAATTGCAAGACTAGATTGAGAAATCACCCGCACCGGGTCTGTGGCCGCGTGGTCAAAGAGAGTTGAATTGTTGCCAGAAGCCAGTTCGAACACAAGAGTTGAATACGGTTTATAACTTGTTTCATTGACAGCAACAACATCATCCGGCTGCAGAAATGCGTGCGGACCATAAAGGAAGAAGCGGCCATGCCATTTATTTAGGTATTCAGACGCCACAGGCCCAACAGCATCCTTCGCGGCGCGCCAGGCCCGTTCGTCCTTTAATCGTTCCGGACCAAGCGCTGCTTGCGCGATGCAGAGTAAAAGACGGAACACCGCCACGCGCTCGTAGGGATTGAGAGCGAGGTCGGCGATTTGCCCGTCTTTGTCGGCGAACACTTGACCGAGCGAAACCATCTTGTTTCTGCCATCCTGCCTCAGGACGGGTATCCATGGTTCGTCAATGAGATTGTATACGTTTTGTTCGTTCATGTTCTACCAATCGTTGTCGTTGTCAAAGAAGAAGTCGACATCCGAGACGTCGGCCATTCCGTCTCGGACAGTTTTCGCCGCTCCATCTGACTGGAGCCTGAATGCTCCAAGTTGCCCAGTGTAGCAATAACCGGCTTCCATACCAGAACCGTAGAGTTTAAGCCCACCCGATTCTGGATCCCAGATGCAGATTCGAGGCATGTCTGAAGCGAAGAAATGCCGTGCGAGGATTTCCGAGCCGTGAACATCTTCACGCAATGCTTCATTCGGCGCTACCTGTACAAGATTTGCATAGAGTGCGCGAGTGACCGAGAAGTCCTTTCGGAATCGCGAAACAATAACAGGTGTCCCGTCCATGAGGATGAAGTCAAAGTCAAATCCATTGGCCGCACGTTCGATTGAGCGGACAAGGAGCAACGAAACAGTGGGACGGCTGCTGTAACGTGTTCCTGCTCGCTCTTCGTCATCGGGCCGAACTGGCAGCGCATCAGACTGGCCCATGACAGCCAAGCGTCTGAGGGCAGCGGCTTTCTTCGTCATTTCCTCGTATAGTTTCTGATGCAGATCCCCGCTTGGTATTTCGTCTGAATAAACAGATTCAAGCACGGGGCGAATGTCGCTTGGAATGTCGAGTGCCGTGCGCGACCGAAGTTCTTCAAATGTTCGGAGAAGCACATAAGGCGCATAGACGAAGCATCCCCTTCCGAAGAACTCTGGAACAGAATCAGAAGTCATCCCATCCGGCAAGACTGACATCCGCGAACAGACTATGGCTAGTTCCGGAGACTCTACTGGACGACTGGAGCGTTCATGTCGCCACAAACGCCCGATTCTCTGCAGGAGCATATCGGCAGGTGCAATCTCGGAAAGCATCCAGTCGGCGTCGATGTCAACGCTCTGCTCGACAATCTGCGTGGAAACGAGAATGGAGCCGCTCGGACGATTAACCGATCCCTTTCTAAGCATGTCCATCCATTTTCCTTCGATTCTCTCACGATCTCTTCCTGTGAACTTGGCATGCAGAAGACCGATTGGGAAATCATCGTCGTCCTTCAACATTGATTTCAGGGAACGGAACCATTCCTGTGCGGTTGGAACCGTATTGGCAATGCATAGGACATTGCATCCAGCTCTTGCCTTTTCGACGACAGCTACAATCGGGGATTCAGCCGCCGCATCAATCCACCTAAGACGCACCGTTCGAGGAGACGGTGGTTCAAGTTCACGAATCACAATCTCATTTGTCTCCGATTTGATGCCGGTCAAGAGAGGATATCCGTCACATGCGGCAACATCCATTCCCAGTATTTGCTTGCGACGGACGGCAATCAATGTTGCAGAGAGGATTATGACCGTACAACCCAAATTTCGGAGTCTTCTTACGAGTTCGTCAATAAGAGTCCCCGTATAGGCATCGTAACTATGAACCTCATCAAGTATTACAACCTTCCCTGCCAATCCAAAAGAACGTACAAATGAATGTTTCACATTCAGCACGGCCATCAACGCCTGATCCACCGTCCCTACAGCGAACGGGAAAAGCAAACCTCGCTTGGACGGGTTAAACCATGACGGAGGACGAGTGTTTGTAAAGCTATCAGAACCCTCAGCTCCAGTCTCAAACTCTTTGAGCCACGCCTGCCCATGTGCCAATTTTACCGCAGTTTGAGCAATCGACACTTTATCGAGAAACGCGCGAACCCGTTCATGGATGCGATCACTTGTAAGGCGGGTGGGGAGAGCAAAGTAAATGCCGGAATGATATCCTTTCTCAATCAGGCGATATGCAGCATATAGCGCTGATTCAGTCTTGCCAACTCCCATTGGCGCTTCAAGAACGTAAACGCCTGGAGAGAGAACTACGTCAAGAAATGCTTTTTGCGCAGGATATGGAGAAAAGCCAAAGATATCTCTAAACGTCATCCCATTGCGAAATGCAATCTGCGCAAAGCCACATTCGACAACAGCCCTGACGGCACGCTCATGTCCTTCTTTGCACGAAAGAGATCTTTCATCCGGAGGAAAAAACGTTTCGTCTGAAGCGATCCAATCCGACACACAAGTTATTCCCGCAAGGAGCGCCACATCTGGAACTACATGGGCTACAGATTCAGGAATAGTGCCAAACTCATCCGCAAGCGCTCCTACTAGTCCAGATCTTTCATCCTGCCAACACCCATCTTTTTCACAACGTATAGATTCAGGCATGAATCCATGATGCGAAGCTACAACCCTGAGAACAGGGTGATCATATGTCAGATTGAACAAGCGTTGAAGAGACCTTGCGCCAACAACAGCATGGCTTGTTGTCACACCGCCATTTGTAAATTCCTGTGCCCATTCTGGTGCCATCTTACGCAGGATGTCAATGAAGTACTTCCCTTCAAAACCTGGTGAAACTTTACCAATGTCGTGAACGGAAACGAGAAAAGGTGTTTGATCCGGGAATTTCCTGCGAATTGATTCTGGCAATAATGAGAGCAAAGCTTCCGCCACATAACCAGCATAACGACAATGATCAAACACGAACGTCCCCGGCGTACCGTCGGGACATGTCTTCGCTCTACAGACCCCATAAGGAATGCATCCAGCTGGCAGCTGTGCTATTTTCTTGCCATTAAGAAATTCCATGTGCGCTATTATATCATAACTGAGCAGAATTGACAAGACACATTTTTATTTTTCTATTAATTGCTGATATTGCGTAATATCAAATAATTTAATTGTATATAGACAAATGTGGATAAATTTGCTATAATACACACGCAGCCGCCAAACCAAGGACTTAGAAATGGACGAAAAACAGGAACTGAACATCGGCATATCACTAAGAAACCTTCGTATACGCAGGCATATGAAGCAGAACGAGCTGGCTGAAGCTGCGGGAATGCAGCCTGCGCAGCTCTGCTCAATCGAGCAGGGATACGTTTCGCCGTCAATGCGCACGGTTGGACATATCCTTAAGGCTATGGGGGCCTCGTTCAGGGAACTCATAGACCAGAGTCCCTATCTAGGCGAAACCATTGACGCGAATGTATCACAGCAGTGCGGTGCATCGGGCGACAGATCGGGTGGAGCATCAGATGACAGCAGATGGGTCGGCGCATCTGGCGGTAGCAGAGGATCTGGCACATCGGGTGACGCTGGGCCCGGCGCATCGGGAGGTCACGAGGCGGGCCGCGGCGGGACCGGCGGCAGGACTTCGCATGCAATACTTACGCATCGCACACCCGATGCCAAACCGCTTGACCCAGCTCTTCTTGAAAAGCTGAACGCTATCATCTGCGAATATCTCGCGGTTGAGGACGAATGTGGAGTCTCAAAACACACTACGATCCCCTTCAACTCCCCTTTCACAGTGTCCGAGGATGGAGCCGAAATCCTTTCGCGCGCACTTAGGGCGCACTGCAACATCGGTTCGGCCATCGTTTACGATGCCGTCGAGCTTCTTGAGACGCAGGGCGTAAGGACGATCTTCACGGATCTTACAGGCGACACCGAAAGCCTTGCGTTTTTCGACAGGGCCAACGACAACTTCTTCATATTCATATCCAAGGAGCTGACGGCCGAAAGGCAGCAATTCGTGATGATGTATGAAATCGCCTGCGCGTACCTTTTCAAAAGCCTTGGAAATAGCACATTCAACGAAACCGCAGAAACGAGGCGTTTCGCAAGGCACTTTGCGGCTGTATTCCTTATGCCGGAGGACGCAATCAAGGCGACGGCCCTTCAGCTTAACATGAAACCCGACGCGTGGAACTACCCTCTCGTCCTTAGAATCAAGTCCCGCTTCGGAATATCGGCGGAATCGTTCATAATAAGGCTTAACGAGCTTAAGCTCCTCTCCAGAAGTCTGGCCGACTCCTTGAAGGCCGAAGCGCATGCGTACTATGATGCGACCAAGGAGGAGCCGCAGCCTGAGGGTAGCCCCAAAGGGGGACGCATCCTTTCCAGAAACGGTAGGATCAACGACCTTCTGGCAAGGCTCGGGCGGCCTGGCATTACAGCCTAGGCAAGCCCTTACACCTCGCGGACGTCGAAGCTGGCGGCGACGGCGGCGCGGGCTTCGGAGAGGTCCTTGAACTCGCCGGCGGCGATGAACTGGACGATCAGGTTGCCGATGGCCGTGCCTTCCGTGGGGCCGGCGTAGACCTTAAGCCCCGTCCTGTCCCTTGTAAGCTCGTTGAGATAGCCATCCTTGGAGCCGCCGCCGACGATATTAATGGATGTGTACTTCTTTCCCGTCAGCCCTTCAAGGTTCGCGATCGCCAAGCGGTAGCATTCAGCAAGGCTGGCGTATACCGTCTGCATAAGCTCGCCAACAGTTTCGGGAACGGGTTCGCCGGCCTCGGCGCACGCGGCACGCACCTCGGCGATCATCGATTCTGGCGAAAGGAAGCGGTCGCTCGAGACGTCGACAAGGCTCTTGAAATGCGACGACGCGCGCGCGGCCTTCTCCAGATCGTCGAAGCTGTACTTGCGCTCCGTCCAATCCTTGAGGGGAACGGCGCGCGGCCCCTTCCCCGCCACATAGCTCACCCCGTTGAGCTCGCGCCTCACGCTCTGGATCATCCAAAGCCCCATGATGTTCTTGAGATAGCGGTAGCGCCTCCATGCGCCGCCCTCGTTGGAGAAGTTCGAGCGCCTTGAAGCCTCGCTCGTGACGGGCTCCATGTTCTCGACACCGAGAAGGCTCCAGGTGCCGCTTGAGATGTACACCGCGTTGTCATCCTTCGCGGGGACCGCAAGGTACGCGCTTCCCGTATCGTGCGACGCCGCGAGAACGACAGTCGAATCGAAACCGACTGCATCCCTCACCGACGGTAGCAACGGCCCTAGAACACTGCCCGGCATCTTGATCTCGCCGAAGATGCGCCTTGGAAGAGCGAGCCTCGCTATGACTTCGTCGTCCCATGTGGCGGTGCGGGCGTTCACAAGACCTGTCGTCGAGCATATCGTATATTCGCTCGCCGCAACGCCAGTCAAAAGGAAGTTCAGGTATTCGGGCGTCATGAGAAGGCGCGAGGCCGCTTCGATCTGATCCGGATGCTCCTTCTTTAGCGCCGCAAGCTGGTAGATCGTGTTGTAGGCGGCCTTCTGTATGCCGCAGCGCGAGTAGAGCTCCTCCTGCGAGATGGACTCCTCGACGATTCTGTCTGCCCCGACGGTGCGCGAGTCGCGATAGGCGACAGTGTCGGAGCATGGCTTCATGTCCGGCCCGAGAAGAACGAAATCGACCCCCCACGTATCGATGCCTATCGTCTCGGGAGGGGTGCCCCTATCGCCTGCCGCCTTTATGCCGGCTACAATGTGGGTAAAGAGGCTCGGGATGTCCCAGCAATCGTGGCCGTCCTTCACCACCTGGGAATTGTCGAACCTGTACACCTCCTCAAGGACTATCCTCCCGTCCTCTACGTGCCCGAGAATGTGGCGGCCAGACGAAGCGCCGATGTCTATAGCGAGAAAATGCTTCATTTCAAAACCCTTTCATCGAGACTGGACAAAAACCAAAGAGATCTTCAATTCGATTTTTCAAAAGGCTCGAGGCTCCGCGTGAGAACGCCCTTCAAGGCGGCTATCGCCATGCCGTAGTTCACCATCGGCACGTTTGCGCGCGACGCCGCCTCCATGCGGCTTTCCATCTCGCGCGCATTGAGCATGCACCCGCCGCAATGGACGACGAGCGCAAACCGGGAAAGCGCCGCCGCGTCTGGGAAATCGCGCCCGGAGGTGAACGAGAATTTCAGCTCGGCTCCCGTCTTCGCCCTTATCCAGGCGGGGATCTTCTCTGTCCCTATATCGCCGCACTGCCTGTGGTGCGAACATCCTTCGCTTATGAGGACTTCGTCCCCGTCCTTGAGGGAAAGAAGCGCCTTCGCCCCTGAAGCGAGCTTCGCGAGATCGCCCTTGTATCTCGCGAAAAGTATCGAGAACGACGTGAGCGGCACGCCGCGCGGAACGATGGCGGCGACCTTCTCGAACGCCTGCGAATCTGTTATGACGATCCTGGGCGGAGCGCTTAGGCGTGCAAGCGTCCCCTCCAGCTCCTCGACCTGGCATACCACTGCCGATGCGTGCGAATCGAGGATGTCCCTTAGAACCTGCTGCTGCGGCAGTATGAGCCGCCCTTTGGGGGCAGAGGCGTCTATGGGAACTACAAGAACGCAGAGATCGCCCCTTTCGAGGAGGTCGCCCACAAGACGCCTCTCGGCCGGGCGCAGCCTGGCAAGCGAGGCGATCTTCTCCTTGAGCTCGCGGACGCCTTCAAGCGTCTTCGAGCTGACGGCCATTGAATCCGCGCCCAGCGACGCGGCAAGTGATGCAGCCTCGGCAGGGTGGAGATCGGCTTTCGTCAATGCCGTGACATACGGAATCGAACGCTCCTTGAGGAGCGAAACGAGCCCTTTTTCAAGATCTCCGAATCCCGCCTTGGGATCGACGGCGATAACGGCGATGTCCGTTTCGGAGAGGATCCGCCTTGCGCGCCCCACGCGCTCCTCGCCGAGTCTGGGATCATCGTCATCGAGCCCGGGGGTGTCGATCACCACCACGGGCCCGAGGGGAAGAAGTTCCATCGCCTTCCTTACCGGATCGGTCGTGGTGCCCTTCACTTCGGACACCACGGCCAGATCCTGTCCCGTCACCGCATTCGCGAGACTCGACTTTCCGGCGTTGCGAGCGCCGAAGAAGGCGATATGCACCCTTTCGCCCGATGGAATGTCTTCAAGTCCCATCGCGACGGCCGGGTTTTCACTTCGCTTCAGCGAAGGTGTTGTCAACGATGGCTTCGATCACGTCGTCCGTGTCAAGCTCGACCTCGAGCGTGACGGTGGAGCCGCTGCGGTCCACGTCGAACGCGCCGTCGAAGAGCTTCCTGACCTCGACGAAGGTCTTCTTGAGGTTGGGGTCGCGGCGGAAGTCGCGGCGCATCGGGCCGTCGGCCAGAAAGACGAGCGCGCCATCGAGAAGGAAGCGGGCGTCGCCGGCGGTGAGGGCCTCGAACCAGCTCTCGAGGATCTTGGCGTCGCTGCGGCAATCGGTCTCGATCGTGAGGGCGAAGCCGAAGTCGTCGTCATCGAGGTTGAGGTCGAACATGATGTCGCCGAGGCCGGTGATGGAGTCGTAGAGATCCTCGTCGCCGGTCGTCTCCTCGATCATCTTCTTGACCTCGTCGGCGTTGCCGCCGATGCGGGCCTTGAGCGCGTCGCCTACCTCAGGCGCGAGGACGCGCGCGATCGTGTTGCCGTCGAGATCGTCGATGTCGCCGAATCCGGACGCGGGCTTGATCTCGCCCTTGTAGGTCTTCACGAGAAGCGCGATGCCGTCCGTCTCCTTGCGGGTCGTGTTCTCACGCTCCCAGCTGGGGATGCGCTCGGGCTCGGCGAGAAGGACGAGACCGCCCTTGAGGATGCAGCAGTAGAGGTTGCCGACATTGGGGACGGCGATCTCGCGGATGGTTTCGCCCGCGATCTTACCTTCAAGATCCCTTGCGCCGAGGACGGGCAGAAGCTTCTCGAGCGGCTCGACCATGTCGGAATCGACGCTGACTGCAAGACCGATGTGCTGGTTGGCGCTCTCGTCGAACGCGAGCGTCCACATGGCCCAGTTGAATCCGGAAAGAGCGAAGCCGTTCTCCTTGGCGGCCTTCTTGCCTTCCTTGATCTGGTTGCGGACCTCTTCGCGCATCTCCTTCATGGAGGAGGGGAGCTCACCAAGAACGTCGTCGACGACATCCTCGATGTTGCTGAGAGTCTTGCCGAGGTCGATGTACGCGGCCGCGACAGTGCCCTGAGGGGCCTTGGGACCGTTTCCGCAACCCGTAAGCACGAGCGTAAGCGCCGCAACAGCGGCGAACCTGATGAATTTCATCTTAATGATGCCTTTCTTTCTTTTTGCGTTACAAACAAGTGGTTGAACAAAATCAGTACGCGCCGTAGAGCGGGCCGAAGTTCGCGCAGGCGCGGTAGTCCGCCCCGATGGGGTCGTCCGCCCCGAAGAGGCCCCAGGCGTGCGGCTGGAAGCGGTCCTCGTCGGCGACGTTCGACATCGAGACGGGGATCCTGAGCATCGAAGCGAGGGTCATGAGATCCGCGCCGATGTGGCCGTATGCAATGGCGCCGTGGTTGGCGGCCCAGTTGTTCATGACGCTGTAGACGTCCCTGAACGCGCCCTTGCCGGTGAGGCGCGGGACGAACCAGGTGCAGGGCCACTCGGGGTTGGTGCGGAGCATAAGCTTCTCGTGGACCTCCTTCGGAAGCTCGGTGGACCAGCCCTCGGCGATCTGGAGCGCCGGACCGAGGCCCTTGACGATCGAGATGCGCGTCATGGTCATGGGCATGCCGCCCTTCGAGAGGAAGCTCGAGGAGAAGCCGCCGCCACGGAAGTACTCGACACCCGCGGGGACCCACTGCGTGGCATTGAGGCAGGCCTCTGCCTCGGCCTCGGAGATCTCCCAGAAAGGCTTCATGGCGGGCTTGCCGTCAACGGTCTGCTCGCCCGTTGCGTCGAGCGTGCAGCTGCCGGAGTTGAGCAGGTGGATGAATCCGCCCTTGTTGATGCCCGTCATCTCGACACCTGTTGCGCGCTTGACGGCCTCGGCCGACCAGTACGTGCGCACGTCCGCGAAGAGCGAAGGCCTGTTGGTGAGCAGGTACATCAGAAGCATGCAAACTCCGTTGAGGGAGTCGTTCTCCGTGGCGATAACGTACGGAGCGCGGATCCCGTTCCAGTCGAAGGAGCTGTTGAGCATAGCCTCCATGAAGTCGCCGTTCGGCCAGTGGTCGGTCCACTGCCTCTGGCCCTGGAAACCGGCCGCAAGGGCGTTCCTTCCGGCGGCCTCCTCGCCAAAGCCCATCTCGGCGAGCTTGGGGTTGCCAACCATCATGTCGCGCATGATGATCGCCATCTTGACTACGTACTCCCAGTCGCGGTCCTTCGCCTCGCGGCTCTTCTGGATGGCCTCAGGATTGTAGTCCTTGCCCTCCTTGCACCACTTCTTCGTCCAGGCGAGGGCCTTTTCGTACTCGGCCTTGTCGTAGATGCCCTCGGAGATGCGGCGCTCGATCTCGCACATGTCCATGTTCTCGGGACGCATGCCGAGGTAGCTCTGGAAGAAGGAGACGTCCACGAAGCTGCCAGCGATGCCCATTGCGCTTGAGCCGCAGGAGAGGTAGCTCTTGCCCTTCATCATGGCGACGGCAAGGCCGGCCTTCACGAAGCGGAGGATCTTCTCCTTGACGTCGGCGGGGACGGACTTGTCGTCCTTGTCCTGGACCTCACGCCCGTAGATGCCGTACGCCGGCATGCCGCGCTGCGCGTACCCCGCGAGCATCGCCGCGAGATAGACCGCGCCCGGGCGCTCGGTGCCGTTGAAGCCCCATACTGCCTTGGGGATCGAGGGATCCGCGTCCATCGTCTCGGTGCCGTAGCACCAGCAGGGCGTGACCGAGAGGGACACGCCTACATTCTCCCTGCGGAACTTCTCCGCGCACGCGGCCGCCTCGGCGACGCCGCCGATCGTGGTGTCGGCGATGACGCACTCGACCTTCGAGCCGTCGGGGTAGCGGAGGTTCTCCGATATGAGCGCCGCCGCCGTCTTCGCCATGTCCATCGTCTGGACCTCAAGCGACTCCCTGACGCCGCGCCTGCGGCCGTCGATTATGGGGCGGATCCCGACCTTCGGGAAACCGTTTGCATTCCATACCGTCTGAGACATTTCATTCATCCTTTCGATTTCAAAGGCGTAATGCTTTACGCCAAACCCTAAAGCTCCTCCAGGAGTGCGACTGCGTGGACCTCGATCCCGAGCCCCGCGCCAATATCGTCCATCCCTTCGTTAGTCTTGCCCTTAACGCTTATCCTGCCCGTGTCCACGCCGAGGATCGCGGCGATACGCGACCTGATCGCGTCGACGTGCGGCCTCAGCTTCGGCCTCTGGCATATCACGGTAGCGTCGATGTTGCCGACCCTGTACCCGGCCGCGGCCACTTCCGCCGCGACTGCTTCAAGGAGCTTCGACGAATCCGCGCCCTTCCACTCGGGGTCGGTGTCGGGGAAATGGCTTCCGATGTCGCCATGGGCGATGGCTCCGAGAAGAGCGTCTATTATCGCGTGCAGAAGCGCATCGGCGTCGGAATGGCCTTTAAGACCCGCAACGCCGGGGATATGCACTCCGCCCAGCATGAGCGGACGGCCATCCTCGAACCTGTGGGAATCATATCCGAAACCGACACGCATCCTTTACCTACGACTTTCCGCCTATCGAGATGCGGATTCCGCCTGCGGGCGGCTGCTGCGCCGCAGGACGCGGGGCCGCCGGAGGCTCCGCAGGACGCGGGGCCTGCGCCTTGGGGGCGTTCTTCCTGGGCGGGCCTATGAGCGCGCCGAGGATGCGGCCCAAAGTCTTCGGGGCCTGCTCTACGCTGCATTCGTCCTTGAGCGCTTCAAGAACCCTGTTTATCACATCCTCGCCAAGCTCGCGGTGCGCGTTCTCGCGGCCGCGGTACTGAAGCGTCAGCTTGACCTTGCAGCCTTCGCCGATGAATCCGCGTATCTGCTTGAGCTTGTGCTCGAAATCGGCCGTATCGGTGCCCGGGTGGAACTTTATCTCCTTTACCTGCTGCACCTTCTGCGCCTTTCGCGCCTTCTTTGCCTTGATGGACTCTTCATACTTGAATTTGCCGTAGTCCATTATCTTGCATACGGGCGGGACGGCTGTTGGGGTTATCTCGACGAGATCGAGCCCCTGCTGCTCTGCCATGCGCTGGGCCGCCTGCGTGGGCATGACGCCGAGCATTGCGCCCGTGGAATCGATAACGCGCACCTGCGGTACGCGAATCTTATAATTCACTCGTGTGAAGGAAGCGATAAGTCACCTCTTTTTCTATTGATTTTTAGGATGTGCATATTGTAGCCTATTTCAACGCAATTTGCAAGCGTATTAAGAGACAATTTTAAAAAAGGGGGATCGTGCCGTCAGTGCGCCTCAAGCCAGTTGCGGCCCACCCCGACGCTGACTTCGAGCGGGACTCCGAGGGGCATCGCATGGGACATCTCCCTTCTTGCGAGCTCCGAGACGCGCTCCACCTCGTCTACGGGCGTATCGAAGAGAAGTTCGTCGTGCACCTGCAGAACCATCTTCGCCTTGAGCCCTTCGGCCTTGAGAGCGCGGCTCACCTTCACCATCGCGAGCTTTATGAGATCCGCGGCCGTCCCCTGCACAGGCGTATTGATCGCATCGCGCTCCGCGGCCTGCCTTACGGTTGCGTTGCGGCTTGTGATGTCCTTGAGTGACCTGCGCCTTCCGAGGGCCGTCACGGCGTAGCCGGTTTTGCGGGCCTTCTCGATCGACGCGTCCATAAACGCCTTGATCCTGGGATAGAGCCTGAAGTAGCTTTCTATGAGATCCGACGCCTCGCGGCGCGGGCACCCGAGCCTCTGCGCGAGACCGAACGCGCTTATACCGTAGATTATCCCGAAGTTGACCATCTTGCACTTCGAGCGCATGTCGTCCGTCACGAGGCCGGGCATCACGTCGTAGACGCGCGCGGCCGTGTCGCGGTGGATGTCCGCCCCGGCGTTGAACGCGGCGATCATGTGTTCGTCCCCACTCATGGCGGCCATTATCCTGAGCTCGATCTGCGAATAGTCGGCCGAAACGAGCCTGTGATTCTCGTCGCGCGCGACGATGGCGGCCCTTATCGCCTTGCCCCTCTCCGTTCTTACGGGTATGTTCTGGAGGTTGGGGTCGCTTGAGGCAAGGCGCCCCGTCTCGGCGAACGCCTGGGTGAACGTCGTGTGGACGCGCCCTTCAAGGTCAACGCACTGCGGGAGCTTGTCTACATACGTGCTCTTCAGTTTCGTGCATGTGCGGTACTCGAGTATCTTCCCTACGACGGGATGGTCGCCCTGGAGCCGCGCAAGAGTCTTCTCGTCGGTCGAGTACTGCCCCTTGGCCGTATGCTTTGCGCCCGGGAGCTTGAGCGTATCGAAAAGGAACTCGCCAAGCTGCTTAGGCGAATCGAGATTGAGCGCGGGCGCCCCCAGATTGCGGATGTCGCAGGCAAGCGATGTTATCTCGCGCTCCAGCTCGACGCCATACGCCTTGAGCGCGGCGACATCGACCTTAACGCCTTCGCGCTCCATGTCAAGGAGTATCGGCACCAGAGGCTCCTCGCTTTCGGTTAGTGCCTGGAGCGCGCCCGCCTCGGCGACGCGCGGCCTTAAAACGCCATCCCACTGGAAGGCGAGATCGGCGTCCTGCGCGGCGTAGTCGAGGATCTCCTCGGGAGGGATCTCGCCCATCGTCTTCTGCCCGACGCCGCGCTTGCGCTCGCCGATAATGCTTTCGATGCCGATCGCCTCGCGCCCTAGAAGCTCGCGCGATAGGGCCTCCTTGCCGTGGCGGGCCGCAGCGTCGAGAACGTAATGCTCGAGCATCGTGTCGCGCACGGTGGAGCCAAACCTTATCCCGTACCTTTCAAGGACGGCGATATCGAACTTGGCGTTGTGCGCGACTAGCGTCTTGGCAGGATCAGCGAAGACGTCCGCAAAGATGGCGACGCGCTCCATCGCAGGGCCCTTCCCCGCTTCGCGCGCGGCCGCGGCGAAAAGGTCCCCAAGATCCGTTACCATAGCGTCATACGGCGGGATCGGCACGTACCACGCCTTGCCGGGCGCGGTGGAGAAGCTTATCCCGACGAGATCGTCAGCTCTCGGGTCGAGGCCCGTCGTTTCCGTGTCGAACGCCACCTTCCCCGCAGCCATAAGCTCTTCGGCAAGCTCGCGCGCGGCGGCCTCGGTCTTTACGAGCCGATAGTCGTGGTCTATCTCGGCGAGAGTCTTGTATTTGGGTTCGGCGTCGAGAAGCGCCTCAGGATCGAGGAGCTTCCTCGCAAGCTGCATAAGCTCGTACTTTGCGCATACGTCCTTGAGCTTTTCGGCATCGACCTCGCGCCTCTTGAGGCCGTCGAGCGTAACATCGAGCGGCACGTCGGTGCGGATCGTCGTGAGGAACTTGCTAGCAAGCGCATCCTTCGCACCGGCGGCCACCTTCTCGCCGAGCTTCCCCTTTATCTCGGAGGCGTGGGCGATCGCGTTCTCGACGCTCCCCCAGTCAGCAAGGAGCTTTGTGGCCGTCTTCTCGCCTATGCCGTGCATGCCGGGGATGTTGTCAGAGCTGTCGCCTGCAATGGCGAGATAGTCTATCATCTGCGCGGGGCTTGAAAGCGACCAGTGGCTCTTCACCTTCTCCTCGTCGTACACCTCGGCCGGCGCGCCGCCGCGCCCCGGGCGGTAGAGGCGCACCTTTTCTCCGACGAGCTGGGCGGCGTCCTTGTCGGGGGTGGCGATATAGACTGTGAAGCCCGCCTCGGAGCCCATGCGCGCAAGCGTCCCCATTATGTCGTCCGCCTCGAAGCGGGGAACCTTCAAGACCGGGATATTAAGCGCCTCTGCGAGCTCGAAGGCCCTGGGGATCGATGCGGCAAGATCTTCGGGCATCTTTTCGCGCCCCGCCTTGTACTCGGGGTACGCCTCGTGCCGGAACGTGGGGCCGTCAGGGTCCATTGCGAAGGCGACGTGGGTAGGGTTGTACTCCGAGAGGATCGAGGTGACGCTTGACGCGAACGCTACAAGGGCCGACGTGTTTATGCCGGTGGCCGTCATCCGCGGGTTCTTGATGAATGCGAAATGTCCCCTGTAGAGGAAAGGCATCACATCTATCACGAAAAGCGTCTTCTCTCCCATTTCATCCCCTTCCAAGTACACGAAAACCTCCGTTTCCGGAGGTCTTTCGCTAGTAGACTGGAGGTGGGAAGCGGAGTTGAACCGCTGTACGTGGATTTGCAGTCCACTACCTAACCGCTCGGCCATCCCACCCGATAAAGGAAGCCTGTCAAGCCGACTTCTTCGCCGCGAGCAGACGGGCCTTCACGCGCTTGTTGCGCGCTAGACGCCTCGCCCTCTTGGCACGCTGTCTAAGTTGCTGTCCCATGCGCAATAGTATATCATAATCTTCCCCCTCGTGCAAGGGGGAATTTTAACAAACCTTAGAACGCGTATCCGAGCGTGACGGAGATCAGCTGCGTGATGCCGTTGCGCGTCTCGAAGAGGCGCTCCCTGTCGCTCGTGAGAGGGGCAACACCCTTCTCGTTGACCCTGCGCGTCTCGCTCTCCATGTAGATGATCGTGTAGCCGAGATCGAGCGTCAGATTCTTCGCGAGCTTGAAGCCAAGGCCGGTGCCGAAGATGTGGCGGTCGCCGCAGGGAATCATGGTCGTACCGTGGTGGGGGCTTGAAGGATCCATGTCATAGATGTAGCTGCCCCTGACGGCAAGCCAATCATTGATGTCATACTCTGCACCGAAGCCAACGCGGATGACGTCATGCCAGTTGAAGTACGACCTCTGGTCGAGATTTGCAGCGCCTGTGAGGGAGTTGCGCTCCGGAATGTGGATCGTAAGGTGGTTGAGCTTGCTCCACTGCGTCCAGCACAGCATCGAGCCGAGCCTCAGGCGGTCGGTGGCATCCCAGTTGACGCCGAGCGTAATGGACTGCGGAAGGCGGACCTTGCCAGTGACGTCACCAGAGTGGAGCTCGGCATTCTGACCGAGAACCCTGCCCCTCAAGTTGAAGTCGCCCTCAAGCTTGTGACGGATCTCGGAACGGTACGTCAAGCCGACCTTAACCCTGTCGGTAACACGGTACTGCGTGGCGAGAATGTAGCCAAGCGACCAGTCGTCACCCTTTATGTGGCTACGAAGGCCGTTGTTCCTGCCGTAGATGCCGCCAGGGAGGTTGTTGAGGTAGTTCATCGTACCGGCGTACGGCGCGGCCTTGTTCTCGAACTCGATCCAGGAAATCCTGAGACCGCCGGCGATGCTCCAGTCCTCTGTGGCCTGGTAGGAGATGACCGGGCTTGTCGTTACCTGCATGAGCGTAGTCTCGTAGGAGTCGCCGGCGAGGGGCCAACGGCTCTTGTACTTCGTGCCCATGCCGTACTCGCTGTATTCGCCGAGACCAAGCGTGAAGCCGTGCCCTAGAGGCATTACGGCATACGCGTGCGGAACCGTAAACCAGCCAGCGTTCATCTTCTGGCAGTTCGAGTTGTCAACCTCCGTATCGCAGAACGGATTGATGAACGTGGCACCCACCATGACGGCGACGTTCGTGACTTCGCTGATGTTGGCGGGGTTGTAGTAGACGGCGCTTGCATCCCCCGTGCTGCCGACGAGAGAGTTACCCATTGCCATACCGCGCGCACTAGCTTCGTAGAGCGCGTAGCCTGCGCCGTGCGCGACGGCGGAAAGTCCCGCAAGAGCGGAAACGATAAGAGCTTTCTTGTTCATGCGCACAAGTATACCATGCGCATATTACCGCTCCTTGAACGAAATATGAAATCTTCCTTACTAAAAGATTATCATTTGGTAATGTTGGCGCGCATGAACGCCTTCACACCGAGCGCGAACGTGAATACCGCAAGGACGAGAAGCGCGGCCGTGCATATCGACATGAGCCCGGGGCCAATGAAGCCGGCCGCAAAACCGAGGGCGTACCAGGACTTCACGCCTTTAATGAGCAGCTGCACCACCGCCGTAAGCGAGGTCGCAAGCATGAAGCACATCGGGATGAAGGCGATGTACATGTTCTTGCCGTTTCTCAAGAGCCAGAGCGACGCCGTGAGAAGCGTCAGGGACGCGAGAAGCTGGTTCGCGGAGGCGAAATTCGTCCAAAGCGACTTGGCCGTTTCCGCGTTTCCGAGAAGGAGCATCGCTACGAGCGCGACGACTATCGCCGTACCCGTATACATGTTCCTTACAGTCTTGCGGGCGGCAGTCAAAGCGACTCCCTGCTTGACCGGGAAGAGCTCCTGCCAGGTGAAGCGGGCAAGGCGGGTCGCCGCATCGACGCTCGTCATCAAGAACGCGCTCACCGCAAGGAGCATGAACGACCTTGCGACGGCGACGCCGCTTTGCGCAGCCGCCTCGCCCGCGCCGAACGCCGTCAGGACCTTCTCGAAGAAGCCCGCAAGCGAGCCCGCGAACATGGCGACAGGCTCCACGCCGAGCCCGCCCTCCTTGACCGTCTGTATGGTGTGGAGGTAGCCTGCGCCGTCCCACGTTCCGGCAACGCCGATCAAGGCGAGCGTGGCGAGAAGCCCCTCAAGGAGCATCGCCCCGTACCCGACGAGCCGCGTGCTCTTTTCGCTCGCAAGCTGCTTTGCGGTGGTGCCGCTCGCGACGAGCGCATGGAAGCCGCTGCAGGCGCCGCAGGCGACGGTCACGAAGAGGAACGGGAAGAGCATCTGAACTCCGCCGCGCCCTTCGGCCGCAAACGAGGTGAAAGCCTCCATCTGGATATGCGGATGCGCGAAGACGACTCCGGCGACGCCCAGGATCATCATCGCGTAGAGGAGGTAGGCGTTGAGGTAGTCCCTCGGCTGGAGAAGGAGCCAGACGGGCATCGTCGAGGCGAAGAAGCAGTACGCGAGAAGGACAAGCGTCCACACGGTCTGCGCCGTACCGGCATCAAGCCCCATCTTAACTAGATCGAACGGGATTAAAGAGCCGATCCACACGAAGGCGAACATGAGCGGAACGAATATCGACGACGCCAGGAGAACGCCCATCTTGAAGCGGTAGACGCAAAGCCCGAAGATGATGGCCTCCGCGATGAAAAGGAGCGACGCCGAGGCTATCTCGGGGTTCGAGACGAACGTCGCGGCTATCTGCCTCGTGAACTCCGCGACGACGAGTATAAGCGCCGACCAGCAGAAGAGAAGGAACGCCACCCTTCCACCCGGGCCTAGCAGCTCGCCTATCACGGTTCCTATAGACTTGCCCTCGTGCCTTACGGAAAGGTGCAGCGCGATCATGTCATGGGCGGCGCCGATGAAGACGCATCCGAGAAGGATCCACAGGGCCACGCTCGCCCAGCCGAACTCGGCCGCCAGGACCGGGCCGACTATCGGGCCTGCGCCTGCGATTGCGGCGAAGTGGTGCCCGAAGAGGACCGTCGGGTGCGCGGGGACGTAGTCGATATCGTCCCTGAGCGTATTGGCGGGGGTGGGTCTCGAAGGGTCGACCCCGAGAATGCGCGAGAGGATGCGCGAATAGATGAAATAGCCGCCGAGCAGCACCGCGCCGGCGATCGCGAGAAGCGTCAAACCGTTCATTTAAGTCCATCTCCTAATCGTTTAAAAGAGGCAAAGTCCCTTTAGACCCCGAGTATGCGCACCCTGCGCCCTTCCACCTTGAGGCGGCCTGCCGCGAGAAGCCTAAGCGCCTCGGGGTAGGCGATATGCTCCTCGACCTGTATGCGCGCATGCAGGCTCTCAGGCGTATCGTCCTCCATGACGGGCACAGTGCGCTGCACGATTATGGGGCCGGAATCCGTGCCCGCATCGACGAAATGCACCGTCACCCCCGCCACCTTGCACCCGTAGTCGAGCGCCTGCGTCCAGCTGTGTACGCCAGGAAACGCAGGAAGTATGGCGGGATGGATGTTGAGGACGCGGTTAGGGAACGCCGCAAGGAGCTTCGGCTTTACGATGCGCATGAAGCCCGCCAGCACGACCGTGTCGCACCCGGCATTCTTCAGAAGCTCTATGCACCTATCCTCGGCGGGCCCCTCCAGCTTCGTCCTCCACGGGGCGCAATCGAGGTAAAGCCCCTTTATTCCGTGCTTCGCCGCCCTGTCGAGTATGCGGGCCCCCTCGACGTCGGCGATGACGAGCTTCACCTCCGCATCGAGCCGCCCGGCCTCGATCTCGTCAACTATCGACTGCATGTTGCTCCCGGAACCGCTTCCGAGAACCCCCAGCTTGAGTCTGGACATATCAGACCTCCTCCTCAGCGGCGGCGCCATCCTCCGGGCCGCCGAACTTTTCAATGAACATGTCCTCGGTGATGACGGGGATGGAAAGCTCCTTCGCCTTCCTGTTCTTCGAGCTTTCCGAAGCGGCGTCGTTGTTTATGAGATACGACGTCGCCCTGGAGACGCTTCCCGCCACCTTGCCGCCCTGCGATTCGATGTACGCCTTTATCGCGGCGCGGTTCTCGAAGCGCCCGAGATCGCCCGTCACGACAAAGGTGAGGTTTGCGCACCTGAGGCCTTGGGCCGCCTTGTAGGGCGACACCTCCACCTCCTTTAGAA
The DNA here is from genome assembly GCA_045636065.1 of Kiritimatiellia bacterium. GTDB lineage: Bacteria > Verrucomicrobiota > Kiritimatiellia > RFP12 > UBA1067 > RGIG5050. The sequence continues at coordinate 52,153 of JAZTWW010000063.1, read as the reverse complement.
GATCACTTACGAGATCGCGGTTTGCCGCGAACGAGAACCAGTCCACCACGGCCGCGCTCTTCACGGGGCCTATGCCGTCTATCGCGGCGAATGCATCGCGCCCTGGCGAAAAGAGATCGTCGCATCTCGCGGCCTCCTCCGCCTTTGCCGCGACGGCCTCGACGCTCCCATAGACCGAAAGGAGGCGCTTGGCGACCTCCGGCCCGCAGAGCGGGATGTTGAGAGCGACAAGGAACCTGACGCCGTCGCGCGAGCGCGCGGCCTCGATGGAGGAAGCGATGTTGTCGGCGCTCTTGGCTCCAAAGCCTTCCATTGCGGCGATCTCGTCCCTGTGCGCGCCGAGGCGGTATATGTCGGCGGCCGTACGTATCCATCCCCTGTTGATGAACTTCTCGAGCGTCTCGCCCGCGAGACCGCCAATGTCCATGCCGTCCTTCGAAACGAAGCGCATGAACTTCCTCAAGGTCCTCGCGGCGCATTCATCGTTCGTGCATACAAGCTTTTTCGTGCCGCCGTCCGTTGTGACGACCGCCGTTTTAGAGCCGCAAACGGGGCATGAAGACGGGATTTCGAACTCGCCGGCCTTTTCGGCTACTGATACGACCTTGGGGATTATCTTGTTCGCCTTTATTACGCTCAGGACGCTCCCCTTCCCGCCTATTCCAAGCCTTTCGCACTCGCTTATGTTGCAGAGGCTCGCGCGCTTCACTACGGTCCCCTCAAGCTGCACGGGCTCGAACACCGCGACAGGCGATATGGAAGAGACCGCGCAGCTCCACTCTATGTGGTCGAGGCGCGTCTCGGCCGTTTCGTCCTGCCATTTGAATGCAAGCCCCGCGCGCGTCGCGTGGTGGCCTGTGACGCTCCCGGTGCTGGCGTAGAGCGTATCGTCGTACGATACGACAAGCCCGTCCACCGGGTACGGATTCTCGCCGCCCGTCACCTTCCCCGTCCACCTTTCGATGGCCGCAGAGACGGCTTCGGCGACGGGGGATGATATAAGCTCACGCTCGACGCACCTGAAGCCGAGCGAATCGAGGAAATCGAGCCTCGCGCCCCACGATGTAATGGCCCTCCCGGTATGGACTAGCGTAAAGGGCATCCATGCGATCCTGCGCCTCTTGAGCTCATCGAGATCCTTGAGCGAAAGGCTGCCGCTAGCGAGGTTGCGGGCGTTTGCGTAGTCGGCGCCGCTCGTGGCGAGGAAGCTCTCGAAGTCGGCGTACGATATGACGGCCTCGCCCCTGACGACTAGATGGCCCTTCTCTGGGATCTCGGCGGGGATGCCGGATATGGCCGGCGCGAGATGGGTTATGTTCGTTCCAATGTGGCCGTCGCCCCTCGTAAGGAGCCTTGCAAGCCTGCCGCCATCGTATGTAGCTACTAGCGTAAGCCCGTCAAGCTTCCATGAAAGCCATATCGGCCGCATCTCGGCCCATGCCGCGACGCGCTGTGGGCTTTTCGTCTTTGCGAGCGAAAGGGCCGGGAACTCGTGGGCTTCCTTGCGGCCGGGGGCGTCATCCGCCCCGACGCGGTTCGTGGGGGAGTCTTCAAGGACGACCCCCGTCTCCTCCTCCATCGCCTTGAGCCTGTCGAAGAGAGCGTCCCACTCGAAGTCAGACATAAGCTCGCCGAGGCCGGAATAGTACGCACGGGCCGCTTCATTGAGCTTTGCGACGATGGGTCGCATCATCTCTTCGGGGGTCGTCTCCATGGCAGGGATCCGTTCGGGATGGCAGGTTTCACTCGGCCGCTTCTGGCTTGGGCGGCAGGCGGCCGTGCTCCAGGAGATCGCGGCATATGGCGCGCACCTCCGGGTCGAATCCGCCGTTCACGACCCACCTGAGGAAATTCTTCTCGTGCGTGAAGATGTCCTTGAGAAGTTCGCCCTTCTTCTTGCCGAAATTGACCGTCCAGCCGTGCTTCGAATTGCTCCAGCGGATCATCCCCTGCCTGTCGGCGTTGAGCGGATCGTGCGGCACGAGCCAGTCGTCCATCTCGGCCGTCGTTGCGGGAAGGCCTTCGTACTTCGAAAGCTGGGCCTTGAGGACCTCCAGCGTTGCGCGCGTATCGGCCTCGGCCCCATGCGCGCCTTCGTGGTCGCGCCCGAGATAGTACCTGACGGCCGCCGAAAGGTCGCGCGGCTCCATGCGGTGGTAGATCCTCTGAACGTCAACGTGCCTGCGGCGGCTCGCGCCGAAATCGCGCCCGAGGCGGGCGAACTCCGCGGCGAGGCAAGGTATGTCGAACCTGTCGCAGTTGAACCCTGAAAGGTCGCACCCCTCGAAGAAATCCCATATCTCGTCGGCGGCGTCGAAAAAGGTCGGGCAGTCCTTCACTATCTCGTTTGTTATCCCGTGTATGGCCGTCGTCTCAGGCGGTATCTTCATCCCGGGATTGAGAAGCCAGCACTTTTCAATCTCCTCGCCGGAAGGCATCACCTTCACGGCCGCCAGCTCGATGATCCTGTCCTGCTGCGCATTCACTCCCGTAGTTTCAAGATCGAACACGACAAGCGGCCGATCAAGCTTCAACTTAAGTTCCATCACATCTCCTCGATTGTTTCAATCATCTTCAAAGCAGCTGCGCTCTCGGCCGCCTTCATGCTTCCTGAGGCCGTCGCCTCCGCCTCGCCGACGCCGTCCACGGAAACGCGCACGGTAAACTCAGGCGCGTGGCTCGGGCCGGCGCGCGAAACGAGCGTGTAGCGCGGCGTCACGGGCGGTTTCATGCCCTGCGCGATCACCTGGAGCCTGCCCTTGGGGTTGCCGGACCACTCGTCGCCGCCTAAGTCCCCGTCGACACCGATCGCGCCGAAAACAGCCCTTGCGGCCTCAAGCCCACCATCGAGCCACGCGGCGCCCATGATGGCCTCGACCGCATCAGCGAGAGGCTTTGCAGCGAACGGCATCTCCGGCGCGTGTTCGTTGCGCTTCAAAAAAGATCTGATGCCCAGCCTTTCGGCGGCGTTTGCAAGGGCGCTTCCAGAAACCATCCTCGTGCGCCTTACGGTAAGCAGGCCCTCGCCGTCCTGCGGGCATTTCCTGTAGAGGAGGTCGGCCGAGAGAAGACCTATGACGGCATCGCCGAGGAACTCCAGCCTCTGGTTGTCCTCCACGTCTGGATGATCCATCCTGCATGCGGGCGATGTAAGGGCTCGTTTCAGGAGAGAGGCGTCTTTGAAGGCGTATCCGAGACGTTCTTCAAGCGGGGTCATCTCCCCTCCCCCTCCCTGCGCGGCGAAAGCATTCCACCCCACCCGAGCTTGCGCGCCATGACGCGGTACGGGTTGTACCTTGAAAGGCATACGAGAGGCACCGTGCGGTCTGACTTCTCGACGACTATCTCCTCGCCTCCCGCCGGAAGGAAGCAAGCTTCGCCGTCGGCGAACACGGCCGCCGAGGCGCACGAGACGTTCTTTCCGAAAGTGACCTTCAAAGAGAGGCGGGCGCTGTCCGGCAGGACTATGGGTCTGCAGGAGAGCGCGTGCGGGCAGATGGGCGTAACGGCGAAGCAGGACGTGTCGGGGAGAAGGATCGGGCCTCCTGCGCTCAGGGAATACGCGGTGGAGCCTGTCGGGGTCGCTATAACAAGCCCGTCCGCAAAGACGCGCGTCACCTTGCGCCCGTCGACGGCGATCTCGATCGTGGCCATATGGCCGCAGACGCCCCTGCTGACGACGATATCATTGAGCGCCGTGCGGCTTGCGCCGCCTACGCTCACCGAGAGCATCGTGCGCTCCGATACGGTGAACGCCCCGGAGGCGAGAGCCTTGACCGCGCTTTCGAACCCCGGCTCCTCGACTGCCGCGAGGTACCCGAGAGAACCTAGATTGAGACCGAGAAGCGGGACCCCAGGCCAAGCCTGTGCGGCCCTGAGCATCGTGCCGTCGCCCCCGAGGACGACGACCGCCTCGGGCCTTTCCCCGAGGTGCAGCCCCGCCGCGAGTGCGCACGACTCCAGCCTGCCGCGTGCGCGCACTGCGTCAGGCTTGGAATCGTTGACAAAGAATGCTATCGTCTCCATGCGCAACAGTATATCAAAATATCATCGTTTTTGCACGAAAAAACGCGGCCAACGCATGAAAATTCCCTCTGCCTGCGCACTTGTCTACCTGCCGCCGACGAGCTCCACATCCTCCGAGGAGACCTCCATCTCCACCGCCTGGCCGAGGATCTCGACGTTGAGGCATATCGAGGCCTTCGCTCCTTCGCGCTTGAAATACCCCTCCGTGCCGCGCATCGGGCCGTACTTGATCCTGACGTAATCACCTTCCTTGAAGGGATGCACGGGGCGCATCTGCGGCGCGGCCTTGCCGGCGCGGGCGATCTGCCTGAGCTGGTGGACCATCTCGCGCGGGTTGCCCACGTGTATTGTGTGGACGATGAGATTCGTCTTGAGCATCCTGATGCGCTCGTCGGGGTAGAGCTTCGTGAAGACGTACCCAGGGAAGAGCGGCATCTCGGTCTTCACCTTGCGCCGCTGCACCTTGCGGACCTTGATGTACACGGGAAGATGACGGAAGTAGCCGTACACCTTGAGAAAGTCTACGACCTTCTTCTCGGTGCGCGGCTTGACGTGCAGCACGAACCAGTCACGCTTCGTCTGCGTGCGTTCGGCGCAAGGCAAAGCGTCATTCATCTTTTGCCACCGCAAAAGCGTAGGCGTTGCGGAACATCCTCATCCACGGGCCCGCCTCGCCCGTGAACACGCCGGGGTTGTAGCTGAGCTGGCACGACCTGAAGCCGCGCTCGGGGTGCGGCATGAGTATCGTCGCGCGGCCGTCCTTCGTGGTGAACGACGTAAGCCCGCCCTTCGAGCCGTTGGGGTTCCAGGGATAGCGCTCCGTTGCGTCGCCGCGGCCGTCAACGTACCTCAACGCGGCCTTGGCCTTCCCTGCGTCGGCGCCGGCCTCCCACTCGACGCGCCCCTCGCCGTGCGCGACGGCTATCGGCAGACGGCTTCCCGCCATCCCCTTGAAGAATATCGACGGGCTTTCGAGCACCTCCACGGTGGCGTACCTCGCCTCGAACTGCTCGGAGAGGTTCCTCGCGAAGCGCGGCCACGCCTCCGCCCCGGGGATGATGTCCTTGAGCTGCGAAAGCATCTGGCAGCCGTTGCAGACGCCGAGGCTGAACGTGTCGGGCCTGTGGAAGAACGCCTTGAACATCGCCTTGAGTCTGGTGTTGAAGAGGATGGACCTCGCCCAACCGCTGCCGGCTCCGAGGACGTCGCCGTAGCTGAAGCCTCCGCATGCGACAAGCCCCTTGAAATCCTTGAGATCGACGCGCCCTTCGAGAAGGTCGGTCATGTGCACGTCCACGCTCTCGAAGCCCGCGAGGGCGAACGCGGCCGCCATCTCGATATGCCCGTTGACGCCCTGCTCGCGCAGGATCGCCACTTTGGGCCTTGCCGTGCGCTTCGGCTTGACGGGAACGGAATCGGGATCGTAGGTGAGCTTGAACTTTAGGCCGGGATCCCCCTCGTCGAGCCCGTTGCCGTACTCCTCGGCGGCCGTGGCGGGATTGTCGCGGAGAGCCTGCATGCGGTACGTCGTCTCGCTCCAGGCGCGGCGGATTGCAGTTATGTCCGTCGACACGGCGTGGCGCGCGCCAACGTAAAGGTTGAAGGAGCGGTCCAGAGACGGCGCGCCTATCACATGGACGAACTTTGAAAGCCCTGCGTCTTTGAAGACGCCGAGAACGTCGTCGAGCTTTTCGCTGGCGACCTGAAGGACGGCGCCAGGCTCTTCGCTGAAGAGGACCGCGAGCGCATCGCCGTCCGGAAGCGTCGCCTCGACGCCGCGCCCGCCGGTAATCGCCATTTCCGCGAGCGTCACCGCGACGCCGCCATCGCTCCTGTCGTGGTAGGCGAGGGCGAGCTCCGCCTTGACTATCGTCTGCATAGCCTCGAAGAACGCCTTCAAGGGGGCTGCCTCGGCATCGGCGCACTTGTCGCCGAGCTTGTTGTACACCTGCGCGAGCGAGCTTGCGCCAAGACGGTTTTTGCCGCCGCCCAGATCGACGAAGACGAGCTTCGACTCGCCCGGCTTAAGATCGGGCGTAAGGGTGAGCGTTACGTCCTCGACAGGCGAGAAGCTCGACACGACGAGCGAAAGCGGCGCCACCTGCTTGTGGCTCTCGCCATTGGGGTCCGTCCACGTGGTGTGCATCGAGCAGCTGTCCTTGCCGACGGGGATCGAGACGCCCAAAGCGGGGCAGAAGTCGAGGCCGACGGCCTTTACGGTATCGTAGAGGTTCGCGTCCTCTCCCTCGTCGCCGCAGGGGGCCATCCAGTTGGCGCTCAGGCGGACGTTCCCTATCGTGCCGCAGTCGGCGGCGGCGAGGTTCGTCAGCGCCTCGGCAATCGCAAGGCGGCCCGAGGCGGGCGCATCGATGAGCGCCACGGGGCTCCTCTCGCCCGTCGCCATCGCCTGGCCGTTGTGGGTCATATAACCCATCGTTGTAACGGCGCAGTCCGCAGCGGGGAGCTGGTATGGGCCGACCATCTGGTCGCGGGCGACGAGTCCCGTGACGCTCCTGTCGGTGATCGTCACGAGGAACGTCTTGTCGGCGATCGCGGGGAGATGGAGAAGCCTGAAGAAGGCCTCCTGCGGCTTGACGCCTGCAAGATCGAGCCTTTCAAGCGGCCTCTTGACGCGCTTGACGTCCCTAACCATCCTCGGGGGCTTGCCGAGAAGCACCTTTATGTCCATGTCGATCGGCCTGTCGCCGAAGTGCTCGTCCTTGAGGACAAGCCTTCCGTCGCCTGTGGCCCTTCCGATGAACGCCACGGGGCACCTTTCGCGCGCGCAAAGCTCCTCGAAAAACTCCCTCGCCTGCGGCTTCAACGCAAGGACGTACCTCTCCTGCGCCTCGCAGCACCATATCTCCATCGGGCTCATGCCCGGCTCTTCGTTGTGGACCGTCCTCAGAGAGAACTCGCCGCCAGTAGCCTCCACGAGCTCTGGGCATCCGTTCGAAAGGCCGCCCGCTCCGATATCGTGGATGGAGAGTATCGGATTGGACTTTCCGAGCGCGACGCATGCGTTTATGACGCCCTGGCAGCGGCGCTGCATCTCGGCGTTGCCGCGCTGGACGCTGTTGAAGTCGAGAGCCTCGTCGTTGGTGCCCGTCATCATCGAGCTCGCCGCGCCTCCGCCGAGGCCGATCCTCATCGCGGGGCCGCCGATCTGGACTATCCACGCGCCGGGCGTGACGGGCTTCTTGAGGGCCTGGTCCCTGACGATCGTGCCGCATCCGCCGGCGAGCATTATGGGCTTGTGGTAGCCCCTGTACTCGCCGGAGAACGTGCCCTCGAACGTGCGGAAGAAGCCTGTGAGCTGGGGACGGCCGAACTCGTTGCCGAACGCCGCTCCGCCGATCGGGCCTTCCGTCATGATCTCAAGGGGAGTCGCGAGGCGGGACGGGAAAGGCGCATAGACGCGCTCCCACGGCTGCGGGAAGCCGGGGATGTTGAGATCGCTCACCATGAAGCCGCATATGCCGGCCACCGTCCTCGATCCTGAGCCCGTGGCGGCCTCGTCGCGGATCTCGCCGCCGACGCCTGTCGCCGCGCCAGGGTAGGGCGATATCGCCGTCGGGTGGTTGTGCGTCTCGACCTTCATGAGCTGGTCGAGCTGCTGCTTCTTGAAGGAGTAGAGATGCGTCTTGGGGTCGGTGACGAAAGCCTCGGTGGGGAAGCCGACGACGACGGAAGAATTGTCCTTGTAGGCCACGAGCGTATTCTCGGGACGCTTCTCGTGCGTATTCTTTATCATCCCGAAAAGGGAATCCTTCTGCCTCTTCCCGTCGATTATGAACTCGGCGCCGAATATCTTGTGGCGGCAGTGCTCGGAGTTGACCTGCCCGAACATGACGAGCTCGGTGTCGGTGGGGTTGCGCCCGGCGGCCTTGAAGGAGTCGGCGAGATACTGCATCTCGCCCTCGCTTATCGCAAGGCCAAGCTCGACGTTCGCCTTCCTGATCGCCTCGATCCCCTCGTTCATCACATCGAACGTGCAGCCCCTTCTAGGCTCCTGTTCGTCGAAGAGATCGTCGAGCGACGAGTAGACGCCCTCGGTCATACGGTCGTGGAGCGCACCCGCAGCAGCGCCGAGGCTTTCCGCGGGAACGCGCGCGCCCTTGAGCGAGAGGGCGAACTCTATTCCGCGCTCGACCCTTAGTACGCCTTTCAAGGAGCAGTTGCGGAAGATGTCCGTAGCCTTGGAGCTCCACGGCGAGATCGTGCCCTTCCTGGGAGTCACGTAGAAGCCGCCCTCAAGCCTTGCATATTCGCCGCCTGCGGCATTTAGAAGGAGCGCCGCCCTTTCGAGCGTCTTGGCGGGCACGCCGCCGGCGGAGGGAAGAATGGCGTATACAAACCTCGCCTCGACATCGATCCCCGTAAGGGCCGGATTGGCCTTCGATACGGCCTCCTTTATCGCTTCTACGCGAAACGGCGAGAAGGCGGCTGAACCTGCAAGTAGAATAGGCTTCATACACTCTCCATGGATAAAGTGGAAATCCCGTCTATTATATCATAATTCGGCGTTTTTTGCCACGGTTGGTTTGGACTCTGTGCCGAAGTCCCCTTTAAGGACGTCCGCGAGCGTCACGCTGCGGAGCGAATCGCGCAGCGATCCGTTCACGAAGGACCAGGCGCTGCGCGCAATGCAGGCGCCCGAACGGCCGCACGAGGCCCTATCCATCACGCAATCGGATATGGATACGGGGCCTTCAAGCGTCTCGACTATGTCGAGAAGAGTGATTCCGGAAGGCTCCCGCCCGAGGAGGAACCCGCCCTGGACGCCTCTTACGGACGATATCATCCCGGCGTTGCGCATGGGGACCACGAGCCTTGAGATGAACTTCTCCGATATCTGCTGCGACTCCGACATCTGCCTTATGGTGCGCGGCCGGGCCGCGCCCGAATGGAGCGCGATGTCGATTAGAAGCCTCAACGCATATCTGGACTTGGCTGAAAGTTTCATCCCGGCACCTTCACTTCGGCTGAACGGCGATCCCCGCGCCTTTCATGTCGGTCCAGAGCGTGCCGGGGCCAGAGTGGAGGATCTTGATGGACACTTCCGGGTTGACGCTCTCGGCGAACTTGAGGTCCGCGAGAGTCGACGAGTCCCTTAACACGCGGGCCCTGCGCTGCACGCCGAGCGCCGTTTCGTTGTCGACGGCAAATCTGGCGTCCACCTCTGCCTGGCCGCGCGTTTCCGTTATCATCGCCTGGATCTTCGCCCTTTCGAGGTTGATCTCGGCAACCTTGAGCTTCGCCTCCGCGCCTATTGCCGCGACGGACTTGGCCGTCTCGGCTGCTATGGTCGCCACGAGCTTCTGCGTCTCCTGCTCCACCTCGCGCCTCAGCTGATCGACCTTCGCAAGCTCGGTGTTGAGCTCAGCCTGCTTCTTGGCAGTCTCCTGCTGCGTCTTGTTCGTGAGATCCTGCTCCTTGGCGATGCTCGTAGCCTGTATGGGAGCTAGTATGTCGGCGGGCACCTCGACGTGGCGGACGATCGCGTTCTTGACTATTATCCCCTTCTCGCCGAGCACGCGCACGAGCTCGTCCGTCATCTCGCGCTGGAACTTCTGGCGGCCTTCGCCGTCGATGAACTCGCGCGCCTTGTAGCCCGAGCCTTTCATGCGGCTTACGCTCAGGATCTGCGGAAGGATGATCTTCCCGACGACTGCCGGGAGATCGCCGTAGAGCATGAATATCCTCGATATGCTCTCAGGCATAAGCTCGAACTCGACTGTCATGTCGAGCATTATTGCAAAACCGTCGGACGACGGGAACTGGACGAACTGATCCATGCCGAAGACGGCCGAATCGCTTTCAAGCGCGGCCGGCTTGGCTTCGGCGGCCTCGGGGGCGTCTGCCTTCTTCTTCGTCGCGGTCTTCCTGCCCCTCTGCTTCTGCTCCGGCAGGCCGTAGGGCGATGAGGTGCGCGAGGAGCCGAGCGACGAAGGCGTGAATTTGTAGCTCTGCACGAGATCGGCGTTCTCCGCTATGTATTCGGAGCGCTTGGCGTTCTGCCGCTGGAGGGTCCGCTCCTGAAGGTCCCCGAGGCCGTTCGCGCTCGTGTTCTGGGCCTTCGTGAGAACGACCGTGCCGCTTTTGCCCACGATGCTCACCTGGTTCATTCCTACCTCAACGACATCAACCTGGTATGCGCGGGGATTGATGTAGTAGAGGCCCGGCTGGAGAATCCTCTCCATGACGCCCTTTTCGCCCGGTCCTGCGAACGCGCCCTTGGCTGCTGGGCGGCCGGTCTGGCTCGTCACCACGCCCACGTACCCGATAGGTATGTTGATCGCGCTTCTTATGTCGATCGAATACCCCTCGGGGTTGAGCCTGTACGTGCCTGGGCCGAGAACGTCCTTCCATACGCCCTTCGAATCGGCGTCGGCAGCAAGTATCTCGCCGGGAGGAAGCTCGCGTCCGGTCTTGGACGTCACGACGCCTATGGAGCCTGCGCGGATCTCAGTCACAGGAACGAGCCGCCAGTCGTTGTTCACTGGATTCAAAAAGTGGCGGCCCTCCGCAAGCGGTATCCTCTGGACGCCCTTCTGCCCGGGCTCCGCCAGTATGGCGCCCGGGGGAAGCTCGTCGCCCGTCTTGGAGGTCACTATCGCCATGTACCCTTCAGGGACGTCGATGCGGCAGAAGAACCACATGAAGAGGAACACGACGGCGAAAAGCGCGGCTGCGGCGATGCCGCCCGCGACGGCAAGGTTCTTTGCTTCGATCCTCACAGCGCACCTCCTTCCACAGGCATCTGCGACTCAACGGGAGCGGGAGCCGGCGGCTGCAACACCTGCACTTCCACTGGCACGGGAGCCGGCGGCTGCACTTCGGCGGGAGCCGGCACCTGCACTTCGGCGGCGGACTTGGGAGCAGGCTCAGCTGCAGGATCCGCCGCCTTCTTGACGGGAAGCCCGAACATCTCGCCCGGCCTGTCGGCCGTCACGATCTCCTTTATGCGAGGAGCCATCCTCTCGTAGAGCCTGGCCCTCACATAGTCGGCCTCGTCGTCGTACACCTCCACCTCGTTTCGCAGGACGTTCGCCTCGGCGATCGTCCTGAGCTCGATCACCTTCCTTTCGGCCTCTGCCTCGGTGAGGAGAGCCTCCTTGTCGGCCTGCGCGGCCTTAAGCTCCGTCGCCGCCACCTCGCGCTTCGCCTCGGCGGCGATCGTCGCCTCGCTGAGAGCCTGCCTTGCGGCGATCGTCTGGCGGATCTGCTCCGTCTCGGCAGCCACCTTCTGGCTGTTCTGCTCGGCGAGGGCCTTCTGCCTTTCAAGCTCTGCCTGGGAACGCGCCTGCACTATCTGCTGCTCGATCCTCTTGCCCTCCTGCACGGCGAGTTCGCGAGCGCGGATTATGCCCGCCACCTCCTGCGGAGCGAATATGTCGCGGATGAGAACGCTATTAAGGCTCACGCCCCATGGCGCGCATACGTCCTTAAGGTATGCCTCAAGCGAGTTCTGAAACGCCTGGCGGCTTTCGCCGACGATGAACTCCGTGGCGTACTTCTTGCTTCCCTCGATGCGGGAGAAGCCGCGCGCCGCGGGAAGGACGATCTTCTGGAGGATGTCGTCCATGTCGCCGACCTCGTGCGAGAGAAGCGCCACCTTGTCCACCTGGAGGTTGAACTCGAGCGTACCCTCCGCCTGCACGGTAAAGCCGTCGAGCGTCAGGAACGAGATGGCATCCTGCCCGGAAAGCTCGAACCTCTGGCTCTGGATATTTACGATGGAGACGCTGTAGAGGTACGGATTGAGGCGGTGCGTCCCTTCCTTGAGGATCTCCTCAGAGACGCCCTTCTCCCCCTCGCCGGCGAGAAATCCGCGCCCCACCGTGCCGGGCGCGCCCTCGGTGAGGATGTCCGCCCCGGTAAGGCGCGTCACAACCCCCACGTGGCCGGGCTTTATGGTGATGTCGTCGTAGAGCTTCACGTCGTATGCGTACGGGTTTATGCGGTGGCGCCCCGTGCCCAGGACTTCACGCACTATGCCGCGCGACTCGGGGCCGTCGGCTATTATCTCGCCTGCCGGGAGAGGCTTGCCGTACTTCCTTATGAGTACGCCGAACTTCCCGGCGGGGATGTCAACGGCGTCCACGTACCGCCAGTCCCATGTCCACGGGTTGCGGAAGAAGCGGCCCTCGGGAAGCACTTCCCTTTGGATGCCCTTGTACGAGATGTCGGGAGCGAGAATCTCCTCCGGAGGGAGGTTCTTCCCCGTCTTCTTCATGAGAATGGCCACCTCGCCGTTGCCGGGTTCAATGCGCCATCCGTACCATACCCATAACGCCAGCAGCACGGCAACGGCCGCCGCAATGCCGGACAAGCGTCTATCCATCGATGCCTCCATTCTCCGGTGTCCCCACCGGCGATGTATCCCACACTTGGCGCGAAGGCGCGCCGTCATTCGCCATCGAAAGAGAACAGGCTTTCGACGTCGTAGCGCTTCAGCGACTCGCGGCCCTTGAGGGTGGAAAGCTCCATCACGAAGAGGAGCTTGACCACCTTGCCGCCGAGCTCCTCGATGAGTTCGCAGGCTGCGTTCGCCGTGCCGCCCGTAGCGAGCAGGTCGTCGACGACGACGACCCTTTCGCCCGGCTTTATGGCGTCTCGGTGTATCTCTATCGTCGCAAAGCCGTATTCGAGAGCGTAGCTCTTCTCGATCGTCGCGCGAGGAAGCTTGCCCTTCTTCCTCACGGGGACGAACGACTTGCCGAAATTGGCGGCGAGCGGCGCACCGAATATGAATCCGCGGCTTTCGAGCCCGACTATGGTGTCGAACTCGACCCCCTTGAGACGCTCCTCCAGCTCGTCGATGCTCAGCTTGAAGCCTTCGGCATTGGAGATGATCCCCGTGATGTCGCGGAAGAGGATTCCCTTGGTGGGGAAGTCGGGGATCGTTATGACGTAGTCCTTAAGCTCCTTCATCAGAAAAGGCCCCTGACCTTGCCGGTTGCGGTGTCGACGTCGATCCTGCGGAAGGCCGGAGACGCGCTCGTTCCGGGCATGAGCTTTATCTCACCCGAGACGGGAACGACGAGCCCCGCGCCCCTGTAGATGAGAACGTCCCTCACCTGCATGCGCCAGCCCTTCGGGCGGCCGAGCTTCTTCGGATCGTCGGAGAGCGAGTACTGCGTCTTGGCCATGCACACGGGAAGCGAAGCCGTGTCGGGATTCGCCTCAAGTGCCTTGAGCTTTTCGTCGGCGCCGTCGATGTAGTCGACTCCGTCGCCGCCGTAGACCTCCTTCACGAGCGCTTCGATGCGCTGTGAAAGCGGCTCCTTGAGTTCCGTGAGATAGTGGAAATCGTTCGGCTCCTGCACGGCGGCGATGACAGCCTTCGCGAGGTCCTCGGCGCCTTCACCGCCCTTGAGCCAGTGGTCGCTCACGGCGAACGTTGCGCCGGCCTCGCAGGCGACGCGCTTTACGAGCTCGCGCTCGGCCTCGGTGTCGGTCGCGAAGGCGTTGAGGCACACCACGGGCTTGATGCCGGATTTACGGATGATGTCGATGTGGGCGAGGAGGTTTTCGCACCCCTTCTCCAGAAGCTCGAGGTTCTCGGTGGTGTACACGGGATCGAGCTTCATGCCGGCCTTGACCTGCGGCGCGCCGCCGTGGGCCTTTAGCGCGCGCACGGTCGCGACGAGGACGACTGCGTCGGGCTTGAGCCCGGAGCAGCGGCACTTGATGTTCCAGAACTTCTCGAATCCCATGTCGCTAGCGAATCCGCTCTCGGTGACGACGTAGTCGGCGAGGGCGCAGGCGAGGCGGTCGGCGATGACGCTCGACTGGCCGATCGCAATGTTGGCGAAGGGCCCGGCATGGACGAACATCGGCTGACCCTCGATGGACTGCATCATCGTGGGGTTGATAGCGTTAACCAGAAGAGCGCACATCGCGCCGTCGCACTCGAGGTCGGCGCACGTTACGGGCGCACCCGACTTGGAGTAGGCGACAACCATCCTTGCGAGGCGGGCCCTCAGATCGGCCAGATCGGCGCTCATCGCGAGAATCGCCATCACCTCGCTCGCGACGGAGATGTAGAAGCCGCTGTCCATCCTGAATCCGTCGAGCCTGCCGCCGTAGCCTATCTGGATGTTCCTGAGGCCCTGCGCGCAGAAATCCATCGCCCACTTGAGCTGGACGCGCGCGGGATCGATGTCGAGCCTGACGAGCCCGCGCTCCTGGAGCCAGGCATCGTCATGGTTGTTCTCGTGCTGCATGCGGGCGTTGAGAGCCGTCATGGCAAGGTTGTTCGCGTTGGTGACGGCGTCGAGATCGCCCGTAAGGCCGAGCGAAAGCTGCGTAAGCGGAACGACCTGCGCGAGCCCGCCGCCCGCAGCCGATCCCTTTATGTTGAACGTGGGGCCGCCAGACGGCTGGCGGACGGTGCCGATCACCTTCTTGCCGAGCCTGCCGAGGCCTTCGACGAGGCCGAGAGTCGTCGTGGTCTTGCCCTCGCCAAGCGGCGTGGGGGTGATGGCCGTGACGTCAATGTACTTTCCCTTGCGGCCGTTGCCGAGACGGTGCAGCACCTTCTGCGCGTCGATCTTGGCGAGGTTGCGCCCGTATGGGCTCCATTCGCCGGCCTTGAGCCCAAGCGCGTGCGCGAGCTCTTCGGCGGTCTTCAAGTCTTCCTCGGCAGCTTCGGCTATCTGCCAGTCCTTCATCGTCAACGGGTCAAGTTTGTTGCTCATCTATCGTCACCTCTTGCGGAAACATCCCCACTGGATCATACGGCATGGATCCCCGGCCGCAGCAGGGCCGGGGGTCCATTGCACGGGGAACGGTCTAAAAGATCAAGCGAAGTAGCGCTTGTAGAGACCGCGGAAGCCAGCGCCGTGGCGGGCTTCGTCCTTGGCCATCTCGTGGACCGTATCATGGACGGCGTCGTAACCGAGCTCCTTCGCGAGCTTGGCGAGCTGGAGCTTGCCGTCGCAGGCGCCCGCTTCGGCGTCGGCGCGCATCTTGACGTTCGTCTTCGTGCAGGGGACGAGCACCTCGCCGAGCAGCTCGGCGAAGCGGCTTGCATGGTCGGCTTCCTCGAAGGCGTAGCGCCTGAACGCCTCGGCGACCTCGGGATACCCCTCGCGGTCGGCCTGGCGGCTCATGGCGAGATACATTCCGACTTCTGCGCACTCGCCGTTGAAATTCATCTTGAGGCCTTCGACTACGCGCTCGTCGAGCCCCTTGGCGCTGCCCACTTCATGCTCGCAGGCGAACGGGGCGTCGCCCTGCTCCTCGACCTTCTTGAACTTGGCGCCCGGCACCTTGCACTGGGGGCAGAACTCCGGCGGCGTATCGCCGACATGCACATATCCGCATACTGGACAGACCCACTTCATTTTTGGCTCCTTCTTGTTTCTCCGCCCGACCCGCATATTCCGGGGCGAACGCCTGTTGCTTCTCTACTCGCAGCGACTCCACAAGGAACCGTTGCGGTAGAAGATTTTACCCTATTCCGCGCGCGAATGCAAGAAGAATCTCTACCCGCGGCGGGAATAAAGGAGATAGAGGGCGAAGTCGGTTGCCACAAGGGCGAGATCGATGGCGTAGACCCATGTCACCCAGCTTCTGTCGGAGATAAGGTGGGCTGCAATGCCGCATACGTACCCGAGCATCACGAGAATGGCGAAGAGAGGGCTCTTCCCGTCAACGCGCTTGGCCCTTACGGTCTTTGCGATTGCAAAAGGCCATGAGAAGCCGAAGCAGAAAAGCATCCCAAACTCCAGCAGCCTCGCAATTTCGATATTATCCATAATATCCGGCCTCCATTACCGGTATTCCGCCTACTCGCAAAGTTCCGGGGCATCCTCAAGGTCACGTTTGGACACCCTTCTCGCTATGCCCTCCTTAGGCTCGTCCTCGGGAAGGATCTCAAGGGGCTTCAAGGGCGGATCGTCCGTTTCAAGGGCCTCCCATGCGGCCGAGAAGATCGGAAGCCCCTGCGAGCGGAATATCGTCTCGAACTCGGTCCACACCTCCGGGCCGCGCGGCATCGGCTCTATGCGCCTGTAGCGGGGCGTTTTCCCTCTCGCGCCCCTTTCGGCGGCATCGGCTTCAAAGCACCCCTCCACCACGTGGAAATACTCCTCATGGTCCGTCGCGAACTCGAGAACGCCGCCCGTCTTCAGGACGCGGTGCAGCGCATCCAGGAACAGGGGGCCGAAAAGCCTGTGGCGGTGGTGCTTCGTCTTTGGCCACGGATCCGGGAAAAAGACGAACACCTTGCGCGCATGGTGCTCAGGAAGGAGATAGTGGAAAGTGTAGAGGGCCTCAAGCCTGAGCACGTGCGCATTCTTGAGATTCGCCCGGCCGATCTTCCTGTCGAACGACTCCACGCGCGAGCGCATCCGCTCGACCCCGAGAAACTCGCATTCTGGGTGCTGCGCGGCGCGGGCGGCGAGAAAACGCCCTTTGCCGCAGCCCACCTCCACCTCAAGCTCGCGTGCAGGATCGTACAGGCTGGGGCATGCGAGAGGCTTTGTGGGATCTGCGAGCTTTATCTCGCATGATGGCGGCGGTTCACGGCGCATTGACGGACTCCAGAAAGCGTTCGGGCGGCGGAACGGGGCGGAACGTCGCCGAAGACACGAAGCAGTGGCGCGTGAAGCCGTCGACGAGAAGCTCGCCGTTCACCCTGACTTCGCAGGCGATCTCAAGGCGGATCCCCTTGAGGGACCGACACCACGCCGAGATCTCGATGAGATCGTCGTACCTTGCGGGCCTGTGGTAGTCGGTCTCGGCGTGCAGGACGGGGAGCATCCACCCCTCCTGCTCGCACTGCTTGTACGTGTAGCCGCAAACGCGCATAAGCTCGTTGCGCGCCATTTCGAAGTACTTGAGATAGTTGCCGTAGTAGACGACACCCATCTGGTCGGTGTCGGCGTACGGAACGCGGTATGTGACTGTCGCCTTCTTCATGGTTTCACCACCTTAGCGCCTTTCGCTCCTCCGGGGTTATTACGCCCGATTCGACCTGCCTATCAAGATAGCTTCTGAGCGCCTCCTCAGACTTTTCGCAGAAGGCGTCGCTCTCCTCATGCTCGAGCATCTTTCCGTCATGCTCGAGCACATTGAAGCGTGAAAAGCGGCCGTCCGGCTATTTCTCGATTTCCGGATGCTGTACGGCAAGCGGCGTTCCATCCTGCGAGATGTAGAACATGTCGAGAACGACTGTCCTGTCGCTGCGGTTCTCGCCATGGTGGATGGTGCCGACCATCTCGACGACAGCCTCGCCGGCGTGAACCGTCTTCTCGGTGCCGTCAAGCCCGATGATCGTAAGCTCGCCCTGCTGGAGGATGCCGTAGTTGATGACGGGATGGTGGTGCCAGCCGAGTTTGCTGCCGCGCGGGAACACGTAGCGCTTAACGACGAGTTCCGGCCGTCCGACGGGATAGTCGGGCAGCTCCGCGCCGTCCCAGCTCTGCGACGTGCGCTTGAGCTCGATCACCTTTACCTCGGTGACGTTGTCGTACTCCGCGAACGTCGAAGAGCACTTCGACGACGCGCACCCTGCCGCCGCGAAGAGAGCCATCGCGCCTACCGCAGCCATGGTGAATGAACCGAACCTACCCCACACGGACTTCATCGTTCCTGTTGCCATTTTCCTGTTTCCTTGTGAAATCATGAAGAGGTTTTATACTACTATATTACGGGAAATTAAGCAACATGGAATTTTGGCGCTCAGTCAAAGAGCCCGTCCAGGCCGTCGCGCATGTAGTATGACGGGCAGGAGCCCTTGATGCCGTCCTGTGCAAAGCGCTTCAGCCGCGGATCCTCGTCGTTGAACGTCTCGGCGGTCACCTCGATCTCGTCTCCGGAGGAATTGACGACCTTGAGCTTTTCGCCGGCCCCATCGGGGCGCTTGGCGCTGGCGATCGCAATCCAGTCGTCGCCGCCAACGACCTTTTTGGCGTCTTTCAGCTCCTTGGCGTATCTGATCGCATCCTCGAGCCGCAGTTTGGCGGCCTCGAACCCCTCGTCGGAGAGGCGCGGTCTGATCGAATCGAAGTATGCGGCCTTCGCGTTGTCGTTCTGGTCCAGCTCCATGAGCCTATCGTACATATCGCTGTCGATTACATCGGGCATCGCGATCGACTGGGCGCCGACGGTCATCGTCAGCGCAAGTCCGATCTCCTGCGCCGTCCCGGCCTTGGAGAGATCGACGATGACCGTTCCCGTCTCTTCGTCTGCCGAAATGGCGGGCGATTTGTTGCAGCGCTCGAATTCCGCCCCCTCTTCGTCGCCATTGTGGATCGTCGAGCAGACTTCATCGAGAAACGCAAGGAATTCCTGGGCCTTCTCCCCCTCAAACTTGTACTTCTGCATGCCGATGCGGTTCTTGACGAACGACGCGTCGTTGTCGATGCCCTTCAGCGTCACATCGTGGTTGTTCTCGTCGATGTGCAGGAAATAGTTGCTGCCGCTGCGGTCTCCCTGGCCGCTGATGGCGTCCAGCCACTGGAGGCGGTTCAGCTTCCTGGCGATCTGGCCCTTGATCCGGCTGCGCTCGTTGGCGTCCTTGACCTCGATCTTCCCCTTGCCGAACTTCGCGCCGGAGACGCCGGGCGCCTTCTCCATGAACATTCCGAACTGCCCCTTGTGGCTGCCGACGGAATACTTCACGACGACATCCTCGCATCCAAGAGCCTTGGCGGTGTCGCAGGTGGCGAGGTTCAGGTTCGCCACGTTCTGGCTTTCGGCATAGGCGCTGTGCCCGGCCGCCTGCAGTCCGAGCCCCAGACGCCCTTCGAGTTCAGGCTTGAAGACGAGCTCGGAGCCGTCTTTCATCGTCAGCAGATAGGCGCTGCCTGCGGCGCCCTTGCCGAGGAGCTTGCTGTCCACAACGTTGGCGTCGTCCGCCGCGCCATTCGCGTCGCCCGCGTTGAACCCGCGGACCCTCGCCTCGACTACGCTTGAGATGCCGACCTCGCCGAGGAACATCCTACGGACGTCGCCGGCGCTCAGCTTGGCTTCGCCGCCCTGCAGATAGCGGTTGGTGCTTGCAACCATCTCCTTGAACTGGGCTGCGACGAGCCTTATGTCGACATAGCACTTTGCAGCCTTATCGGCCACATCTCCGGCATAGCGGTTTTGCTGGAGGACATCTGAAATCCTATCCTCGATCCCCTGGAGCTGCGTGGCTCCATCCAGGGCCAGAATCGCCTCCTCAAGCGGGTCGACGGATCCGGTGCGCGCCATGTCGTCGAGCGCTTTGGCGAACGCCTCTACCGCGTCGCGATAGACGCGGAAATCGTCGTCGAAGTCGAACGACGGATCGGGCGGGTCGGGCAGAAGGCTCTGCCTGACCTCCTCCACGAACGCCTTGCGCACGCTTTCGACGTAATGCTTCTTCGCGTCGGCGAACTTCGCCTCGACCTCGCAGAGAACGCCATCCATCTCATCGAGCACCGTCCTGTCCACGATGATCCTGCTGATTTCCCCGCCGTCTTTCCCGCCGCGGACATCGATGCCGTTCTTCCGGACGTCCTGGATTGCATCCTTCATGTGCTTGATGCTGTCCTTGAGCTCGTCGAGATCCGCCTTTGTCATGTTGGCGTCGCCATTGGCGGAGAAGGCATCGAGCTTCTGGGCGAGCGCGGCGACGCCGTTGCCGAAGCGGTTTTTCATCATCTCCAGCGCATCCGCCGTGCCGTGCATCAAAAGCGCCTCGCGCGGTATGAGGTCCATGAACTTCGCATCCAGAAGCTCCTTGCTGCGCGGGTCGGCATCCTTTCCCTTCTCGACGGCGTTCTTGAGCTCGTGCATCCGGATGATTATCGAGTTTATCTCCGTCTCGCGCCGGTCGCACTGGAACTGGAGCTCGAAAAGACGGTCCAGCAGCTCTCCGTCAGCCCCTCTTCTGGAGAGTTTTCCGTTAAGCTTGTACAGTTTGTCGGAAAGGGCCCTCTGGGCGTCCAGAGCCTCAAGCACGGCCTTGCTGCCGGCGGTTTCCTTGCGCACGAGCTTGTTCTGCTTCATTTCCACGGCATCCGCGATCTGGCTTCCCGTGCACTTGTCGAGCGCGCGCAGCTTCTCCGTCGCAACTCTCGCGAGCCTTTTGATCTCGTCAGCCTCGGCCTCCGGGATGCCTGCGCCGATCAGGGCGTCGCGCTCATCGGCGATCTTCCGCCCGGCGTCCGCCGCGACAGACTTCCTTGCGGCGTTGAGAAGCAGCACGTCAAGCTGCTTAACGATGCTCTTGTCCGAGCCCGCGCCCTCCAGAGGCTGGGCCGGCTGCGCGCCGGTCTCGACGTTCCCGTTCCGGCCATGCTGATTCCCCGCCGCCTCGACTTGAGGACGGTAATCAACGTTGACCCTGTTGAGTCCTGATATGGAATTCAATCCGCTCATTGGCTGCCTGCTTTCTTCTTGGGTTTCTGCTTGCCTCTACACCCTTTCTACACGCCGCGCAGCGGAAGGTTACTCGACTGTGAAGAATTTGTCGAAGCCGTCCCGGGCGAAGCAGTATGGGCAGAAGCCCTTCTGGAGTTTGTCCGCCGCGATCTTGGCGTAGTTGACGACAAGGTCCTTCGTCTTTCTGTCCAGGACGTTGTTGGCGACGGGCTGGTGCAGTCATCAAGGCTACCGCTTCCTGATGTCAAATCCCGCATTCTGCCTCAGGAACGCGGGGGCGATGAGATCGAGCATCTCCCCCTGGCCGTGCTGGCTGACGAGGAACCTGTTGACCCTTTTAATGTCCATGCCATAAGCGCCCAGGGCATTCACGCGAAGAAGAGCGAAATTCAGGAAGAGATTCCGCTTGATCTCCCGCATGAGGCCGGAAGACCCGTCTTCGGGGAAGATCTCGTCGAACATGTTCGAGGCCTTTCTGCGGATGCGGTTGAGCGCATTGCTGATGTCCTGGGGGTCGGAGGTCATGGACTCAAGGTCTCTGGAAAGATCGATCGCCTCCGTGGAGTTGAACAGCTGCTCGCACTCGTCGTAGTCGATCTTCTCAAGCTCGTTCTCGGCAATCCGCCCGTCCACCGCCTTTATCGTCTCGATGGCGACCGCCGAGACAAGGTCCCCGTGCCCGGGGATGCCGCCATAGAGGCTCTTCACCTTGGCCGAGAGCACATTCTGGCTGATGGGCTGGATGTTGCCGCGGCCGGAGCCGATCCTAACGCGCAGGCTCTCGACCGGCTTGCTCGCCTCCTCCAGGTCGATCTCCTCCTTGGGCTCGTCGACTGGGATATCCTTTATCTTGGGCTCGCCGGCATTCTGGAAGCTGTCGCTGTTCACGGATACGTTATAGTCCGCGTCGAGCCTGCTCTCCCTGATGTTATCCTCCTGCATCTTCGCGCACGCCGTAACGGCGTCGGTCACTGCCTTGATGCGGCGCACGGAAAGCGGGCGACCTTTGCCGTAGTCTTGCTTATTCATCACGTCGCGGATGGATTCGGGCAGATCTTCGATCTTGTCGACATTGCAGACGCTGAGGATGGTGTCCTTGAATATCCTGCGCACCTCGTCGTTGACTGACGCCTTGTCGTTGTGCCTGTAGAACAGGTTCGTCCTGGACCTGATGGAGTCGCCGTCGGTCTTGGCGACGATCCTCCGGGGATTCTTGTCCCTGTCCCACGGCTCAAGCGGATTTTCGTTGCCACCCATGCACACAAGGGTGTCAGGATTGCCCTCGTTGAGTCTTGCGAAGTCGGCGAAAGCCGCGAACTGCTTGCCGAAAATCGAATGATTAAGGTTGATTGCCATGGTTGTTCCCATTTTAAGGTTTAAATCGTTTCCATTCTCTGCCTTGTCTACACGCAGCGCGGCGAAAAGTTACAGCTGCACTCGCTCTCTTTCCAGCTCCTTCCGGTTATCGTCTAGAATCCCAGCTTAACGACGTGAATATTATACCATATCCTGAAGACTTTGGTACACCTGATTTGGCGATTTAGCGGAATCCGCCATATCCGGCAGGTGGCACTTTAGATCGCTGGCGCTGACGCGCGACCACGAAAAAAAAATGGAAAATCTTGCCGTTAATTGGCAAGGATTCACGAACATGCCGCAAAATGGCATTTATCGCGAATGATGACATTTATGACAAATATGGTATTTATGGCGAATATAGTATTTATGGCGAATGATGGAGGCGTCATCGGAGACTGTCCCCAGTTTTCCATCCTACAAATACTTCCTCACCGTATTCCGGCTCACGTCGAGAGCTTCGGCGGCGCGGGTGAGATTCTGTCCGTACTTCTCGTAGACGCGGCGGATGTGCATCCGGATCGCATCCTCGAGTTTGTCCGGGATGCGCCCCGACTTCAATTCCAAGCCGCCCGAAAGCCCCGCGTTCATCTCCTTGTGTTCGCGCATGAGCTCTTCAAAATCATACTCCTCCAGGGCAGTCGCCCTGTCAAGAATGTTGATCAGTTCGCGGACATTCCCGGGGTAGTCATAGTCCATCAGCGCGGCGATCTGCTCTTCTTTGAGAATGGCGTTGTCGTGGAACTTGCGCCACCATGCGTTGGCGATGACCGGAATATCCTCCTTGTGTTCGCGCAACGACGGCGTTCTCATCTGCACCACGTTGAGGCGTTGGTAGAGGTCTTCGCGGAACTTTCCATCGACCACGAGACGCGGCAGGTCGCGATTCGTGGCCGTGATGAGCCGGACATCGCACGTCAGCTCCTCCTTTCCTCCTACGCGCATGAACCGGCCGCCTTCGAGGACTCGCAGCAGGAGCGCCTGAACCTCCAGCGACATCTCTCCTATCTCGTCGAGGAAGAGAGTACCGCCATCCGCCTGGAGGAACAAGCCATCCGTCCTCTCTAAGGCGTTCGTGAACGCGCCGCGCTCGTGTCCGAAGAACCTGTCTTCCAGAAGGTCTTTGGTCACGCTTGCGCAGTTGAAGGCGATGAACGGCATCTTGCATCTTGGACTCTTCGTGTGGATCTGCTGGGCGACGGTCTCCTTGCCGGTGCCGCTTTCGCCGAGGATGAGGACGCGGGCGTGTTCATGCACAGCCACCCGGTTGATGCGGTCCTGCAATGTCGTGACCGCCTTGCTTTTCCCGAGCAGCTCCCTGCTGCCGTAGCGGTCGTAATGTTCGACGGCGCTTCTTACGTCGGTCTCCCACGCCGCCGGACGGACACCGCCGGCGAGATAGCGGACGGTCGTGGCGTAGAGCGATTCGTCCTGATAGTTGCGGTAGTGGAACTGGGCCGCGTCGATAAGCGTGAAGTAGGCGCGAACATCCGCCGGAGCCCTCTTTCTATCTTTGAGGAACGGCATGAACGCATCGACATCCACGCCAAACATCTGCCCGGCCGCCTCAAGAAGGCTCCCGTCATGGTAGCGCACTTCCATGTCGCCTTCAAGCATCGCGGCTATGTGTCCAGGCATTTCAAACGCGCTTATCCATGTAACCTCCACGCCTTTCGCCTTCAGCTTCGCAAGAGCCGCCTTGAGCGATTGCGGATCGCCGCTCAACGAAAGGCCAAGAAGATATATTCGTTCCCATTTTGGATTTCCGCTTTTCTCCGCGAGCTCTCCAAGGAACTCCGGCAGACGCCTGCGGCTCACGCCGTAGACATCCGCTCTGCCGCCAAGCCCCTTCAATGCGACTGCCGCCGAGGCCACGTATTCCGCGTAGCCCCAGCCCGTCAGAATCAGGTTTCTGTCCTTCTCCATCTTACACCCACCCTTTTGATTGCTTTCACCAAGTATATATTTTATCACATTTTGCCCATTATGTTCAAATTTTAATCGGACAATTTGCCGTTCGATTCTAAGCCTTGGTCTGTCGAAGGTTCTCATGCACTCATATCCCTTGATCGCATTCATGAATATTACCGCCACATGTTGCAGCAGGCTGCCGCGAAGTCAGGGGGAAAGCATCGGCGCCTATTGAAGGCACGCCCCGTTGCGACCATGTTCCTGTCTCTTCGGCTGTTCCAGACAATGTTCAGCTCCATGTAGATGCGATGCATTCGACGGGCAAACTCCTTTTCCGTGAGCGGCCGTTTCCAGACATCCATTGTCATCCCCTTAGGCGGATCGACCTCATTCTCTCCGAAATGCTCCTTCGCGGCAAGTCGGCATAGGATATCGAGCTTACGGCTGGCCAGATGGACGCCAAGACGAATCGGCGAGAGGTTCACCTTCCTTGCGCTGCCAAGCATTCCTCTCCCAGCCTTGACAGTCCCATCCAACGGCCAGAGGTCCACGAAATCCGCCGTGTCCGGGAACTTCGTCCACCTGTTGCCGTCACTGTCAGAAAAATGCCACACGCGCTCTTCCGGCGTGCGGCGACAGTTCCAGGCCCAGTTAAGATGGCAATAGGCATGTTCCAAGCTGACAAAAAGATTCGCTTCGGTAAAAGGGGCTCGCAACTCTCGCCGCGCATACCAATCCACTTTTGATGCGTCGGCATGATTCGGACAGCTATCCGGCAGTTCACCTAATTCGAGAAAATGCAGACGCCAATAAAGCTTCTTAAGCTCTCCGCTCGCCTCTGTCAGGTTCGACAGTATGGGTTTCCACGTCAATGCTTTCATCTCGTTATCTCCTTCGCATGATTCATCTCTGCCAATAGCACCATCCGTGCCAACATCATTTAAATGGCGGGAAAGCTCGTCCCACGCCCTTACTCTGTTCAAGATTTCATCAGGTGGTCAGAAGATGCACCTGATCTGAGCGGAATTCTGGCAGGTGCACTTTAGATCGCTGATGGCGCTGACGCGCGACCACGAAAAGGCTGGAAAATCTTGCCATTAATTGGCAAAGATTCACACAAATGCCGCAAAATGGCATTTATGGCGAATGGTGACATTTATGACAAATATGGTATTTATGGCGAATGATGGAGGATGAATAGCTTTCAAAATATTCGGAGTTATTAGAGACTGTCCCCGGTTTTCCAGAACTTGGCAAACCATTTGATGGTGCCGGATGGACGCGGAAACTTTTCGTTCCGGTCGAACTGCGCATCCGCTTCCTGCATTGTCTTGAACCGCCCGTTCCATGCGAAGTTGAGATGGTGGTAGGCGTGTTCAAGCGATGCGGCAAGCGCACCCTCCTGCAACAGACGGTACAAAGGCTCGTCGCCGACGGCACCCTCCCGCCGCGTCCCATCCTTTGCATGCTGGATCGCATCCATAAGCAAGTCAAGCTCCTGCGCCGCCTCGCGTATATGGAACTCCAGCAGATCAAGATTCAACGATTTTTTCATCTTCCATCCTCAATACACAGCGCCAATTACCGACAGCATCCCAAATCACTCTTTCACTACTTTTCAGCAGTTACCTATTTGCTTCGCAATTTTGTAAAGAGCCCGCAGCTTATGCTCAATCTCAACTTCAACCACTTCTTGATTTTGGAATTTGTCATACCAATACCACCATGCTTCTCCCTCACAGAGTTTGTCGCAGCCTATTCCCCCAATCGGGAAATTCTTGAAAATGGAATCCCATAACGTTTCTATTCTTGCCGCGTTCCAGACTTTTCCTCTTTGGACGGCCGGTATGACAAGCCGATTCTTTGCTTTGTTGTCACCCTGTTCCGAATTGAATGTAGTCATTTTTGTATCCTTCTTCCTTTCTGCTGAAATTCACGAAGCGCAAACCGGCACATGGCAAGCATATGCAAAGCATACAGTTCCATCGCCTTGCAAATCCAGACTACCGGCGGGAGATGTTCATGTTTATGCCGAATGTCGGGACTTGCCTGCCCTGCCCATTTACCGCCGCCATCAGGTTGCGGAGATTTTTCTCTCTCGTGGCCGCTCTGATGCAGAAGAGATCGCAAAAGATCCATATCAATCCAATCCCGCCCAAAAGGCACAATGCCAACTGGGCTATGCCGATAATCCAATCCCCGATATAGAGTCTTCCGCAGCACAAGAAGAAATGTATCCAGAACGCGGCTATTGGCGATTTGAAATCCATATATGCGACCTTGGCCAGGTCGTCTTGTGTAAGCTGGGTCATGTCGAACGATTTCGGGAACGAATACCGGTTTCGTCTTATGAACGAATTGATGTCATACGCATTGATCATTGCCTGCCTCACTTTCTGTTGGTTGTTACTTGCAACTGAGACAGCAATAACCATGCCAAGAAGAAAACAGGCTGAAAACACATCGTTTTCACCCTTCCGCAGTTCAGATTATGACCACCTGTTCAGAAATTGATTTCCCGCATAGGCGCAGAGAGTCGGATCTATGAGAAAACACCTCCCTCGCGGCGCATAGGTGGCACTATAGATCGCTGGCGCTGACGCGCGACCACGAAAACTGCTTAAGGCGAATCGCGTCTGCGACGCGATTACGGCTGGCGCGTCGCATCCCTGCCTGAAGACCGCATATAGGCAATCATCCACTGAGGGATGGCACCCTGCGCGCGGTCTTCGCAGGGAGCGCCTCGCCAGCCGCAACCCTTCGGGTTATCGCCTTAAGCAGACAGAAAACCGCCTTCGGCGGACACGAAAGGGCTGGAAAATCTTGCATTAATTGGCAAAAATTCACGAATATGCCACAAAATAGCATTTATGGCAAATGATGGGGCAATGACAGCCTTGCAAAGCATCTGGAGCATTCAAGGACTGTCCCCTGTTTCCTCTTCCGCATTCACATTGATTGGATACATATTATTTTCCCAATCCTTAATTGCCGCATCTTCAACCTTTAGGATTCTTAGCATCTGAGAGCCATGTGTCATCGCTTGTTTAGGGGTCCACTTAGAATCGTCACCTTCGCAAGCCACAAACATCAGCATTAACTTTATGCTCTGCAACGACGACCGTTGACCAAGAGCATTTCTGAATTTCTCAAACTTGACATTAACTGGCTCGTTGCCAAACGATAAATTAGTGGATTGTGAAATCATACAAAGATTTCCAAAACAATTGCGAATGGCATCATTATTCTTCTCTCGATCAATCTTCCATTCTTCACCTTCAATTTGAGGATTCTGAGGATGAAGATGCTCAACGGAACGGTTTTGCGTAAAACGATAATGGATTATGGCTTCAATCTGGTTTTTGGAGAAGTCTTGTTTAACTTCATTATTTGTCTCATCGGAAAATGAAATACTTATTTCTTTTTTCTGTGATGCATCGTATTTCTGTGATGCATCGTACACCTTTTCCCATAAAAGATAGTCAAGCATCCAGAATGCAAATCGCTCCATGCCAGGACTGTACGACAAGCTATCTGGGCTCAAGTCTTTAACCTTGGTTAACGCCTGACTTCTCAACGTTGTAAACAACTCAAATTTCTGGTTCTTATGCTTATCTTTATAAGTTTCATAAGCCTTCAAAATCCACTCTTGTCTTTCACCTGACGAGACATAAAGCATTGACTGCAATTGGAGCATCTTCTTATTATCACGATTATCCTTACTGCGAAAATCATATTTCAACCCAGATGAATTACTTACCTCGTCACCATCAGCCTCCTCTTCACCACGCAAGTAAATTATGTTGCTATCAATCCAGTCTCGATACTTTTTCAATTTCGCCATAAAGGCTTTTGCAAATTTGGCGCTGTCTATATTCTTCGATTCCAACACCTTATTGAATGAATCTATAAGATGTCGGGGCGAAGAACAATCGATGTCGCCATTATTCCCCTCTAAAGTCAGCTGTAATGCATGAAGTGCCAAAACTTCTGGTCGCATTGGAAGGCGCGCGAAAGAAGTGGATTCTTGGTTCTGAGCAATAGGCTCGTCACCCACTTTCCCATTCCAATTTACTATACTAGCAATATCATCTATTTTACAATTGGAATCTTGTTTGCTATTCACTTCACAATTGTCTGCCTTTGAGTTTGCTTCTTCACGCTCATTCTGGGCTTGCAGCCTTGTCTTATCAAAGTCGAAGCAATCATTCCACTCCGATGCATATGCTTTATCATTAGCACAAGATGTTAGAATTCCTTTCAACTGGTCAAGCGGCGAGAGTTGCCTTCCTGTAGAGTTCATCTTCTCAAAATACAAATTGAGATCTGCATTGGAGTAACCAACCAGTTCATTTGCCAAGAACGACGTATTCTCGTAAACATATTTTATGAAGTGATCGTTTCTGTTTTTCCAATCTTCATGCTTCTTATTAATGAATATTTCCATTCGATCATGGAACTGTTGGAAATTCCGATTCTTGACTTTGTCCCAATTCTTGGCCAAATAACGCTTTATATCAAGTTCGTCTTCATCTCGCCCGATGAATCTTATGCGAAGACTTTCAACGGAAGTGTTTGACGCTTCAACTAATACGAATCTCTTTGCAGCCTCATACTCAAAACATTCACAAAAGAATAGTAGCAAGAATGTCAGTCGTTGTTGTCCATCGACCACACTGAATACACGACCATCTTTACCGTCTTCTTGTTCGACCGTTGTGATTACACCGACATAATAAGGATTGGTTTTTGAGTCGCTTGCCTTCCACAAGTCCTCCAACAATCGATCAATCTGCTCGCTTTCCCATACAAATAACCGCTGGTAAATGGGAATTGAGAAACGCCAACCCTCTTTGACGATTTTTTCTGGTGTGACAGGGGGATTAAAGCCATTCATCATTTTACCTCCTTCTCGAGTTGTTTTTCGTGATCTTCTGCGCGCGACTGCACTTTGGATACTTCCATCTTGGGTTTCAGTGCTGAAATCAGCTTTGCGGCAGCAGTCCAATACGCTTTCATTGTTTGCGTTGGTTTGTTGTTCGTCTTATAATCAAGCGCTGGATCAAGAAGCATAGAGAAAAGTATGCTCTCATGATTGGCACGATTGATTTGAGAGGACAGGAAACTAGGCATAGCCCATTTGGAGATGCCGGAAATACTAGTGTCGCCTACATACCTCTGCATTACCCTCCCTTTGTTTCTAATTTCCGAAACACGGTAGGTTATGCAGTATAATGCTTCGGGCAAATATTTCTCGCCAAATCTGTCATAAAACAAGAATCCCAAAGCCCGAATGATGTCAAACAATACATCATTAGAATGTCCCCGAAGATTGTCATATAACAGACCTGCCGCGGCCGTCTGAAGATATGCTGCAAACTTCCATCGATATGCCTCAGCATAATCGAAGAATTCCGAACCGTCTCTCACAATGGAATCATAGTCGACAGCACGTGCTGACGAAAGAACGCCTGCATAAGGTTCATCATCCGTCGAGAAATGATGGAACAAGTCGTGTGAGGGCAACTCGTCGGCCCATGGAGAAAAACGCTCTCCCGCTTCCCATTTACGAAGACGATATAGGGTTTTATGCAGTATCGTCTCCATTCCTTTCTCTATGATGGCACTGCTTTTGTCAGATGTACCAACTTCAAGCGGTCGTGCAAGCCTATTCCAAATTTCAACAGTCTTTTTTGCAGCGGCATCACGATCTATTGATCGGCTAGCCGTATCGACAAATCGAAGGTGATGTCCCTTGAGCAACTCATAATCCGTCAGCCTCTTTCCTAAAGAGTTTGTGTGGTTGAAGAACAAGTAGGCCAAATCGTCTGATTCACTCGCGCCCAATAGGACTACATTTATAGATAAGCGCTTTAAATTGACCTGCCTTTCGCCATCAATGAAGGTCCTTAGGACATCCCTCGCGCGAACAAGATATCCAATTGTATTTCCTTGCCTATTGTTCTCACCAGAATCAAATTCACCTAACGTAGGATTCTGTTGTGGCAACAAGCGAGCAAACATGGCGAATGTCGTGAGCCGTTGTTGTCCGTCAATGATTGTATACCATTCTTCTTCCGATTTCGGCTTATCCATTTTTAGCACAACGGTTCCAATGTTATAATTGCCAGACTCATGGTTCTTCTGCCAAACATAGGCATCATTCATCATTCGCCTGACATCCTCCATGCGCCAGCAATAACCGCGCTGATAGTTAGGCACTCGTAAATTGCAGACGAGCACTTCTTCAAGTGATACTGTCTTAATTCCAACAGGCGGTTCGCCATTGCCACTGTCTCCTCCGCCTTGGGATTTCAGAATTCCCGACTCGTCTACAAGATTCTTAAGAAGATCAAGATCTGTCTTCATATCATCTTCCGTCAATATCGGACAGCGACTTCTCCAATAACGATTTGCATAACGAGAATCGCGGAATATCACGCGTAAATATGAATTTTCAACTGGAGAAGTTTTATTCAACGTTTCATTTAACTTGTTCTCTAACGAATCCCGCGCTGGACTCTTGTATAGTTCAACATGGAATTCGGCAAACCATTGCTCATTGCGTTTTATTACCTCGTAATGAACCCATCCTCGATACGGATCTTTCTCTTTAGGCCAAGGGATGACTTGTACATAGTTGTGTGCCTTTGAATTCTCCGTGTCTTCTGCGAATCGAAAAGTGTTATTTTGCTTGACCCAACCCTCAAGCCACTTTTTTATCTCTTCTCTATCAATTGCCATAACAACAAACCTCCTCATTAGCAACATTTACTTCCCATCTGCCACACAACTTCCTCGTACATCCTATTGTCCCATTCCGAGAAGCAACAGAAGATCACTTCCATCTCATCTCTGCGTCTCTGCGCCTCCGCGTGAGATAAAAACTCTCTACCATCCCGCACTGCATCCTCGATGGAATAGTGGTGTCATACAGATACTACCTGTCCCCTCACAATAGGGAACAGCACACCGCCGGAGAAACGGTCGATGGCATCGCCATAGCGAGAATCCTCTGGGAGAAGAGAACGCAGCTTGTCGATCATGTCGGCAATGGCGTTCGCGAAATTGGCGGCTCGCGTTTCTTTGCTGGCGTTCACGGCATCGTAGAACAGACTCACATCCAAGCCCAAGGCATGTGCGTACGATTCGATGTCTCCATACGAAAGATCTGCATCAAGCGCATCCTCCATACGGCACACCTTTGATTGCGACACGCCCATTCGCAAGGCGACTTCCTTCTGGGAAAGTCCTCGCTTCGCACGCTCGCGCGCAAGCGACCGTGCCGTTTTCGTTGCGTTCTGAGCCGCAACCACCTCGTCGGCAATAGTTTCATCGCCAAGGAACGCCGCCGCCCTTGCCGCGAAATCCTTCATTTCCTTTTCAGCCATTTTCATCCTCCTTGTCAGCATGTGGTTCACTTGCCAACCACGACTTCAATTCCCGAACTTTCGCATGACATGCATTTATGTCCGATTGCTGCGTGGACTTGTCACCGACAGTCAAGACGTAGATTGTAGTTCGTATTACACACGCATACACATAAAGCCTTGTCTCATGCGGATGCTTGACGTTCGTTTGACCGATACGATAGACATCTTCATGCTCCGACCGAAAGAATCCATACGGAATCGACGTAACAGCCGCTCCATTGTTCAGAGCAGTTATTACGTCCGCCAAGTTCGCAAGGCACGAAACATATTCGCGACGATGCTTCTTCGCGTAATGTTTCATGCGGTTTGCATCAGCAAATTCGTAAGATTCAATCCACATCTATTATCTCCAATACGCAATATTATACCATAAATTATTCTTATATTGCAATAGCTAAGTAATAATTCACAATATTATGCATAATACTTGCATCTATCCGACAACCACTACCTTATCTTGCCGATACTGCCGTATTCCCCAGTTCATCCCTGCTCCATTCGACAGGAGGGACTTTTGATCGCTGGCGCTGACGCGCGACCACGAAAAGGCTGGAAAAATCCTGCTTTAACTGGCAAACATTCACAAATATGCCGCAAAATGGCAGTTAAGGCGAATGATTGCATTTATTGCGGCCACCGACACGGCGAATCAGTTTGTCCTTCCTTGAACCCCATGGCCTTCCTCTCTTTTTTGCCGACCCGTTAGATTTTACCATTTCTATTGCCGTCCGCACTTGCGCGGGGGACGGATATTTGGTAAAATATGCGCTTGAAATGTCAAACAAAGACAAAGTCCGATGCGGAATCGACCTGTAACCTTTTGTCGCCCAGCGTGTATACATGGAGACTAAAGCCTGAAAGGACATATCAAGGAAGGAATTGAACCATGTCACTTGAAAGCCTGAACACAGCCCAGTTCGATCGCTTCGTCCAGTTCGCGACGGAGAAGATCGAAGCCGGACAGAAGAAAGCCGTCGCGCGCATAAGCACGGAAGACCCGCTCGGGGGTCGCAAAATCGAGGCGGCGAACCCGAAATTCGACAGCGTCGGCAAGATACGCCGCAGCGAAGTCGAGCAGATGGGCAACAACCACGCGCGCGAGATCTTCAAGAACGCGGTGGCCGAGATGTTCGGCGGCGAGAACAATATTCCCGACAACGTCAAGAAGGCGATGATCCTGGACGATTACGGCAAGGGCAAGCCGCTCACCGCGCGCCGCATCATGGCGGTGAAGGCCGAGGTGGACAAGCTCGCGTCATCGTTCAACCAGGCGGTGTCTGCGGCCGACAAGAAGGCCGCGAAAATATACGCCAATCTTGATGCCAATCAGCGCCAGACGATGGTGAACGCGGCGGTCCGCCGCGCGGCCGGCGACAAGATTGCGATGGAAGTCGTCGCCAAATGCATCGACAGCATCCTTCGCACGGGCGCAGCAGAGTACCGTTCCGTCGAGCAGATCGAAAAGAAGGTCGATACCGTCCTCGCCGGCGTCGCGGAGCTCCGCAAGGCCGCGAAGGGCAACCAGGCGGTGCTCGACGCCGGCAAGACCTTGCTCGTCAGCATGAACGCCAAGCGCATCCAGCCGGGCGTCATCACGGAAATGGTGAACTTCGCCATGAAGATGGATACGAGCGCCGTGCGCAAGCTTAATCCGAACAGCTCAGGGCTGCAATTCCACAAGGCCGTGAAGCAGCTCATGGACAACGTCAACGACGGCGTCAACACGACGAGCGCCAAAGATGCGTTTGAAGGCGCGGACGAGCTGGATTCGGCGCGCATCTTCATTTGCGATCTGCACTTTGCCAAGTGCAGCAACTCCACTTTGAACAAGATCCACCAGGCAATGGAGTCGGAAATGGCCAGCAAGGTGAAGGGCTTCTACAACGCGATGGAAACCGGAGGGTACTCGCTGGGCGACGATATATCGGAGGGTCACGCGCAACATGTGTACGAGCAAGGTGTCGTCTGCCAGTCTGGAATGAATAGGTTGAACCTCGCAATACAGACCAAAATCGGCGTGCCGGAGGGGGAAATCAAGGAGGTGGAGATCTTCGATGGCGAAATCGAAGCCGACGAAGTGGATGGCAACGACATTCGAAGGGACATGATCGAAATGGGGCGCACGGCGATGGAGGCCAAGCGCCAGGAGTTCCTTAACATCTGCGTCAACGGCAACGGGCCCGGCGCGGATGCGATTCGCGATGTGTTTTCGCAGAGGATCGGACCCGAGCCCTACGACCCGGGCAAGATGATCAACGACGCGATCGTCAAGAACTCCGTTACAATGCTCGGCTGGAACATAATGAGCGACTGCAAGAAGTTTGCGCTCGGCGACGAGAAGGATACGATGTTCTTCAAGGACGTGAACCGCCTCAAAGACGTGACCGTCGGCGATGTGAAGCTTTCGAACGATTTCGAGACGGCCAAGGACCAGATCGCCGCGTTCGTCACCAAGAACGCCAAGACCACCTACGCCGCGCTCGACCCACAGGAGAAGACGAAGGCGCATGTCGTGATGTCGCTCATTTCGCAGGAGACCGCCAAGTCGTCGATGATGGGCAGCAGGATGGCGCTCGACAAGGACGGCAAGCACGAGGCGTTCGAAACCGTCTACAAAGGGAAAGACCCGACCACCATGAAGTTCGCTTTCCGGCTGAACGACATAGGCGGCCTGGAAATGGAGTTCTCCGGCGAGGACAAAATGTCGATGGTCATGAGCTACGGAGAAAACGGCAAAGGGGTGACCTCGCACGTCGGCGAAGGCAGCAATATCAAGTACGGCGTTTCGTTTACGCTGCGCGGAAAAACGTTCGAACGGCTTTCGAAGCTGGACTTCAAGAAGTTCGACGACACCAACGCACGCCAGATCCTCATCGGCAACAACAACGACAAGCTCGACACTATCTACGACCAGTTCCCGAAGGAATACCGGGTCAGCAATGCCGACGTCATCTGCAACAACACCTTCGACATCACAATCAACTAAAAGAATACGGTAGACACCAATGGAATACAACGAACTTATCCAGGGCTTTGCAGATCGCTACGGCATTCAGGACGTCAGCACGGCCGACGGCGTGACCACATTCGAAATCGACGGGATGCCGGTGAGCCTCATCCATGACGAAACGGCCTCTTCCGTCACGGTCTACGGCGAGATCGGATTTCCGCCGCCGGATGCGGACGGCAGCTTCGGCAGTGCGATGCTGAAGGCCAACCATCTTCTTGCAGGCACCGGCGGCTCGGTATTGTGCCAGAACCCTGAAACTGGCGCGTTTGCCGTCTTCCGCAACTTCTCGCTGTCCGAACTCGACTTGAATGCGTTTTGCGCCGAAGTTGGCAAGCTGGTGGACCAGACGGAATACTGGAGGAAGATCAAGGATGGCTTCCTGCAGGCGGAAGACGAAGTGGACGGCACCGCCGCCCCCGCCGGTTTCGAACCGCTAGAGCCCTCCGCCTTCCTGCTGGTCTGAGGTTTTCTGACGGGCACCTCAAAAACCGCTTAAGGCGAATGATTGCATTTATGGCTATATGGTATTTATAGCGAATGAGGAAGCAATGAACCGCCTTATTAAACGGCTACAAGAAACCTTGTTTTTTTGACCGTTATGAGGGAGGAGAGCTGCGGTAGGCGAGGGTCATGGCGACTAGAAGCTTGTGCGCGGCGTCGACCTTGGCGTCGAGCGTCGCGTCGTCGGGAAGGCTGTGCACCGCGCGCCAGGCGTCCTGGAGCCGCTCCTGAAGCTCGAAGTCGCCATCCGCCTGGAGGAGCGCCTTATGGTATATATCGACTTGCTTCGGGTCCTTGAGCGTCCCCAGCATCTTCTCGACGCCCAGGGCGTTGCGCGAGAGGAACATCTTGAATTCCTCGCCACCACCCGAAAGCTCGATCCCAGATTCGCCGAAGAGGAATATCTCGCTCTTCTCCAGAAGCCCGATAAGCGTCGGATTCGGCATCCAGGAGCGGTCCTTGACGGATTCCGTGACCGTGTACGAAAGATCGAAGCCGACGCCAAGCCCGACGCCGAGCGGATCGACGTTGATACCGAGCTTGCTTGACTTTTCGGATGATATGGATATCATGTCGATCTTGCCGTCGATGTACGACCAGGTGATGACCTTGTTGCGTTCGGATTCGGATATCCCTGTCGTACCCATCCCCATGGCGACGAGCTGATGGACTGCGTCAGGATGGTCAACCGCCCACTCTACGGCACCGACAATCACCTCCAGCGCCGTCCCGAGGTTTTCCATGCAGAAGATGACGAGCTTGCGGAAGTTCTCCTTGTCGGCAAGCCAGTTCTTCACGGCAGCATATGCGGAAGCCTTGACCGCCGTGAGGATGAGTCCCGGCAGCGCGGCGAAGAACGTGCCCTTCGCGGCATCCTCCGCGATATCCTTCGCCGAGGCTTTCACTCCGTCCTTGACCGGGTCCTTGGTCTTGTTCTCAAGCCGCTCGCCGTCGTTCTTTTCCGTCCTGGTTATCGCCTCCAGAAGAACGCGAATCGGCGTGGACGCGGTTATCGCGAGCGAGTGCTTCGTCTTGGTGACGTTCTCCCACGGACGCGGATCCGCACCCTTCTTGACTGGCTTTTCGGACGAGAACCTGTACTCGAACTTCTGGTCGAGACCGGTCTGGTGGCGCATCTCCTTGACGGCACCCTGCGCAAGAGCCTTGCCGACGGGATTGGCGATGTCGCCTGTCCACGAGTCCGTCTCCGCCGTGAAGAACCCGACCTGGAACGAGGCGGACGCCGAATTGCGGATCTTCGCCGGCTTGGCCGCGCCGCTTCCCGTGAGGAAGTATTCGCGGTAGATGTCCGGCGGGAACTTCACCTTCGGATTGGAGTAGCGGATATAAAGCGTATCAACCGCCTCGCGCGGAAGGCGTCCCTCGCGGTACGCGAGCTCCGCCGACAAGAGGAGCGAACGTATCTTGTTCGCCGCGATGGCAAAGCCCCGCTTGTCCGCGAAGAGCGAAATCCCGAGCCACTTCTTAGACACCTCCTCGGCCTCGCGCACGGCTTCGCCCAGCTCGTTGTCGAGCATGTTGTAGAGCATCTGCGAATTGGCGGCGGTGAAATGCCTGACTGGCTGCGGATTGCCGCCGTCCGGCCCAGGAAGCATGAGCGCGTTGAGCGCAGAAATCGTCTTCGCCTCGCGCGCCGCCCGGCCGATGGGAATGTAGGAATGCGACTTGACCTTGTAGTCAACCTCGCGCGCGACCTTTGCGGCGGCGGCAAGCGAAGTGACCCCTGCGCCGACGTTTCCGGACGCCACGGCATGTCCGCTGATCTTGAGCGTCATTCCTTCGCTCTCCGTACTGACGTAGGGATTCGCCTGCCTGGCGAGAAGGCGGTCGAGCATTCCGGCGAGCCCGCGCGCCTTGAGCGATTCAAGATACCCGGACGCCGCCTGCATCACCTCGCCGCTCTTGCGTCCGAGCCAGCGGAATATCCCCCTGCCGAGTCGGCCGATTGAAAAACCCAGACTCTTGATTCCGCCCCAGATGACACCCGGAATGGTCCGCGAAGTTGCAAGCTTGCAGCGTCCGGCATCGCGTATCAGGTCTTCGACGGTCGGATACGAACGCGTGACGAAGCCCGAAATCTCCGCCCCGGCTGCGGCCTCCGCCTTCGCCTCGGCGAACACGAATTCGTCGCCCGCCTTGACGATGGCCTTGGCCTCCGCACCCATCGCGATCCGGTAGGTGACTTCAAGCCCAGTGCCGGGTCCTGACGACTGGATGTCGCCAATAACGGTGAACCGTGCGCCCGCGCGCACGCCAGCCGTGAACGCAGCGGAAAAGCCGAGTCCTATCAGCGCACCGACTCCGCAGGTGAATTCGACCTTGCGCGAACCGCCCTTCTTCGCGATCGGCTCCACAATCTCGCGCAGCACCCAGTCGCGCTCGTACTCGACGCGGAAGGCGCGGATGCGGTCGTTGGTCCGGTGCGACAGCTCAAGCGCATCCGCTGCGACGTTTCCAATCTTGAGCTCAGGCGGAGGCGGCGGTGACGGCGTAGTTCTGTCCAGTTCGCGAAGGCAGTTGCGGACGCTGACGATCGCCCCTTCGAAGCGGTCTTCAAGCTCCATGATGCGTGCAAAGGTCTCCTTGACCTTGCTGCCGACGCCGAAGGTGAACTTGTGCTGGATCGCGCGAAGGTTGCCTTCGTTGAAGTCCATCTCGCCTGCAGCGTGGCCGCGCTTACCGAGCTCAACCTGCATCTCGTAGCGGAAGACGCGCATCGTCTTGAGAATCTGCTCCAGGCCCTGGTACGGATCGTCGCACCCTTCGCCCGTCTTCACGGCGGCCATCAGCGCGGATCGGGCACCCATGAGCTCGCTCATGACCATCTTGAACTCCTGGTAGGCGGAGATCAGCGCGGCAGTCCTCTCGGCGGGATATTTCGAGGCAGCGGCCGCAACCGCGGTCGAAAGCTTCTCGTCATAGGCGTAGAACGCATCCTTGCTCTCAATGACCGAACGGATGTACTCGACAGATTTACGGGAGGTCTCCAGCATTCCCTTTGCGCTATGGAGATCCCAGTCGCGCCCGGTCACCACATGGTTGGCGGCAAACTGCGCACCCTGTCCCCCGCCCGGCGCGAGATCTGGCCCCGCACCGTTGACTACGACCGGCATGAGCGCAGGGTCCGGCGGAATGATCATGGGCGGAACCTGGACCTGCGGATTGGGCACCTCCCCTCCCGGCGCGTTCACCTGCGGCGGATCTTCAGGCGGAAGCAGGGGGACGATCTGCGGGATGCCGTTCAGCAGATTCTCGACACCTCTAATCGGCGGCGGCATGGCTACACCTCCCTCGCAGGAAAGCGGTTGGCGAAATCATCGCGGACGGCGCGCACCGCGCCGATGAGCGCTTCGATCCAAGCGGCAAGCGCATCCACGGACGAAATCTCAAGCGCAGTGCGCCTGTCCATCGCCAGCACGAGATCGGCGTCTTCGTCAAGCGCCAGCGCAAATCCCTGCGTGGGGCCGCCGAGTTCGCAGAGCCTCAGAAGCTCCAGCGCCTTCTCTCCGGCGTCGGGCGAGTCGACTCCGCCGAACGCCCCTACAGGCGAAAAGGCGACGACCGTGTCGGACTCGTCGAGATACTTCAAATGCACAAGGAACTCGTCATCCACCGCAAATGTGGATACGCCGTCCTCGTCGAGGTACAGAGCCTTCCTCACGAGCCTGCCGAACTCGTCGAGGACATCCTCGAACTGCGCGCGAAGGTCGCGTCCGGCGGCGCTTTCCGCCTCCATGATGTCGAACTTATCCATGGAGCGAACTCCTTTCCTGCCAGGCGACGGCGGTCGACATGAACCGCGAAACGCATGCGGCGAGTCCGTCCGGGTTCGCCAGCCACCCGGTTGGAGTGCGCCCGGTGAGCCAGAGCCATCCGTCGGCGCCGAGCGAAAGCGTCGCGCCGGCGGTTCCGGACCAGAAAAGGTTGCCTTCAAGCGCTGCTACGGCGAGGCTTCCCCTGCGCTCGATCTTTGCCGTGTCTACGACACGGGTGCGCACGAGCGTCATCGCGGGTTCGCCGGGGATCCCGGCGAACGAAACGCACATCCCATCCAGGGCAATCGCGAACACGCGATCTTCCTGCGGTATGAACGCACTGCCGAACGACCGTTCGGCAAGACTTTTAATATCTTCGAAATCTGTCATATAACACCTTTCTGTCTACATGACGCACTTAAATCACTTGTCCCTATCGGCTATTGCCATATTCTTTGGATGCTTTACACCCGCATGGACTGGCCTGATGAACTCGCTTAGGACTCCTCGAGCCAGGCGTTGATGTTCAAGGGCTCGACCTCGGCTTTGTCAAAGTCGATCTCGATATTGTTCTTTATGTCTTCCTCGGCCTTCTTGATGTTCTTGTCGACCTTATCGCCGTAGTCGACGCGCTTCTTGTTGAGGACGCCGGAGATATCATTGAGCAGTTTGTCCGTATCTATCTTCATGTTGCCCCAGAAAACTTGGCGGACCTGGTTTATGAGATCTGTGTTCCTGACGTCGAGCGGTCTTACCTTGTCCATCGCCTTTTGCAAAGCGGATACGGTGTCTTCCATTCTGGTGTCGCGCAGACGTCGCCTCATCTCGGGGATGGTGTTTTTGAGTGTGTTGAAGTCGTCCGCGAGGTCTTCCAGCAACCTATTGTTGAGCCTCGCGACTTTGGCGCTTTCCGCCTTGATCTTTTTCTCTTTGATCTCGGCCGTCTCAATCTCTTCAGCCTCGACCTCCTCCGTCTCGATCGCGCCCCCCTCTATCTCATTGATGGCATTCATTATCTCGTCGTCTGACGACTTCTTCTCGACGTGGGGCTTCACTGCGCGGGGCTTCGGCTCGGAGGCGATAATGGCGTTCAACATTTCTGCCGCCTTTTCTGCCAGAGCTTCCCTGGTAAGACCAGTGTCCAATGAAAAGCTGTTTCTGTTGCCGAGTGTGACTTTTGCGGTGACTTTACCGCTGTCCTGAAGGATGAACTGGATTGGGGCAGACTTCAAGGCAACCGGTTTCTTCTTCCCGCCCCCCCCGTCAAACGCACCGGGGTTGCCAAGGCTCGTCATGATCTCCCTGGCCATGGCCTTGTTGGAAGGCGAGACGGAATCGCCCAGTTCGTCGTCCTGTATCATGTCCAGCAGATTGTTGACCGCCCTGTCCGCACCGGTCATCGCCTTTTTGATGGACTTTGCGTTGATCTCGTTGCGCGTCGACGCGCGGTCCGCCATTTCTTCCTTGTCCACGCCCCTGTACAGATCGGCGCTCGTCTTAAGCATCTTCGCCCCGTTCGCGGCAGATGCCCTCCTCTCGTTTATCTGCCCGGCATACTGGTCTATGACTTCGCGCACCTCCGCCGCCGTAAGCGGCTTTATATTGCCGGCTTTCAACGCGTCAAGCGCGCTGCCGGGGATGCCGAGCTTGGTCTTGACCGAATCGATTGCATCCTGGGAGAGGCCCTCCTTGGAAAGAGCCTTGCAGAAGGCGAACTTGACGGCCAGAGCCTCCTCGGAGCTTATCTTCGTACTGTTGAAGATTGTCCACGTCTTGTGGT
The DNA here is from genome assembly GCA_045636065.1 of Kiritimatiellia bacterium. GTDB lineage: Bacteria > Verrucomicrobiota > Kiritimatiellia > RFP12 > UBA1067 > RGIG5050. The sequence continues at coordinate 11,992 of JAZTWW010000063.1, read as the reverse complement.
TGTTCGTACGGTAGACGCTCTTGCCGTCCGAACTGAGCTTCAGCTGGCCGATGTTGTACGTGCCGCTGGACTCGGCGTTGAACTTGTCCAGCGATATGTTCAAGCTGCTGAGGTTGATGGCCATTTCACATTCTCCTTCTTTGATCCCCACTACCCTACATACACGCGACGCGGGAAAATGTTACACCTGCATCATATTGAAACCGCCGGACGGACTTTCCGGATCTTCGCTTGACGGGCGGAAATCCGCTATCGCGCGACTCCAGAAGAGAGCCATCTCGACAAACGCCACAATCTTCGCCTCGGCGTCGTTGGCGAGCACGTCCGGCGCTTCTACCTTCTGTAGACGGCAGTGCCCGGTTGCGGCGTCAAGGGCGAGAGTGGCGCCCACCGTCCCTTCAAAGAGGTTGTTGGCCTCCAGCATGGTGCGAAGGAGCCTTTCGCCGCAATCCGGCGGCGGTTCGCCGAGATCGGCCAGCATCAGCACGAGATTGCGTTCGCCCACGCTCTGGACGATGACCTGCACTTTCGTGCCGCCATCATCGCTTGCCACCTCGAAGACGGTGGTATCCTGCACAACCTTAAGCTCGACTCTGAATGCGCGAGAGATGACCGCAACTATATCTTCAAAACACACTTTCGTCTTCCCTTCATTGTTTCTGCCGTTTCACAGCGTACCATTTCCCATCCTTGAGCGGCCATCGTCTACCCCTCGTCGAACCAGCCGGGCTTGGCGACCGAACGCATGATGTTGCGGCGGAAGTATCCTTCGGTGAGGTGGAGGATTGTGCTGCCGACCTCCGCCTTGCCTTTGGACGACGCGCCGACACTGGAGGTGCCATCAGTGACGACGTCGTCATACCAGCCGTTCGTCCTGGCCGAGGGAACGCTGCCCGCCATTTCGCGTTGCCTGTTGCGGTCGAACCAGGCTTCCGATGAAACGACGTGCCCTTTGCCTTTCAACGTCTTCGCATGGGCTATCGCATCGTCAAGCCGAGAGATCGCCGCTTCCTTCGCGGCCTCCGGCAGATTCGCCGTCAGATCGGCGATGTACTTGTCGCGCCTCTCACCCGGCTTGGAAAGCTCGATCAGCTTGTCGTAAAGCTCCGCGTCGATGCAGTCCGGCAACGCGTTGGTGTGCATCCCTATGGTTTTGAGGATGCAGTAGTGCATGATCGGAGACTTGAACTTCGTCGTATCGACAGTCGCAGTGCCGTCGTCGTGGAACTTGACGCCTGGGTCTGTCATGAGCTTTTGCATGAGCTGGCCGCGCTTGCCCGCATCGTCATCGGACGGATAGAGGAGCGTTGCCGTGGCCTTGACGGAAGCCTCCAGTTTGTCGGCCTTGTTCTCGGACAGCTGGAACGTACGGATGCCCGTGCGGTAGTCCGTGAAACACGCGTCGTTGTCGATGCCCTTGAGCGAAACGGATCCGTCCTTGCCGACCGATACGAAAAAATTGTGGCTGTGGCGGTCTCCCTGTCCGGTTATCATGTCGAACCACTCGAGCCGGTTCGCCTTGCGCATCAGCGAGCCCACGACCTTGGCGTACTTCTTGTCGTCCAGATTCCTTATCTGGCGCGGGGCAAGATCGCCTTGCGGAGGTTTTTCGGACACCCCGAGCTTAGGGAAGTCTGCGGCCTCCACCCCTTTCGCCTTCTCCATGAAGATTCCGAACTCGCCCTTGTGCGAGCCGACCGTGGTCTTGACCATCACGTCCTCAAGCCCGAGCGCATCGGCCGTCTTCTGGGACGCCACATTGAGCTGGGCGATCATCTGCGTCTTCTCGATGCCGTTCGCGACGGTTAGGCTCTCGATAGCCTGCCGGCCCGGCGCCTCCGGCTTGAAGATGTAGGACGTACCGTCCTTGTAGCCGACTTCGTAGACCGAGTTGAGTGAACCACTGCCGCGCTTCTTCGACGAGACGTAGTTGATGTCGTCCAGCTTCGGATCCACGTCTTCGTCCTTCATTCCGTGCAATCTCGCCTCGACGAGCGTCGTGAACCTGAGTTTGCCCTCGAAGGCGGCACGGACCGTATCGCTCGTCAGGAAATCGGCGTTGGCCATATTCTTGGACGTCTCGTGCATAAGCTTGAGGTGTGCGGCCTGCGACGGGGCCCCGTTCGCCACGCCGATAAACCTCATGAGAGTGGCCGTGCATGCGTTTTTGGTCGGTTCGACAAGCACATCAGGGGCGAACGGGATGTACAGCTTGGTGAATTCCACGGCAAGCGCCTTGGCGGCCGTCTTCTCGTCGGCGGTGAGCTCCGTGGAGCTGTTGACAGCCGCCGTCAGCGCCTTGGCGACGTTCTTCTCCCTGTCGCCGCCGCGGACGACCATGGCGCCGGAAAGTCTCTCGGCCAGCGTATTGACGCCCCGTACTGTCACTTTCAGTTCGCCCTTCGATTTCGCGTACCTGTCCGTAGCGGATTTCAGCTTTCTAAAGTTGTCATCATCAGGGTCTTTCGCATACTCCACAGCCGCATTGCGCATCTTCTCGCGCCTGGAGACGAATTGCGCCAGATTGGGCGAAAGCACCTTGAGAATCGGCAGGAACTTCGGATTGAGAATCTTCACCGGGATCGGCGCGAACGTCTTCTCCGCGAAATTGACCATCGACTCCTTTGCGATTTCTCGGCGGGCGTTCCCGAGCTTGCCGTCCACCTCCTCAAGGATGTCCTTCGCCGCGGTGAAGAGCGTGCGGTCTATGCCGATTCCGTTTGTCCCCGCGACACCACGCTTGACGGCATCTTTGAGGGCGTTGGACATCGTGTCCATCTCACGCCTGATGGCGGCGACCTCCTCGTTGGAAAGCCGGGTGCCCTGGCCCTGCGTCTTTGAAATCGCATCGAGCCTCTCCGCGAGCGGTTCGACCGTCTTCTTCATTGCCGCGAGCGCGGCGTCGTTGCCGTGCATCTTGAGCGCCTGCTGCGGCAGAAGGCGCTCAAGCGTCTGGCTGAGCCGGTCGACTACCGCCTGGTCGGTCGGCAGAGGGTCCTTTTCGAGGATGTCGGCGAACTGGCATACGAGCGTCTGTATCTCGCAGGTGCGGCGGTCGCACTGCATCAGAGCCTCTTCTATCGTGTCCCCAAGTTCGCCGTGCGGCAGCTGGTTGACGATCTGTCGCAACTTGTCGGAAAGCTCCATCTGCGCCTCAAGAGCCTTCTGTATTGCCACTCCCGCGGGATTGGTCATATTCCAGTCGAACTTGCCGTCTTTCGCCGCTACGGCCGCCGCAAGCTCGAAGCCTGTGAACTTGTTGATCGCCTTGTACGCGGCGTCGGCCTTGTCGGCGGCGGTGTTGATCGTCTTGCGGTCGCCTTTGGAGAGGTTCACCTGGTTGAGGGTGGTCTTGAGCGATGTCGCGTCTATCCCCTTCGTCGCGCTTTCCGCCGCACGCGCGAGAAGGACGTCCAGCTGGCGTAGGAGTACGCCTGCCTTCCCCGCGCCGTCGGTCGCCTTCTGAAGCGGGGCTTCCTCTTTACCATCTATGGCGCCTAGTGAGTCGGGGACATTGACGCCGCCGACCGACTTGTCCGTCGATACGCCGATGTCCTCGCCCGGCTGCGGGATTGTGGGCAGAGTCGGCCTAGGGCCGTTGATTGCGCTGAAATTTCCATGTCCGCTCATTGGGTTTCCTCCTTGTCCCCTGTACTCTGCCTACACGACATACATCAAAAGGTTACGGCCAGATTATCTGAACGGCGTCTGCCTCGTTCATGAAAACCGAATCGAGCCGTGCTATTATGGAATCCCAGTCGTCGCCGGAATCAAGCGTTCCGCCGTCTGCGCCGGTTACGGTGTAGTGCCGGCCGAGATCGTCCGCAGAGACGGAAATGGCCGACTCGCCTTCCAGGAGGAGGTGGCCGTCGTCATCTGCCAGAATCAGCAGGATCGCAAGCCGCAGAGCTCCGCCGACACTGGCGGCATCCTCCGCCTGGGACTCCTCGTCTGAGAGCACGCGCGCGTATGGCAGGCGGAAGTCGATCGCGAGGTGCGCAGAGTCCCATTTGAACATAAAATATCGGCTCTGCAGACCGTGACCTTCGACAAAACGCTCCAGGCCGCCATCCGACTCAAGTTCGGCGATCGCGGCCCTAAGCTCTTCTACAGTCTCTTCAGCGGTTTTGTCTTTCATAGCCGTAAATTATACCATAAATACGCCTTTCGGTAAAGGCGCGGCCGCGAAATGCCCCTTATGATATTGACAGGGTGGCAGATAATCGGGTATACTGTCCGCACACTACGAACTCGCCCGCACCTGGCGTGCCCGCGAAAGTTGTGCCCTCACTACATGCAGGAGAAGCGGAATGAAGTCCATATTTACGATAGGATGCATCGGTGCGCTTGCGGCGGTTGCGGCATATGCGTCCGGCGCGCAGGATGAGGCTCAGGACACTTTCGAGCGCGACTTCAGCTTCATAATGAAGTATGCCCCACCTCAGGACGCACCGCTGCCGGTGGATTACGTGGCCGAAAACTGCCGGCTGGCCGCCGAGGCGCGCAAGACCGCGTTCGAGGAGTACCCGGACGAAATATACCTTGAATACGTGCTGCCGTATTCCGTGATCCGGGAAGGACGCGACGACTGGCGCCGGGAGTTCAGGGAAAGGTTCCAGCCTATCGTTGCCGGCGCGGCCGACGCCTACGATGCGGCCGTGCGGCTTGACCGGGCGATCTGGGACATCATCGATGTACACTACGACGTCCGCCGCGACCAGGCCCGGCAGTCGCCGCGCCACTCGATGCGTATCCATATGGCATCCTGCACAGGCATTTCGATAATCCTCATCGACGCATGCCGCGCGTTGGGCATACCGGCAAGGCTCGTTGGGTGCTGCTGGACGACGATACCCGGAAACCATTCCTGGGTGGAGGTGTGGTGCAACGGCGGATGGCATGTGCTTGCGTCGGGCGAGAAGGAGCGCGAGGACAACATCTGGTTCCTTGAATATGCGCGGCAGGCGGATGTATCGCGCATTGACAGGCGGATCTACGCGAGCCGCTGGTCGCCGTCTCCCGTCGGGACGCGGTTTTGGCGCACCTGGGATTGGCCTCAGGACGTCTCGGATGTCCCTGCCGACGACGTGACGGACAGATATGTCGAATGTGGCGCAGCGCTGCCGCGACAAACGGATGCTCCGGCAGAGGTGGAGGCTCAAGGAAGCAAATGACGACGCGAATATCCCTTGGGGCCGCTCAATACGAGACGGTCGGTGGAGGCTGGCCTCAGGAGCGGTATTATTCCAGCTTAGGGGAAACGGTATCCAGTTTCCTTTCCTTCCGCTCGGTATACGAAATCAACCCGTTTGAAGTTGGAGCCAATCATGCATCGGAGCGTGCCGTCCATTCGGCGCGCTACGGTGTGCTGGAGAAGCTGCTGGACCTCGCACCTCTCAGGAAGCGCACTGTCATTTCGCTCTCCAACGGCGAACTTCGCCGCGTGATCCTCGCAAAGGCGCTGCTGCGGGAATCCGGCACGGTGCTTATCGATGGCGGGTGCGGCGGAATCGATGCAGAGTGGCGGCAAAGAATTCGCGAGGTGGCCCTTGCTATGCGCGGCTTCGGGGTGCGGCTTCGTGTGGCAGGGGGAAATGGCGGCAAGGGCGATGGCGTTCGCCGCGATGCGGGACAATCTTCACATGCCGGATCGGCGCCCAAGCCTGCGCGCGGCACCGTCCCGGTGGTGGAGATGACGAACATCAACCTCTCATTCGGAAGAAGAACGCTCTTCAAGGATCTCTCGTGGACGATCCGCGAGGGCGAGAGGTGGATTCTGCACGGGCCGAACGGAAGCGGGAAGACGATGCTTCTCGCACTCATTACAGGAGATTCACCATTTGCGTACGCATGCGACATCAAGGTGTTCGGCCGGCAGCGTGGAGAGAGGACGTCGACCTTGGAACGCATGCGCAGCAGGATAGGCGAAGTATCGTCCGCACGCCAGACGTATCTGGGCGTCACGCCTATGGAGCAGCTTGATGCCGCTCTGCGTCCAGGCGTAAGATTGCTGCTGCTGGACGAACCATGCTGCGACATGGCTACCGGCGAGGCGGCCCTTTTTGCCCGCCGCACAGTCGAATGGCTGGACGCGCATCCACGCGTCGCAGCCGTATGGGTGGAGCACCGCCCAGAGCGCATCCCGCCGAGCTTCCCGCAATGCTATTTCAGGACAAAGCCCGCAAGCGCCGCCGCAAGTTCATAGGCATGGCCCGATCGGCGCTTCCCCGTCAATGGCAGCGCCCATTGACGCGATTTGGGCATTTGGTAGGATCGTTGCCGCGTCCGCCGGAGGCGAGACAGTGGTAGCAGATCTCGTTTTCGAGCGGTGCACCGGCGAAATAGTCGTCAAGGTTCTTGAGCGTTGTCGTGGCGATGTTGGCCAAAGCCTCTTGCGTCAGGAACGCCTGATGCGAGGTGATGATCACGTTCGGCAGCGAGACGAGAAGCGAAAGCGTCTTGTTCTGGCGCGTAACATCTGAACGGTCCTCGTAGAACCACTCGCTTTCCTCCTCGTACACGTCCAGCCCGGCCGCGCCGACCGTGCCGTTGCGGATCGCCGAGAGAAGCGCATCCGAATCGACAAGTCCGCCGCGCGAGGTATTGATGAGGGTGAAGCCGCGTTTCGCTTTGGCGAGAGTCTCGGCGTTGATCAGATGCTTCGTGTCGGGGAGAAGCGGACAATGCAGCGACACGACGTCCGATTCCGCGAGGAGCCTGTCGAGCGTGACGTATTCAAGCCCCGTCGCCGGATTCGGAAATGCATCGTAGGCGAGAACCTTCATTCCGATCCCCTTGCAGATGTCAGCAAAGATGCGGCCGATCTTGCCCGTGCCGACGACGCCCGCAGTCTTGCCGTGGAGATCGAATCCGGTCAGCCCGACGAGCGAGAAGTTGAAGTCCTTTGTGCGCACGGCGGCACGGTGGATATGGCGCGTCAGCGTCATCAAGAGTGCGGCGGCGTGCTCGGCGACGGCATATGGCGAATAGGCGGGAACGCGCACGACCGTAAGGCCCGCGTCATACGCGGCCTTGAAATCGACGTTGTTGTAGCCTGCGCAGCGCATGGCAAGAACCTTTATGCCGCGCTTCACAAGGCCCTCGATCACTTCACGGTCTATTTCGGCATTCACAAACGCGCAGGCCGCGTCACATCCGTCGGCGAGGGGCAGCGCCGCCGCCTTCAGCCGAGTCTCGAAGTAGCGGATGTCGTACCGGCCGTTGTTCTGCCGATCGAACGACTCCTTGTCATACGGCTTCATATCAAAAAACGCGATCTTCTTCATATGCCCATCCTCCATAATTTACCTTTTTGGGGTTCTACTTCAGAAATGTTGCCATTTCTGGGTCTTTCTCTGGGCTTCAGCGGCTTTATCACCGCCTTGGCCCTTTGCCTGATCACGGCAGCCGTGGCGCAGGAGGTCTGCTTATTCATCGCAGCCAACCGTCTCGTCTTTACAAGTCCCATCTGCAAATACTCCTTGTTAAGACTTACACCCAGATCGGCTCAAGTTCATTCAAGCCTGGCTCTACAGCATCCCGCCTTAGGGCACACAGTCCATGATTTTGGGTGTATTATACAATTTTTCGGTCCAATTTTCAATACTTGGCAAATTTAAATTATCTTTTCGACACCTTCCCCCCAGGGGGGGGACTCTCGCCCCGTTCCGCAAACCCACATTTACCTTTGAATGCGATACATTGGATTATTTATCGCTGCGAATCTTATCATTGACATCAAAGTGGTAATCCTCGCAGTCGCAGTCTGCTGATTTTATGCAGAACCTTCCATCATGGCTCCCATCAATAATATCCCGATAGCGACCACACGGCAAGGGCGCATTACAAGCATACGCACTGATGATTTCCCGCCCATCGTCAAACAATGTCACGCTCTCCGGGCTTCCATCAAGAATCCGGTCGTTAGATGCACGATATACTTCCCAATCCTCACACTTGCTTTCTTTTAACATCTTCAGCACATTCTCCCAGCAAATCTCCAATTTCGGATTGCTCCAATCGATCCAGGCCCTCTTCTCGATCCGGATTTTCCGCCCTGGCTTGAGTTGTTCATGACCTATCGACCATCCATTCCATTTACGCAACTCTTCAACCTTCACACATCGTTCCCTGGCTATCTTGGGGAGAGTGTCACCTTTGCGAACACTATATTGATAAAAACTCTCCTTATCGATAATAATCTCTTGCCCTGGATGGATCTGCCGCCAATCACTCGGCTTGTTGTTAAGTTCGCACAGACACTCAAAGCTCATTTTGTGCGCCTTGGCAATGTCCCAGAGCGTATCACCCTGTTTCACTGTGTAAACCGGAGAAGCTGCAACACCCCAGCAAAGAAACACCATGCGGCAAACAATAATGTACGACTCATCCACCCATCATCCTTGGCCAATGATTCATGCATGCTCATTACAGCTTCTCCAATCGCCCTTTCACATCACTTCTTGCCGCCGAAGATCGAACAGATGATCACTATCGGCAAAGTGACTATCATGATTACAATATGAATGATCTGCGCGATCAATTCCCCCAGGCATCATACTGGTCCCATTCTGGCGCTCCCTTCATTCGACTTTCTCGTCGAGCTTGCGGCGCCCCATAAGCAGAGATACCGCCGAAGCCACGAGAAACGCGACGGGCATGGAGACCTTGTACCAAGGCATCTCATATCCGAGGTGGGACGCAAAAAGCGACAGCCCCACATAAAACGCGGCAAACACCACGAAAGGCACAAGCGCCAAGCCGTTCGGGCGAGGCGCATTGTTTTCCCTGTTCTCGAGTCCCTTACTCACCTTCATTCCCGGGTTTAGAACGAGAAGCTTGCGGAGATGCCGCCGTAGAGGAGTCCGTTGTGCGAGCCGGGGCGGCCGCCGGGCGAATAGGAGTCCCATCCCTGGCAGTGGCGGACGCGGTGGTCGATCTTGTAGAGGTAGTTGAGATGAGCCCCGAGCGTAATGCGGTCGGTGATCGCATAGCTCAGCGAGATGCCGTTGTCCCAGCCGCCGAACACGGTGTCGCTCACCGCTCCCTTGGAGATGTACTTCGCGTACGACGCAGTGTAGAGAGTCGTCTTGGAGACGAGCTTGAGCGAGAGCTGCTCGTTGAGCTTGAAGCCGCGTGAGAGCGCAAAGTCGATCATGAACGCCTCGTCCGGCTTGCTGTCATGGCAATACTCCCAGTAGAACTTGACGCTCGGAACGATGAATCCGTTTTCGTATTCGGCTCCGGCAGTCCATAATTTCTGGGAAGACCATCCGCAGCGCGGATAGGTGTACCAGAGGTGGGATGCTGTGAGGTTCACCGGCCCTATGGAGTTGCCGTAGACGATTTCGTAGTCAAACTCGCCGATTCCCCCAAGCTGCCTGCCGCCGTTGCCGTGCGAGCGCGAGCTATGCCGGCTGTTGAGCTCCTGGCTGGCCCAGACATCGACCGCGAGATAGCCGAAATTCTCCGGCAGGTCCATCTGTATCCAGAGGTCGTACTGCGCAACCGGGGTGTCGGAGAAGATGCGGTTGTGGGAGACGTAGGCGGATTTGACATCGAGCTCAAACGAGGCCTTTAACAGAGAAGAAGCTTCCGTCGTCTCCTCGGCCTGCGCCGTGCATGCGGCCGCGGCTGCGGCCAGTGCGCCAAGCGTGATCATCATTTTCTTCATGCTTTTCTCCTTTGATTCGTTCGTAGAAAGGTTACTTGCGGTTTTTCAGTTCCGGGCAGACGGCGCCGGAGTCGGGGTTGGTCCACTCGAACGGGAATGTGCGGCACTTCTCCGGCTTCACGGGATTTATGCGGCAAAGGTTGTCCTGACCAAGATACGTGCAGGCGCCGTCGGGACGGCTCTTCAGCACCAGGCACTTGCGGTCGGGCGAGACTTCCGTCTCGTTCGCGATGAAGTCGGCCTCGGACATGCCGAGATATGCGGCAATCCGCGCGATTTCAGCGTCGGAAACCCGCACGATGCCGTCCTTGATCCGGCAGCACGCCCCGCAGCAGCGGCACCGGAAATCCCCACCGTCAATAGTATTGCCTGCATTTCCCATGATTGTGAAGACATTATACCATTTTCCGGCGGCCATATCAACAAACAATCTGCTTCAACCCACCGTCATAAGCTCGTCCCAGCGCGTGGTCGTTCTCTTGGAGAGCATTCCGCGCTTCATGTGCCACGACTTCTCTCCAATCCCCTCTGCGGCGGAGAACACCTTGCCCTTGCCGTAACGTCTGTTGAGCGAGTCTACGACTTTGTAGAGAGGCGACGCCTCGGCTTTCCCGACGCTCGAGAAGAGGTCCAGCTGCCGCGCCGATCCGACCTTCTCCAGCCCGAAGAAAACGATCCCCGTCTTGCGGTAGCGGACGCCAGGGATGAAAAGCGAGTCGATCTCGGGACGGATGGCGTTGAGCATCACATTGGTGGCGTCCGTCGGCTCGGGGAAGACGACGGTACGGCCAATCGCATCCCCTCCTCCGCCGGACCTGAAGATCTGCGCATAGACGTTGCACCCGGCGGCGAGGAGCCTGTGCCTGCGGAGCTTGACCGCCGCCTGCGACGTGAAGCTCGCGAGCGACTCGGCGATGGCCTCCTTTGTTGTCGCGGGCTCCCCGAACGACCGCGAACAGGAGACGGAATCGGGGTCGGCGTCGTAGGCTCTTTCCTCGTTGCATGGGATGCCACGAAGCTCCTGCGCGGTCCTCAGGAGCGTCACGCCGCCCACGGAGCGTATGACATCATCCTGGGCATCGCGAAGGTCGCGGGCGGTAAATATGCGCTCAGCCCTGAGCTTGACCGGAAGCCGCCTTCCAACTCCCCAAACCTCCTCCACGGGAAGCGCGGCGAGGATATCGGCAGGGTCGTCCGGCAGCACGAACACCCCTTCCGGCCGCTTCTTTCCGATGTGGTTCGCAATCTTTGCAAGCGTCTTCGTTGGGGCGAAGCCGACCCCGCATGGGATCCCGACCCAGCGGAGTATCTTGCTTCTGAGCCTTCGGCCATAAGCAAGATATGGGGAATGGGGAATGGGAAGAGGGGAATGGGGAATGGGGAGAGGGGAATGGCTTCCACTCATTCCATTCCCCATTCCCCATTCCCCATTCCCCAACGCCTCCAGGGATGGGGGCGTTATGAACGCCTCGTCGATGGAATACTGCTCAACGTCCACCGCCTCTTCGCGGAGGATCGATATGATGCGGCGCGACATGTCGCCGTAGAGTTCGTAGTTGGACGACCGGAAGACGAGTTCGCCGCTTTTTTCCCTGCCCTTGAGTTCGAAGTAGGGAGTGCCCATCTTGATGCCGAGCGCCTTGAACTCGTTCGAGCGCGCTACACAGCATCCGTCGTTGTTCGAGAGGACCGCGACGGGACGCCCCACGAGCGAGCGGTCGAACACGCGCTCGCAGGAGACGAAGAAGTTGTTGCCGTCGACAAGTCCGTACATGGGGAATGGGGAATGGGGAATGGGGAATGGGGAATGGGGAATGGGGAACGGGGAATGGGGAGAGATTATGTTCGCAGTTTCTTCACCATTGAAAAGAGCATCTTGCTTATTCGAGTCATCAGTGTCTTAGTTTCCTCTGAGACAACGATATACCGGAATCTCTCGGCGAGTTCCAACTGGGTTTGGACTTCATAAAAAGAGCCTTTCGCTATCGACAGGAATCTTGAGTATTCAGTTTTCGAGTCGCGTCCGTTGCCCTCGGCAATGTTTGACGGGATCGACACCACTGCCCGGCGCAACTGGTCACATAGCGCGTGTCGTTCGTCAGGAGGGAAAGTGCGCAGCATATCATAGACATTCTCACATAGAGTCATGGACATCTGCCAGACATCGAGGTCTCGATAGTCGTTAGCCATTTCACCTTCCTTTTTTGAATTGATGGATACAAGCCGTCACTTTTCCAAAATAGTCGAGCTCCTGTCCTGACTTCAGCACGATATCGGGATAATTGGGATTGGCCGCTACCAACCTCACCTCCCCATTCC
>JAZTWW010000062.1:0-2556 GCA_045636065.1 Kiritimatiellia bacterium | reverse complement strand
AAACAATAAACTTACGGGCCCGAGCGCTCGCCGTGTCGACAAAAGGCCGGAAAGCCTCGAATTCCAATCGCGCAAGCTAAGCCAAACCACGCCGCCACACGACAATCCGCAATAATGCCGAGCATTGCGCAGCGTGCTACTACAAACTGCGCCCCATATGCGGCTCATTTGAAGCGGCCGCCGCCCAATGCGGAGCGAGCCCGAGGATGGCACCTCTCATGCGTACTTCTAAGCCGCCTCTCGTCGACATGCGTATATATCTGCGTCGTCGCGATGCTCGCATGCCCAAGCATCTCCTGTATCGCCCTCAAGTCGGCCCCGTGCTGCAGCAGATGGCTCGCAAATGAATGGCGCATCACATGGGGGCTGACGGCAGCTGGATCTATGCCGGCTGCAAGCGCGCGCTCCTTGAGCATCTTGAACACGCCCACCCGCGTAAAACCGCGACCAAGCCGCGTAAGGAAAAGCCGGCTCGACTGCGCCCCGCCCGCAAGGAAACTGTCCCTCGCACTTTCAAGATACCGCCTTATCGCAATTGCCGCCGCGCTCCCAAGCGGCACCACCCTCTCCTTGCGCCCCTTGCCGAAGCACCTGACGACACCGCTATCGGCAACGACATTGGCGAGATCGAGCGAACATAGCTCGCTCACCCTAAGCCCGCACGCATAAAGAAGCTCAAGCATCGCGCGATCCCTGAGATCGCGCGCATCGGTGCCCTTCACGCTTTCGAGAAGCCTCTTCACGGCGTCCTCCGCGAGGACTCTCGGCAGAGGAGTGTTCATCCTTGGCGCGGTGATCGCGTGCGAGGGATCGTCCTTGCGCCAACCGTCCGCCTTGAGGAACTTGACGAACTCCTTCACTGCGACCCACCTTCTCGCGCGGCTCGTCACCTTGTACCCGTGATCGCGCTGCTCATCGAGGAACCTCGTCAGATCCTCGCGCGTGAAGGCGTCCGTAGCGGTTATCCCCCGCTTCGCAAGAAAGGCGATAAACGCCTTCACGTCCCGCTCGTACGACTCGACGCTCTTCGGGGAGAGTCCCCTTTCAAGCGTCAGCATCGCGATGAAATCGCCCTTTGCGTCAGTAAGCGTCAATTGCCCACGCTTTCCGGCGTGACGCCGTTGGCCGTGAAGCCGGCCTCGGCGATCGCGAACTCGATGTTCTTCTTGGCGAGCACCATCGAATCGTACTTGAGATGGACCTTGCGCGCCTCAAGGTCGAACTTGACATCCTCGGCCTTTATGCCGTCGCGCGGGAGCGTCCCCTTCCCGTCGTTCCAGATGATCGCATCGGCGATCTTCTGCCGTGTCGTTGCATCGAGCTGCGGAACGTCGATGGTGAACTCCTTCACGTCGGTGCGGCGGCATCCGGGGAGGAAGAGGAGCGCGGCCGCAAGAACGGAGAGAGCTGCGCGCCTTGCAGCGAGCATCGCGCCGACCCTGACGGCATCCTCTGGAGTATCGACGCCTATGCCTTCGTCCTCGGTGCGGACAACGGCGATCTTCGCACCCATCCAAAGGGCGCGAAGCTGCTCGAGCTTCTCCGTCTGCTCCAGGGCGCACGGCGGCTCGGCGACATACCGCTTGAGGAAGGCTCCGCGATACGCGTATATTCCGAGGTGGCGCACGTAGAGGCCGGAGGAGATGTCGGGCTCGGCGTCGCGGTTGGCGGGGATCGGCAGGCGCGAGAAGTAGAGCGCGCCATCGTCGCGGTCGAGAACGACCTTTACGACGCTCTTTGCGGCGAGATCCTCCTTGGACTTGATGGGCGTGACGGCGGTTGCCATATCCCACCTCGGATCAGATTTGAGCTTTCCGGCGAGGGCGTCTATGAGCGCGGGATCGATAAGCGGCTCGTCGCCCTGGATGTTGACGAGGATGTCGTCGTCGCCGAAATCGCCGCCGGCGACGGTGCGCGCCGCGACGGCTATGCGGTCCGTGCCGCTCGGCAGTTCGCTCGGAGTCATGACGGCCTTCCCGCCGTTCTCGGCGACGGCCGCCGCAATGCGTTCATCGTCCGTCGCAACGTATATCCCGTCGAGGCTCTTCGCCTTCGAGACGGCATCCACGACCCACGCCACAAGCGGCCTTCCGGCAAGGTCTGCAAGCGGCTTCCCCGGGAAGCGGCTGGATCCGAACCTGCTCGGTATTATTCCATAGACTTTCATCGCATCTCCTCCGATCAAACGCCAGGCGCGGCCAGAGCGCACCTCAAGCTTGAATTGGCGGTATTTTACCAAAATCGGGGAGGAAAGGCAAGCGGTTCTCGCTCCGCAATGGGCGCAGACCGCTTGGCATGGGTCGCGTGGAGGGGCGCAGTTTGTAGTAGCACGCTGCGCAATGCGGGGCATTATTGCGGATTGTCGTGTGGCGGCGTGGTTTGGCTTAGCTTGCGCGATTGGAATTCGAGGCTTTACGGCCTTTTGTCGACACGGCGAGCGCTCGGGCCCGTAAGTTTATTGTTTGAGAAAGTTTTTCGGGCCCTCGCTCAGATTCGCCTTCGCCAAGAGAGTTGGTTCCAATGCGTATGTGCCGCACCGGCTCGGCGAAACGTCGC
>JAZTWW010000061.1:0-19032 GCA_045636065.1 Kiritimatiellia bacterium | reverse complement strand
CGGTGGCGATGATGGAGCGGCTGCTCCCCCGCCACCTGCAGATCATCTACGAGATCAACGGCCGCTTCCTGCAGCAGGTCAGCTCGCTCTACCCGGGCGACCTCGGCAAGCTCCGCAGGATGTCGCTCGTCGACGAGGGCGGCGAGAGATCCGTCCGCATGGCAAACCTCTGCCTCGTCGGCACTTCCTCGGTCAACGGCGTCGCCGAGCTGCACACGAAGATACTTCGCGAGGAGCTCTTCCGCGACTTCTACGAGCTCTGGCCCGAGAAGTTCCACAACGTGACGAACGGCATCACGCCGCGCAGGTGGCTCCTCAAGGCGAACCCCGCCCTGTCGCAGCTCATCACCGACGACATCGGCGCGGGGTGGATCACCGATCTCTCGCAGCTCAAGCAGCTTGAGGCGAAGCACCTTAACGACGGCGCCTTCCTCCAGGAGCTCGCGAAGATCAAGCGCGCAAACAAGGCCGTCCTCGCGAAGGTCGTCAAGGACACCGTCGGCGTGGACTTCGATCCCGAAGCCATCTTCGACGTGCAGGTCAAGCGCCTCCACGAGTACAAGCGCCAGCTGATGCTCGCTCTGTACATAATCATCATGTACAACCGCCTTCTCTCCGATCCCAAGTACGATCCCGTGCCGCACTGCTTCGTCTTTGCGGCGAAGGCTGCCCCCGGCTACCACATGGCCAAGCTCATCATCCGCCTCATCCACGGCATCGCGGGCGTCGTCAACTCCAACCCGAGGACGCGCGGCAAGCTCGCCGTCGCATTCCTTCCCGACTACCGCGTCAGCCTTGCCGAGAAGATCATCCCGGCGGCCGAGGTCAGCGAGCAGATCTCGCTCGCGGGCACGGAGGCCAGCGGCACCGGCAACATGAAGTTCATGATGAACGGCGCCTTGACGCTCGGCACCTTCGACGGCGCGAACGTCGAGATCAACCAGGAGGTCGGCGACGAGAACATGTTCCTCTTCGGCCTCAGGACTCCCGAGGTGGCCGCGTTGAGGCCGACCTACGTCAGCCGCGACTACTACCTCAAGGATCCCGAGATCCGTCTTGCGATAGACATGATAAAGCGCAACGTCTTCTCTCTCCTGACTCCCGGTCTCTTCGATCCGATCATCCGTTCGCTCATCGACTACAACGACTACTACATGCTTCTGGCGGATCTCAAGAGCTACTGCGAGGCGCAGGATCGCGTCGACAAGACGTACCGCAACACGAAGAAGTGGAACCAGATGAGCCTCGTGAACATCGCCCGCTCCGGGCGTTTCACGTCGGACCGCTCCATCGAGGAGTACGCCCGCGACATCTGGCACGTCGAGCCGGTCTCTTTCGAGTAAATCGAATCAAAAAAAGGGTATAAACGATGAAGAAGCTTCAATTCGGCCTTGCGCTCGCACTTTCGTTCGCGGCGCAGGCGGCTACCGTCTCAAGCGTGACGGCGAGGGATCCGTCGGGCGCCGAGCTTTTCGGCGACGTCCTTTCAAGATGCGCGGCCAAGGTCGGCTCCGAGTACGACCCCGCCGTCTGCCAGCGCGACATCAAGGCGCTGCGCGACGTCAAGGAGTTCGATGACATTTCCGTCGAGGCCAGCGAGGCCGCCGACGGCGGAGTCGACATCACCTACATCGTCACGCGCAAGAAGCGCTTCCAGGGCCCGCTCGCGGTGACCGGCAACGACTACTGGGGCGCCGGCAAGATCGCCCGCCTCTCCGGTCTCCAGGACGGATACCCCTACGGCGAGGCCGAGTTCGCCTCCGCCGCGGCCAACATCCGCGACGAGTACCGCAAGAAGCACTTTACAGACGTCACGGTCAAGCCCGTCATCGAGCCGCTTGGCCCGGACAGCGTCAAGGTGAGGATGGAGATCGTCGAAGGCGCCCGCCACAAGAACGCCCCGTTCGCATTCATGGGCAACACGGCGTTCAAGGACGAGGAGCTCAGGCCGCTCGTCAAGGAGTACCCCTGGTGGAACCCCGTCGGCTGGTTCGTCGACGAGTGCGCCACAGACCAGGACTTCTCCGAGGCGTGCGAGGCCGTCGCCAAGCACTACCGCGACGCGGGCTTCCTCGATGCGACTGTCGCCGTCAGCGGAGTCGAGTACCGCGATGACGACGGGCGCGCCGAGCGCGTCTTCCAGATCACCGAAGGTACGCGCTACACGGTAGGCGACATCAAGGTTGTCGGCCTCGCCAAGCATCCGGCCGAAGCCGTGATGGGCGCCGTGAAGGCCGTCAAGACGGGCGACGAGGCCGGCGAGCAGAGCCTCCTCGACGCAGCCCACGAGATCGAGATCTTCTGCGGCAGCGGTCCCGACGCTCTCGCCGAGACGCACGCCGTCTACAAGACGATGCCCCGCGCCGAGGATCCGTCCGTGGCCGACATCGTCTTCGAGGTCACGGAGGGCGTGCCCGTAGCGATCAGGAACGTCATCGTAAGAGGCAACGACTACACGAAGGACAAGGTCATCCGCCGCGAGATCGACCTCTCGCCCGGCGATCCGATGCTTGAGGACCGCGCCGACCGCTCCAAGCGCCGCCTGGAGAACCTGAGGTACTTCGAGCGCGTGAGGTACTACCTCGAAAAGACGGGCGAGCCCGCCGAGAACGGCCGCGAGATCCGCGACCTCGTCTACGAGGTGAGCGAGAAGAACACCGGCAACTTCATGATCGGCATCGGAGCTTCGAGCGTCGATTCCGTGTACGGCACGGTCGAGCTCAGCGAGTCGAACTTCGACATCTTCAATCCCTGGCGCTTCAGGGGCGCGGGACAGAAGGGCAGGATCCTCGTCCAGGCCGGTCCCAGGGTGCAGACCTACGAGGCCAGCGTAACCGAGCCCTACTTCCTCGACCGCTACCTCGAACTGACCGTCGAGGGCTACCGCCGCCAGAGGTGGTTCGACGAGTATGACGCCATCAGAAGCGGCGCGGCGGTGACGCTCGCGTATCCCGTCAAGTTCTGGCCTACCGCCAAGACCACGGGCCGTCTCGGCTTCAAGCTCGCCGCCGAGTTCATCGAGATGGAAGACGTCGAGAAGGGCGAGTACTACAAGGGCGACGATTCCGACCAGTGGTTCAAGCGCGAGGAGAGGAAGTACTCCGAGGCCTGGGAGGTTCCCTTCAGGATCTTCTGGGAGGACGATACCCGCGACAGGGCCATCTTCGCCACCAAGGGCCACAGGACGAACATCTACGGCGATCTCGTCGCCGGCGACAACGAGTACTGGAGGCTCGGCTTCAACTACCGCCAGTACATGACGGTCTCCAAGAAGCTCGGCCACGTCTTCTCGTTCGGCGCGAGGGGCGAGACGGTTGATGCGTTCTCCGGCGATGTGCCGATCTACGACAGGCTCTTCCTCGGCGGTCCGAGGTCGATCCGCGGCGTCGAATACCGTGAAGTCGGTCCGAGGCTCTACAAGGAAAGCGACAAGCACGGCGGCCATGCGGCCTGGGGCGGCAAGACGAGCTGGGTCGTCAACGGCGAATACACCATCCCCGTCGTGAAGTACGTGCGCTTCGCAGGCTTCACCGACTTCGGCAGCGTCGCACCCGACGTGTTCGATCTCGACGGCAAGTACTTCACGTGGACCGTCGGTCTCGGCGTGAGGCTTGACATCGAGAGCTTCCCGATCCGTCTCGACTTCGGCGCGCCGGTCGTTGCACCGAGCCACACCGACAAGCAGGTGTTCTCGTTCTCCGTCGGGTACGATTTCTGATAAGGCAAATTCCGAAAGGTTGATCACATGAAGAAGTTTTTGACGGCAATCGCCCTCGCCGCGTCGTTCGCGGCGTCGGCGGAGATCAAGATCGCGATCGTCGATATGGCCGATCTCCTGAGGCTCCATCCCCAGTACGAGAGCGACGGCAGGCTCCTCAAGGAGACCGACCGCGACTACCAGGACCGCCTTGAGAAGATGCAGGACGACCTCAAGGCCATCGGCGAAGACGGCAAGAAGGCCACCGAGGAGCTCCAGAACCCGCTTCTGAGCGCCAAGGCGAAGCTTGAGGCCCAGAGGAAGGTCGAGTCGCTCCAGCAGCGCTTCATCGCGGGCCAGCAGGAGCTGCGCATGAAGGCCGCCGAGTTCCAGGGCCAGCTTGAGGACATGAACGCGCGCCTTCTCAGGACCCGCTCCGGCGAGATCCGCGAGAAGATCGCTGTCTGGGCCGAGGAGCAGGGCTACGACATGGTCCTCGACAGGTCGCTCATCGCCTACTCTAAGCCCGAGTTCGACGTCACCGACGAGATCCTCAAGCTCTACGGCGTCGATCCCGCCAAGAGGCAGGAGAGGAAGAATGAAGGCAAGTGAGCTTGCCGCAAGGCTCGGAGGCGTCCTTGAAGGCGAGGACGCCGAGCTTTCCGCCGCCGCAGGTCTCGAAGAGGCCCGTGCGGGGGATGTGAGCTTCTGCAAGGATTCAAAGCATGTAAAGCTCGTCGAGGAGACGAAGGCCAGCACGGTCATACTTCCGAAGGACTGGGATGCCGCCGCCCCCAGATCGGCCATCAAGGTGGCCGATCCCGACAGGGCGTGCCGCGAGGCCGCGGAGATCTTCGCCCCGCCCTCCCCCAAGCGCCTTCCCGGAATCCATCCGACGGCCATCGTCGCGCCTGACGCCGAGATCGGCGAAGGGGTGCACATCGGCGCGTACACCGTAATCGAGTCCGGCGCGGTTGTCGGGGCCAACTCCGTCATCGAGGCGCAGGTCTTCATCGGCGAAAGGTGCCGCATCGGCGAAGGGACGCACATCTATCCCCAGGTGACGCTCAGGGAAGGGACTGTCCTCGGAAGGGGCGTCATACTCCACTGCGGCGTGAGGCTCGGCGGCGACGGCTACGGCTACAACACGAGCTTCGAGAACGGTCTTCCCAAGATCGAGAAGATCCCGCAGCTCGGCATAGTCGAGCTTGGCGATTTCGTCGAGATCGGCTCGAATACGACGATCGACCGCGCCCGCATCGGCCGCACGTACATCGGCCCCCACACGAAGATCGACAATCTCGTGCAGATCGGGCACAACGTCAAGGTCGCGGGGTATTCCGGCATAATCGCGCAGGCCGGCGTCGCCGGCTCCACGCAGATCGGCTCCGGGTGCCTCATCTGGGCGCAGGCCGGAATATCCGGCCACATCAAGATCGCAGACGGCGTGCAGGTCGGCCCGCAGGCCGGCGTTCCGCAGAGCCTTGACGGCTCGCAGCGGTACGTCATCGGCACGCCCGCCACCTCGATGAAGGACCTTGCGGCCATATCGCTCGCGCCGAAGATGATAATGAAGCTCAAGGGCGACGTCAAGGCCCTCAAGGCCGAGATCGCGTCGCTTC
Organism: Kiritimatiellia bacterium; assembly: GCA_045636065.1. Lineage (GTDB taxonomy): Bacteria > Verrucomicrobiota > Kiritimatiellia > RFP12 > UBA1067 > RGIG5050. Next base: position 13,713 of record JAZTWW010000061.1, on the reverse strand, counting down.
GCGCAGGCGCCGGCGCCTGAAGGATGTGATATGACGGCAGTCGTCATACCTACATACAACGAGAGCGAGAACGCCGCAGCAATCGCTGCGGCTGTTCTTTCTGAAATCGGCCCGGGGGACAGACTCCTTTTCGTGGACGACGGCTCCCCGGACGGAACAGGCGACATCCTTGAAGCCGTCCGCTGCGGCGACGCCCGCGTGGAGGTGATGCACCGTACGGCTAAGGAGGGCCTCGGAAGGGCGTACGTCGCCGGGTTCGAGCGCGCACTGGCGATGGGGGCCGACTACATCGTCCAGATGGACGCCGACTTCTCCCACGACCCGAAGGACATAAAGAGGCTCGTTTCGGCCGATTGCGACCTTGCAATAGGCTCAAGGTATGTCGCCTCCGGGCGCACCGTCGGCTGGCCGCTTTCGAGAAAGCTCGTTTCACGCTTCGGGGGATTCGTCGTCCGCGCCGTGACGTCAATGCCCGTAAAGGATCCGACCGGCGGCTTCAAACGCTGGCGCAGGGGCGTCCTTGAGGCGATAGGGCTTTCGAATGTGGCTTCAAAGGGGTATTCTTTCCAGCTTGAGATGAACCACCGCGCCTGGAAGGCCGGCTTTTCCATCAAGGAGATCCCCATAACGTTCACCGAGAGGCGGGCCGGCACGTCCAAGATAACGCCCGGAATCGCCGTCGAGTCGCTTAAGATGGTATTCGCGCTGAGGTTCGGAAGGTGAGAAGGGCTTTTGCAGTATGGTTCTCGGCCCTGAGGGTCGCCCAGTGGACGAAGAACGCCGTGGTGATGGCGGCGTGGTTCTTCGCGTTCGCCGATGCGGCGCAGAGCGCCAAGGCGCGCAGCCTCGGCTCGTTCCTTCTGGCGCTGGGGATGGCGGGGAGCTTCTGCCTGGTCTCGAGCGCGTTCTATCTTCTCAATGACGTAAGCGACATCAAGTCCGACCGCCGCCATCCGGTGAAGCGCCTGAGGCCGGTGGCAAGCGGGGCCATCCATGCGATAGCGGCCGTAAGGGCGAGCCTTCTTCTCTTTGCGGCCGGGGTGGCGTTCCCCGCGTGGGTCGTTTTCAGCTGGCCGGGGCGCACGCTCGCATTCGGGACGATCCTCTTCTACACGATGCTCCAGTGTCTCTACTCCGGCTTTCTCAAGCATGTCCCCTATGTTGACGTCACGGTGATCGCCCTCGGCTTTGTCGTAAGGGCGGTGGCGGGCGCGGCCGTCATCGACGCGCGCATCTCGCCGTGGCTTCTCGCATGCACTTTCATGCTTGCGCTCTTCCTCGCCCTCGCCAAGCGCCGCCACGAGCTGCAGGTGGACGCCGTCTCCGGTGCGGCATCATCGGGGCGCAGCGTAAGGCGCTCCTTGAAGGGCTACCATCCGATCGCCCTCGACGCGCTTCTCGCCTTAAGCGCCGTCTCGACGCTCGCGGTCTATGCGGCGTACACCTTCTCCGACGATACCCTCCGGCGCTTCGGAACGGGGAATCTCGCATGGACGGCCGTCTGGGTCGCGCTAGGGCTTGGAAGGTACCTGCATCTCGTGTACAGCTCCGGCGGTGGCGGCACGGGCAGCCCCGACAAGGTCCTTCTCACCGACAGGATCCTCTGGCTCATTCTCCTGGGATATGCGGCTACGGCTGTCCTCGCGGTCAAATTCTAGTTCAGGGAGGCTTGGAAGATGAATGCGGCATTTTTCGACGTTGACGGAACGATAATCGATTCCAAGGCCGATCTCGTGGATACGGTGAACGCGACGCGCGCCGATCTGGGGCTTGCCCCTATAACGGATGAAGCCGTCATGGAGTGCGTCGGCAACGGTGCGAGGTATCTTCTCGAACATGCCGTTCCCGAGGCGGCCGGGCGCTTCGACGAGGTGTGGCCGATCCACCAGAAAAACTACACGGCGCACATGATGGTCAAGACGCGCCTCTATCCCGGCGTCGCGCGCGCCCTTGCGGAGCTCAGGGACAGGGGCTGGAAGCTCGGGATAGTCACCAACAAGCCCAACTGGGCCACGAAGGCCATACTCGAGCACCTTGGAATACTGCGCCATTTCGAAGGGGCGATAGTCGCGGGAGGCGATACCGTCGAGATGAAGCCTTCGGCCGAGCCTTTGAGGGCGTGCGCCGCGATGATGCGCGGGCACAGGGTCTCGTCGCGCGACTGGATGGTCGGGGACAATTGGACCGATATCGCCTGCGGCAACAATGCGGGCGTAAAGACGGCGTTCTGCTCGTACGGTTTCGGCGCGGCGCGCGATACGCGCATAACCATGAGGATCAACAGGTTCGACGACCTTTTGCGTGTCATGAAGGAGGAGGATTGAAGATGGAGTGGAAGATAATGCCCCTTGGGGCGATTGAGGCGAACTGCATCATTCTCTGGTCCAGAACCGGCGAGGCGTGGATCGTCGATCCCGGTGCGGAGGGCGCGAGCGTGGTCTCGTTCCTTGAATCGCGATCCTTGAAACCGGTCGCGATACTCCTTACGCACGGCCATTTCGACCATATAGGCGGTGTGGCCAAACTTGAGGAGCGATATCCCGGGCTTCCCGTCCACATCGCGCGGCAGGATGAGATCATGTTCGGCCATCCGCAGAACGCCTGGCCGCCCCTCTATCCGCTCATGAAGCGCCCGGGAAACGTCGTGACCGACCTTGAGGACGGGTATGTTTTTGCCGCCGGCGGCCTTTCGGCGAGGATAATGTCGACACCTGGCCACACGAAGGGGAGCGTCTGCATATACTTCGAGAGCGAAGGCCTCATCCTCACCGGCGATACGCTTTTCGCCGGAAGCTGCGGCAGGACCGATTTCCCGGGCGGGGACATGAACGAGATGCGCGCGAGCCTTGCGCGTCTTGCGCAGCTCCCGCCGGAGACCGAGGTCGTTCCCGGCCATGGCGCCGTCACGACCATAGGGGATGAGGTTAGGGGGAATCCGTATATGCAAGTGTAGCCGCTCCGCAAAGGGCGGCAGGCCGCTTCAAAGGCAACATTCTTGCGCGGAGCGGCGGCTTGTGGTATAATATTCGCTCTTAAAGGAAAGAAGCCTGAAATGATTGACATCAAGAAGATCCGCGATGATTTCGATGCAACGGCCGAAGCCCTTGCCCGCAGGGGCGTGGAGCGTGAAACCGTGGCCAAGGCGAGGGACCTCGACGCGAAGAGGCGCAGCCTCATCGGCGAGACGGAAGTGCTGAAGGCGCAGCGCAACTCGGCGTCCAAGGAGATCGGCATGGCCGCAAAGGCCGGCAAGGACGTGGGCGAAGCCAAAGCCAAGGTCCGGGCGATAGGCGACAGGATCGCCGAGATCGACCGCGAACTCGCCGATGTCGAAAGCGAGCTTCGCGAAACGATGCTCATGATCCCCAACATCCCCGCACCCGAAATCCCCACCGGCCCCGATTCGAGCTTCAACAAGGTAGTGCGCTTCGTGGGCGAATGGAAGGATCCCGCGTACGCCATCCCCGACCACATGGCCATCGGCGAGAGGCTCGGCATCTTCGACTTCCCGCGCGGCGTCAAGCTCACGGGCACGGGCTTCCCGATAATACTCGGCCAGGGCGCGAAGCTCCAGCGCGCGCTCATCCAGTACATGCTCGACGTCCACTGCCGCGAGCAGGGCTACACCGAGATGCTTCCGCCTTTCCTCGTCAACACGGCCTCGATGACCGGCACGGGCCAGCTGCCAAAGTTCGCCGAGGACCTCTACCACTCCAACGCCGACGACTTCTGGCTCATCCCCACGGCCGAGGTCCCCGTCACCAACTACTACCGCGACGACATCTTCGACGGCGTCAACCTTCCGAAGATAACCCCCGAGACGCCCGTCAAGCTCACGGCCTACACGCCGTGCTTCCGCCGCGAAGCCGGCTCCGCCGGAAAGATGACCCGCGGAATGCTGCGCGTCCACCAGTTCGACAAGGTGGAAATGGTCAATTTCGTCCATCCCTCCACTAGCTTCGAGCAGCTTGAGATACTCGTAAAGGAGGCGGAGGCGATCCTCACGGGGCTCGGTCTCCATTTCCGCGTGCTCCAGCTCTGCTCCGGCGATATGGGCTTCTCCGCCGCCAAGTGCTACGACCTTGAGCTTTGGGCCCCGGGCGAGAAGCAGTGGCTTGAAGTCTCGAGCTGCTCCTGCTTCACCGACTACCAGGCTCGCCGCCTCAACTGCCGCTTCAAGGACGCGGACGGGAAGACGAAGCTCGTCCACACCCTCAACGGCTCCGGCGTGGCCCTCCCGCGCCTTATGGTGGCGCTCCTCGAACAGCACCTGCAGGAGGACGGGAGCGTCCTTCTCCCCGAGGCGATCCGCCCCTATATGGGAACGGACAGGCTAAACCCCGTGAAGTGAAGCAGCGATGAAAAACCTTATCATAACGATACTCGTCCTTTTTGGCGCGGTGGCCGGCGTATGCTGGTACAAGGGCATCTCTCCCGACGAGCTCAAGGAGAGGGTGCGCGCCGAATTCGAAAGGATCTCCAAGGGCCGTACGCCCAAGGAGATGGCCAGCGCGGCAGCCGACAGCGCTTTGGCGTTCTTCGGCGAAACGGCCAGCGCCCTGGACGACGTGATCCCAAGCCGCAGCGGCCTGGAGGACGCGAAGGATAGCCTCTTGAGCCTCAGGGAGCGCCTCAAGAGGCGCGAGTTCGACATAATGGAGGCGAACGCCAGGCTCAGCCCCTACCTCGACGAGGCCGTAAAGGCCAAGCGGGCGTACGACAGGGCCGTCGAGCAGTCGTCGTCGCTCATCGCGAGCTATGGCGTCACGGATCCCCGCGTGCAGAAGTCGCACCACGACCTTGCCGTCCTCAAGGACAGGCTTGAGGCCGCCAACGGCAGGCACAGGAAATGGAAGTGGGATAACGCCTCCAGACTCGCCGACCCCGAGAAGGATGCGCAGATCATAGAGCTCAAGCGCCTTATAAAGGAGCTTGGAGGAGATCTGTGAACATTGCGTTCATAAGCGACGTGCACGGAGTCCCCGGGGCGCTCAGGAAGGCGCTTGCGATCGCGGACGCGTTCGGCGCGGAGCGGATCGCGCTGCTCGGCGACTTGATGTACCATGGGCCCAGGAACGGCGTTCCCGGGATGTACGATCCCGTGGAGGTGGCCGAGCTTCTGAACGCGCGCCGCTCGTCGATAGTCGCGGTGAGGGGCAATTGCGATACCGAGGTCGACCAGGTTATGCTCCAGTTCCCGATGATGTCGGACTACGCGGAGCTTTGGGCCGACGGAAAGCTCTTCTTCCTCACGCACGGGCACATATGGAACGAATACCGCCTTCCCCCTCTGCCGGACGGATCGATACTCTGCCACGGGCATACGCATACGCCCGTTAAGCACGTCCTTCCCGACGGTACGACCATATTCAACCCGGGATCGGTTGCTCTGCCGAGGGCCGGAAGCGAAAGGACGATGGGCCTCTGGGACGGTTCGACCCTGAAGCACATCAAGCTGTCGTAGAGGCCCGGACTTACGCTGGAGGCATCAATGGTTGTCGGAGTGGCAGGTTTGGGGCTTATAGGCGCATCGCTCGCAAAGGCGGCTGCTGCGGCCGGGCATGACGTCAGGGTTTGGAACAGGACGCGCGCCGTGGCGGAAAGGGCCGTCGCCGAGGGTTTCGCGAACGCGATAATGGGGGATGACGCCTCGCCGATCTCTGATTGCGACATCGTTTGGGTCGCGCTTCCCCCGCTCAAGTGCGCGCCGTGGGTGGCCGCGCACGCCGCCGATTTCCGCGACGGGGCCGTCGTATGCGACGCGGCCGGCGTAAAGGGGGCGGTGATGGAGGAGCTTAGGCCTTTCGCCATCGGCAGCAGATGGAGCTTCGTCGGGGCGCACCCGATGGCCGGGCGCGAGAGGGGAGGGTACGAAAACTCCCTGCCGGGCCTCTTCAAGGGGGCGCCGCTCGTTCTTACGCCCTGGCCGTCGCTCGGCAGGGCGCCCCTCGACAGGATCGAGGAGTTCGCCCGCTCCGTCGGCTTTGCGAAGGTCGTCTACGCGACGCCCGAGAAACATGACGGGATGATCGCCTACACGAGCCAGCTCTGCCACGCCGTAAGCTTCGCCTATGCGTCCGATCCCCACTATTTCGGCGCGCTCGATTTCGCGGGCGGCAGCTTCCAGGACATGACGCGCATCTCGGCGAGCGATCCCGGGATGTGGGCGGATCTTTTCATAGCGAACGCAAAGGCGTTCACGGAGGCCGCTGGGAGGCTCGCCGGAAGGCTTGAGATGATGTGCGACGCGGTACGCCGCGGCGACAGGGATATGCTCAAGGGGATTCTCGAGGAAGGCCATAGAGGCTAGGCTGATCAGGAAAGGTGACAGGAAATGTTGGTAAAAATCTCGCTCACTCTGGCGTTTCTGCTTGTGATGGTGGCTGTCGGGGTGTATTCCAGGAAGCACGCGACATCGGTCGACGGGTTCGTCCTCGGGGGGAGGAATGTCGGGCCCTGGCTTACGGCGTTCGCATACGGCACGAGCTATTTCTCCGCCGTCGTCTTCATCGGATACGCCGGACAGTTCGGCTGGAAGTACGGCCTTTCCGTGTCGTGGATCGGCATAGGCAATGCCGTTATAGGCTCTCTTCTCGCGTGGCTCGTCCTCGGCCGGCGCACCAGGATGATGACGCAGCGTCTCAAGAGCCGCACTATGCCGGACTTCTTCGGCTCGCGCTACGGCTCCGAGACGCTGCGCGTTGCCGCCTCCGTCATCGCGTTCGTCTTTCTGATTCCATATACCGCCGGCGTCTACAAGGGCATATCGACGCTCTTCGAGATGAGCTTCCACATACCGTACGAGTACTGCGTCGTCCTGATGGCAGTCTTGACGGCCGTATACGTCATCCTCGGCGGATACAAGGCTACGGCGATAAACGATTTCATCCAGGGCATAATAATGATATTCGGCATAACGGCGGTTATAGTGGCCGTTCTGAGCCTCAAGGGCGGGCTTGTCGACGCCACGCAGAAGCTCGCCGCCCTGCCCTCCGACGCCAACCCCGCCATGAACGGCGGCTTTGCGTCCCTCTTCGGCCCCGATCCCTGGAACCTTCTAGGCGTCGTGGTGCTTACGTCCCTCGGCACATGGGGGCTTCCGCAGATGGTCGGCAAGTTCTATTCGATAACCGACGAGTCGGCGATAAAAAGGGGAACGGTAATATCGACCGTTTTCGCGTTCCTCGTCGCGGGCGGGTGCTACTTCCTCGGCGGATTCGGCCGCCTCTTCCAGCCGCCGGTGTCGCCCGGCGGAAAGATCGCGTTCGACTCGATAATCCCCCAGATGCTCGAATCGCTCGACTCCAACTGGCTCATATCGCTCGTCGTGCTGCTCGTCCTCTCGGCATCGATGTCGACGCTCGCCTCTCTGGTCCTCACCTCCAGCTCGACCTTGACGCTCGATATCATATACCGCGACAAGCCGTCGGAGGATGGGGAGGTCGAATCCAGCCAGATCGACGATTCCGTCGCCGCGAAGGTGGAGAGACGCAAGGTGGTCGTGATGCGCGTTCTCATCCTCTTCTTCATCGCGCTTTCGCTTCTTATCGCGCTCAACCCGCCAACGTTCATCGCGCAGCTTATGGGCATCTCGTGGGGCGCGCTCGCAGGTGCGTTCCTCGCTCCGTTCACCCTCGGTCTCTACTGGCGCGGGGTTACGCGCTTTGCGGTGTGGGCGTCGTTCGCGTGGGGCGTGGGCTTCACGGTCATCAACATGCTTCTCGGCAATCCCATTAACCCGATCAACTGCGGTGCGATCACAATGGTCGGAGGCTTCCTTGTCGTGCCGGTCGCATCCTTCCTCTCCCCCAGGCTTCCCGCCTCCTGCATCAAGTCCAGCTTCGGCACCGGCGCATCGGCTACGGCTTGATGCCGATGTCGGCGGCGGTGAGGGTCATAAGATCGTCCCTTGAGGGGTTCAGCATCTGCGCTACGCGCTCGGCCTGCCGCCTTGCGGCCGCGTCGAACTCGTAGCGGACCCAGCGCTCTATGCCGAAGCGCCTGTCGCGCTTGAGAACGAGCGAGGAGATGTGCGAAAGAAGCATTCTGTCGGCCTCGGGGGTAAGGACGAGATGCGACATCCTGGCATGGAGCCGGTACATTTCGGCAAGCTCCTCGTCGGTGTATTCGTGGAGGGTGACGGTCGGCTCGTCCTGCCGGGGCTTCTCATGCGTATATCCGAAGCCGCCGGTGTAGGACGGCTGCTTCCTGTAGGCCGAATTGGGCTTGTACCTGCCCGTCGGTGTGGTGGAGGAGGCATAGTGGCGCCTTGAGCGCTCCGGCCTCGACTTGTCGGGCGCGAGCTGCGAGGCGGCCGCCCTGGTGGTCTGGGCGTCAATCTCCTCCTCCTCTTCGAATATTTCAAGTTCGAGAGGCATGATGAACGCGAGAACAGCCGCCGCAACGACGAACGACGGGCCGAGGAAGCGGGCCGTCCACGGGTCGAGCGACTGCGACTGGTACAGGATGAACCTCAATATCCAAACGGGGATGGAGAGGATGAGCACCCACATGATGGCGCTTATCATCATCCCCTCCGAAAGTACGGCCGCCAGAACGATCAGCATCATCACATCCAAGAGACACCCGATCGCCGTATCGCCCACGTTTGCTTCAGAATTGGTCATTTGCACCTATTATAGGAAATATCGGGCCTAAAATCAAGGAATTTATTCATTCTTGATTCCGGCGCGTTTTTTTGGTATACTTTACCTTTCCTGCGGTGAAAAGTTCGCCTGCGGGTCATTTTGGAGGGTGACATGATCGACATGAAGTCAAGCGATTTTATGATCTTCTCCGGGACGGCCAACCCCGCCCTGGCGGAGAAGGTGGCCTCTTATCTCGGAAAGCCGCTGTCGAAGATCGACATCAAGCACTTCCCGGATGGGGAGACGTTCTGCCAGATCGACGAAACGGTCCGCGGCAAGGACGTTTTCGTCATACAGAGCGCAAGCCCTCACCCGAACGATGCGTACATGGAGCTGTTCATAATCATGGACGCCCTCAAGCGCGGCAGCGCGGACCGCATAACGGCCGTTCTCCCGTACTACGGCTACGCCAGGCAGGACAGGAAGGACCAGCCCCGCGTGCCGATCACGGCGAAGCTCGTGGCGAATCTAATCACCAAGGCCGGGGCCGACCGCGTCCTTACGCTCGATCTGCACGCGAACCAGATCCAGGGTTTTTTCGACATCCCTCTCGACCAGCTCCACGCCGAGCCCGTCATTCTCAAGTACATAAAGGAGATGCAGCTTTCCAAGCCGATCGTAGTCTCGCCCGACACGGGCGGCGCGAAGACGGCCCACAGCTATTCTAGGAAGCTCAACACGGGGCTCGCGATCGTCGCCAAGCAGAGGACGGGCGACTCCACGGTCGATGCCTTCAGCGTCGTTGGCGACGTGAAGGACTGCGACGTCATAATGGTCGATGACATGACCGCCACGGGCGGCACACTCTCCGCCGCAGCCAAGATGTGCCGCGACAACGGAGCCAAGAGCGTGCACGCCTTCGTCACGCACTTCCCCCTCACGGAGAAGGGCATGGAGAGGCTTATGGGCGAGAAGTTCCTCGACGAGCTCGTCGTCACCGACACGATCCCCCTGAGGGAGGGATTCGACCCCAACAGGCTTCCCTTCAAGCTTACGGTTTTGAGCGTCGCCGGGCTTATCGGCGAGGCGATAAAGAGGATTCACAACAACGAGAGCGTCAACTCGCTCTTCAAATAGGATTTCATGCGCCGAGGGTAGCCTGGCGGACGAGGCGCGTGCCGGATCCGTGTCCAAGCGAGAGCAGGCGGACGAAAAAAGGAAACAAGATGGATCAGGTCAAGGTAAAGGCGGAGATCCGTACCGAGCAGGGTACGGGGGCGGTCCGCCGGCTTCGCCGCACCGGGAAGGTGCCGGCAAGCGTGATGAAGATGAACAAGGGCGGAATCGAGCTTATCAAGCTCGACCTGCACGAGTTCATGATGGCGATGCGCGGCAGGACCGGCAAGCAGCTCCTCGTGACGCTGGACTTGGACGGCAAGGAAGTGCCTGCGCTTCTAAGGGAGCAGCAGAACGACGTTCTCAAGGGTACGCCCATCCACGTCGACTTCAGCGAAGTGTCCCTTTCCGAGAAGGTGCGCGTGACGGTTCCCGTGCAGCTCGCGGGCGAGCCTGTCGGCGTCAAGCTCGGCGGCGGCGTTCTCGAGCAGGTTCTCCGCAGCGTGGAGGTCGAGTGCCTCCCGACGGATATCGCAGAGAAGTTCACCGTCGACGTCTCGAAGCTCGGCCTTGACCAGACGCTTTTCGTCCGCGATCTCAATCTCGGCGACAAGTACACGCTGGTGACGCGCGGCCAGTACGCTGTTGCGGTCGTCAAGGCGCCCGAGGGTGCCGACACTGCGGCGGCTGCGGGCGAGAAGGCGCCTGAAGTCATCAAGAAGGGCAAGGAGGAGAAGGCCGAGAAGAAGGCCTGATCCACTCTGCGGGGATTCTAACCGATGAAAGTGATAGCAGGTCTTGGCAACCCCGGCGCGCAGTACGCCGATACGCCCCATTCCGTCGGATTCGAAGTGGCGGATGCGGTCGTTCGCGCGATGGGCGCAAGCTGGCAGTCCAAGGCGGCTTTCAAGTGCGAGATGGCGACTGGAGTCATATCCGGGGTCAAGGTCACGGTCGTAAAGCCGATGACTTTCATGAACCTCTCGGGCGAAGCCGTTGCGCCGGTGGTCAGGTATTCGAACGCGACAGCGTCCGATCTGATCGTCGTCAGCGACGACATCGATCTGCCTCTGGGAAGGCTGCGCATACGCTTCGGCGGCAGCGCCGGCGGCCACAACGGCCTCAAGAGCGTAATCGCGCACATGGCCACGTGCGACTTCACGCGCGTGCGCATCGGGGTGGGCCGCGAAGGCCGCAACCGCTCCGAGGTGATAGGCCATGTCCTTGGGAAGTTCGATCCCGAAAGCCGCAAACTTGCATCGATCACTGTCGCGGAGGCCGCCAAGGCGGTGGAATTCCTCGTGTCGAACGGAGTTGAAAACGCTATGAACCGGTGGAACGGCTTTTGCGCCGCCGGGAAGGAAACCGAAAAATGAAGAAGTACGATGGTCTTTACATCTTCGCGGGAGTCGCGAAGGATGACGTCCTTGAGGCATCCATCGCCAAGGCGCTCGCAGAGGTGACGCGTCTCGGGGGCAATGTCCTCAAGCAGGAGGTGCTCGGGAAGCGCACGTTCGCGCGTCCGATGAAGAAGAAGTCGAGCGGTGTCTACGTTGACGTTCGCTTCGAGCTCGATCCCGATAAGGTCAAGGAGCTGGTCAACCGCTACAAGCTCGTCGAAGAGGTGTTTCGCGTGCAGATTCTCGCCGTGGACGACCGCCGCGAGGCGGATCTCGCGAGGCAGCGCGAAGCCGCGGCGCAGCGTGCTGCAGCCAAGGCCGCCAAGGAAGCTGAAGAGGCGCCTGCCGCAGAGTAAGGCAAGAACCGAGAGGTATAGGTGAAAGGGGTAATCACATGCCGTCCTACAACAAAGTGATCGTGATGGGCAATTTGACCCGCGATCCGGATCTCCGGACCGTAGGCATGAATGGCGTGAAGGTCTGCCGGTTTGCGCTGGCGATCAATGAACGCCGTCGCGACCGCAATGGTGCCATGATAGACTTTCCGACTTTCGTCGAGGTCGATGCATGGGACAAACTGGCGGAACTCTGCGGGCAGTACCTTAAGAAGGGCCGTGCGGCCCTGGTGGAGGGAAGACTGCAGATGGACACCTGGGAAAAGGACGGTCAGAAGCACCAGAAGCTCAAGATCCGTGCCGTAACCGTGAAGTTCATGCCCGAGCCTGCGCCGAACCGCAGCCGCTTGACGGGTGAACCTCTCTCTCGCGGCGGGGACATGCCCGAAGACATGCCTTCGTTCGTCGAGGAGGACGGTGCGTACTGATCGGCTCGTCAATAAAACCAAGGAATCAATTGCAACAAGGAACAAGGAAATGGCTTTTCAGAAGAAGAACGACAGGGGAGATCGCGAGGATCGCGGCGAGTTCGCCGCGCGCCGCCGTCCGTCCATCCCCGTGAACGACAAGATCGACCTCAATGACATAGAGACCCTGCGCCGCTATGTCACCGAGTACGGCAAGATCATCCCCGCCCGCGTCACGGGCGTGACGGCGATGCAGCAGCGCGCCATCAAGAAGGGTGTCCGCCGTGCCCGCAACATGGGCCTTCTCGCCTAAGCTACGAAAGGACGGTACCGAAATGACAGAAGTTCTCCTTATGGACAACGTCAAGCACCTCGGCAAGTCTGGCGAGGTCGTCAAGGTCGCGCCCGGCTATGCGCGCAACTACCTCGTCCCGCAGGGCCTTGCGGCCCCCGTCACCGAGGCCGCCAAGCGCAGGCTCGCCAAGCTTGAGGCCGAGCGCGCCGCAAAGCGCGCCGAGGCCAAGAAGGCCGCCGAGGCCCTCGCAGCCAAGCTCGCCGGCGTCAGCGTCACGGTCAGCGCCCCCACGGTCGACGGCACGAAGCTCTACGGCTCGGTCAACACCGCGGACCTCATCGCCGCCATCGAGGCGGACCGCGGCGTGAAGCTCGAGCGCAGGCAGCTCAACCTCCCCGACCAGCTCAAGGAAATCGGCACGTACGAGGCGAAGATCGACCTCGGAAGCGGCGTCACGGTTCCCTTCAAGGTCTGGATCGTCGAGGAGGCGGCCGAAGCCCAGGCTTGATCCCGCAAAAGGGAGCAAGGCTTGTTCGGCCTCTTCAAACGCGCCCCATCCACCCCGCGAGAGCGGGGCGAATGGGGCGAAAATGTCGCCGCCGGCCACTTGAAGGCCGGCGGTTGGCGCATACTGGAGCGGAACGCCAGGCCCGTGGCGGGCGACAGGCGCTGCGAGATCGACATCGTGGCATACCTCAAGGAGGATGACCTCGTGGCGTTCGTGGAGGTCAAGACCCATCTTGCGAGGAACGATGCGGCGCCGAGGCTGTGGTCCGTCGACAGGCGCAAGAAAACTGTCCTTCTAAGGGCGTGCGCCGCGTGGCTAAGGCGCAACCACTGGCACGGCAACTTCAGGTTCGACGTGATCGAGGTTTACGGCAGGGAAGGCGGCCCTGTGGAGGTCGACCACATAGAGCGGGTTCCGCTCTTTCCGCCAAAGTGGCGCTTCTGGTAAAATTTCTTAAAGTGTCGCTTGACTCCAAAGGCGGTTTTTGGTATACTTCACAACCGTTCAGGCGGGATAGCACAGTGGTAGTGCATCGGAATCATAATCCGCTGGTCGGGGGTTCGAATCCCTCTCCCGCCACCAATGAAACCCCAAGGAGTTGGGGTTTTATTTTTTGCCCGCGGGGGCGTCTCTCCGCACGTTATAAGGCGGATCTGCCCAGGAGATGGAATATGGCTGACGGCGATTATGAAAGGCCTGAGAAGCGAAAGGCGGAGATAGATAGGTTGAAGAGGGTGCTGGAGGGGCTTAGGGTGGCTCGCTCCGCAATGGGCGGACTGCCGCCTCAGATGGACCGCAATCAAGGCGCAGTTGAGGGAAGCACGCTGCGCAATGCTCCTCGTCCGTGACCCTCACCTCCGGTTGTTTTTCGCGCTCCCATCCCTGAAGGATCCGCCTACGCCAAGGCTACGGTGGACAATGCGATTGGGTCGCGCGAAAACAATCCTCGGTGTTTCCCGGCATGCCCACCGTAGCCTTGGCGAAGGTGGGACGAGGACATTGCC
>JAZTWW010000060.1:0-55459 GCA_045636065.1 Kiritimatiellia bacterium | reverse complement strand
CCGCCCATATCATCGAATTTCCATCGGATTTATCGCTTGTATCCCTCTTGCCCAATCACAGTCCTTTCATTGGATTTATCGCTTAGATCGCTTTTATCCCTTGTATCCCTTTCTCAAAAATCGCTTCCACTTTTAATCCACATCCCCTAAACCATTCGGTGCCAGGCTCCCATCCTAAGCGGTGCCAGACTCCCGCCCAACTGGGGACAGTCCCACATCTACCCCCATCTAGCAGTTGCCGGCGAGGACGCGATCAAGACGGTTGCGGGCGACACCAAATCGCGATCGAAATTCTCCGTCAGCCTTTTGACAGGCCAAATCACGTGAGAGATGTATGGTCTGCCTTTGGACTAGTCAAATCGGGAAGGAAATGGTATAATACGCCTGTTCGGCAAGAAAGGCAGAAGACATGGCTGAAAAGAAAGAGAAGGATACATCGTCGCAGAAGGGGAGTCCGGCGCTTGAAAGCGTTCTGAGCCAGATCCGCAAGGAGTTCGGCGAGCTTTCGATCATGCGTCTGGGGGCGCACGAGCATGCGGACATCCCGGTGATTTCAACGGGCGCAATGAGTCTCGATATGGCGCTTGGCGTCGGCGGGCTTCCGCGCGGGCGCATCGTCGAGGTGTATGGGCAGGAGTCGAGCGGCAAGACGACGCTTGCGCTGCATGTCGTGGCGAATGCGCAGAAGGCGGGCGGCGTCGCCGCGTTCGTCGATGCGGAGCACGCGCTCGATCCGGGCTACGCCAAGAAGATCGGAGTCGATCTCGACAATCTCCTCGTTGCGCAGCCCAATAGCGGCGAAGAGGCGCTTTCCATCACGGAGCAGCTGGTGAAGTCCGGCGAGCTCGACGTGGTTGTGGTCGATTCCGTCGCCGCGCTCACGCCGCAGGCCGAGATCGACGGCAACATGGGCGACAGCCACATGGGCCTCCAGGCGCGCCTCATGAGCCAGGCGATGCGCAAGCTCACCAGCGTCATCGCGCAGACTAAGACTCTCTGCATATTCACCAACCAGGTGCGCGAGAAGATCGGCGTCATGTTCGGCAACCCCGAGACCACCCCCGGCGGCAAGGCGCTCAAGTTCTACGCGAGCTGCCGCCTCCAGGTGCAGCGCATCGGTGCGATAAAGGACTCCGGCGGCGCCGTCGTCGGCAACAGGACGCGCGTGAAGATCGTCAAGAACAAGGTGGCGCCGCCTTTCACAGAGGCCGAGTTCGACATCTACTACACATGCGGCATATCGTGGGAGGCGAGCGTTCTCGAAGCGGCCCTCGCGCGCGGCATCGTCGAGAAGCGCGGCAGCTGGATCGCCTACGGCAGCGAGCAGCTCGGCCAGGGGCAGCTCGCCACGGTGCAGTACTTGAGGGAGCATCCCGAAAAGGTGGCGGAGATCGTCGAGAAGGTCAAGGCGACGCCAATTGCCGCAGGAAGGAAGAAGTGAAATGACTCTTGAAGAAGAGGTTTCGGCAGTAAAGGCCGCCCTTGAAGGGAAAGGCGCCACCGACATCAAAGCCTACGACGTAAGGGGCATATCCGGCCTTGCGGACGTGTTCGTCGTCGCAACGGGCAGTGCCTCTCCGCATCTGAAGGCACTTGTCACCGCCGCCGAAGAGGCCGTGTCCACCGCCGGCTCCAGAAGCCACCGCATATCCGGAGACCCTGAAAGCGGCTGGATCGTGGTCGACTGCATCGACGTCGTGGTGCACGTGTTCTCGCCCGAGGCGAGGGCGTACTACGCCCTTGAGAAGCTCTGGTACAAGGCTCCGCCCATCTGATACTAGGAGGGAAAATGTCAAAGTTGAATATCGTGGTTCTCGGGAGCCTCGTTCCCGACCCGCTGCAGACTCTTGAACCCGTCACAACCCCACAGGGCCCCGGTCTCAAGAACGAGCAGATGCTTCCGTCGGTTCTCGACCCTTGGGCCGCCTGCGCCCTCTACGAGGCGGCCGCCCTTGCAAAGGCCAACCCCGGCAGCACCGTCACCCTCGTCGCCCTCGGGCCAAAGGCGAAGCTTCAGCAGCTTATGATGACGGTCGCCCAGAAGGTCCCGTTCAGCCTCGTCGCCGTGAACGCCCCGGCAGGCGGCTTCACCGACGCGATGGAGACTGCGCGCGAACTTGCGAAGGCGGTAAAGTCCATTCCCGGGCTCGATCTCGCCTCTACGCTTCTTTTCGGCGGCTGCGCGTCCGCAAGCCGCGACCAGGGCGTCACGGTGCAGTTCGTCGCGGAGATGCTCGGGATCACCGAGCACTTCATGGCCGTTGACGAGCTCAAGATGGCGGGCGACGGATCGTTCACCGTCCTCGAGCGCATCGAAGGCGGCAAGTATCTCAAGTCCACCTGCTCGGCGCTTCCCGCAGCCGTCAGCTGGGCGACGGGAAGCCTTCCCGAGCCGCCCAACAATCCGATGACCGGCATGCAGAACATGAGGACTATGATGCCCGCTCTCATGAAGGCGCAGACGGCCGCCGTCGGCACGGGCACCATCGCCTACGACCGCGCCGAGACACCGAGCGCGAAGCGCGATACAGTTGTCAAGAAGGACATGACGGCCGATGCGATCGCCGAAGAGATCGTCGCCTGGATCAAAGGCTAAGGGAGGTTGAAGACATGAAGACAGTAGCTTTTGACGTCCAGGGTCTTTCTGGCGTATTCGCAAAGGACGCGGCAGCTCTCGCGGAGGCGATAAAGGGCTGCGGCGCCGAGCTGATCGTTGTCTCCGGGACGAGCGCCGTAAGGCGTTCCATCGCCGCTGCGGCGCTCCGCGCGGGCGCGCAGATCGACACGAACGTCGTATCGCTTTCCGTCGACGGCGACAAGGCCGTCGCCCAGCGCTGGGCCTACCGCCAGAGGATACTCGCCACCTTCACGAGAAGCGCGAAACCGTGGGTCGTGGTGACGGATCCCAAGCTCTTCTCCGAAATCGCAGGCTCCATCGCCGGCATCGAAACCGTCGCGGTCAATGCGGCCGACGTTCCGACGCGCACCGTGCAGGAGGGCGTCGTCGCGGCAGGAAAGGGCGGCGAATCGACGATCAAGCCCGATAGCCCGCTTCTCTTCGTGGCCGGCGCAGGCTGGACGAAGAAGCAGGCCGACGGAGCCCTCCACCTCGACGAGGCCGCCTCAACGATCAAAGGCTTCCTCGCCAAGAGCGGCGCGAGCCTCGGCTCGTCTAAGAGCCTCGTCGACATGCCTGAAGCGGCGGCGGCGTTCGATTTCATGTCGCACATGAACCAGGTCGGCCAGACGGGCTCCACGCCGCGCCACCTCAAGGGGCTTTCGACATGCTGCCACGGCGAAGAGCCGCACGTGGTCGGCTGGCGCTTCATCAAGGAGCGCCGCGCCGTGAACCTGGACGCGAACTGCGGCTGGGCGCAGGGCAAGGCCGATGTCGTGTACGTGGCCGATGCCTTCGAAGTGATGGAGAAGGTGAACGCCCTAATGTAGGCTTCCCGTGAAGAAGCCCGAGATACTCGCACCCGCAGGCGACATGACGTCGCTCCAGGCCGCGCTCGATTCGGGCGCGGATGCGGTGTACCTCGGGCTTGACGGCTTCAACATGCGCCGCCGCGCAAGCTCCAACTTCACGCGGGCCGAGCTTCCCGAGGCGAGCCGCCGCTGCCGCGAGCGCGGCGTGAAGCTCTACATGACGCTCAACTCGATCGTCTACGAGGGCGAGCTAGGCGAGGTCGAGGACATGGTGGCCTTCGCGAAGCCGTACGTGGACGCGATGATCGTCTCCGACTGGGGCGTCATAGAGATCCTAAAGCGCCATGGAGTCGCGATACACATATCGACGCAGATGAGCTGCTCCAATTCAGCCGCGGCGAAGTTCCTCAAGTCGCAGGGCGCAAGCCGCATAGTCCTTGCGCGCGAATGCACGCTCGCCGAGGTGAAGAGGATCGTCGCCGAAAGCGGCGTCGAGATCGAGACGTTCGTCCACGGCGCGCAGTGCGTCGCCTTGAGCGGCAGATGCCTTCTTTCCCACCACGCCTACGGGTGCAGCGCGCAGAGGGGCGAATGCCGCCAGCCGTGCCGCCGCCGTTTTCTCATAAAGGCGATCGACCGCTTCACCGGAGCGGACGGTAAGCCTGTCCACGAGTCCGAGGCCGAGTTCGAAGTTGAGCCGCATACCGTACTTTCCGCAAAGGACCTCTCTTCGCTCAGGTTCGTGGACCGTCTTGTGGACGCAGGCATAGCGAGCTTCAAGATAGAGGGAAGGGCCAGGAATCCCGAGTACGTGTCGACCGTCGTCAAGGCATACCGCGAGGCCGTGGACGCCGTAGCCGAGGGCCGTTTCGACGAGGCGCTTGCCGCGCGCCTTGAAGACGAGGTGAAGAAGGTTTTCCACCGCGAGTTCGAAAGCGGGCTTTTCTTCGGGCGGCCCGGCAGGGATCAGTTCACCGATGTCGAGGACAGCGCGGCCACCGAGGTGAAGCGCCATGTCGGGGTTGTGATCGACTATTTCCTGAAGGCAGGCGTAGCGCAGATAAAGATCGAGGATAGTCCCCTCAAGAAGGGCGATCCGATGCAGATACAAGGCCCCACGACGGGCGTCGTGCGCCTCGAATGCCCGGAGCTCCACAGGGACGGGGAAACGCCGGACATCGCCGGGCGCGGCACGTGGGTCACGATCAAGTGTCCGCGCGTTAGGGTAGGGGACAAGGTGTTTCTCATCGCCAAAAGGGGGTAGAAGGCGCATGAACATCCTTATAATAGAGGACGACGCCAAGACGGCCGGGTTCATAAAGCGGGCATTCTCAGAAAACGGCTTCTCTCCAACCGTCGCCGCGGACGGCGAGGAGGGGCTTTCACTCGCCCTCAAAGGCGGCTTCGATGTGGCCGTCACGGACATAATGCTTCCAGGGATGGACGGAATCGCTCTTCTCAAGAGGCTTCGCGCATCAGGAAGCCGCCTTCCCGTAATCGCGCTAAGCGCCCGCGACTCCGTGGAAAGCAAGATCGCCGGGCTTGAGGCCGGCGCCGACGACTATCTCGCGAAGCCGTTCTCCGTCGCCGAGCTGGTGGCGCGCGTCCAGACGCTCCTGAGGCGCACGAGCGCGAGCGAGCCGGCCCAGCCGACGGTCCTCAAGCTCGCCGACCTCGAACTCGATCTCACGACGCACCGCGTAACGCGCGGCGGACGGCGCATCACGCTCCAGCCGCTAGAATACCAGCTTCTCGAATACCTGCTCAGGAACGCGGGCCGCGTCGTCACCCGCTCGACCGTAATGCAGCACGTATGGGACTATGACATCGGAACGATGACAAACGTCGTCGAGGCGTGCATATGCCGCCTGCGCGACAAGATCGACCGCGGCGAAGAGGTCAAGCTCATACATACCGTCAGAGGGTTCGGATATGTTCTCGAACATAACCCTCACAGCTAGCATTGCCGCCATCGCGCTTGCCGCCGCGGCCGTCGCCGCGTACGTAGCGGCGAGACGCATATCGCGCGCGTTCGCCGCGAAGATCGCCGAGAGGGAAAGGGCGCTCAAGGAGCTGCGGACTTTGGCGGACGATATAGCGCACGATCTCAGGACCCCGCTCACCCACCTTGCGGCGATGGCCGAGATGGCCGCGACAGACCAGGAGAGCCTTGAGCGTCTTCCCGGGAACGTGGCCGACGAATGCGCCGCCATGCTCACGCTCGTCAATACGATGCTCGACATATCCAAGACCGGCTTCTCGATCGGGAATACACCGCGCGAAAAGGTGGACTTGAAGGATGTCGCAAGGCGCACGGACGGCCTCTTCCGCATGGTCGCGGCAGAAAAGAGCGTTTCGCTCGCGCTTCTCCTTCCCGAGGAGGACGTCTTTTTCATGGGGCACCGCGCAAAGCTGATGCAGCTTATAGGCAATCTCGTCGACAATGCCGTCAAGTTCACGTCGCGCGGCGGCGAGGTGTCGCTTATGGTCGGCGGCGCCCCTTCCGGCGGGGTGGACATAACCGTGCGCGACACCGGCTGCGGCATCGCCAAGGAGGACATGCCTTTCATATTCGACAGGTTCTGGCGCGCCGAGTCGAGCCGCAGCCGGAGGGGTAACGGGCTTGGGCTTTCGCTTGTGAAGGCCATAACGGACTCCTACGGCGGCACGATCTCAGCAGAGCCCACTCCGCGAGGGGGAACGACTTTCAAGGTGCATCTTCCGCCGCCTTCTGCGGCAGTGGAGGCGCGATGAAAGGGCGCGTACTCGTTTCAGGGAGGCGCTCGTTCGCGGCCCAGGGGCTGAAGGCCAGGCTTGAGGCCGCCGGATGGGAGGTGGAGGAGGCGAGCGCTTTGGGGCCGCTCCCCGCGGAAGATTTCAAGGCGGTCGTGAACTTCGGCCTTCCCAGGGAGGGGGGCTTGGATGCGGCCAGGGAGGATGTTTCGCGCCTTGCGGCGTTCGCTTCCTCGCACGGGGTTGAAAGGTTCATCCAGATATCGTCCATGTCCGTCTACGGCTTCGACTTGGATGAGGTCGATGAATCGACGCCAATCGACGAAAGCCCCCTCAAGGGTCCGTACTCGGCTAGGAAGGTGGCGCAGGACATGTTTCTCAAGTCGCGATCCTGGCCGTTTTCCGTGACGTTCGTAAGGCCAGGCGTCATCGTCGCCGAGGACGGTTCCACAAGGACCGGCGGCATCTGGATGAGGCTTGCCGGAAGGTTCGGCATCCTTCTCGGGGACAGGCGCACGGCCTTGACGGAGACCGGGAGGGCGACGCTCCACGAGGCAATCTCTGACGCGCTTTCGAGCGAACGCGCCCTGGGGACGGTGATCGTGGCGTCCAATACGACAAAGGCCGCATTCGCGAGAGATCGTCTTGGCGCGATCGCGCTGCCTCTTCCAAGGCGGCTTGTGTGCGGCCTCGCGGGGATTCTCCTTTCCTGGGCGAAGGCGGAGCAGGTCAGGGGGCTCTTTTCAAGGCCCCGCGTACGCATCCCCTCTCAGCCGGTCCGGACGGAAAACTAATGCTTGCTTTCGCAGTGGAAAAAGGGTAGAATATCCGTGAATAAACGCTGGAGAGGGGTTTTCCGGCATTAAAGTTTCAAAAAAGGGAGATTGCCATGGGCAAGGTGGAAAGACCTGAATGGGAAGGATTCGCCGGCGGACGTTGGCAGGAAGAGATCAACGTAACCGACTTCATCCAACGCAATTACAGGCCGTATGACGGCGATTCGAGCTTCCTTGAAGGTCCTACAGAGGCCACCGACAAGCTATGGGGCAAGCTCCAGGAGCTTTTCAAGGAGTCGCGAAAGAAGGGCGGCGTCCTAGATATGGATGCTGACACCGTAAGCGATGTTGACGCCTACCCGCCCGGCTACCTCGAGAAGGACCTCGAAAAGGTGGTCGGCCTCCAGACGGACAAACCACTCAAGCGCGCGTTCATGCCCTACGGCGGCATCAAGATGGCCGAGGAGAGCCTCACCACCTACGGCTACACCCCCAACCCCGAGTTCCACAAGATTTTCACCGTCTACCACAAGACGCACAACCAGGGCGTGTTCGACGCGTATACCCCTGAAATCCGTCTCGCGCGCAAGTCCAAGATCATCACCGGCCTCCCCGACACGTACGGCCGCGGCCGCATCGTCGGCGACTACCGCCGCGTGGCGCTCTACGGCATCGATGCTCTCACCGCCGCCAAGGAGTACGATCTCGCCCACATCGGCGACGGCAACATGACCGAGGACGTGATCCGCCTCAGGGAGGAGGTCGCCGACCAGATCAAGGCCCTCGCCAAGATGAAGAGGCTCGGCGCAAGCTACGGGTTCGACATCTCCAAACCCGCCACAAACGCCCGCGAGGCCGTGCAGTGGCTCTACTTCGGCTATCTCGCGGCGATCCGCACGCAGAACGGCGCTGCGATGTCCATCGGCCGCATCTCGACGTTCCTCGACATCTACATCGAGCGCGACTTCAAGAAGGGGATCCTCACCGAGAGCGAGGCGCAGGAGCTTATCGACCACCTCGTGCTCAAGCTGAGGATGGTCAAGTTCGCCCGCATCCCGAGCTACAACGAGCTCTTCTCGGGCGATCCCGTATGGGCGACGCTCTCCATCGCCGGCCTCGGCATCGACGGCAGGCACATGGTCACGAAGAACGACTTCCGCCTCGTCCACACGCTCGAGAACATGGGCCCGAGCCCCGAGCCCAACATGACGATCCTCTACTCGAAGCGCCTTCCCAAGACGTTCCGCGACTACTGCGCGAAGGTGTCCATAGCGACGAGCTCGATGCAGTACGAGAACGATGACGTGATGCGCCGCGTCTGGGGCGACGACTACGCCATCTGCTGCTGCGTCTCGGCGACGCAGGTAGGCAAGGAGATGCAGTTCTTCGGAGCGCGCGCGAACCTCGCGAAGTGCCTCCTCTACGCCATCAACGGCGGCCGCGACATGAAGACCGGCCTTCAGGTGGCGCCTTCGTACCAGGGCGTCGTAGGGGACGGACCCCTCGACTACGAGGACGTGCTCGCCAAGTTCAAGCAGATGATGAACTGGCTCGCTCGCCTCTACGTCAATACGCTCAACCTCATCCACTACATGCACGACAAGTACTACTACGAGGCGGCCGAGATGGCGCTCATCGACACGAACGTGAGGCGCACGTTCGCAACGGGCATCGCCGGCTTCTCGCATGCAGTCGATTCGCTCTGCGCAATCAAGTACGCCAAGGTGTATCCGATCCGCGACGAGACCGGGCTTGTGGTCGACTTCCGCACCGAGGGAGACTTCCCGCGCTACGGAAACGACGACGACAGGGCCGACGAGATCGCAGTGAGGCTTCTCAAGATGTTCCTCCACCGCGTTTCGCAGAACCACACCTACAGGAACGCCGAGCCCACCACGTCGATCCTTACGATCACGTCGAACGTCGTCTACGGCAAGGCCACCGGCAACATGCCCGACGGCCGCCGCGCCGGCGCACCTCTCGCGCCCGGCGCGAACCCGAGCTACGGCGCCGAGAAGAGCGGGCTTATAGCGTCGCTCAACTCCGTCGCGAAGCTCCCCTACGAGTACGCCCTCGACGGCATCTCGAATACGCAGACGATCAACCCGGGCGCGCTCGGCAACACCGACGAGGAGCGCGTGCAGAATCTCGTAAGCGTGATGGACGGCTACTTCTCGAAGGGCGCCCACCACCTCAACGTCAACGTCTTCGGAGTCGAGAAGCTTCTCGACTGCCAGGCACATCCCGAGAAGCCGGAGTACGCGAACTTCACGATCCGCGTCTCGGGCTATGCCGTCAAGTTCATCGACCTCACGAAGGAGCAGCAGGACGACGTCATCAAGCGCACCTGCCACGCTTTCCTGTGATGCCGGCGGATCTGACCGAGGATGATCAGGAAAGAGGAAACAAGACAGGAAGGATAAATAATGAAGAGACTAATGATAGGAGCTCTCGCCGGATGCGCGGCCTTTGCCGCCATCGCTGACGAGATCCAGTTCAAGAGCGGCGCAAGGCTGCTCGGTGAAGTCGTCAGCATCGACGGCCAGACGATCACGTTCAAGACCGAGGACGTCGGCGAAGTCAAGGTGAAGGCCGAGAAGGTCGCCTCCATGACCACCGAGAAGAAGAGCACGGTCGTCTTCGCGGACAAGACGCGCCGCGAAGTTACGATCGGCATCACCGACGGCGGCTTCACGGCCGACAGCGAAGGCCTCGACATGGCCGACGTCAAGGCCGTCAACCCCGAAGAGGCCTGGCACGGCAGCATCACCGTCGGCGCCACGGTTTCGCGCGGCAACACCGTCAGCGAGGACGTGAACGTCGCGGCTGACGTCAACCGCCGCTGGGAGGACGACCGCTTCACCGCCTCCGGCGAGTACAACTGGTCGCAGAACGGCACGAGCAAGGCCACCAAGCAGAAGACGAAGGACAAGATCACGCTCGCCGAGCAGTGGGACCACTTCATCTCCGAGAAGGTGTACGGATATGAGAACGGCAAGTTCGAGCGCGACTCGATCAACGCCCTCTCCAGCCGCTACCGCCTCGGCGTAGGTCTCGGCTACCAGTGGCTCGAGGGCTACGAGATCGACAACGTCGGCAAGTTCAGCTTCTCGCAGGAAGCCGGCTTCGAGTGGACGAAGGAGCGCCAGGGCAAGAGCGACGACTACTGCTCGTTCCGCTACAAGCACACCGCCACGTGGCTTCCCGCCTCCGTCGAGAACGTCGAAGTGTTCCACAACTTCGAGTTCCATCCTGAGGTCGGCGAGTTCAGCAACCACGTGATCAACGCCGATATCGGCGCCGAGACGAAGATCTGGGGCGGCTGGAACCTCCTCGCGAAGTTCGAGTGGGACTACGACAACGAGCCCGCTCCCGGCGCGAAGAAGAGCGACCTGAGGTACATCCTCGGCCTCGGCTACAAGTGGTAAGCCGCTAGATGAGGGTCGCGATAGCCTATCCGCCGCTTGCGAGCGAAAAGGGCGTTCCGCTTCTTTCGCAGAACAGGCAGTTCCAATGGTTCTCGCGACCCACATACATTTTCCCCGTGGTGCCAGCCACGGCGGCGGCGATGCTCAAGCGCTCCGGCCACGATGTGGCCTGGCTCGACGGCATCGCCGAAGAGTGGGATGAAGGCCGGTTCCTTCGGGAACTGGCCTCGTTTCATCCCGATTTCGTCGTGATGGAGACGAAAACGCCCGTCGTCAAGCGCCATTGGGCGTGGACGGGAAAGATAAAGGCCGCTCTCCCGGGCGTCAAGGTCGTGATGGTAGGAGACCATGTGACGGCCATGCCGGAAGAGACGATGAAGGCCGCGGATGCCGATTACATCTTGACCGGCGGCGATTGGGACTTCCTTCTCGACGGGCTTTTGAAGGAAGTCGCTTCCGGGGCGCCAGTCCCAGGGGAGCCAGGCATATGGTTCAGGCGCGGGGATGGGATCGCAAACACAGGGCCTTTCCGCCTCGACCACGATCTCAACGACGCCCCGAGGATCGACAGGGATCTCGCGAAGTGGCACCTCTACGCCACGAGAAACGGCAATTTCAGACGCACCCCAGGTACGTACATAATGAGCGGGCGCGACTGCTGGCATGGAAGGTGCACCTTCTGCAGCTGGACAACGCTCTACCCGAGATACAGGACGCGCAGCGTAAAGAGCGTCGTCGACGAGATCGAGGATCTCGTTTCAAGGTATGGCGTCAAGGAGATAATGGACGATACCGGCAGCTTTCCCGCCGGAGCGTGGCTCAGGGAATTCTGCGAAGAGATGATTTCGCGCGGCCTCAACAAAAGGGTGCGCATAGACTGCAACATGCGTTTCGGAAGGCTTTGCGCGGAGGAGTACGCGCTTATGCGCAAGGCCGGCTTCAGGCTCGTCCTTTTCGGAGTCGAAAGCGCCAACCAGCCGACGCTCGACAGGCTTGTAAAGGCCTTGAAGGTGGAGGATGTCGAGAAGGGCGCGGAGGCGGCATCCAAGGCGGGGCTTGACGTACACCTCACTTTCATGTTCGGCTATCCGTGGGAGGGGCGGGAGGACATCGCAAGGACGGTGGCGCTTGCAAGGAGGCTTCTCGCAAACGGCTGGGCGTCGACCCTCCAGTGCACGATGACGATCCCATATCCGGGAACGCCGCTTTTCAAGGAGCTTGCCGCATCGGACGGGCTCACCACCCTCGACTGGGACGAGTACGATATGCGCCGCCAGATAATGAAGACGCCACTCGTTTCCGAGGAGGAGATCAAATCCGCCATACGCGACGTATACCGTGGATTCCTCCAGCCCAAGGCGCTTCTGAGGCGCTTCACCTCCACCCGCACGCTCTTCGACTTCGGCTTCTACTATAGGGGCCTAAGAAGCCTTATCGGGCATTTGAGCGACTTCCGCAGGTGATGTCCCGCGCAAAAGGTCAGATCTTCCTGTAGCCGATCCCGTATACGCCTTCGAGGAAGCGCTCCGCCGCGCCGAGCTTGCGCCTCAGCTTTGAAATGAGCACGTCGAGCGAATGCGATGCCGAGAAGCTCCCCACCCCCCAGAGGGCGTTGATGATCGTCTCGCGCTTTACGACCGCGCCGTCCACTTCGGAGATGAGCGTAAGAAGCTTGAGCTCCCTTGCCGTCATGTCGCTCTCCTCCCCGTCAGGCGGGATGATCTTCATCCTTTTCGGGTCTATCCTCGCCGTTCCGAAGTTGAAGGGCGCCTGGCCGCGCGCCTTCGCGGAGACGTCTGCCGCAGTCCTGTGCCTCTCCACGGTGCGTATGGCCGCATGCACCCTTGCGGCTATCATGCTGTCGCTGGCCGGAAGGGGTATGAAATCAACCGCCCCCGATCTCAACGCCCGCACTTGGGCGGCCTCGTCCGCCGTGGAGGATACGACTATCCCGGGCGTTTCAGGGTAGCATGAATCGAGCTCCCTTAGAATGTCGAACGCGCCTATCTGGGTGCCGGTGTCGAGCGCTGTCATGACGAGCGATGGCTCGCGGTCTCTTATAGCCACCATGCACTCGACGCCGTCAGCCGCGCGCCTCACGAAGTAGCCGTACGATTCGAGCGCCAGCGCGATCGAATCGGCCTCTTCGCCTCCCGGGTGGACAAGCAGCACGTCCGTCATCGGCTACGCCTCCTGCTTTGAGGACCTACGCCACGCGGCGCGACGCCGCCATCTGGAGCGTTACCGCAAGCGCCGCAAGGATGGCGCCCGCCACGAGCGGAATGGTGAAATACTCCGAATACCGCTCGTACTTGGATACCTCCACACGCGTCTTCTCCATGGAATCGATCTCCGAGAGCGCGTCGGCAAGAGCCTTGCGGTCGCTCACGTGGAAGTATCTCGCGCCAGTGATGGAGGCTATCGATTTAAGCTGCTCCTCGTCGAAATCTCCCTGGTCCGTACCGACGCCGATCGAGTATATCTTGACGCCGTACTTCTTTGCGGCCCTTGCCGCCTCCTCCGGGTCGATCGCGTCCTCCACGACCTGCCGGCCGTCTGAAAGGAGGATTATCACCTTCGATTTGACCGGCGCATCCTTTATGCGCGCGAGCGAAACGGCAAGCCCGTCGCCTATCGCGGTGAGCGTCTCATCGGCGTTCACGACGCTACCCATCGCGTTGTATTCGCGCCTCGGGATTTCGACGCCCTTTAGGATGTGGAGAAGCCCCTCGTGATCCCCCGTAAGCGGCGCCTTTACGCTCGCATATCCGCCGAAGGTGACAAGGCCTATGAGATCGTCCTTCCTCGCCTTGACGAACCCCGCGAATATCTCCTTTACGACGTCGAGCCTCGTCTTCATCACGCGCACAAAGCCATCGCGCGGCGTAAGATCCGTCGCCGCCATCGATCCGCTTACGTCGACCGTCATCACGATCGCTATCGCGTCGACCACCCTCGACGAGCGCCCGAGCAGGGAGCGCGGCCGCGCAGCCGCAAGAGTGAGAAGGGCGCATGCCGCAATCAGGATGTACGGCGCGAACGACGAAAGCCTTGCCCGCCATCCCGCCGTCTTTGCCGGGAGGTTCGCCACGGCGCTGAACTTCACGCCCGAGCGGCGCGCGCGTCTTAGCATGCGCCACGATGCGAACGCCAGCGGCGCCAGAAGGAGAAAGGAATATGGCCAAGCGAAATTCATGATGCGGAAAATTATACCATATATCCCGTGAAAGAAAAAGTCCAAACTTCCGCTTGAAATCGCAGGGGGCATCTGCTATAATTGTTCCAGCGTGGATTTTACGCTTTGCGGAAAAATGAAACGGAGGAAATTGCGATGAAGAGCGGATTGAGGCTGATGGTTGGGGCTGTGGCATGCGCCCTTGCTATGGGTGCGCATGCGTTCGTCGGCGAGAATACGACCGATGAAGAGTTCGAGAATGCCGACAAGCGCGTGAAGCGTGCGTTGGATGCGGCCGATCTCAAGTATTCCATCGACAGCGACGGCGACTACAAGGTCAGCTGGGGCCTCAAGAACGACCGTTCGCACGTCACGTTCGTCAACTCGAACACGATGACCCTTGGCGAGTTCGAACTTCGCGAGGTGTGGGCCGTCGGGTTCACCGCAGACGATCTCACGGACCATCAGATGCGCAGGCTTCTTGAGCTCAACAGCCAGTACAAGATCGGTGCGTGGTCGATCAAGAAGATGCGCAACGGCAAGTACTGGGCCATCTTCACCGCCACCGTCTCGGCCGACTGCTCCGGCGCGACCCTCAAGAAGGTGACGGGCGTCGTAGCCCTCTCCGCCGACGAGGTGGAGGAGGAGATCCTCGGCACGGATGAGCTCTAAGAGCGCCAGTATCAAGGCATTCGCCGCGTTTACGGCATTCTTCGCCGTATGCGCGGCGTATGTGTTCTGGGGGGCGTGGGGCATGGACGCGGCATTCGTCCAGCCCGACAACCCCACGCACTATCCGCTCGACGAGGTCTCCAGATGGTGGAGCTCCGTCCTCTCGGGCGGGAGGCTCATCCCGTCGGATCTCATGCATGTTCTCGGGGGCATGTATTTCTGGCAGGAGCTCCAGTATGCGCTAGGAGCATATTTCGCCGCCCTTGGGATGGCGTTCTATCTGCGCGGGCGCGGCCTGGGGCTTCTCGCGTCGTACGGCGCGGGCGCGGCCTACGCATTCATGGGCTACAACTTCACGCTCTATTCAGCCGGCCATCTCGGCTGGTTCCTGTGGCTCATGTACGGACCTTTCGCCTTCGGTCTCGTCGACAGGTGCGTAAGGGGTGGCCCGCTGCGCCTGTGGGCCGCTCTCGGCGCGGCGCTTGCATGGGCGAGCGCGCAGCAGCCCGACCTTTGGCTCATGTTCAGCGCCTTCACCTTCGCATACGGCGTATGGTGCTGCTTCAGGGAGAGGAGGTTCTTGAAGGTCCTTCCAGGTGCGGCCCTCGCCTTTGGCGTGATGCTTGTCGTGGGCGCGCCGCAGTTCAGGAAGGCTCTCGTCGAGGATGCCGCCGCGCGTGAAAGCCAGATGGTCGAGGCGTCAAAGTCGGAGGACGAGCGCTGGCGCTTCTGCACCAACTGGAGCCTTCCGCCGGAGGATACGCTTGAATTCGCCGTTCCCGACATCCACGGCCGTTCGAACGACGAGCGCGTGTCACCTGACGACCTGTATTCGGGAAGGCTCGGATATCGCATCAAGCTCTGCCCGAAGTGCGGCGAAGAGGTGCAGAGGCCTCTCCCGGGCGGGAGGTACATGCACTACAAAAAAGCCGGACAATCCCGCAGGCCCGAGAGCTGCGGCTTTGTCGTAACTGAGGAGTCGTACTCCAAGATGGCCGATGGCTGGCATCCACTTCGCCAGCATGGCCTTTACATGGGTTTTGGAACGCTTCTTTTCGCGATTTTAGGGGCTCTCTCTCTTGGAAGGCGCAAGCCTGAGGGCGATAAGACGTCCATAGAGGCGGCAAAACCCGGCAACAGGGGTGAGATCCTGTTTTGGCTCGTTTCAGGGGCGGTAATCTACCTTTGCGCACTGGGGTCTTTCACACCTTTCTACAGGCTCGTCTATGCCCTCCCGTACATGGATGCGATAAGGTGCCCCGTCAAATTCGTCCACCTCCTTGAATGGTGCGTGGCCGCTCTTGCGGGCTTCGGGATCGATGCCACCTTGAAGCGCTTGGGTGCGAGGGCGCGCTCGCGCGCGTACATGGCCATTGCCGCCGTGGTGGCGCTCAATATCGTCCACCTCGTCTGCGTCGACAGGGGGTATTTCGCCCTTGACGGCTCCGTCAAGTTCTTCCTTGCGCCAAACGACGCCGCTTCTGCCGTCGTTTCGCGCGGCGGCGGTGCGGTGCGTGTCGCCGCAAAGCCGCATATGGGTGGTGACATGCTGCGCGATTCGCTCGATACGCACCTCGCGGAGGCTCCGCCGGCATGGATTCTCTCGTCCGCCGGATATGCCGAGGCCGAAGCCCCGGCTGGCGGCTGGCGCTTCCATCTCGTTGATGGACAGGATATGCGCGGCACGGTGCCATCCGGGAAGGTGGTCATCGATGTGGCGCAGGCTCTTAAAGGCGGCAGGCTCAAGGCGGTTGGCGGGTATGCGGTTTCACTTGAGGGTATAAGGAGCGTGCCTCCCAAGAAGGCGCAATTCTTCCTCCTTGAGGATACGGCGGTTCCGCCGCCTGATCCGGCCTCACCCGAGCCGGAGTCGTCGCCCAGAGCGCTTGCGCAGGCCATGACGCTCGCGAGCGTCATCGCGGGCGTTGCGGTTCTCGTCTCGCTTATCTGCCCGTATTTGACAACGGGGGAAAGGTTTTGTATAATCTTCCGCAAAGTTTCCGGAATGAGAGGTTGATATGGCAGCACTTGACGTTTTGATGGCGGTTTCGCCGATGGATGGGCGCTACGGCGCCAAGACGGAGCCTCTGCGCGAGGTCTTCAGCGAGTATGGTCTAGTGAAGAGGCGCGTCGAGGTGGAGTGCGCGTGGCTCAAGGCGCTTGCGGCGCACCCTGGAATCCCGGAGTGCCCGCCTTTGACAGCGGAGGAGACCGCCATCCTCGACTCCATGGTTGGCGGCTTCTCGCTTGCCGATGCGCAGCGCGTAAAGGACATCGAGAAGACTACGAACCACGACGTGAAGGCCGTGGAATACTTCATCAAGGAGCGCATCGCCGGAACGCCGCTCGAATCTCGCTCCGAGTTCGTCCATTTCGCTTGCACAAGCGAGGACATCAACAACATGAGCCACGCGCTCATGCTTAGAGACGGCCTCAAGATCCTCAGGGAGGCCCAGAACGGCGTGACCGGGCGGATAGCCGAGATGGCCTGCGAGTTTGCGGACGTGCCGATGCTCGCGCACACCCACGGCCAGCCGGCTTCGCCCACGACCGTCGGCAAGGAGCTGGCGGTTGTGGCGGCGCGCCTCAGGAGGCAGGAGGCCGAGATCGACCGCATCGTCCTTCCGGCCAAGATGAACGGCGCCGTCGGAAACTTCAACGCCCATCTAAGCGCATACCCTGATGTGGATTGGGAGGCGCTTTCGCGCGGCGTGATAGAGGGGTTCGGTTTGAGGCAGAACCGCCTTACGATCCAGATCGAGCCGCACGACGGCATCGCCGAGCTTTTCGACGCGATCGAGCGCTGGAACACCGTCCTTCTCGATTTCGACCGCGACGTGTGGACGTACGTCTCGATGGGCTACTTCAAGCAGCGTACCGTCAAGGGGGAGATAGGAAGCTCCACCATGCCGCACAAGGTGAACCCCATCGACCCCGAGAACTCCGAGGGGAATCTCGGGCTCGCGAACGCGGTGTTCGGCTTTCTGGCGCGCAAGCTGCCGATCTCGAGGATGCAGCGCGATCTCACCGATTCGACCGTCCTCAGGAACATGGGCGTCGGTTTCGCGTACAGCCTTGTCGCGATATCCTCTACGGCGAAGGGCCTCGGCAAGCTTGAGCTCAACACGGAGCGCCTTGCGGCGGACCTCGACTCGAACTGGGAGGTCCTCGCAGAGCCGATACAGACGGTCATGCGCAAGGTCGGCATGGATCGCCCCTACGAGCGGCTCAAGGAGCTTACGCGCGGAAGGCGCGTCACGCAGGAGATAATGCGCGACTTCGTAGAGGGGCTCGATCTGCCTGCGGCCGACAAGGAGCGGCTAAAGGAGCTCACGCCCGCGAAGTACGTGGGCAAGGCCGAAGAGCTGGCGCGCATAGTCAAGGGTTGATATGGCCTCAGGGTCCATACCCGCCTCGACTATCGAGGAGATAAAGGAACGCGCCGATCTCGCCGGGCTCATATCCTCTTGCGGTGTGCAGCTCAAGCCAAGCGGCAGCGACTTTATCGCCTGCTGCCCGTTCCACCACGAGAAGACGCCGAGCTTCCACATAAACACATCCAAGAACTACTACTACTGCTTCGGATGCGGCGAAAGCGGTACGGCGATCGATTTCCTGATGAAGCACGAGGGCATGGGCTTCATGGAGGCGCTCAAGAAGCTTGGCGATATGACGGGCGTCAAGATCGAGATGAAGGAGGATCCCGAAGCCGGTTTGAGGCAGAGGCTTTTCGCGCTCCATGCAGGTCTTGCGGAGTTCTTCCATAGATGCCTCCTGAAGGCGAAGGAGGCGGAGGTTGCGCGAAGGTACGTCGCCTCGCGCAGGCTTGACGGCGATGCGGCGGAGAGGTTCACCATAGGCTACGTTCCCCTCGATCCCGACGCAATCCTCAAATGGGCCGGGAAGTACGGCTACGAGCCGCAGGAGCTTGAGAAGGCGGGGGTTCTCCTCCCTCCCAAAACGCCAGGCGGCAGATGGTTCAGCCGCTTCGCGGGCAGGCTCGCATTCACCATACGCGACAAGCAGGGGAGGGCCGTCGCATTCAGCGCGCGCAACATCCTCGATCCCAACAACAAGAAGATCGCCAAGTACGTTAACTCGCCCGAGACGCCCATATTCAAGAAGAGCCACGTCCTTTTCGCGTTCGACAGGGCCGCGGGGGAGATAACGCGGGCCTCGAGGCGCGAGGCCATAGTCTGCGAAGGGCAGATTGACGTAATAAGATGCCATATGAACGGCTTTACGACGGCCGTCGCAAGCCAGGGAACGAGCTTTACCGACGACCATGCCGCAATGCTCGCGAGAAACGCCGACAGCGTGGTGCTCGTCTTCGACGGGGACGGTGCGGGGCGGAAGGCCGCCGTCAAGACCGCGAAGCTTTTCTTGGCGCGCGGCATTCCGGTGAGGGTTGCTGCGCTTCCAAAGGGCGAGGATCCGGATTCGCTTCTTCTAAAGGGAGGTCCTGCGGCTTTCCAGGCGTGCCTCGATGCGGCCGAGAGCATAATCGCCTTCCAGATAAGGGTAATGCGCGAAGACGAGGCAAACCCCGGGACGATAGACGCGCTCTCGCGTATGTCGAAGGCCGTTCTCGAGACAGCCTCGTCGTGCTCAAGCTCGGTGATGCGCTCCGCGCTTCTGGATGAAGCCTCGAAGATGATGTCGATTCCCGTTTCGGCGTTCAAGGAGGATCTGGCGGTTATGGAGAGGCAGAAGCCAGCGGCGCCTGCCGGAATGCACAAGGCGCAGGCACCCGCCGTGGCGCAGGATGCGCCGGACGGTGAAGAGGATGGTCCCCCGCCCGAGTTCTTCTTCGGCGAGGGCGAAGATGCGCGTTCGCCGGACGTCAATCCGCCTCCGCCGAGGGAGGTGGCATTGTGCGAGCTTCTTTTTGCGAATATGGGGGATTCGGACATAATGGCGATTGTGGACGAGTGCATCCCCGATGCCGTCCTTTCGCATCCTTTCACGAGGAGGTTCATCGGCGCGTGGAGGGACGCCTCGCAAGGGGATGCCGGGGCCATGGGCGCTCTAAGGCGCAGTCTTGACGGGCCGATGTGCGAGATCCTGGACGGGATACTTCTCGGGACCGATAAGGCTGCGCTGTCCGAACTTGGGCCTGAGCGCGTCCTCAGGGACATGGCGCGGCAGCTCTGGTGCGACGAGCTCAAGCGCCGGCAGCTGATGCTGCCTGCCGAATCGACGCCGGAGAACGACGCCAAAAGGCTTGAATATTCGCAGAACATACGCTCGATGATGCGCCTCAAGTGGGACAGGTTCCGCGATTTCGCCAGGGCTATGTCATAGTGCGCTTGGCTGCTCTTTACAAAGAGACGTTGATTTGATAGTATTGAAGCAAGATTGGAGAAGTCTTCCTAAACGGAGGTGCCATGAAGTCTGTCCATATCGCCTTGCTGGCGCTTTTTGCATCGGTTGCGGCCGCGTTGCCTGCCGCTGAACGCCTTTTCGATCTTTCATCCGCCGAACCCGTCGCATCCGGCGGCGAGAGGCAGATGTACGTGATGCGGTCTGACGTACCGGATGGTACGGTGAATATCGCCGTCGGCGACACGATCGACCTGCAGCTGCCCGGCGCAAAGGCTTTCATGCTTGACATAGTCGCAGCGCCCCCCGCCGGTATCGCGGGGCAGTCGTTCATCGCCAGGGACAGGGACTCTTCCGCCTCGGCGGTGGTTAAGGCCAAGGCAGGCACAATCCGCATCACGGTCGACGATTTCGAGAACAGGCTGATCTACAATGTGCGAATTAAGGGTGATGCTGCCGAGGTGGTGGTGAGCGATGTTTCGAGAGAAAGCGCGGGGGAGTGCGGAACATGTGCGGCCGATACAGGAACAGTCGAGCCCATACCGAACGGCGGCGCTGCGGCAGACGAAAGCCAGGAAGAGGCCGCTTCCTCCATGCCCCGCCGCACCCTTGCCGCTACCGGCGGAGAATTTCCGCTTGCATCCCAGAAGAGCGTTGTAGATGTCCTTGTAGCGTTCGACCGCGGCGCCAAGGCGTGGGCCGAAGACGCCTCGAACTGGCCGGATGGCGGCGGTGATACAATAGAAGAGTTCGCCGACTATGCCGTAAACAAGATGAATATGGTGCTTGAGAAGTCCGAGCTTCTCGACCAGTTCTGCTACCGCCTAGTCGGAGTGGTTGAAATTGACGGCACGTGGTCAAAGATCGACGGTTCGGTTCTAGGCGCACTGCGTGAACGCAAAGGCCAGCTTTCAAAACTTTCACAGCTGCGGGATAAATACGGCGCCGATACGATAACGCTTCTTATAGACAGGACCGAAGGCACGACCTCTGGCATTGCCTACACATACTCTTCTTCATTCAATGCGTCGTCATTCGACAATATGAACTACGCCTGCAATGTATGCGACATCAATACGGTGCATAGCCGCTACACCATGAGCCATGAAACGGGACACAATATGGGCTGCGGGCACAGCAACAGGCAAGGCTCCAATTCAGGACCGGGGCGCTATTTGGATTCCTGCGGGTATCACTTTGTCGATGCCAACAATGTCAGGCGCCATACGGTCATGGCGTATTCCAACGCATCCGATGACAGTTATTCCTATGCCCCGATTGCGTATTTCTCTGCTCCTGACATCACTCCCGAAGATTACGGTGTCCCATTAGGCGTTGAGGGGGTGAACAACAACAGGGGAGCGCTGTCGCAGACCCATGCCGACATAGCAAGTCTACGGGAACACGTTTTCCCATATGACTGGGATGTTAAGTTCCATGATTCAAGCAAAAACGAAATTTTAAATGGCAGCTATTTCTCTGCCTACATTTATGTGACATTATATCATCAGAATGCTGACGCAGATATATATTACACGACAGATGGTTCAGTGCCCAATGAGATGTCCCAAAAGTGTTCGTCAGGCGAAAATATTTATGTTTCCGCGGATACAGGCAAAACCGTAACGATTACAGCTTGTGCCGTTGTGGATGGCGTCGCGCAGTCAATGCGGTCTATTACATTGACGGAAGGGTTCCTCTGGTCTGGCGAGCAGGGGGAGAACGGCAATGGCCGATGGATTGCGACTGATTCTTCCGTAAAGGCCTGGATTGATTCCAGCGAGTACTTCTATGACGGTTATGATGCAGTAGTATTCCCTAACCTTAATGGGATCGATTCGGCAGTAGTTACGGTCAAGGGGTCGGTAGAACCTCTTTCGTCGGCATTCCCCGCCGATATTACATCATACACATTCACTGCCGGGGACGAAACTGCTCTTATCTCCCTTCCTGATGAATCATTTGCACCGTCGGGGGATCTGACTTTTGATGTCCCTGTAAATCTTTCTGCGACGAGTTTCGCCAGCCCCGCTTATCATAACGTTTCGTTCAATGCGCCGTTTGGTACGAACATTACTGCGGGTGCGTCCTATGGACATTGTACGAACGAGATAGTGGTGGGGAAATGCGGAACTCTAACAGTTGCCCCTGGTGCAGGGAAAACGCAGGTTTTCAACAGACTAAACACCAAGACGTACTACTCCGACGCCAAATTTGTGGTTGGAGAGGGCAATGTCGTATTCAATGGACCATATGACGGCGGTTGGGGCCTTTTCGGGAATACACAGGTTGTCGTAGGGGAAGGAGGTAACCTTGTTTTCAATAATGCTGCGGCTACTGGTTTCGGAATGACCAGCGCCTTTACGATTGAAAATGGCGGAATGGTCACATTCAATTCTGACGAACACATGAGAAGACCCCTTTATCTTGCAGGCGGAACTGTTGTATGCAACGCCCGCCTCGACAGGATGGATGCTGCTGGAATCACCGTTACCGGCGATTCCGAGATAAAGGGCAATGGAAGGATCTTGCTGCGGTACGAAAATGAAAGAATAAATGTCGCCGATGGCAAAACGCTTACGCTTAATGTCCCGACAAAAGATGGCCCCAATACTGAAGGATACGGCTTTGTGAAGATCGGCGGCGGTGAGATTGTGGCCAACAAGGAGCTTGAGCATTCAGGTGCTGCAATTATAAGCAACGGTACATTCACAGTCGGTTATTCTTCGACAAAAGCCTGTGGTACCGGTTGGAGAATTGGACGAGAGGCTACGTTAAGAATTGATGGCGGTTGTTTTCTTCATGTTCCGTCGCTTGAGCTTGAAATCGGCTCCGAGTTGTCTATTCCCGCAGGGGAATCACACGCGATTTCAGCAGAAGGGGCTGTGGATCTTTCAGGCATTTTGCTGGAGCTAAGAGGGGTCTCCAATCTTGCACTTGGTGCGAAATATCCGTTGATTTTCGCCGCAGGGGGTTTCTCTGGAGTTCGCGGGGTAAACAAGAGCCGTATGCCAGCGCTTAAGGGAGGACTTGGGTGGAAGCTCGATGTTGAAGATGGAGTGCTTTCTGCATCGGTAGTCAATATTGCTGATGCGGATCCCATGTTAAACTTTCTTTCCAACGCCAATGACCTGCATTTCCTGGTCCCCGATGATGCAAAGGCAACTGCGGAAGGCGATATCGAAATAGTTTCTTCGCCGATCTTGATAGATGGATTCTCAACCAATGCCGTTGCAATAACGCTTGATGTTGTCATCCCCGAAGCTGCAAGTGCAACACAGCAGACCCTGTGCTCATGGAATGTCGGCAATAACATTGTGCGCTGCGTCGTCACAAACGGAGTTGTAGATTGCTTCTATGGCAATAATAATCAACATGTGGACAATACAACTAATTTTGTTGCTGTTTCGGGTGGCAGGCATACAATAGAAATAGGCTATTATTCGTTTGACAACAATTATTATGGTGGAACGTATGTTTATGTGGACGGAGAACCGGCCTACAGGGCGCCCACTCTTAGATGGAGCAAATCAAATGTTTCGCGCATAGCAATAGGGGCTACGGCGGCGGATGAACCATCGCTCCCGTATGAAGGGCTTGTCGTGAAGAATGTTGCGGTTGTGGATGCAACATCATCTGCGCCTCTTCCCAAAATGACGGTTTCCGGCGGTAATGTCAAATACAATTATCTTGCCTCAAAATCACCTAGAGTGTTTGCAATTGCTCCGTACGGCGGTTTCGCCATGGATCAGGCCGTATTGTCCGCCGAATTTTCAAGCACTAACGATGAAATGGCTGTTTCGGTTATCGCATCTTTCCCTGAGAATGCAGTAGGTACGATAATGTGTCTTGCAGTCCTGAATGGCGAAGACGGCAAATCCATATCTGCGCAGGTCGAATATGAAGGCGACGGCACATTTGCAATCCGCGATAACGGGCTCAGCCTCGATTCGCACAAGTCCATACAGGTAAACGAACCTGACACTGATGTGTCGAACAGGCATCTTTATACAATGACCTATACCATAAATGAGGGCATCAGGTTCTATCAGGATGGTGTAGAAATTGTTCGGGCCGAAAGCCGTTTCAATAACAATGGCTATCCGGCATGGAAGCGGGTGACGTTCGGATGCGGTTATTGGACCGGATGGATGGAATCATGGAATGACAATCCATATCCAATGCCGCATTTCAAGGTTTATGCTTCACACATAGCATTCGACACCGACGATAGAACCGTTTCAGAGGCGGCTGTCCTCGCGTCTATGGCGGCGGATGAACCGGAGGTTATGACGCGCCTGCCCACGGTTGACATTCTAGTCGCGTTTGACAATGGTGCTCAGGCCTATGTCGAGAACAAGGGCATGGGGCTCGAGGAGTTCGCTGCGGCGCAAATCCAGAAGATGAACGACGCTCTTGCCACGAACCGCCTGGATGCGTGTTACTCCTACCGCCTTGCAGGAGTGTGCAGGGTTGATGCCAGATACTCAAAGATCGGCGATGTCTCAGGCGATCTTGTTGCCGGTGTAGGACCGCTGGTTACGTTGCGTTCCAATAGAGAGATTTTAGGCGCCGATACCGTTACATTGCTTGTAGACAATGAAAGCGACATAACGCTTGGATACGGATGTCCGCTTTCTTCCTCTACTGATGTTGAAGGGTGTCATGATGATGCGTTCAGCGTCTGCAGTATATCTGCTGTGCATCTTGGCAGTCAGCATACCATGCTTCACGAGAACGCCCACAATATGGGGTGTGGTCATGCCCGCCAGCAGGGACAGGCCAATTCCCCGTTTGACTATGGGCGCGGATATTACTTCACCGATAACAATAACGTCTCTCGCCATACGATTATGGCATATGGGACCGATCAGGGGGCCTCATGGTACTTCTCAACTTCTTCCGACGAGTTTGGTTTGGATTTGGGCGATGCAGACAACGATAATGCGCGTGTTCTAAGGGAGACGTGCGGGGCGGTTTCAGGGTGGCGCGATTGCGTGAAGCCCTTTGAAGATGATGTCGTCGTTGCTGATGCCTCGACAGGCGAAGCGGTCATTTCAGGGCGCGTGTTCAAGAACTCCATTTCAGTCGAGCTCTCGGCTGCCGCAGCCGGATCGACAATCATCTATACGCTTGATGGTTCGGTGCCTACAGGTTCGTCAAGTGTCTATTCTGCGCCTCTGGAAATAACTGACGATACGACTTTGACGGTTGCGACTTCAAATGGCTCAACAATTTCGCCACCACGCACTATCAATCTGTTCCGTCGTGACGCCATTCCATCTGAAGGATTATGGCGTACGAGTGTTAAATACCCGTGGACGGACGAGGAAGATGGAAGCATACGAAGCTGTAACCATACAGAGTACCGTTATTACTGCACGACTCCGCTTGCCGTTTCCATTGAGGGACCGAAGATATTGACTTTTAAGCACAAGTCTTATTTCTTTACGCCTGATTACGGCAGCAACTATTCCCATATTGAGGTGCTGCTGGATGATTCGGCAATCGTTTCCTCCAATTACTGTGACACCGGCTGGAGCGATGATGTTGAAATCCATATTCCGCAAGGAAGGCATGAAGTGCAGTTCGTTTATTCGCAGCGTTCTGCAATGAACAATCCAAAGGACAACAAGGACGTAACTGCAGAGATGGATGACGCACTTTGGATTAAGGATATATCAATAGAGGATGACGTGTTGGCGGGCGCATATGAAGTTCCTGCGGGGATTACGGTAGAGTTGGGCGACATTCCGAAGGGGACTACTCGCGTAATAGGTGAGGGTACAGTCAATTGCGGATCGGAGCTCCCAAGTGATTCGCTTGGGTGGACAAATGCGACATGGGAAGGGACGATAGCCTTCAACGGTTTGTCTGGCGACGCCTGCAAAGACTTCCGTTTCGAGCTTTACGGCAATGCCAATTCAAAGATCCAGCTGACAAATTGCAGCATACCTTACCTCAATAACAACAACGCCACATTTGCCGGAACGCTTGTCCTGGTGGATGACGGTGAGAACCATGCCGCTTTTTCCACGAACAACGGGTATTCCGACTGCTACAATGTGTTCGGCGCGCTTGAAGGCGATGGTTCGATGTCATTCGCCAACGGGCAGAGGCAGGGATATGTATTCCTGACGGCAACCAACTACACCGGCGGGATATCCATCGAGGCCAAGAACAACAATGGCACAGTCGGTGGCCGCCGTATCGTATTCGGCAATGTGACTGATGCCGCCGACCTGCCAACGACATCCGCGTCCATCACGGTCAAATCCGGTGCGACGGCTTCCATTGGCGCAAATGCGACGTGGAACGCGGGGCATGGCGTTGAAATAGCCGGCACGTTGCTTGTGAAAGGCGCGAATGCGACTTTGGACCGCAATGCGGATGGCACATTGGGCCTTAAGCTTGTAGGCGGCGCAACGCTCAGGTTTGATTTGTCCGATGCCAAGCTCACATTTGCGAAAGCTCCCGTCTTCGCGAGCGGCACGGTCAAGATAGCGTTTGGCGCAGGAGTGAAGCCCGTTGCAGGCGCTACGCTTATCGATTGGAGCGCTGGCGGTACCGCCCCAGGCGGCTCATTCGAGTTTGAAGATGCCTCCCTCTCGCAGAAATGGGAGCTTACGAAGGGGGCTTCAGGGCTTACGATATCCGTAATAAAGCCTGCAGACAGTTTTGACATACCGGGAACGAGTTCGTTCATTCCGCCGGGTGATGCTGAGGTGGAGACGTGGCTCGCGAACGATGAGATATACCAGGAACTTCTCGAATGGAATGACGGCGACTATCCATGGCAGGACTACTTTGCCGAAACTGGCTTCAATGGCTACAAGAACTGGATGAACTTCCTTCTCGGCTTCCCGGCGGATGACAGTTCGGCGAAATTCTCCGTCACGATAGAGATCGTCAACGGGGAGGTGGTCGTAAGGACGAACGACTCCGTCCCGTCAGGATACCTGGATGTCGTCGTCAAGCGGCTCTACTCCAAGGAATCGCTTGACGGACAGTGGCCGGCGGAGGGTGAGGTCATCAACGGAACCGTCAAGGCCGTTCCCCTCGCCCCGGGCGCGCGCTTCTACAAGGTCAAGGTCGATTTCGAGTGAACTGCGAAAAAATGGAGAAAGTCCAAACTTGCGCAATAGGTGAAAATGGAGTATAATATCCATCACTTAAAATGACGATTCCATTTACACGTGCGTGGCGCGAGGGAAAGCGCCGCAAGGCGGCACTAGAGGCCGCCCGCACCTATGTATGGTCTTACGACGACGTCAAGGACCTTTCCACGCTCAAGGCCGCCATCAAGGCCGGCGACGCGGAGGCGTGCACGCGCGAGCTTGACGTACTCGATCCGCCGCAGAGTTTCGCCGCCGCGCGCGAATGGCTCGACATCCTCGTCGTCTCGATAAGCGTGGCTATGGCGTTCAGGGCGTATTTCTACGAGCCGTTCAACATTCCGACCGGGTCGATGCAGCCGACGCTCTACGGCAACCATTCCGTTACCATCGACCACGAGGCGTCCACATGGGTAGACAATTCCCCGTTGAGGTGGGCGAAGTGGGCATACTCCGGGATGATGTACGAGGATTTCGTCGCCCCGTGCTCCGGCAGGCTCGTCTTCGACCGCCG
Organism: Kiritimatiellia bacterium; assembly: GCA_045636065.1. GTDB lineage: Bacteria > Verrucomicrobiota > Kiritimatiellia > RFP12 > UBA1067 > RGIG5050. Next base: position 28,295 of record JAZTWW010000060.1, on the reverse strand, counting down.
CAACGACGGCTACTACAACATGTTCGTCGTCAACGGCGAGAACCAGCGCGAATGGCTTGAGGCGAAAGGAAGCTCCTGGCCGCTAAGGTTCCTCGCGGAGTTCTCCGCCCCAGAGGGAACGCCGCTCAATCCGATGAAGATCCCCTCCGACGTCCTCACCGGCCTCGGCGGCGATGCGCCCATCCCGGGGGAGCCGCTTATGCTCCCGAACGGCATCCGCCCCGACTCGATCGTGAAGAAGGGCCAGAGGCTCTGGAGCGGCTATGTGGTGACGGGCGACTTCCTTTTCGTCAACCGCTGGATATGGAATTTCCGCCATCCGAGGCGCGGTGATGTGATGGTCTTCGCGACGACCGGCATAAAGGGGCTCCAGCCCGGAACGCACTACATAAAGCGGATGACCGGCACCCCGGGCGAAGCCATCCGGTTCAAGGACGGCAGGCTTGAGGCCGGATCGGCGAAGAGCGTGTGGAAAGGGAGCGACAAGGCGGGGAATGCCGTCTTTGAAAGGGTGTTCGTCAAGGAGTCGGAGCCGATGTCCCCCGAGCGCGTCGCGATGATACAGAATAGGGAGAGCTATCTCCCGGGCGTCGAGCCGGAGTACGGCGGCTACAGGCCGCACTGCAACCCCTCTTTCGACGTCAAGGGGCGCACCATCGCGCACGAGGGCGATTTCGTCGAGCTGGGCCCCGACGAGTACTACGCCTGCGGCGACAACTCCCTCAACAGTTTCGACAGCAGGTACTGGGGGCCTGTACCTGCGGGCAACCTGCGCGGAGCCGCCGGCGGAGTGTTCTGGCCTTTTTCGCACCGTTGGGGGACGGTGGAATAGGCGGCTGATTTAAACGAAGATGTAAAAGATCAAGGAGCGATAGCCATGGCAGAAGAAAACGACGAAGTGATGTTCAAGACACCATGCGATTTCGGTTCGTTCCGTCTCGAGAAGGAACTCGGGCACGGCGGCATGGGCGGCGTCTATCTGGGAAGGGACACCATGCTGGACCGCCCCGTGGCAATCAAGGTGATGCTTGCAAGCCTCGGATCGGATCCGACGTTCGTCGAGCGCTTCAAGAAGGAGGCGCAGGCGGCGGCGAAGCTGCAGCATCCGAACATCGCGCAGATCTACCGCTTCGACATCGAGCAGGGCCGTCCCTACATCGCCATGGAGGTGTGCCCCGGCGGCAGCCTCGACAGCGATATGGAGAAGAACCCCGGCAAGCTTGACGTAGTGCGCGTCATGCGCATCGGCGAGCAGATGGCGAGCGCGCTCTCCATCGCGGCCGAGGCCGGGCTCGTCCACGGCGACATCAAGCCTGAGAACGTCCTCTACGACAACGACGGCAACGCCAAGATCGTCGACTTCGGTCTCGCGGCCATGCAGGGCGAGACGAACGAGATCTGGGGCACGCCCTACTACATCAGCCCCGAGAAGTGCAAGAAGCAGAAGATCGACTTCAGGGCCGATATCTACTCCCTCGGAGGCACGCTCTACCATGCGCTTACGGGCGTGCCCCCGTTCGAGGGCGAGGATGCCGTGGCCGTCGTCAAGGCGCGCTTCATGGGTCCGCCCAAGAAGCCGAGCGAAATCCGCCCCGACATCCCGCCGGAGGTGGATGCGATGATCATGCGCATGCTGGAGGTGGAACCGAACCGCCGCCATCCCACATACCAGTCGCTTCTCGGCGATTTCAAGCGCTATCTCTCCAAGTTCCCGAACGTCTCTTCGCCCGGCAAGGCAGGCGGCAAGAAGCTTACGATCAAGGGCCGCAAGCCCAAGTCGGCTCCGTCGACGACGGGCGCCGTCGCCGGCTCGACCCAGAACGTCCCCGGCTCCACGCAGCAGGTCGCGCCCGCGCTCGGCAGGTTCGACCCCTCCGCGGTGGTAGAGGATCAGAAGGAGGGGATGGGCATCGGCAAGATGGTCGGCATCGCGATAGGCGGCGTGGTCGTCGCGATTACGGCCCTAGTTGGCGGCCTTCTCTGGTGGATGCACTCCTCGACCGTGTCGCAGGAGCTTGAGGAGATGAATACGGCGCGCGGCGTGATGATCGAGGCGCGCAACGCCGCAACGCAGAACCAGAAGGTGGCGTCCGAATACTGCGAGAAGATCAAGGGCTGCGCCGAGACGAGCGAGAAGGAGATGCGCGCGGCGATCGAGAGCCTCAAGGGGCTTCTCACCGAGGAGCATCTTAGCGCCTACGGCGATCAGCTGATCCCAGATCCGTCGTCGAACAAGGATGTCGTCGAGGCGATGGCCTTCGTCGAAAGCCTTTCGAAGGCAAAGGCCCCCGCAAAGGCCGAGCAGCCGGCCGAGGCGAAGCCTGCGGCGGACGCGGCAGCGGCTCCCGCCGCCAAGGAAGGCGAGGCTAAGGAGGGCGAAGCCAAGGCCGAAGAGACGAAGGAAGGTGAAGCCAAGGAGGGTGAGGCCAAGGAAGGCGAGGCCCAGGCCGAAGGCGCCCAGGAGGGCGAAGGCGGCGAAGAGGGCGGCGAAGGCGAGGCCGCAGCAGAGCCTGCCGCTCCGCCCGTGGAGCTTCCCGGAAGCGCGAAGGAGCTTATCAAGATGTGGGATGACGCCTACCTCTGCCGCGCCGCATCGATCCGCGTCTCCGCGCGCATGGACGATCTTCTCAAGCAGGCCGACGGCCTGATGGAGAGCGCACGCGCCAAGGAGGGCGAGGCCGATTCCATGGAGGAGGATATGCGCAACGAGCGCAAGGCCCTCTACGAGGAGGCGGCGCAGCTCTACGGCCAGGCCGGCAAGATGCTCAAGGACACGTACGACCAGGTGCGCGGCGAGAAGATCAACGAGACGGCCCAGATGAAGGCCAAGAGCCTCGGCGACAAGGCCAAGCGCAGGCTGGAAGCCATCGAGAAGGATATCGTCAAGCAGAAGAACGCGGCCGATAAGAAGCGCCGCGAGGCACTTGAGGCCGAGCAGAAGGCCGCCGAGAAGGCCGAAGCCGAGCGCATCAAGAAGGAGAAGGAGACCCAGGAGATCGCCCTCGCGCAGACGGCGTTCGAGGATCTCATCTCCGGGCGCCTGAGGCAGCTGTCGTGGGAGCCTGCGATAACGCGTCTGAAGTCCGTCAGAGGCGAGATGGAGACCGTCGCCGGTCAGGACGAGGTTGACTTCATGATCTGGAAGGTCGAGATAATGCGCGATCTGCAGCTCCACTTCATCAAGTTCGCCAAGGGTACGCAGTTCCCGAACAAGGTCCGCACGACGATCGTCGCGGCCGACCCCAAGAAGTTCACGATCCAGAACCATACGTGGAACCCGAGGAAGGGCGACTTCGACGTCGATCCCAAGACGGCCGACATCGACTGGGCACGCCTCTACCGCGCGAGCGACGAGGCGTACAAGGGCGTGAGGCTCGATTGGATCCTCACCAAGATGCTCCAGCAGCTCGTCGAGAAGGGCCGCGACAGCGACAGGCGCGATCTCAAGGCCGCGCTTCCGCTGAAGGTCTGGACCGACAGGCTCCTCGGCGCGGCGCTTACGCTCAAGCTCCTCTACAGCGACAAGCAGGGTGCGCCCGAGTACGCGGCCAAGCTCGCGAAGATGGCGGTCAAGGCGTTCCCGGACTACGCCGAGAAGAGGGCCAAGAAGCTCTTCCCCGACATCGACTTCAGTGATGCCGGGGAAGGCGAAGAAGAGTGACGGGCTCTCTTGCCATCACGTTTCTGGGCACGGGCACCTCTGTGGGGATTCCGCAGATAGGCTGCACGTGCCCGGCCTGCGTCTCCACAGATCCGCGCGACAGGCGCTCGAGAAGCGGGGTCGTCATCGAATCGCGCGAGGCCTCGATAATCGTCGACACCCCGCCTGAGTTCAGGCTCTCGTGCATTAGGTACGGGATCAGGAAGGCGGATGCAATCGTCATAACGCATACGCATATGGACCATGTCGCCGCGTTCGACGACGTGAGGCGGTTCAATACGCTAAACGGCGCGAAGCCGATGAACTGCTACGGCGCAGAGGAGACGCTTGACGGCCTAAGGCGCATTTTCCCGTACATAAGCGACAAGCCTAACACGAACGGCCTCTACAGGCCCATGATCCGTTTCAAGCCCGTGAAGAGGGCGTTCCGCATAAAGGACGTCAAGGTGACGCCTGTCCCCGTCATCCATGGCCCGAGAACGAACGGCTACGTGTTCGAGTCGGGGTCTGCGCGCCTAGCGTACATCCCTGACTGCCATGAGATACCGCCCGCGTCGATGGTGAAGCTCAAGGGCCTCGACCTTCTTGTCCTCGACTGCCTCAGGGCCGAAAGGCCCCATACGACCCATATGACGCTCCCTCTGAGCCTTGCAGCCGCCGCGAAGATCGGCGCAAAGAGGACGCTTTTCACGCACATGTGCCATAGCGTCGTGCACGAACCGTTCGAGCGCGGCCTTCCGCCGGGCATCCGCCTAGCGTACGACGGGTTGAGGATCGAGCTATAAAGGGCATCAAGCAAGGAGTGATGAAATGGAAGAAAGCAAGGCGAAGTTGATTGCATCGTTCCAGGTGGACCATACCAGGATGGTCCCGGGCGTTTACGAGTCGCGCGTGGACGAGATCGGAGGCGATTTCGCCACGACCTTCGACATACGCATGAAAGCGCCCAACAGGGAGCCGGCGATACACCCCAACGCCATGCACACGATCGAGCATGTCATTGCTACATTTCTGCGCAATGATGCGGAATGGAAGGATAGGATCGTCTATTGGGGGCCGATGGGGTGCCTTACCGGGTGCTACCTGATCGTGAAGGGTCGCCCAAGGCCGCAGGAGCTTCAGCCTCTCATGCTGCGCGCATTCGAGCATATGCGCGACTATGAAGGCGAAGTTCCCGGAGCGACGCCGGTAAATTGCGGCAACTATCTCCTGCACGATCTGCCGATGGCGAAATGGGAGGCGGCCAAGTACGTTGAGATCCTAAAGTCCGGCGCCTCATACGAGTACGAGAAGACGAAGCGGCTCGACACCTCGGGCGGAATCTTCTACGATTCGTGACCATATCAAGCGCCCCTCTCTTTTACTGCGCCAGCCCTTGCCCCCAAGAAAATAATGGAAATTTCCGCTTGCCATACAGGGGGCAATGTGTTATCATATAAGTGGATTTCAAGTGAATTTCCGTTGGTATCGCCAGTCTGCGCCCGAGGGCCGGGCTGTCTGGTATTTTCCTTTTGCGCGGCGCCCTGTAACTGATTGGACTGCTTGGCTGTGTCCCATTAGATCGCCTACAGACGCGCCGTGCTCTTTTTATACCCTGCCGGCCACGGCGCATTTGATTTTGCCGCGCGTTTATGGTATTATACGCGCACCGTTGAAAGAGAAAGGAGTTCCCGTATGACGTTCAAGACGGCCGTTCTGGCGTTTGCGGCGCATGTTGCCTGTGCATCGTGTGCAGCGGGCGGCATTGCGGGGATAGTCGCGCTTGAAGAATCCTTGCCCGCGCGCGCCGGAGGCACCTTTGTCGAGACGAAGACCCTTTCCGACATGGACGTCACACTCAAGTCAAGCGGCAGATGGGAGTTCGTCAAAGGCGAGAGCTTCACCATGGACAAGCTCAAGCCGGTGAAAAGCTCGTTCACCGCCATGAAGGACGGATATTCGACTACCGTAAGGGGGGCGACCACCACGACGCTTTTCAGGGACATCCCGATGAGCGCTCCCCTGGCGGCCTTGAGCGGAGGCGATCTCGATGCGGCGGATCGCCTTTTCGAGACGAAGGCCGTAAAGGGCGGATTCTCCCTTAGACCCCTCGATCCCGACATGGCGTCGGTCGTAAAGACCATATCCGTCTTTGGGGGAGGCGAAGGGGCTTTCACCTCGAAGGCCAAGAAGGTCACGATCCTCTATCTGAGCGGCGACACGGTGGAAATCGTCCTCGACGAAGACTAGCTTGAAGCGGACATCATTTTATGGTATCATTTACGTCATGAATGCAAGAGAGAGACTGGCTTCCAGGCTTGGATTCCTGATGCTCGCGGCGGGATGCGCCGTCGGGCTCGGGAACGTATGGCGCTTTCCGTTCATTGTCGGGCAGAACGGAGGAGCCGCATTCGTGCTTCTTTACATCGCGTTTCTGGCGATTCTCGGCTATCCGCTTCTCGTATGCGAACTTGCGATAGGGCGAGGCGCGCGCGCCGGCATAGCGAGGGCGATTCCGAGCCTTCTCGTTTCGGCCCATCGGCGCGACAGGCGCATCAGGGCAAAGGCGAGGTTCTGGCGCATGGCGGCCCTTGCGATATTCGGCGGGAATCTCGTTCTCATGATGTACTATACGGACGTATGCGGATGGCTCTTGAGGTACAGTGCCGACTACATCTCGGGGGCCGCCCCGGCGGCCGGCGCGGCGGGCGGACATTTCGACGCCGTGCGCGCCTCCAAACCAGCCGCCCTCGGCTTTGCGTCGCTTTCGATAGCCTTCGCGACATGCGCATGCGCGTTCGGCGTGCAGCGTGGAATAGAGCGGATGACGAAATTCATGATGCTCGCACTTCTCGCGCTTATAGGGATACTGGCCGTCAGGGCGGTGACGCTCCCCGGCGCCGCCGAAGGGCTCAAGTTCTACCTCTATCCTGACTGGTCCAAGATCATGGCGCATCCCTTCCGCAGCATCTACGACGCCATGGCGCAGGCGTTCTTCACGCTTTCGCTCGGCGTGGGCTGCATGACGATATTCGGAAGCTACATGGACAATAGGCGCACGCTCGCCACCGAAGCCGTCTGGATAATCTCGATAGATACCTTAGTGGCGTTCATGTCGGGGCTTATCATCTTTCCCGCGTGCGCGGCCTACGGCGTCGAATACTCCCAGGGGCCTGGGCTCATATTCGTCGCCCTCCCTGAGGTGTTCGCCAAAATGCCGTTTTCATGCGTATGGGGGGCTCTTTTCTTCGTTTTTCTCGCGCTTGCCGCGCTGACGACGGTCGTCGCCGTCTTCGAGTGCCTCATAGGCGGGCTTATAGACGAAACGCGCAGATCGAGGCCGCCTGTCGCGGCGCTTGTCGGGCTGGGCGTCCTTGTTGCGTCCCTTCCCTGCATCCTGGGGCCGGACAAGGTGCTGGACGTCGAGGATTTCATCGTCTCGAAGCTTTGGCTTCCGTGCGGTGCGCTCGTGATCGGATGCTTTGCCGTCAACGGCTTTGGCTGGACATGGAAGAGATTCGCCGCAGCCGCCAACACCGGCGAGGGGCTGAAACTTGGGACAGTCTCCCGCGCGGTGATGAAATACCTCCTCCCGGCCGCGATCGTCCTTGTTCTCCTCTTTGGGCTTGTTCAGTAGCGCCCCTCCGGACCGTTTCCAATGCGCTGAACGTACGAATGCGCCGTAATTTGGTTGCAACGGCCCTTTGCAATTGGTATAATATTGAACGTGAAATTTCTCTACAGGTACCAGAACTCCGAAAACGTCACGATCGAGGGCGTGATAAAGGCGCGCGGCAGATCCGCGGCCTACTCCAGGCTGCGCAAACAGGGCATAAAGCCCATGAGCGTGAGCCGGCTTCCGCTCACGCTCGGCGACAAGGTGTTTTTCGCCCTTGCAGGCCTCGCAGCGCTCGCGGCGGTCGTGGCGCTCGTCGCCGGGCTCATGTGGCTTGGATCGGCGAGAACGCGCCGCAAGATGGAGATGGAGCTTGAGAAGGGCGCCGGTGCGGCGGCCGTGCAGGCCGTCCAGGCCACCCAGGCGGACGCCGCCGAGCGAAAGGGCCGTCCGGCGCGCGCGCTGGAGCGCCAGTATGTGAGGGGCGACCGCATCCGTCTCGAAAAGGCCCTCAAAACGCTTTTCGCCAATCCCGGCGACCAGTTCCTCGCCGCGTACGCCGAGCCGGGCCGCAAGGCCGATGCTCCCTTCACCCCGGAGGTCGCCGCCGATCTTGAAAAGACTCTCAACGAGCCGATAACCGTCTATGACGACGAGCTTACCGAATGCGTGGACATGAAGCGGATCGTCGCGGGCATGAAGGCCGAGCTCAGGAAGTACATCGCCGACGGCGGCACGTTCGAGGAGTACGCATCGGAGCTTGATGCGAGGCAGCAGGAGGAGATCGCCTTCCGCGCGAAGGTCGAGGAGAACCTTGCCGAGCTCGTCAAGTCCGCGTCGAAGGAAGAGCTCTACACGGCCTGGCTCAAGGCCGAGGCGTCGCTCAAGGCATGGGGGATAGCCCCTGTCGCAATGCCGCGCGAGCTTCAGGGCTACCAGCCGGAATGGGATTTCGAGGAGTGATGCCGCACGCCGGCACTGTTCAGGAAACGGAAAGGAAACAGTCATGAAAAGGATTTTTGCAGCGGCGATCGCAGCCGCGGCCGCATTCGGGGGAAGCGCCGCAGCCCAGACGCATACGTTCGAGATATCCACAGAGAGGAACGCTTTCATAATCGACGGGCGCGAAACGCTCGTCAGGTGCGGCGAGATACACTTCGCCCGCGTGCCGCGCGCCTACTGGCGCCACCGCCTGAGGATGTGCAAGGCCATGGGCCTCAACGCAGTCTGCGCCTACCTCTTCTGGAACTACCACGAGCAGGAGCGCGGAGCGTACGATTTCTCCGGCGAGAAGGACGTCGCCGCGTTCTGCCGCATGGCGCAGGAGGAGGGGCTTTGGGTCCTTTTGAGGCCCGGCCCGTACACGTGCGCCGAATGGGAGTTCGGCGGCCTTCCGTGGTGGCTTCTCGACGAGGGCGTCGACAAGGTTCGCGTAAGGACCCGCGACCCGAAGTACCTTGAAAGCGCCAAGGCGTACTTGAGGCGCGTCGCCGACGAACTGAGGGATCTGCAGGTGACTAAGGGCGGACCGATCCTCATGGTGCAGGACGAGAACGAGTACGGCTTCTTCGGGAACGACAAGGAGTACATCAAGTCGCTCTACGACACCCTGCGCGAGTCGGGCTTTGACGTTCCCGTCTTCACCTGCAACCCGGCGACGCAGCTCCACGCTGGCGCCATCCCCGAGACGTTCAAGGTCGTGAACTTCGGAGCCAACCCCGAGAACGGCTTCAACAAGCTCAAGGAGGTGCAGCCAAAGGGGCCGCAGATGTGCGGCGAATACTACCCCGCCTGGTTCGACAGCTGGGGCCAGCCGCACCACGTCAAGAGCGTCCAGACGATGCTCGACGACATCGACTGGATGCTTGCGCACAAGGGTAGCTTCTCCCTGTACATGGCGCACGGCGGTACGTCGTTCGGCTGGTGGGCGGGATGCAACTCGCCGTTCCTGCCGCAGACCTCCAGCTACGACTACGAGGCCCCGATCTCCGAGCAGGGCCGCGCGACGCCCAAGTTCCACGCCCTCAAGAAGCTTCTTTCGAAGTACATGGATTCCTCCGAGTTCGCGAATCTTCCCCCTGTCCCGGATCCGCTTCCCGTCCAGGCGTTCGAGTGCAAGGCCAAGGCCGTGACGATCCCCCTCGCGACGACGGAAGCCCCCCTCAACAAGGAGCCGATGGTGGACCCCCTGCCGATGGAGATGCTCGGCCAGGGATATGGCGCCGTAGTCTACAAGACGGAGATCGCCCCCGGGCGCGGCGGAGCCGTCAGGGCGCCGAACCTCCGCGACCACGCCGCAGTCTTCCTCAACGGCGGTTTCATCGGCTTCCTCGACCGCCGCTATCCGTCGCTCGGGGTTGAGGTGCCGCCCTCGGACAAGGCCCGCACGCTCTCCGTCGTGGTGACCCACATGAGCCGCTACAACTTCGGCGCGGCGATGAACAACTCCGCAAAGGGCCTTATGCCTCCCGTGACGCTCGGCGGCGCGCCGCTCAACGGCTGGAACGCGTACGGGGCGAAGATGGACGAGAAGTACATGTCCTCGCTCAAGTTCGAAGGCGCGGACGGGGCATTTGGCCCTTGCACCTTCAAGCGGTACGTGGCCGAGCTTGACGACACGTCCGACACGTTCCTCGATGTGAGGGGATGGAAGAAGGGCATGGTGTGGGTGAACGGCCATCCTCTCGGCCGCTTCTGGAGCATAGGCCCGACGCAGACGATGTTCGTTCCCGGCTGCTGGCTCAAGAAGGGAGCAAACGAGTTCATGGTCTGGGACTTCGCCGGCAACGTCCCCGTCGACGGCTTCAAGTGCATCAAGGAGCCGATCCTCGACGAGCTCCATCCCGACATGGACTTCGTCGCCGCACCTAAGCGCGCGGCCGCGAAGCTCAATCTCCCGGCGCATCCCCTGCAGGCCGGCATGTTCCCCAACACGACCGATGCGCAGGAGGTCTTCTTCAAGCGTGTCGTGGAGGCCCGCCAGGTGGCGCTCTTCGCCGATTCAAGCTGGCCCAGGGATGAGCTTGTGGCGGCGATATCCGAGTTCGACCTCTTTGACGAGAACGGGGAATCTATCCCGCACGACGCCTGGTCTTTCATCAGCATATCAAGCGAAGAGGCCCTGCGCGACGACGGCTCGGCCGACAACGCCATCGACGGGCAGATATCCAACTTCTGGCACAGCCGCTGGAGCGACGAGAAGGCCCGTCCGCCGCACCATCTTGCGATAGACCTCGGCGAAAAGAGGAAGATCAAGGGCTTCCGCTACACGCCGCGCCAGGTCGGCGTGAACGGCCGCATCAAGCGCTACCGCTTCTACGCCGGCGATTCGCTCGTCGCGGAGTGACGCTTAAAGCCGCGGCCGGGTGCATGGCATGGGAAGGGCGTTTGCAGCGATCGCAGCGATGACGCTTGCCGCGCAGCTTGGCGCGGCGGTGCCTCAGCTGGCCGCACAGCCGGAAAGCATCGATGCTCTCGGCATAAAGGTGAAGGTCTTCAAGAATGCCGAGGCCGTCCCTGCGATAACGCCCGTGCAGCGCCACTTCACGAGGACGTCCGGCGGCAAGTCGCAGAAGCTGACGTTCTACGAGACGCGCGAGATATGGCTCATGAGTCAGCGCGGCGGAATGTGGCGCTCAAGGGGCGGCGACACACTTACGCTTACGCGCCCGACATCGCTTCTTCCCGGGGACGTGGCCGCATGGGCTGCGCGAGACGAGATCGACAAGGCATTGAAGGAGGCCGAGGAGGACTTCTCCAAAACGACCAAGGAGAAGCTTTTTGCGTGGATCGATTCGTTCGCCGGATTGAAGGTCGATGCCTCCTCCCTTTTGCAGTTGCAGGCGGGAGGGGCGGTGGCGGCCGCGCGTCAGGTTGAGACAGGAGATCCGAAGCGATATGCAGCCGTATTCAGGACGCGATCGAAGTCGGGCGGCCTAGGTCCGTGGAACTGGGTGGAGTTCAATCTTGCAGAAAGCGCCTCGACGAAGGACGGGAAGGCTCTTCTTGCGGCGTTTCTAAAGGGGGTCTCGATCTCCGGCGGAAGGGAGAGCGCCGTGCAGGACTCCTCCGCAGGGGCCGATCCGCGCCGTGAAGCCGCAAAGCGCGCCATCTCCGGCGGCGGCGGATGGTGGTGGAGCGAGAATGCCGACTACATATTCCTAACGAATCTCCACAAATCGAAGGGGGTAGCGTTCGTCAAGGAGACGGAGCGGACGATGAGCGCCTTGAGAAAGGCGTATGAAAGGTACGTTCCCGCCACGAGAAGCGTCGGAACGGGCGTCGTGCGCGTTTTCGCGACAAGCGAGGACTACCGTAAGTACATAAGCGTCTCGGCGGCGGGCGATGAGGGCGTGATGAACAGCATAGGGCTCTGGGATCCGAGCCGCGAGGAGCTTCTTGTCGAGTATCGCGACGACCGCGCAGAGACTTTGAAGACGATGCGCCACGAGGCGTTTCACCAGTATCTCTACTACGCGACTGGTTGCGGCAGGCACATGACGTGGTTCAACGAAGGCCATGCGACGCTTTTCGAGAACATAAGGTACAACGCCGCCAACGGCCAGGTCCGCGTCCTCTGCTCCGGGGGCCGCGCCGAATGGACGATGCGCGATCCCGAGAAGGTCGCCGCGATGATTCCAAGGATAATCAGGATGGACAGGAAGGAGTACTATTCCGGCGATGTCAACGGCCATTACGTCGCTGGATGGGCGCTCTGCTACTTCCTGCAGAAGGGCTGCCGCAAGCTCAAGGGCTTCGAGCCGTATCTTGAGGTGATTCCGACGTACCTTAAGGGGATAGCCGACGGGCTCAGCCCCGTCGAGGCCAACGATCGCGCCTGGGCGAAGGTCGAGGGCCGCGACATATCGGCCGACTTCCTCAGATTCTGGAAGGATCGCAAAAGCTCAGAAGCCGTCGAACCGTGATTTTACGCCCCTTTATTCCCCATGCGGCCCCTTTTTGCAAAATTTTGCGAGGTTGGCTTGACTTTGCAACGGTAAATTGATATACTATCTTCCGTTCAACGGACCGTAGCGCAGCCTGGTAGCGCGTTTGCTTGGGGTGCAAAAGGTCAGGGGTTCAAATCCCCTCGGTCCGACCATTGAACTTCCCGCGCCAGGACAGGATTTGACGGAGGATATATGATTGGAAAGACCTGTGCCGCGCTTTTGACGGCGTGTGTTGGGCTTGCGGGTTTCGTTTCCGCGCAAGAGCCCGTATGGCCGGATGTAGTCCGCGCAATGAAGCCTTGGGCCGTGAACTGGTGGCTTGGCGGCGCTGTGGACAAGGGCGGTCTTGAAGCTCAGGCAAAAATCATGGATGATGCCGGCATAGGCGGTTTACACATCGTTCCGGCGTATGGAGCTAAAGGCTTCGAGGGAAGCTACCGCGCATTCCTTTCCCCCTCCTGGATGGAGGCGTTCAACGACGCCCGCCATGCGGCCTCGCCGTACAACCTCGGCGTCGATCTCTCGATGGGATTCGGCGGCCCGTTCGCAGGCCCCCAGCTCAAGACGTCCGAAGGTTGCTGGATGGTGCAGATAACGGGCGACAGGAACCGTCTCACGCATGGGGACGATCCACTCGCCTCGCACATCCTCTGGGAGGGCGAGGACAGGGACGGCCGCCAGACCATCCTAAGCGTAAGGCCCACCGGCCGCAAGACGAGGCACGCCGGCCCGGGCGGCGAAGGCCCGGTGATGGATCCCTTCTCCAAGGACGCGATGGAGTCTCTCCTCAAGATGTATTCGGCCGCGTTCGACGCCCCGAAGATGGAGATCCCCGACCATATGCACCACGGCACGGCCGACTATTCCGGTGCTGGGTGGACGCCTGACATGTTCCCCGCATTCCTCGCGAAGCGCGGCTACGACCTTAGGGACTTCCTCGCGGAATTCGCCGGCGCCGGCGACAGGGAGATCGCCGCGCGCGTCAAGTGCGACTACCGCGAAACGCTTTCCGATCTCATGGTCGAGGACGTTTTCCCGGTGTGGACGGAGTGGTGCGTCAGAAGGAGCATCAGAACACGTTTCCAGGCGAACGGCGCGAGCGCCAACCTTCTCGACCTCTATGCCGTCGCCGACATGCCCGATGCGGCGAGCTGCGGCGTGGACGCCGAAGAGGGGCTTACCTGCATCCCCGCCGCCAAGTTCGCCTCGTCCGCCGCGCATGTGAAAAGCGCCATCACGGGCGAGGGCGGCAACGTGCGCGTCGCCGGCGAGGTGCGCCTCCCCTTGAAGGAGCGCTACCGCGAAACGCTTGAAGGGGTGAAGGCCGCTCTTGACGGGCTTTTCCTCTCGGGCGTCACCCGCGTGTACTACAAGGGCTTCTGCTATTCGCCCGAGGAGGCCGGCTGGCCGGGCTGGAGCTTCGCGAGGGGCTCGGAGCTCAATCCCCGCAATCCCCTCTGGCGCGATTTCGGCGCGCTCAACGAGGCCGTCGCGCGCATCCAGTCGCTCCTGCTGACGGCAAGATCCGACAGCGACATTCTCGTCTACTGGCCCGTACACGATCTCTGGATGGATCCCGACGGATACGAGATGCCTTTCCTCCAGGGTTCCGGCGAGTGGTTCGACGGCCACGGCTTCGGGCGCATAGTGCGCGAGCTCTACGATCTCGGCTACTCCTTCGACTACGTGAGCGACAGGCAGCTGCGCGCCATCTCCGCGCTCTCTGCCGAGACGCTCGCAGGAACGACGTACAGGATTGTGCTCGTTCCGTCCGCGAGGTACATCCCCGCGCAGACGATGGTGGCTTTCGCCGGTCTCGCCGGAAAGGGCGTCAAGATAGTCTTCGCCGAACGCTATCCCGAAAGCGTTCCCGGCCTTAAGGATGTCAAGGCGGGCGAGGCGAGGATGAAGGCGGTCCTCGATGCGATGGACTTCCCCGTGGGCCGCGCCCAGAACCTGCTGCGCGACGCCGGCGCGAGGCGCGAGCCGTTCAACGCCGAGGCGGGGCTAGCCTTCGTCCGCTACCGCATGCCGCATGGCGCAAGGGTGTACTACATCGTGAACAGGTCCAAGCCTCTCGCCGCCGGAGAGTTCGAGATCGACGGCTCGCGCGCGACGCTCATGAATCCGTTCACAGGGGTGATCGAACCTTTGAAGATCACCGATTCTAAGATCCACCTTTCGCTCCCCGCCGGCAACTCGACGATCCTTGTCGTGGACGACGAAAAGGAGACGCGCGAGATCCCCGAAAGGCCGCGCTTCGACAGCTTCATCGACGTCAAGGGGCCCTGGAGGATGACGGCCGTGTGCGGCCATCCCGCAGATGGTTTCCAGGAGCGTACGGTCGATTCCCTCGACGGATGGCAGAATCTTCCGGACGGTTCGCCGTCGCCTTTCTCAGGAACTGTCGCGTACGAGGCATCGTTCTCCATCGACAAGGAGCCTGCATCCGGGAGGGCCGGGCTTATGCTCGGCAAGGTGTGCGAATCCGCCAGGGTGTTTTTGAACGGGCGCGAGATCGGAGTCGTGTATCTCGATCCAAAGGAGCTTTCCTTCGATTCGTCCATTCTCGTCAAGGGCGTCAACAATCTCAGGATCGAAGTCACCGGCACGGCCGCCAACGGCATAAAGGATCTCGATGCGAGGCACGTCGACTGGCGCTGCCATTCCCCGCAGGGGCTTCCGGGCCCAGGGGGTATGGCTCCCGACGCATCACGCTGGCCTCTTGCAAGGCAGGGGCTCTTCGGCCCGGTGAGGGTTGTTTTCGAGGGCCGTTGAGGAAAGGGGCCGGCGCCGGTGAAGGCTGTTGTGATGGGCATGGGCCTTAGCGGCAAGGCCGCGAAGGCGCTTCTTGAGAGCGAGGGCTGGGAGGTCCTCGCTCTCGACGGCGCCGACGTGTGGGACGGCACGGGAGGCTTCGACCTCGCCGTCGCAAGCCCGGGGGTCGCGCTCGACCATCCATGGCAGAAGGCGGCGCGCGGGCACGGCGTCAAGGTAATCAGCGAACTCGAGCTTGGATGGACTAGATGGCGCGGCATCGGCCGCTCGATCGCCGTCACTGGATCGAAGGGCAAGTCGAGCGTCGTAAAGCTCGTCGCCGATGCGATGAACCTCACGGGGCGCATGGACGCATTCGCGTGCGGCAACTATGGGCTTCCTCTCTCGGAGCTGGTGATGCGCCTTAAGGACGCTCCTGGCGATGGGCGCACGAAGTGGGCCGTTATAGAGGTAAGCTCCTTCCAGATGGAGACGACATCCACCTTCCGTCCTGATATGGCTGCCTGCCTCAACCTCCAGGAGGACCATCTCGACAGGCACGGAAGCGTCGAGGTCTACCATGCGCTCAAGATGAAGCTCCTTTCGATGGCGGAAAAGGCCGTTGGCCCGGACGGATCGTTCGACTCGCTTCTTGAAGGAAGCTACTTCGACAACGACGTCCTTAGGCCCAACGGAGAGACCGCGGCCGCGCTTCTCGCGGCGGCCGGGCTCGGCCGCGAGGAGATCCGCGCGGGCTTCGCGCGGTTCGCGCCGCTGCCGCACAGGTTCGAGACGTTGTGCGAAAGGGGCGGCGTAACATACATCGACGACTCCAAGGCGACAAGCCTCGCAGCCTTGCAGGCAGGCGTTAAAATGGCCTTTTCACGCGGTTTTAGGGGTCGCGTGAGGCTGATCGCCGGGGGGCTCGAAAAAGGCGATTCTCCAAAAGATTCAATTTCGTGCTTGCAAAGTGGGGTCAAAAAAGTGTATCTTATAGGACATTGCGCCCAAAGGCTCTTCGACGCGTGGTCCTCTGAGGTGCCGTGCGAGGTGTGCGGCACGCTGGAGAACGCGGTGGAGAGAGCAAGGCGCGAGGCGTCTGCGGGCGATGCGGTGCTGCTGAGTCCGGGGGCTGCGAGTTTCGACCAGTTTAAGAGTTACGGCGCGCGCGGAGAAGCGTTCGCCGCCTACGCAAAGGAAGAGAAAAGATGAAGAAGATGATGCCGGGTATGACCGCCGCAGTGGCGGCCTGTCTTATTGTAGCGGGATGCAAAGTCCCGAAGAACGAGCGCCTGCCGCGCACGTCGCGCAACACCGCGGTCGCCGTTTCCGCAGATGTCGAGGCGCCTGCGACGTCCGCCGTCCCGGCGACGCCCGCCGCAAGCAGCGCATGGCCGGCCACCCCCGTCGCCCCGGCTGTCGATGAGCCCGTTCCCACGTCGGACATCGAGGTGACTCCGATCCCCGAGCCCACGCCCGCGCCCGAGGCCGTCAAGCCCGTCGCCGAGCCCGCACCCGCCGCGCCCGCACCGATGGTGTACACGATCCAGAGGGGCGACACCGTCTCGATCCTCTCCAAGCGCTTCAACGTCAGGATGGATGCGATTGAGAAGGCCAATCCCGGCCTCAACCGCGACAAGGTCCGCATCGGCCAGAAGATCAACATCCCGGCCGTCTCCGGCGATGCGAAGGGCGAGCAGGCCGCCAAGCCCGCAACGCCTGCCGCCCCCAAGCCTGACACGGCGTCCAAGCCCCAGCCCAAGACGGTGGTTGACGAGTACACCGGCCCCGTCAAGGAGTATGTCGTCAAGGCGGGCGATACGCTCGGCGCGATCGCATACGCCAACGGCATAAACATCCGCCAGCTCAAGAAGCTCAACGACATCCCCATGGGCCAGCAGAACAACACCGTGCGCATCGGCCAGAAGCTCAAGATCCCCGCGGAGCCTGTCGTCAGGACCACGAAGCAGCCCGCAAAGCCTGAGCAGCCTGCACCTAAGGATGTCAAGCCCGAGGAGGTCAAGCCCGCACCCGAGGTCACGACCCCCGAGCCGGTCGTAGTCCCCCAGCCGGCCGAAGAGGTTGTCGTTGACAACAAGATCACCAAGACCGCCCCTGTCGTCGTCCCGCCCGCGCCGCCCGTGGCCGAGCCCGTTAAGGATGCCGGCGTGAGGACATACACCACGCAGGACGGCGACGATATCGTCCAGCTTGCCATCGAGTTCGAGATCGCCCCCGGCCAGCTCGTCGACGCCAACAGCGACATCCTCTCCACGCCGGCCGACACCCTTAAGCCCGGCATGGTGCTCAAGCTTCCGGCCAACGCCAAGGTCAAGAAGTAAGCCATAGGGCGAGACCGTGCGTCAGACAAGAATCGTAATGGGTCTCGTAATACTCGCGCTGGTCGCGCTGGGGCTTTGCGTCCTGGCGTCGGCCGGCGCGAAAACGTCACTTGTGGTCAGGCAGTCGATATACTTCACCGTGGCCGCCGCCCTTGGCGCGGCCGTGGCGGCGTTCGACTACCGCAAGTGGCGCGAATGGAAATGGCTGCCGTGGGCCGCGTTTGCGGTTACGGTAGTTCTTCTCATAGTGGTCCGCTTCTTCTGCCCCGCAAAGAAGGGGAGCCACAGATGGATAGAGCTCGGCTTCATGTCCCTGCAGCCGGGCGAGCTCGCGAAACTGATGGCCGTATTCCTCTCGGCATGGTGGATCGACAAGGTGGGCTTGAGGATAGAGCTTCTCATCAGAGGGGTTCTTCCGATAACGGGGATTATAGGCATTCTCGGGCTTCTCACGATAATCGAGCCCGATTTCGGCACGACGATCGTCATAGCCATAACGGCCGCCACGATCCTCTTCGTGGGAGGCATCAGGTGGCGGCACATAATCCCCGTGGGGGTCGCGGCCATTCTTGCGATCGGCGTGATGCTATGGCTCAACCCCAACAGATTGAACAGGCTTTTGGCCTTCAGGGACAGGACGGCCGAGATCTCCGGCGACGCGAAGCGCCGCAGCGCGAACGACCAGCTCAACAACTCGCTCGTCGCGTTCGGAAACGCCGTCAGGGACGCCAACTTGAAGCCATGGTGGGATCCAGTCGACACGCATCCGTGGTGGAACGCGCTCACCGGCGCGGGGTACATGCAGAGCATGCAGAAGAAGGCGTACCTCCCCGAGCACCACACGGACTTCATCTTCGCAATTGGCGCCGAGGAGCTGGGGCTCGTGTTCTCGCTCGGGCTTCTCGCCCTCTATACGGCGCTTTTCACGTGCGGGTGCCTTGTCGCGCGCAAGGCGGAGGACGCACTCGGAAGGCTCCTCGCCTTCGGCATGTCCTTCACGGTCTTCTTCCAGGTCCTTTTCAACGTCGGCGTCGTATGCGGAGTCCTGCCCACGAAGGGGCTGGCTCTCCCGTTCATAAGCTACGGCGGCACGCACGTATTCACTACGGCCATAGCCATGGGCACCATATTTTCCGTGGCTTTGAGAAACGGCTTGCAAAAAGAGCGAATCAGGAGTAAAATATCAGTCGTCCGCCTCTCTTGACGGAGGAAGGGTATTCCTGTTCGGACACGGAAACGTCTAATCAAGAGAAAAGAAAGAGAGAGTAAAGAGATGGCAAGAGCCTACAACTTCTCGGCAGGTCCCGCGATTCTGCCTCTGGAGGTGCTGCAGGAGGTTCAGAACGACCTCGTGGACTACAAGGGAACCGGCATGAGCGTGATGGAGATGAGCCATCGCGGCAAGGACTACGACCAGATCCACAACGAGGCCATAGCCACGTTCAAGGAGCTTACCGGCATCGGCGACGACTACTCCGTGCTCTTCATCCAGGGCGGCGGCAGCATGCAGTTCGCCATGATCCCGATGAACTTCCTCGGCGCCGGGCAGACGGCCGACTACGTCAACAGCGGCACCTGGGGCGGCAAGGCCCTCAAGGAGGCCCAGAAGATCGGCTCCGTAAACGTCGTCGCCAACTGCGGCAAGGACATTCCCACGAGGATGCCCTACGCCGACGAGTTCAAGTGGAGCGACAAGGCCGTCTATGCGCACATCTGCACGAACGAGACGATCTCCGGCGCCCAGCTCAAGAAGATCCCCGAGATCCCCGCCGGCGTACCCTACTTCGCCGACATGAGCTCCGACATCCTCTCCTGCGAGCGCGACTACACGAAGTTCGACCTCTTCTACGCCGGTGCGCAGAAGAACCTCGGCCCCTCCGGCATGGCGGTCGTCGCGATCAAGAACGAGCTTGCCGCGAAGGGCGCTGCGAACCTGCCGACGATGCTCCAGTACAGGACGCACCTCGACAACAATTCGCTATTCAACACGCCTCCCACCTTCTCCATCTACATCTTCGGCCTCGTCATGAAGTGGGTCAAGAGGATGGGCAAGGAGAACCTCTTCAAGCTCAACCGCGAGAAGGCCGCAAAGATCTACAGCGTGATCGACTCCTCCGAGTTCTACCGCGGCACGGCGCTTCCCGATTTCCGCTCCGACATGAACGTTACCTTCCGTCTCCCCACCGAGGAGCTTGAGGCCAAGTTCGTGGCCGAGGCGAAGGCGGCAGGCATGAGCTCGCTCAAGGGCCACCGCAGCGTGGGCGGAATCCGCGCCACGATCTACAACGCCTTCCCGATGGCCGGCGTGGATGCGCTCGTCGAGTTCATGAAGGCGTTCGAGAGGAAGAACGGCTGATTGGTTCCGGGCCATCCGGATGCGAGGCGCCGATGCGCGATGACTACGGACTTATAGACAGCGGCGACGGCCGCAAGTTCGAGCGCTTCGGCGCCTATACTATAGTGCGCCCTGCCGCGCAGGCCATGTGGAGGCCCAGGAACCCCTCCGCATGGAGCGGCGCCAGCGCCAGCTTCGACCGCGAGGACGGCATGAGGTGGCATGGGCGCAGTTCGCTCCCCAAGGAGTGGACGATCGAGACGGCCGGAATCTCGTTCAGCTTGAGCGGCACCGATTTCGGCCATCTCGGCATCTTCCCAGAGCAGCGCGACGACTGGCGCTGGATAAGGGAAACGGTGAAGGGCGCGGGGCGCAGCGTATCGGTCCTCAACCTCTTCGCGTATTCTGGCGGCGCCACCTTGGCTGCATCGCAGGGCGGTGCGGAGGTGTGCCACCTCGACGCCTCCAAGGGCATGGTGGAATGGGCGCGCAGGAACGCCGCCATCAACGGCCTTGCGGATCGCCCAATAAGATGGATCGTTGACGACGCGCACAAGTTCCTCCAGCGCGAGGCGAGGCGCGGGCGCATGTACGATGCGGTCATATTCGATCCCCCGTCGTTCGGGCGCGGCGCGAAGGGCGAGATGTACAAGATAGAGCGCGACCTCAAGACGACGATCGAGCTTGTGAAGGGCGTACTCTCGAAGCAGCCCCTTTTCATCCTCTTTTCAAGCCACACGCCCGGCCTCTCGCCGGCCGTTGCCGGCAATATCATCTCGCAGGCTTTCCCGGGCGCAAGCCGTTTCGAGTCGGGCGAGATGCTCCTCGAAGGGGTTGACGGCGCATTCTCGCTTCCTAGCGGCGTATATTCCCGTGCGATCTGGTGAGTCCCCCCGCAAGCCGCGCGCCGGTTTGAATTTCATGTTTGCAAGATGGAAGTGAAAGTGGTATAATTACGGCCATGAATATTGTCATACTTCTGGGTGCGCCCGGTTCGGGCAAGGGTACCGTCGCGGGGCAGCTCGCAGCCTCCAACAGCGGATTGAAGCACGTTTCAAGCGGAGACCTCCTCAGAGGGGCCGTCGCCAAGGGCACAGACGCCGGCCTCAAGGCCAAGGCGTTCATGGACGCGGGGCAGCTTGTCCCCGATGAACTCATAGCACGCATGATCGCCGATGTGGTCAAGGAGACCCAGGGCGACGTGACGATGCTCCTCGACGGGTTCCCGCGCAACGTGGCGCAGGCCGACATCCTCGCTGCAACGGCGAAGGAGAGCGGCGCCACCATAAAGAGCGCAGTTTTGATAGACGTTCCGGACGCGCTCATCGAAGAGCGCATCCTCGGCCGCCGCACCTGCCCCAAGTGCAAGCGCGGCTACCACGTCAAGAACCTCCCTCCGAAGGTGGAGGGCGTGTGCGACGATTGCGGCGAGAGCCTTGTCATCCGCAAGGACGACAATCCCGAAACGGTCAAGGACCGCCTCGCCGTGTACCATGCGCAGACGGAGCCGCTGATTGCGTACTACCGCAATGCAGGGCTCTTAAGGACTGTCGACGGCGTCGGCGCAATTCCGCAGATAGCCGCCGCGTTCCTGGCGGCGATGTAAAATGAAGGTTGATGTAAAGAGCAAGGCCCAGATCGACAGGATGCGGGAGGCGTGCCGCCTCACCGCCGAAGTCCGCGATCTCGCAGCCGCCGCAGTGACGCCGGGCGCCACTACAGGCGACATCGACGAGGTCGTGAGGGCCTTCTGCAGAAGGAACTCCGTGGCGGCGAGCTTTCTCGGCTACTGCGGCTTTCCGGGTGCGCTTTGCGTCTCCATCAACGACGAGATCATCCACGGCATACCCTCGAAGAAGCGGATGATAATGCCGGGCGACGTCGTGAAGGTCGATGTGGGCGTGTGCAAATACGGCTACAACGGCGACACGGCGCGCACGGTCCCAGTTGGCGTGACCGATCCCAGGATCCTCGAACTCATTGAAACGACCAAAAGGTGCCTCGCCGTCGGCATTGCCGCCGCGGGGCCTGGCGTCCATCTAGGCGATGTGGGCGCCGCCATCCAGGAGGTCGCGGAGGAGAAGGGCTTCGGCGTCGTGCGCGACTATATAGGCCACGGCGTCGGCAAGACGATTCATGAGGATCCGCCCGTTCCGAACTACGGCCGGCGCGGGAAGGGCTTCGTGCTGAAGCCCGGGATGACGATCGCGATAGAGCCGATGATAACACTCGGGACGCACAAGGTGAATGTCCTCGACGACGAATGGACCGTCGTCACGGGGGATGGATCCATTGCGGCCCATTTCGAACATACGGTTGCAATAACCGAAGACGGTTGCGAGGTGCTTACACTACCAGCGGACTACCCGTGACAGCCAAGAAATCATGATGTAGCGCCATCCATATGTCGCCGATGAATGGAGAGATTCATGAAAGCGCTGATTATCGAGGACGACGCCCACCAGGCGGAGTTTGTCCGGCACGGTCTTGCCGCAATGGGATGTGAGGCGGACATCGCCGCAAATGGCGTCGATGGGCTTGAAAGGCTGCTGTCGAATCCGTCATATGCATTTGCGGTAGTGGATCTCATGCTTCCCGGAATGGACGGCCTTGAGGTGATAAGGCGCGTCAGGGAGAAGGGCGATCCGATACCTGTCATAATCCTGAGCGCCAAGGACAGCGTGGCGCACAAGGTATCGGGGCTCAATATCGGAGCGGACGACTACCTCACAAAGCCGTTCTCCATGGACGAGCTCGCCGCAAGGATAACGGCCCTCTTAAGGCGCAACAACCCGTCGTCGCCGGAGCGTTCGCGACTCAGGTACGACGACATCATCCTCGACCGCGAGAGCCACCGCGTGATAAGGGCGGGGAAGGTGATCGATCTCTCGCGGCTCGAATATCTCCTCCTTGAATATCTCATGTGCCACCCGACGAGGATCATCCCCGTTTCGGTGATTCTCGAGCAGGTGTGGCACACGAGCTCCCAGATGGACACGAGAGCCGTCGAGTCGAGAGTCTGCTCGCTAAGGAAGAAGATGACGGAAAATGGATCGCGAGACATCATCCGCAACGTGCGGGGGCTCGGCTACGGCATCGAGTAGCCTTCGCCGCCGCTCGCTCGCCGCCACGATCGCAAGGTCCGCACTGCCTACGCTTGCGGCCGTCATGATCTTCTCCACTGGCGTCGCAGTGGTGCTGGGGTATTCCGCCCTCAAGCGGTTCGCGCCGGCGCCAGGCACAGGGCGGCATCTCGCCGAGTACGCCTGGATAGTGGCGGCGACCGGCTTCGCGGAGCTTGCCGCGCTCGTCCTTGGCCTTGCGCTGTCGCGCTGCCTTGCCAAGAGGATCGCTCGGCCGGTGGAGGACCTTGCGACGCGCGCGCTTGAGGCTGCACGCGGGCATAAAAGCGCATCATTCGCCACGGACGGGCCGATAGGGGAGATGAACAGGCTCTCCATGGCCTTCAATACGCTTTTCGAGGCGCAGGAGGCTAGGATAAAGGAGCTTAAGGAGCTGTCATCAAACGTGCTGCACGATCTGAGAACGCCTCTGACGGCCGTGAGGAACGCGGCCGAGCTGGCGATGACCGGGCGCATCGGCACGGAGGAGTCGTGTGCGCGGGTGATAGATTCCACGGACACCATCCTGAAGCTTATCGAAGTCAACTCCGAGATATCGCAGAACTATGCGGGATATTCCCTGCCCGTCGAGGATGTTGACGTGGGCGGTGCGGTTCTTGATGTCGTGGAGCTTCTCGAGCCGGTCGCCGGCGAGATGGGCATAACGCTCAAGGCGACGCTTGGCGCGCATCCTGTGCGGCTTATGGCCCACCGTTCGAAGATCGTGAGGCTCGTTGGCAATCTCATCGACAATGCGCTCAAGTTCACGCCGCGTGGCGGGCAGGTGAAGGTGTCTCTCGCCGAGGAAGGCGGATATGCCGTAATCAAGGTGTCGGACACGGGCATAGGCATAGACGGCAAGGATGTGCCGCGCATATTCGACCGGTTCTTCAGGTGCGACTCCAGCCGCCACTCGCCCGGCTTCGGCCTGGGGCTTTCGCTCGTCCATTCGATAGCCTCGTTCTACGGCGGCACGGTAGCATGCGATTCCACCCCCGGAAAGGGAACCACCTTCACCGTCTCCATTCCATCCAACCGCAATGGAGCGGAAAGCGCGATAAAAGCGGTAGATCCGCGGTAGAAGTGCAAGGGGGGGTATGCGCGGGGCGGAAAATTTGATATAATATTTGCCCAAAGACGAAGGAGAAGCAAGACATATGAAAGCGCTTATAACCGGAATAACCGGGCAGGACGGAAGCTATCTCGCGGAACTGCTTCTGGAGAAGGGCTATGAAGTCCACGGCATAATCCGCCGCTCCAGCTCGTTCAACACCGTGAGGATCGATCACCTATACCAGGATCCGCACGTCAACGGGGTGAAGCTCTTCCTCCACTACGGGGATCTCGGCGACAGCTCCAATCTGATGCGCATTGTCCATGAGATCAATCCGGACGAAGTCTACAACCTCGCCGCCCAGAGCCATGTGCGCGTGTCGTTCGATTCGCCGGAATTCACGGGCGACGTCGATGCGCTCGGCACCATGCGCCTTCTGGAGGCGATAAGGCTTACGGGCGTAAAGACGCGCTTCTACCAGGCTTCCACCAGCGAGCTTTTCGGAAAGGTCCAGGAGGTGCCGCAGAGGGAGACCACCCCGTTCTGGCCGCGCTCCCCGTACGGCGTAGCGAAACTGTATTCCTTCTGGGCCGTGCGCAACTACCGCGAGGCGTACAACATGCACGCCTCGAACGGAATACTCTTCAACCACGAGTCGCCACGCCGCGGCGAAACGTTCGTCACGCGCAAGATCACCCGCGCCGCGAGCCGCATAAAGATGGGGCTCCAGAGCGAGCTGTTCATGGGCAACATCAACTCCCTGCGCGACTGGGGCTTCGCCGGCGACTACGTCGAGGGGATGTGGCGCATGCTCCAGCAGGACAATCCCGACGACTACGTGCTTGCCACCGGCGAGATGCATTCCGTGAAGGAGTTTCTCGCGGAGGCGTTCGGCTATGTGGGGCTCGACTGGGAGAAGTACACAAGGCACGACAGCCGCTACGAGCGCCCGAGCGAGGTTGACCAGCTCCTCGGCGACGCGACGAAGGCCAGGAAGGTTCTGGGCTGGGAGCCGAAGGTCACGTTCAAGGGGCTCGTGCGGATGATGATGGACGCGGATCTGAAGCTCGCCGAGAAGGAGCTGAAGCTCAGATGAAAACGACCGACAGGATATACGTGGCCGGCCATCGCGGAATGGTCGGCTCCGCCGTATGCCGGGCACTGGAGCGCGAGGGCTACGGCAACGTCATCACGCGCACGCATCGCGAGCTCGACCTGCTCGACCCCAGGGCCGTTCGCAGGTTCTACGAGGCCGAGAGGCCCGATGTCGCCGTCATCGCCGCGGCGCGAGTCGGCGGAATCGGCGCAAACTCCGCCGCGAATGCGCTCTTTCTCTACGAGAACGAGATGATCGCCTTGAATACCGTCTGGGCTGCGGCCGAGTGCGGTGTGAAAAGGCTCCTCTTCCTCGGCTCGACCTGCATCTACCCGAGGATGGCCCCGCAGCCGATTCCGGAGTCCGCGCTTCTTGCCGGAGAGCTGGAAAAGACGAACGAGGGCTATGCCCTTGCTAAGATATCAGGCCTCAAGCTTTGCGAGTTCCTGCGCCGCGACAGGGGGCTTCTCTACCACTCGCTCATGCCGACGAATCTCTACGGCCCGGGCGACAACTACGACACCGTCCACGGCCACGTGCTGCCGACGATGATCCGCAAGTTCGAAACGGCGCGTGAAAACGGCGACAGGACCGTCCCTCTTTGGGGCGACGGTTCGCCGCTTCGAGAGTTCCTGCACGTGGACGATCTTGCCTCCGCGTGCCTCTTTGCGCTTAAGCTCGACGATCCGCCGGATCTGATGAACGTAGGTTCGGGCGAGGAGGTTTCCATCCGCCGTCTTGCAGAGACGATCAAGGCCGCGACAGGATGCCCTGCCGGAATCTCCTGGGATGCGACCAGACCGAACGGCACTCCGCGCAAGCTTTGCGACACGACGCTCATCCGTTCGCTCGGCTGGAGGCCCGCGATCACGTTTGAGGAAGGCATCGCCCGCACGGTTCTCGACTACCGGCGCGAACTTGCGGCCGGCACGATAAGGCTTGGAGAGGGAAGATGATCCCCATGAAAGCGAGGTTGGCGGAAATTGGCTGAGGTCGACCACAACAGGCAGCGCAAGGCTGCGGTCATAAACGACTATTCGAGCTTCGGAAGATGCTCGCTTGCCGTCGCTTCGCCCATCCTCAGCGCGATGAAGATACAGTGCTGCCCCGTGCCGACGGCCGTATTCACCAACCACACCGGCTTTCCGAGGTTCTCCTGGCGCGACCTTACGGAGGTGATGGACGCATACCTTGAGGACTGGCAGGCGATAGGGCTCAAGTTCTCGGCCATAGCGAGCGGATTTCTGGGCTGCAGGCGGCAGATAGATTTCGTCAAGCGCTTCGTGAGGGCTTTTCCGGAAGGTTCGCCGCTTATACTGATCGATCCGGTGATGGGCGACTACGGGAGGCTTTATCCCTCTTATGCGCCGGATCTCGCGGCGGGGATGCATGAGCTGCTGGAGGTGGCGGACGTGCTGACGCCGAATCTCACCGAGGCGAGCATCCTTGCAGGCCGCCCATACAATCCCGATGCCGGCGAGAGCGAGCTTGAATCGCTTGCAAAGGAGCTATGCGAACCGCACGCCAGGTGCGTCGTGATAAGCGGCATTCCAAAGGGGGACGAGCTTCTCAATTTCATATACGAGCGCGGCAAGGGGTGCGATGTCCTCGTCACGCAGCGCATAGGCGAAGACCGTTCTGGTACGGGCGACATATTCTCCGCCGTCGTTCTCGGCAGGCTTCTCAACGGCGCACCGTTCAAGAACGCCGTCAGGGACGGGGCCGCGTTCGTGATGCACGCCATACGGCGCAGCATCGAACTCGGCATCCCGACTACGGACGGACTCGCCTTTGAAGAGGTTCTGGGGGAACTCATATGAAGGGCCTCGTCCTCGCACCCCTGAGAGGCGTCACGATCCGCGCCTTCAGACGGAGCTTCGCCCCGGCGATACGCGAGGCGGGCTTCGAGTGGGCCGTGTCGCCTTTCATCGCTGCGAATCCGGGCGTCAAGCCGACTGCGAAGTACATGAAGGAGGCCGTCCCTTTCGAGGAGAGGCTTGTGCCGCAGGTGATAACCAAGGACCCCCAGTCTATGACTGTCCTTCTGAAGGCGTTCAAGGATATGGGCTACTCCTCGGCCGACTTGAATGCCGGCTGCCCGTTCCCGATGGTGGCGAGAAGGGGCCGCGGTTCGGGGCTCATGAGAAATCCGGGGCTCCTCGAAAGGCTTCTCGCAGCCGGATGCGAGGCGATGGGGGCCGGGAGGTTCTCCGTCAAGATGCGTCTCGGGATAGAAAGCCCAAGGGAGATATTTGCGCTGATGCCTGTTCTCAACAGGTATCCCCTCGCTGCCGTCACGATACATGCGCGAACGGCGAAGGAGATGTATTCAGGTTCGTGCCACAGAAGCGAGATGATGGAGGTGGCGGGAATGTCGTCAAATCCCGTGATAGTCAACGGCGATTTTACGGTAGCCGATGCGGCCGGGCCTCTCCCCGAAGGCGTTGCCGGCGTAATGGTTGGAAGATCCTTCATTAAGGCCCTTGCCTTGAGGGAGGACGCGGGATCGCTCGCAATGGCGTACATGGAGGAGTCGTCGAGGGAGCTTGGATCGGAGCACGGCGTACTTGGAAGGATGAAGGAGCTTCTCTCATACTGGGCGCACGCGCCCGGCGTGTGGGCGCGGCGCTGGAATTCCGTAAAGATGTGCCGCAGCCTGGACGAGCTCGCTCAGGTCCTCGGACGGGCAGGTTGAATCTTCAAACGAAACAGACAGGAAAAGGAGCTGGAAAATGGTTGAAAAGATGAAGTCGTCGCGCGTTATAGGCATGTCTCTGGCGCTTGTGGCGTCGCTCGCGGTCTTCACCGCAAAGGCGGATCGCATGCATGACGGCCGCAGGGGCTCGTTCTTCGCGGAGTACGGCCGCGACACGATATCCGAGAACTACCTGAGGATGCACCTCCATACGGTGATGGACGCCGCCGAGATCCTTGCCGCGCAGATGAAGCCGGAGACGCTTTCCGACGCGCGCGACAGCGTTGAGGACACGTATTCCGATCTGATAGGGCTTACGATGAAGGAGGCGGTCGAGCAGATCAAGGACGACGCCGACTCGCCGTTCATCGGCCCGGACTGGTGCGACGAGGACATCCTCGACGAGGAGCATCAGGACTTTCTCGCGATCATGTACTGGAACGTTTGCGTGATGTCGATAATCGACAGGGACTGGAGGAGCAAGCTCGACGCGAGCCTCAGGCGCTACAGGATGGAAGGCGGCAGGAAGCCCGGACGTCCGCACCGCGTCTCGAGATACGGGCGCAAGCCTGCGAAGGGTGACTCGTCCAAGCCCGCCGCCAAGCCCGGGCACGAAGCCCCTAAGGCCCCGCAGGGCGCCCCGACGGCCCCCCCCCCCCTCGCCCCCCCCCCCCCCCCCCCCCCCCCCC
>JAZTWW010000059.1:0-43843 GCA_045636065.1 Kiritimatiellia bacterium | reverse complement strand
AACACCGAGGATTGTTTTCGCGCGACCCAATCGCATTGTCCACCGTAGCCTTGGCGTAGGCGGATCCTTCAGGGATGGGAGCGCGAAAAACAACCGGAGGTGAGGGTCACGGACGAGGAGCATTGCGCAGCGTGCTTCCCCAAACTGCGCCTCCATCCATTTCGCATCCCAAGCGGCTGTCGCCACTTGCGGAGCGCGACACGCAACTATCTGATTGAGTGAAAATCGAATTAGTGCTATAATATCAAAATCCTTTGGCAGTCGTTAATTGCGCAAGAAAGGGGTACGTCGATGAACTTCAGGTGCATAATGGTGAAAAACCGCAGTGCGGCTTCGAAACTCTTCATGGCATTGTGCCTTATGGCGGCTCTTTCAGGCTGCGTCAGCGATGGCGATGTGTGCGAGGTCAGGAAGTCGTATTACGAGACGGGAATAATGGAAAGGGAAGGGCTAGCCCTTGCCAGAATAGTCACATCTCCGTACAGCATTGTCGGTTTTACATATGCCGATTGCAAAAGGATGGGGAACTACTGGCCGCTTGTCCTGCCGTTCGACCTGCTGAGGACCATCCCCGCCGGCACATTGGCGGCATGCGCCGATATATTGACCGGCACGACGGAGTTCATCTCTTTCCACCAGTTCAAAAGCGTTTCATACCCGTGGGAGTCGTTCGACAAGGCAAAAGCCGACAAGTGGGGCGATCCGATACTGGAGATATACCTTGCCGCACTGGCGGGCGGTGCCGAGGGGCTGGCCAATGCGTCGAACTCGTCCGGCTCGTCCTATACGCCCACGACAAGTTCACAGCCTGCGAACAGCGGCAACTCCGCTTCCAACAAGGTGAAACCACGTGTTCGCCACTCCTGGTGCCACGGCACCGGCACATGCCAATCTTGCCACGGGCAGGGAACGATCAATACCAAGCCGCGCAAGAGGTGCGGCACCTGCGGCGGTGGCGGGCGATGCCCAGGATGCCGCGGCACAGGCTACGCAAATTGACGGGAATGGGTAAAATGACCTCTTCAATCCCTTGCGAAATTATGGTATAATATCCGCCATGAAATTCGCATATCCATGGATGCTTGCGCTTCTTGCGCTGCTGCCTTTCGCCGCGGCTGCATGGGCCTATCTTGCGCACTGCGCGTCAAGGAGAATGGCATCCATCGCCGCGCCGCCGCTATCGGCAAGGCTTATGCCGCATGACCGCGGCGGCACGGCCATCCAGCTGCCGCTGATGACGCTCGGGCTTGCCCTTGCGCTCTTTGCCGCCGCCAGGCCGCAATGGGGTGAAAGCGCCGAAAGGATCGAAACTAAAAGCCGCAACGTCGTCGTCGCCCTCGACGTAAGCCGCTCCATGCTCGCGGGCGACTTGAGGCCCAACCGCCTCGAGCGCGCCAAGGCAGACATTGCGGACCTCCTCGATTCGCTCGATTCCGACAGATGCGCGCTCGTCGCGTTCCGGCACACCGGCGCGCTTGTATGCCCGCTTACGTCCGACCGCGGCTTCCTGCGCCACGCCCTTGAAGGCATCACCACGGAATCCGCCGCGCGCGGCGAGACCGACATCGGAGCTGCGATATACGCGAGCCTCGCGGCGCTCGACCCCGCCGCCGACGACCACAACGCCATAATCCTCGTCTCCGACGGCGGCGATCTCCGCGACGGCGCCGTAAAAGCCGCACGGGCCGCAAAGGCGCGTTCAATCCCCATTTTCACCGTCGGCCTCGGCGACCCGTCGCACGACAGCACGATCCCCGGACCCGACGGGAAGGGCGTGCAGAAGTACAAGAACGCGGACGTGAAGACGAGGCTCGAGGAGGCTCCGCTTAAGGCCGTCGCTGCTGAAAGCGGCGGCAAGTACGTGCCTCTCGCGACGGCGGGAACGGCCGAGACGACCCTCGGCTCGATATACAGGCGCTTTCTCAGGCAGGTGGCGGCCAAGGAGCAGGCGGCAGGCGAGGAGATGCGCGCCACCGAGAGGTTTGGATATTTCCTCATCCCGGCAATAGTGTTCATTCTCGCTGCGGCATCGCTTTCGAAGGGCCGCTTTGCGGGAGCGAGGAAGCGCGGATGACGGGATCATCGCTCCAGGAGGCTCGCAAAGAGGTGCGCAAGTCAAAAGGTTTTACGCTGATTGAAGTTATGCTGGCCGTGTCGCTCATGGCCGTCATGACCTTTGTCGCGTTCTTCTCGTTCAACACCGCCATCAACAGCTGGAAGCGTTCGACCGAGATGGCCGACAGGATGCAGCATGCCGACTATGCGCTTTCGCAGGTGGTGAGCGCCTTGAGAAGCGCCTGGTGCCCGGCGACGGCCACGACCGGCGGCGGCACGGACAGCTACATCTACGGCTTTCAGCTGATAGACGGCGGAGACGGCGAAGAGGACAGCGACACCATCCAGTGGACGAAGCTTGGCAGCGCCATCGTCGGCAACACCTCGACGCTCTCCGAAACGCCCCACACGGTGAGGCTCTGGGCGCAGACGGAAACGAGGGAGGCCCCTGGCGGGCTTTGGGTCAAGGCGGGTGAGCTCGATCTCATACAGGACGAGGACAGGGAGGACTACAATTTCGACGATGACGATGTCTTCGAGCCGTACGTCCTGGTGACGGGCGTGCAGGGCTTCAACTGCCGGGTCCTCAACAAGGAGCAGCCATACGAGGAAGACGGAACGCCCGTCTGGGAGGACGAATGGGCCTCGTCGAACGCGATTCCGAGGGCTGTGGAGCTTACGTTCACCTTGGAGCCTGTCGAGGAGAGGGGCGATCCCGTCAGGATAAGAAGGGTCGTCGAGATACCGCTCTGGGACCTTTCGCAGAATCCGCTCTCCTCCGGCGGCGACGACAAGTCCACGCCTGGCGGAAGGGGCAGGCGCTCCGGCGGCGGCACAGGCGGCGGACAGGGAGGCGGGCGCTCCGGCGGCGGCTCAGGCGGCGGACAGGGAGGCGGCGATGTCCCGCCTCCGCCAGGCGGGGGAGGTGCGCCATGAAAAGGCGGGGAAGCGCGCTTGTCGTAGCGATATGGACGATTGCAGTACTCGCGATCTTCATAATGAACTTCGCCGTGGAGGCGAAGCTCCAGTCCGGCGTCAACGTCTATATGCGCAACAGGACGCACGTCGACAAGCTCACCGAGGCCGGGATCGCCATCGCCGAGACGATAATGCTCGGCTACCAGGACGTCCAGGCCGCATCGGATGACGAGGAGGAGGAAGACCTTCTCGAAAAGCTTGAGAAGGACAAGTGGCTCAGGGAGAAGCGTGAGCTCAAGAATGGAAGCCTCGTCACGGAGCCGATCGCTGTCGACTGGAGGGATCCCGACGGGGGGACCGTCACCATCGAGATCAAGAGCAAAGAGGCGAAGTGGAACATCAACGAGCTGTACGCCGGCGGCAATTCGAACTACCGCGACATCTGGACGTACATCCTTGCTCAGGCGGGCGTACCAGAAGAGGGATGGGACGAGCTCATATGCGGCTGGAACGACTGGCGCGACGATGACGATTCCGTCACCGCCTACGAGAGCTACACCGGCGGCGAATCGGCCTACTACCGCGACGAGATGCAGTACGAGGAGGGCGAGAAGAGGTACAAGCCCCGCAACGGGCCGATCATCGACTTGAGGGAGCTTGCGAGGATAAAGGGGTTCCGCGACTATCCCGTCGTCCTCACCGGTGGCGTCTGGAACGCCGACGCCCGCACCGAGGACCAGATACGCGTAAGGCCGATACTCGATTTCTTCGACGTCTTCGGAAGCGGAAAGATCAACATCAACGCGGCGCCGCGCGAGGTCCTCATGTCGCTCCCCGGCGTGGACGACGACAATATGGGCGAGACGGTCGTCGATGCGATACTCGAGCTCAGGGAGCGCCCCGAAACGATGGACTCCTCCAGCCGCAGCGACGACGATTACGGTCCTTTCCGCGACTGGGCCGACCTCGTCAACCGCCTTGAGGATTCTATCGCCCCCGAGGCGCAGAGCTACGTGATATTCGAGCCGGAGAGCTATTTCGACGTCAAGATCACAGGAAGGCTCGGCGACATAACGCATACGGTGAAGGCCGTCGCGCTCGTCTCCAACAGGACGGTCAAATACATCCGCTGGCAGGAGGACCCGTAAAGGCCATGCTGAAGAACCTTAAAGTGGCGAATCTGGCTGTCGTGGAGAAGGCGGATGCGGCCTTCGGCGGAGGATTCAACGTCATAACCGGAGAGACGGGTGCCGGAAAGAGCGTCCTTCTAGGTGCGCTTAGACTGGCGCTCGGCGCGCGCTCCGATCCGTCGGCCGTGAGGGACGGCGCTAAGGAGGCCCGCATCGAGGCCGTCTTCTCGAGTTCCCCGGAGATCGCGCAGATCCTCGAGGACGCCGGGCTTGAGCCGGGCGAGGACGGGGATCTCGTCATAAGGCGCACCGTCCAGGCTGCCGGCGGAACGAGGGTCTGGGTGAACGACTGCTCCTCCACGGTGCAGACCTTGAAGGCGCTCTCCCGCCGCCTCGCCGACATACACGGCCCGAAGGACGGGCAGACGCTCGTCGAGGAGCCTACGCAGCGCTCCCTTCTCGACGCCTATTCCCAGTCGCACGCCAAGGATGCGTATAGATCGGCATGGGAGGCCCTCTGCGATGCAAGGGCGCAGCTCAAGAGTCTCGACGGAGACTCGAAGGATGTCGAGGCGGAGCTTGAGATGCTGCGCTTCACGGTCGGCGAGCTTGAAGCTGCGGCGCTCACCGAGGACGACGGGGACGACTTGAAGGAGCGCCATGCGGCGGCCGCTCATGCGGCCGAGGTCATGGAGGCAGCCGGTGCTGCGGTTGAGGCCCTGACGGGCGATGAGGCGAGCGCCGCCGAGGCCCTTATATCGGCTGGGGCGCGCCTTTCAGAGATGGCGCGCCACCATGCAGGCGCCCGCGCGTGGCGCGACCAGGCCGAGAGCCTTACAGTGCAGGTGCAGGAGCTTTCAAGGGCGATCGAGGACAGCGTCTCGAGGATGGACGCAGACCCTGAGACGCTTGCCGCGCTCGATGAGAGGCTTTCGCTCGTTGAAAGGCTCAAGAGGCGCCACTCGTGCCATGATGTCGGGGGGCTTATCGCGCTTCTCGAAAGGAAACGCGAGCGTCTCGACGAGCTTGAAGGGCGAGACAGGAGGCGCGAGGAGCTTGCCAAGAAGGTGGCGGCCTGCGAAAGGGAAGTGGAAAAGGCGGGGGCGGAGCTCTCGAAGGCGAGGCGTTCGGCGGCGGAGCGGCTTTCGAAGGCCGTGACGCGCGAGCTTCGCGGGCTCGGGTTCCTGCAGGCGGATTTCGCCGTGAACGTTGCGGCGAAGGCACCGGAGAGCGACGGATGCGACACGGTCTCCTACATGTTCGCGCCTAACCCGGGCGAAGGCGCGAGGCCTCTTGCGGACATCGCGTCCTCCGGCGAGACGGCGAGGCTCATGCTTGCCGTAAAGACGTGCCTCGCGGCGCAGGATCTAACGCCGCTTCTCGTCTTTGACGAGATCGACGCCAATATCGGAGGCGAGGTTGGAAGGGCCGTGGGCGAGAGGCTCAAGTCTCTCGCGTCGCACCATCAGGTGATAGCGATAACCCACCTGCCGCAGAGCGCCGTCTACGGGGACGTGCACCTGCTTGTCGAGAAGAGCGTCGCCTCCGGACGCACGTTCACCGCCGTGACGCCAGTCGAGGGCGAAAGGCGGGCGATGGAGATTGCAAGGATGCTTGGGGGCGGCGACGCCTCCGGAATCGTGGCCGCGCATGCGCGCGAGCTCCTGGGGAGGGCTGAAGGAAGATGAAGAGGTATCTTGAGATTGTCGAAGGTGCGCTCAAGGAGGCGCTTGGGGGCGGCGGAAGGCCGCAGACGCTCTTCGATGCGATGAGGCATGGCGTCGGATCGGGCGGCAAGAGGCTGAGGCCCGTCATCTGCTGTGCCGCGGCCGAGGCGGCGGGAGGCACGGCCGAGGATGCCAAGTGGGCCGCAGCCGCGATAGAGCTTATCCACAACTATACGCTCGTCCACGACGATCTCCCGGCGATGGACAACGATACGCTTAGGCGCGGCGAGCCGAGCGTGTGGGCGAAGTTCGGCGAAGGGAATGCGATCCTTGCAGGCGACGCGCTGCAGGCGCTTGCATTCGCGACACTGGCGAGGACGGCAGAGAAGCGGCCCGGTGCGATGGCCGCGATGCTTGCCGTATTCGCAAGGGCGGCGTTCGGTGTCGTCGCGGGGCAGGTGGAGGATATAGCGGCTGCCAAGGGTTCGTTCACGAGGGACACGCTCGATTTCATCTTTGAGCACAAGACGGCGGATCTTTTCATGTGCGCGGCCGAGGCCGGCGCGCTCGCGGGAGGGGCGGATGATGATGCCGCCGCTAAGCTCAGGAAGTACGCCTTCCATCTCGGGGTGGCATTCCAGTTCGAGGACGATCTTCTAGACGGCGACGACGGGGCCTTTTCAAGCCTCGCGATCATGGACCGCGCGGCGATAGAGGCGGAGATAGCCTCGCACACAGAAGCCGCCGTGGCCGCGCTTGAGGGCCTTAAAGGCGATACGTCATTCCTCGTCTCGCTGGTCCGCAGCCTCGCGGGCCGCCGCGCATAGCACCCGGCTGTGGGCGCGAGGGCGATTTTTTAAATTTGCTATTGCATCCAGGGCGAGGATATGGTATAATACATGCCGTTTTCAACCACGTTCGGGCGTGGCGCAGTGGTAGCGCAGTTGACTGTTAATCAATTGGTCGCTGGTTCGAATCCAGCCGCCCGAGCCATTTGACTGAGATAAATAAGAAACCCCGTTCAACCGGGGTTTATTTTTTCCCGGGAAGCCTTCCACGGGCAGGCAAGGAACGGAGTGACGATGGACAAGCGCTACGACGCGAAGGCCGCAGAGGCCAAGTGGTATCCCGTATGGGAGAGGAACGGATATTTTCACGCTTCGCCCAAGGACGGCGGCGAACCGTACAGCATCGTCATCCCTCCGCCGAACGTCACAGGCATACTGCACATGGGCCATGCCCTCAACGAGACGATACAGGACATCCTCGTGAGGTGGCGCAGGATGAGCGGCTACAACACGCTCTGGCTCCCCGGCACGGACCATGCCGGCATCGCCACGCAGAACGTCGTGGAGAAGGCTCTGCGCAAGGAGGGCAGGCGCCGGCAGGAGCTCGGGCGCGAGGCGTTCGTCGAGCGCGTCTGGGACTGGAAGCGCCAGTACGGCGGCACGATCGTCCACCAGCAGAGGATGCTCGGCAATTCGACCGACTGGCAGCGCGAGCGCTTCACGTTCGACGAAGGCTGCTCCAGGGCCGTCGCCAAGGTCTTCACCGACCTCTACAATGAAGGGCTCGTATACAAGGGCAACTACATCGTCAACTGGTGTCCGCGGTGCGGCACCGCCCTCGCCAACGACGAGGTAGAGCACGAAGCCCACCACGGCAGCCTCTGGTACGTGCGCTATCCCGTGGCGGGAAGCGAAAAGGGCGCGGCCGGCGAGCCGTACAAGGACTACATCATGGTCGCGACGACGCGCCCGGAGACGCTTCCCGGCGATACGGCCGTTGCGGTCAATCCGAAGGACGGGAGGTACGCGCACCTCGTGGGCAAGACGGTGATCCTCCCGCTCACCGGCCGCGAGATCCCCGTAATCTCTGACGACTACGTCGAGAAGGAGTTCGGCACGGGCATCGTCAAGATCACCCCCGCGCACGACCCGAACGACTTCCTCGTCGGAAAGCGCCACAATCTCGCCGAGATCAACATCATGAACGGCGACGGCACGATGAACGCGCTCGCCGGAGCGAAGTACGATGGCATGGATCGCTTCGAATGCCGCAAGGCGCTTGTAGCCGACCTTGAGGCGGGCGGGTATCTCGACCATATCGAGGACTACGACAACCAGGTCGGCCACTGCTACCGCTGCCACGAGGTCGTCGAAAGCCGCCTCTCGAAGCAGTGGTTCGTGAAGATGGCGCCCCTCGCCAAGCCCGCCATCGAGGCCGTAAGGGACGGTTCGGTCAGGTTCGTCCCGGACCGCTGGAGCAAGATCTACTTCAACTGGATGGAGAATATCCAGGACTGGTGCATCTCGCGCCAGCTCTGGTGGGGGCACCGTATTCCCGCGTACTACCTCAGCGGCGAAGAGGGAAGCGGAGAGGGCGAGCAGGTATTCGTCGCGGAAACGCCCGAGCTTGCGCTCGAGAAGGCGAAGAAGGCGACGGGCGACGATTCGCTCACGCTTGCGGACTTGAGGCAGGACGAGGACGTCCTCGACACATGGTTCAGCTCGTGGCTGTGGCCTTTCTCCACGCTCGGCTGGCCCGAAAAGACGGACGATCTCGACTTCTACTACCCGACGACCGATCTCGTGACGGCCCAGGACATCATCTTCTTCTGGGTCGCGCGCATGATAATGGCGGGCATCCACTTCATGGGCAAGCCGCCTTTCAGGAACATCGTCATACACGGCATCGTCAGGGACTCGCAGGGCCGCAAGATGTCGAAGAGCCTCGGCAACAGCCTCGACCCGCTCGAGCTTATCGACACCTACTCCGCCGACGCGCTCAGGTTCTCGATCGCGCTCATCACCTCGCTCGACTGCGACACGAAGGTGAACAAGGAGAAGTTCGAGATAGGCCGCAACTTCGCAACGAAGATCTGGAACGCGGCGAGGTTCATGGAGATGCAGCTTGAGGCGGCGGGGCTCAAGGACTCCGGTCTCAAGCCGCTCTCGGAGCTCGATCCAGCGCTCTTCACGGCGGACGACAGGCATCTTCTCTACGCATGTGACAAAGCGTGCCGCACGGCCCAGTCTCTCCTCGAGAAGTATCGCATCCAGGACGGCGCTCTTGCAGTGTACGACTTCTTCTGGACGCAGATCTGCGACTGGTACGTCGAGTACGTCAAGGACGCCCCGCGCAAGGACGTTTCGCTTGCCATACTCCGCGACGTCTTCTACAAGGCGCTGAGGCTTCTGCACCCCTACATGCCGTTCGTCACCGAGGAGGTCGCGCACCAGCTCGGATACCTCGCGGAAGGTGAGACGATCCTTCTCGCCCCGTTCCCGAAGGGCTTCACAGATGCCGAGAAGGCGGCCTGGGGGCTTACCGTCGAGAACTACGAGTTCGTGAACGCCAAGCGCGAGGCGATAACGGCGCTCAGGGCGCTTAGGGCCGAGTACAAGGTGAACCCCTCCGCGTTCGTGAAGGTCACCATCGCCACGGGCGATGCACGCGCCGTTGCGGAGGAGGCTTCGCTCAAGACGGCTATGCGCGCAGCCGAGGTGTCGTTCGTTGCGCCTGAGAGCGACCTTGCGATGCCGTCGAAGATGACAGCGTTCGGAACGGTGTACCTCTCGCTCGAAGGGCTTGTGGACAAGGCGGCCGAGTCGAAGCGCATAGCGGCCGAGCTCAAGAAGCTTGAAGGGTTCATCAAGACGTCCGAGGCGAAGCTCGCCAACAGGGCCTTCACGGACCACGCCCCGCAGGCCATCGTCGAGACGGCCAGAAAGCAGCTTGAGGACAACCGCGAGAAGGTCAGGCAGCTTGAAAAGCTTGCGCGCCTCTTCGCATGATACCGTCCAAGGAGAGAAACGATGAAGCAGAATAGCGAGTTCGAGAGCATAGTCGAGGTTCTGGAGCGCAACGCCCGCGAGTGGCCGGACGACGTGGCGCTTGTAGAGATAAACCCCAAGGAGGCCGAGACGAGCCGCACCACGTGGCGCGAATATTCGCTCATTGAGAACTCCCCGACAGACAAGTTCAGAAGCGAGCTCACCTGGGCAGAGTTCGACCGCAGGGCCAACCGTTTCGCGAACCTCATGCTTAGCCGCGGCCTCAAGAAGGGCGACAAGATCGCGATCCTTCTCATGAACTGCATCGAGTGGCTCCCGATCTACTTCGGCGCGCTCAAGGCAGGCTGCCTCGCTGTGCCGCTCAACTTCCGCTACACCGCAGAGGAGATCCGCTACTGCCTCAAGCTGGCCGACGCCGACGCGCCCGTCTTCGGCCCCGAGTTCATCGGCCGCGTCGAGCAGATGGCCGACATGATCCCGCGCGTCAAGACGCTTCTCTACGTCGGCGACGACTGCCCCAGCTTCGCGGAGAGCTACCAGAAGTTCGTGCGCTACGCATCGGCCGAGGCCCCCGGCTTCCGCCACCGCCCCGAAGACGAGGCAGCCATCTACTTCTCGTCCGGCACGACAGGCTTCCCCAAGGCCATCGTCCTTCTGCACCGCTGCCTCATGCACAGCTGCCGCGTAGAGCAGAACCACCACGGCCAGACGAAGGACGACGTCTTCCTCTGCATCCCGCCGCTCTACCACACGGGCGCGAAGATGCACTGGTTCGGAAGCTTCCTCGTCGGCGGCAAGGCGGTTCTCCTCAAGGGCGTCAAGCCCGAGTGGATACTCCAGTGCGTAAGCGTCGAGCGCTGCACGATCGTGTGGCTCCTCGTTCCGTGGGCGCAGGACATCCTCGACGCCATCGACTCCGGTGAGGTGTCGCTCGAGAACTACAGCCTTTCACAGTGGCGTCTCATGCACATCGGCGCGCAGCCGGTGCCGCCTTCGCTCATCAAGCGCTGGAAGGCCGTCTTCCCGCACCACGACTACGATACGAACTACGGACTTTCCGAGTCCACGGGCCCCGGGGCCGTCCACCTCGGCGTCGAGAACATCGATCACGTCGGCGCGATAGGCGTCGCCGGCTACGGCTGGGAAACGAAGATTGTAGGCCCCGACGGCGAGACCCCCGTGAAGCCGGGCGAAGTCGGCGAGCTCGCCCTGCGCGGCCCGGGCGTGATGAAGGAGTACTACCACAACAAGGCCGCGACCGACGAGATCCTCAAGCCAGACGGCTGGCTTCTCACAGGCGACATGGCCGAGGAGCGCGACGGGTTCATCTACCTTGTGGACCGCGCGAAGGATGTGATCATCTCAGGCGGCGAGAATCTTTACCCTGTCCAGATCGAGGACTTCCTTAGGGCCCATCCCGCCATAAAGGACGTTGCCGTAATCGGCCTTGCGGATGCGCGCCTCGGCGAGATCGCGGCGGCGATCATCTCCGTCAAGGAGGGGATGAGGCTCACCGAGAAGGCCGTCGAGGAGTTCTGCACGTCGCTTCCGCGCTACAAGCGCCCGAGGAAGATCATCTTCGCGGACGTTCCGCGCAATCCCACCGGGAAGATCGAGAAGCCGAAGCTCCGTGCGATGTACGGGGCGAGCAACCTCGTGGCGCAGCAGAACGGCCTTGAGGTCAATTAAGCGGGATATGCGACTGCATCTTGCCTAGGGTCTTGCGCAACGGCCGGAAATATGGTATCATTTCGCGATTCAGTCCAAGAGAAGACGGAGATGTAAATTGAAAAAACTCATGCTTGGAAACGAGGCCTTTGCAAGAGGCCTCTACGAGGCAGGCTGCCGGATAGCGTCCAGCTATCCCGGTACGCCATCCACTGAGATAACTGAGGAGTTCGCGAAGTTCCCCGAGGTCTACGCCGAGTGGGCGCCAAACGAGAAGGTGGCGATGGAGACGGCGATCGGCGCGTCGTTCGGCGGCGCGAGAAGCTTCTGCGGCATGAAGCACGTGGGGTTGAACGTCGCGGCGGATCCGCTCTACACGGCGTCCTACACGGGCGTCAACGGCGGAATGGTAGTCGCCGTCGCGGACGATCCCGGCATGCACTCCTCGCAGAACGAGCAGGACAGCCGCCACCATGCGATAGCTTCGAAGGTGCCGATGCTCGAGCCTTCCGATTCGGCGGAGTGCCGCGATTTCGTCAAGGAGGCGTTCGAGATCTCCGAATCGTTCGATACGCCTGTCATCGTGAGGATGTCCACGAGAGTCGCCCATTCGCAGAGCGCCGTGGAGCTTGGCGAGCGCGTCGAAAGGCCGCTCAAGCCCTACGAGAAGAACCCCGCGAAGTACGTGATGATGCCCGCATTCGCGAGACGCCGCCACGTGACCGTCGAGGAGCGCACCTTGAAGCTCGTCGAGTTCGCAGAGACCTCGCCTTTGAACCGCGTAGAGATTGAGGAAGGTGCGGCGTTCGGCGTCATTACAAGCGGCGCCGCCTACGAGTACGTCAAGGAGGCGCTGGGCGCTAAGGCGTCCGTCCTCAAGCTCGGAATGGTGAACCCGCTTCCCGTGAAGCTCATCCGCGACTTTGCGGCGAAGTTCGAGACCGTCTACATCGTCGAGGAGCTTGACGGCGTCATAGAGGCGCACTGCCGCTCGATCGGGGTCGACAACGTGAAGGGCAAGGAGGTGTTCGGCCTCATAGGAGAGCTTTCGCAGGCGATAGTCGCCGAGAAGCTGCTCGGCGAGGTGAAGCCTTTCGCGACGCTCGGCGAGGACGTTCCCGTAAGGCCGCCCGTCATGTGCGCGGGATGCCCGCACAGGGGGCTCTTCTACAACCTCAAGAAGCTCGGGGTGATGGTCTCGGGAGACATCGGCTGCTACACCTTGGGTGCGACTCCGCCGCTTTCGGCGATGGATACGGCCGTCTGCATGGGCGCGTCGATCTCGGGCCTCCACGGCTTCAACAAGGCGCGCGGCGAGGAGTCCGGCCACAGGAGCGTCGCCGTCATTGGCGACTCCACGTTCATGCATAGCGGCGTCACCGGCCTCGTCAACGTTGCCTACAACGCCTCGAACACGAAGACCGTGATCCTCGACAACTCCATAACCGGCATGACCGGCCACCAGCAGAACCCGACCTCCGGCAAGAACCTGAGGGGCGAGCCCGCCTCCGCGGTCGATCTTGAGGCCCTCTGCAAGGCCGTCGGCATAAAGCGCGTAAGGGTTGTAGATCCCTACAAGCTCGCCGAGACGGAGAAGGCCCTCAAGGAGGAGCTTGAGGCCGATGAGGCGTCGGTCGTCATATCGAGAAGGCCATGCGCGCTTCTCAAGAACGTCAAGCACAATCCGCCGCTCAAGGTCGATGCGGCGAAGTGCGTCGGATGCAAGATGTGCATGAAGCTCGGCTGCCCCGCCATTTCGATCAAGGACGGCAAGGCCGTCATCGACCATACGCAGTGCGTCGGGTGCGGAATCTGCCGCGAGCAGTGCAAGATAGGAGCGATATCGTGATGGAAACGAAATCGATAATGATCGTCGGCGTCGGCGGGCAGGGTTCGCTCCTCGCTTCGCGCCTTCTCGGGAACGTCCTTCTCGCGCAGGGCTACGACGTGAAGGTGAGCGAGGTCCATGGCATGAGCCAGCGCGGCGGAAGCGTTGTGACGTACGTGAAGTACGGCGACAGGGTCTATTCGCCCGTCGTCGAGAAGGGTGAGGCAGACGCCGTCATCTCCTTCGAGCTTCTAGAGGCCGCAAGGTGCCTTCCCTACCTCAAGAAGGGCGGGAAGCTCGTCACCTCAACGCAGCAGATAGATCCGATGCCCGTCGTCACGGGTGCGGCCAAGTATCCCGAGGACCTCGTCTCGAAGATCAAGGCCGTGGGCGTGGACGTTGTGGCGGTCGACGCGCTTTCGCTCGCCGAAAAGGCCGGGACGGCCAAGGCCGCGAACGTCGTTCTCATGGGCGCACTCTCCAAGAGGCTCGACTATCCGGAGGAGCTGTGGCTTGCGGCGCTCGAGAAGTGCGTGCCGCCTAAGTTCCTTGAGCTCAACAGGCTCGCATTCAGGCTTGGAAGGGAAGCCTGAGCCGGCAAACGGAATCAAAAAGGGGTAAACATAAAAATGGAAAGATACTGGAACAGGGCGATAGAGTGCGCAGGACGCGCCGAGATGAAGGCGCTTCAGGACGAGCGCCTCGCCAGACAGGTGGAGTACGTGTACAGGAACGTCGCGTACTACCGCGATCTGATGGACAAAAGGGGAGTGAAGCCCGGTGACGTGAAGCGGGTGGAGGATCTCCACAAGCTTCCGTTCCTCTCCAAGGCCGATTTGAGGGACGCCTATCCCTACGGTCTTCTCGCAAGGCCGCTCAAGGACTGCGTTAGGATCCACTCGACGAGCGGCACGACAGGGCGGCGCGTCGTCGCGTTCTACACGCAGAACGACGTCGATCTCTGGGAGGACTGCTGCGCGCGCGCCATAACGGCCGCAGGCGGCGACGAGGGCGACGTATGCCAGGTGGGGTACGGCTACGGCCTCTTCACGGGCGGCGCGGGCCTCCACGGCGGCTCGCACAAGGTCGGGTGCCTGACGCTCCCGATGGGCTCGGGCAACACCGAGCGCCAGATCCAGTTCATGCGCGATCTTGGGGCCACGATCCTCTGCTGCACACCGAGCTACGCCGCGTACATCGGCGAGACGCTCAAGTCGATGGGGCTCACCCCCGCCGACATAAAGCTCAAGGCGGGCATATTCGGCGCTGAGCCGTGGACCGAGGAGATGCGCCGCACGATCGAAGCGTCGCTCGGGCTCAAGGCGTACGACATCTACGGCCTTACCGAGACGAGTGGCCCCGGAGTCGCGTTCGAGTGCTCCGTGCAGAAGGGCATGCACATCAACGAGGACCACTTCATCCCCGAGATCATCGACCCCGAGACGGGCGAGACGCTTCCCGAGGGCCAGGTGGGCGAACTCGTCTTCACGAGCATCACCAAGGAGGCGTTCCCGCTTCTCAGGTACCGCACGCGCGACCTCTGCGTCCTTTCCAGGGATCCGTGCCCGTGCGGCCGCACGCTCATCAAGATGGCCAAGCCGATGGGCCGCAGCGACGACATGCTCATCATCCGCGGCGTGAACGTCTTCCCGTCGCAGATCGAGTCGGTCCTCCTTTCGAAGGGGTACACGCCCAACTACCTCATCGAGGTGGACCGCGTGAACAACACCGACACGTTCGACATCTCCGTCGAGCTGCAGCCTGAGCAGTTCTCCGACAAGGTCAGGGACATGCAGGTGAAGGAGCGCGATCTCGCGCTCGCGATGAAGACGATGCTCGGCATAAACCCGAAGATGCACCTTGTCGCGCCCATGGCCCTCGCGAGAAGCGAAGGCAAGGCCGTGCGCGTCGTCGACAGGCGCAAGCTCCACGACTGAAGCCATTGAAAGCGAACGGGAGGTAGAAGGATGTCAAACTCAAGACAGATATCGGTGTTCCTCGCGAACAGGCCAGGCACGCTCGCGGCGCTTTTGAAGAGCGTCAAGGAGTGCGGAGTCAACATGCGTGCGCTTTCCATAGCGGACACGCGCGACTTCGGGATCGTGAGGATGATCGTGAACGATACGGAAGGTGCGCTCGCGCACCTGAGGGGCGCAGGATACGCCGTCACGGTGACGGACATAGTCGCCGTCACGGTTCCGGACGCGCCCGGGCAGCTCAGCCGCGTCGTCGGCGTGCTGGCGGAGCGCGGAGTCAACATAGAATACATGTACGCCTTCAGCGGCAAGTCGGACCGCGCGGTGTCGTTCGCGATCCGCGTGGACGACAATGCGCTCGCGTCGTCGGCCCTCGAGTCGGCCGGCATCATCGAGCTTACGGAGAACGACATAGCGAAGCTGTAGTTCAGCCTCTGCGGCTTCAACGGGAGGACCGGTAAGGATGAAAGTCTGCAAATTCGGCGGCAGCTCGATGGCGGATGCCGGACAGCTGACAAAGGTCATAGACATAGTTCTAGGCGACCCGAAGCGTCGCATAGTCGTCGTGAGCGCGCCCGGGAAGCGCAACAAGTCCGACACCAAGGTGACGGACCTTCTCATTTCGCTCGCCGATGCGGCGTTGTCAGGCGGCGACACTGAGACCCCTCTCAAGGCCGTCGTCGAGCGCTACGCCACGATCGCGGCGGACCTTAAGCTCGGAGATGCGATCGTGTCCGCGATCGAGGAGGACCTCAGATCCCGCCTTGCGACGGACAAGTCCGACAAGGGCCTTTTCATGGATACGCTCAAGGCGGCCGGCGAGGACAACTGCGCGAAGCTCGCCGCGGCGGCGTTCGCCGCGCGCGGCGTAAAGGCGAGGTACGCGAGCCCCCGCGACACCGGCATGATCCTCCAGGGCGAGAGCGGCAACGCCACCCTCGACCCCGAGAGCTACAGGCGGCTCGCCCATGCGTTCAGCGACTTTGACGGCATTGTCGTCTATCCCGGATTCTTCGGCTACAGGAAGGACGGCACGATCGCCACGTTCCCGCGCGGCGGAAGCGACATCACGGGCTCCATCCTCGCGGCGGCCGTAAGGGCCGACGTGTACGAGAACTTCACCGATGTCGACAGCGTCTACCCCGTCGATCCCCGCATAGTCCCC
This sequence comes from Kiritimatiellia bacterium, assembly GCA_045636065.1. Taxonomy (GTDB): domain Bacteria; phylum Verrucomicrobiota; class Kiritimatiellia; order RFP12; family UBA1067; genus RGIG5050. The sequence goes on along the minus strand of JAZTWW010000059.1, from coordinate 27,639 downwards.
GAGGTCAAAAGCGGCATCGCCACGATGACGTACCGCGAGATGCGCGAGCTTGCGTACGCGGGATTCGGAGTGTTCAACGACGAGGCGATATTCCCCGCCGTCCAGGCGAGGATCCCCATCAACGTGAGGAACACCAACCACCCCGACGAGCCCGGGACGATGATCGTCCAGACGAGGCGCGTCGAGCCGGGGCGCGTCATCGGCATTGCCGCAGAGAAGGGCTTCGCGAACATAATCGTCGAAAAGTACCTGATGAACCGCGAAGTCGGCTTCGGAAGGCGTCTTCTGCAGATCCTCGAGGAGGAGGGCGTAAGCTACGAGCATATGCCGAGCGGCATCGACTCGGTGAGCGTCGTCATACGCGAGAGCAATCTCGATCCCGTCCGCGAGAAGCGCATCATAGCGCACATCAAGCGCGACTTGAAGCCAGATGTCGTGTCGATCACGCACGACTTCGCGATGCTCATGGTCGTCGGCGAGGGGATGTGCTACTCGGGCGGCATCATGGCCAAGGCCGCCACCGCGCTTGCGGGCGCCGGCGTCAACATAACGATGATAAACCAGGGCGCAAGCAAGATCAGCTTCATGATCTGCGTCAAGTCGGCTGACAGGGACATCGCCGTCAGGGCCCTCTACGGCGCGTTCTTCGGGAAGTGAGGGGTTCCGTGATGAGGCAATTTGCTGTTTTTGCCCTGTGCGCGCTCCTTGGCGGATGCGCCACGCTTCTTTTCTCGCCCGAGAGGAGCGCGAGATTCGTCGATGAGGACGGAACGTTCCTGTACGTGGACTACGCGAACGACAAGAAGCCCCACGTCACCCGTTTCGTCACGGGCCAGGGCGTCGAGATGGAGTACAAGAGCGGCTACAAGGTGCGTGTTACGGCGCCGTCGGGCGAGAGGTTCGTGGGGTACCAGAACATAAGCCCGAGAGGCAACCTCTTCATCTCGGAGGACGGCAGATGGGAGTACTACGAGGAGGGCACGTACTGCATCCTAGCGGAGTATTCCGAGGAGATCGACGGGTACGAGACGCGCTTCGAGGGCGTCGTCTGCGCGAAGATCCAGGAGGCCAAGGATCCGCGCGGCAGGAGGGTGCGGTAGGATGGGCGCCCTTGACAACATCCGCATAGTTCTCGTCGGGACACTCTACACAGGCAATGTCGGCAGCTCCTGCCGGGCCATGGCCAACATGGGCATAAGGCATCTTGCGCTCGCCGCGCCCAACCTCCAGAACTCGTGGGACGAGGGCGAGAGGATGGCCGTACACGCGACTGACATACTGCGCGACAGGATGGAGTTCGCGACGTTCGAGGAGGCCGTGGCCGACTGTGTGGCGGTCGTCGGGACGACGGCCCGCGGCGGGCTCTACCGGCAGCACGTCAAGCCTCCGCGCGAGATTGCGCCGGATATCCTGTCCATAGCCGAGACGGGGCCCGTCGCCGTCGTCTTCGGCCGCGAGGACAAGGGGCTTCTAAACGAGGAGGTTGCGCAGTGCACCCATCTCGTGAGGATCCCCGTCGACGAGGGCTACACGTCCATAAACCTTTCCCAGGCGGTGCTCATAACTTGCTACGAGCTTTTCACCGCGGCCGGCACGTACCAGCCGCCGCACGAGAAGTCCCCGCCCGCCCCGCAGGCGCAGAAGATGCAGCTCATGAAGAACTGGGAGACGATGCTCAGGGACATCGGCTTCATGAACGAGCTTCAGAGCGAGCACATGATGCAGGGCATACACCGCATATTCTCGCGCGGCGTCGTCACGCGCGACGATGCAGCCATAATGCTTGGCGTCGCCAGGCAGGCCCTCTGGGCGCACCGCAACCCCGGCCTCGAAGGCCGCCGCACCTCCGCCGAGATGCGCTAGGCTTGCGCGCGGGCGCGGCAATGTGGTATAATATAGGCCCTATGAGGATTGTCGATTGTGACTATTTCGTGGTAGGCAGCGGTATGAGCGGCCTTATCGCGGCGTTGCGCCTTGCCGATGCGGGGCGCGTGGTCCTCTGCACCAAAGGCGCGCTCGAGGACTGCAACACGAATTTCGCGCAGGGCGGCATATGCTGCGTCACCGATCCGGCCGACTCGTTCGATGCGCACGTTAAGGATACGCAGATCGCCGGCGCTGGGCTCTGCTGCGAGAAGGTGGTAAGGGAGATAGTCTCCGCCGCCCCGGAGGCGATAGAGGATCTCATCGCCTGCGGCGTCAAGTTCTCCCGCCGCGAGGACGGCTCGTTCGACCTTACCCGCGAGGGCGGCCACAGCGCAAGGCGCATCCTGCACGCGGGCGACATCACGGGGCGCGAATGCGAGGCCGCGATGGTCGCCACGCTCAAGAGTCGCGGCGACATCGACGTGCGCGAGCGCGCCATGGTGATAGATCTCATTATAACCAAGAGGATCGGAATACCGGGCCCGGCGAGGTGCGTTGGCGCGTACGTCCTTGACGTGGCGACGAACGAGATATACGCCGTAAGAAGCCCCAACACGATCCTCGCCACCGGCGGCTGCGGCAAGGTGTACCTCTATACCTGCAACCCCGATGTGGCGACGGGCGACGGAATCGCCCTTGCGTGGCGCGCCGGCGCGAAGATCGCCAACATGGAGTTCATCCAGTTCCACCCTACGTGCCTCTACCATCCGAAGGCGAAGCGCTTTCTCATATCGGAGGCCGTCCGCGGCGAAGGTGCCACGCTGGTGGACGCGAAGGGGCGCCCGTTCATGCAGCGCTACGACGAGCGCGGATCGCTCGCCCCGCGCGACATCGTCGCACGCGCGATCGACAGCGAGATGAAGCGCACCGGCTCCAGCTGCATGTATCTCGACATCCGCAAGAAGGGCAAGGGCTACCTCAAGCGCCGCTTCCCGAACATCTACCGCAAATGCCTCGAGTTCGGGATCGACATGGCCAAGGATCTCATACCGATCGTGCCGGCCGCGCACTACTGCTGCGGAGGCGTCGTCGCGGGAGTGGACGGCGCGACGGGCGTCCCCGGGCTTTCCGCCATCGGCGAGACGGCGTGTACGGGCCTTCACGGGGCGAACCGGCTTGCGTCCAATTCGCTCATGGAGGCGCTCGTATGCGCGCGCCTCTGCGCAAAGCGCCTTGCCGCAAAGCCGGACCGCTTCACGCGCACGCCCGAGATCCCCGCCTGGAAGACGGGCAACGCCGTCGAGCCCGACGAGGCCGTTCTCGTAAGCCACATGTGGGACGAGATCCGCCGCCTCATGTGGGACTATGTGGGGATCGTCAGGACGAACAAGCGCCTTGCGCGCGCCGAGCGCCGCATCAAGACGCTGCGCCGCGAGATACGGGAATACTATTTCGACTACCTCGTGACCCCCGATACGCTTGAGCTCAGGAACCTCGCCGTATGCGCGGAGCTTATAGTGAAAAGCGCCTTGAAGCGCAAGGAGTCGCGCGGCATACACTTTACGCTCGACTACCCCGCCCAGCTCAAGCGCCCGAGGCCGACGGTTCTGCCGGGCTTCCCCGTCAAGGAACCGCTTTAAAGGATCAAGGCAATGGACGATTTCATCGAAAGGGTGTCGGAGATCCTTGAGAGGCCTGTCGATTGCGGCACGCGCTTCAGGGACGATCCCGCATGGTGCAGCCTCAAGGCGTTCGGGCTTCTGGTGACGCTCGAGAACACCTATGGCAAGCGGCTCGATCTTGATGGATTCGCTGAACTTGAAACGGTGGGCGACCTCGCCCGCATAGCAGGAGTGCAGAAATGAAGATGTCATTCACATGTGCAGTTTCGGCCGTGGCGCTCGCAGCCCTCCTTCAGGGATGCGGCGGCGATGAGGGGGCGCAGGGTGCTGCCGGCGGGGCGGAGAATCCCGCCGCGGCGGAGCCGTCGCAGGCCGCCGCCCAGGCCGGCGCGGCGGAGGCCGAGCCTCCGAAGACGCTTGAGGTGGAGCTTCCCTACGGCGTTAAGCTCACGCTCGTCTGGGTGGAGCCGGGGTCCTTCATAATGGGCAGCCCTGCCACCGAATCCGGGCGCGACGAAGGCGAAACGCCGCACAAGGTGACGCTTTCCCACGGCTTCTGGATCGGGCGCACGGAGGTTTCGCAGCGCGAGTACATGGCCGTCATGGAAATGAATCCGTCCAAGACCAAGGGGGCAGACCTGCCCGTCGAGAACATCTTCCTCGAGGATTGCACGGCGTTCATGCAGATCGCAAACAAGCTTCCCGATCTCGTCGAGAAGGGAGTTGTGCTGCGCCTTCCCACCGAGGCCGAGTGGGAGTATGCCGCGAAGGGCGGCTCCGGCGGCGCGGAAGGCCCGTATTCTGGCGGGGCCGACATCGGCGCCGTCGCCTGGTACGGGGCGAACTCGGGCGATCGCGAAATATCGGGCGAGTGGACGCTCGAGGCCGTGAAGGAGAACAACGGAAAGCCTCACAAGGTGGCCACAAAGGCTCCGAACAGGCTTGGACTCTACGACATGAGCGGCAATGTGCGCGAGTGGTGCTCCGACAGGTACCACGACTATCCTACCGGCGATACCGTCGATCCTATCGGCGGCTCTCACGGCGACATGCGCATCGTGCGCGGCGGCAGCTGGTTCGACCGCGCATCCGACTGCCGCTCGTCCGCGCGCGCGTGGATGTCGGTCTGCCGCGAGGGATACATAGGCTTCAGGCTTGCGGCCGACACGGAACGGTGATGGTTGCGGAGATTGCAGAAGAGTTCGTCTCCTGTGGCGGGAAACGCCTGAGGCCTAGGCTTGCGAGGGCCGTGTACGGGGCGCTTGGCGGCGATCCCTCCGAAGATGGCCCGCTCGCCCCGGTGTGCGAGGCGATAGAATGCTTCCACAAGGCAAGCCTCATACACGATGACATACAAGATGGCGATCTAGAGCGCTACGGCAGGGAGGCCCTCCACGTCAAGGTGGGCGTTCCCATGGCGATAGCCGTCGGCGACTGGCTTGTCGCAAAGGGGTATACGCTTATAGCCGGCTGCGGCTTCGATGCCGCAGGCGAGATGCTTGCCGCAGCAGCCGCAAGCCATCTGAGGCTCTGCGAGGGGCAGGCGATGGAGCTTGCCGCCAGAGACGGCGGCGAGCCCCCCGAGCCGGGAAGGATCCTCGAGATCTTTGCCCTCAAGACGGGGGAGGCGTTTGCGCTTGCCTCGGCGCTTGGCGCGATGGCCGCAGGTGCAGGTGCGAGGATCGTCGATGAGGCGCGCTCGTTTGCGCTTGATCTTGGCGTCGCCTTCCAGATCGACGACGATCTGGAGGATGGCGGCGGCATGCTTCTATGCTCGTGCGGAGAGGACCGCCCGCGCGTTGAAGCCATGCGCAGGAAGTTCGTTCAGCGCGCGGAATCCGTCCTTCAGAATACGGTTTTCCGCGAAAGTCGCGAAAAAATTACAGAGTTGATACTTTCCCGCAACATTCGGTTGGTATAATAGCCGCCGTCATGCGGCTATACGGATTAACAGGATTTGCGGCGGCAGGTCTCTCCGCCACGGCGGCCTTTGCGCCGTACTGCGCCTTTTCAGGCGCAATGAGCCTCTCCGCCATCGGCCTCAAGTGCGAGGAGAGGTTTGAGGATTCACTGCCCCCTAGCGGCTGGGAGGCGTACTTCGATGGTGGGGAGTGTCCCCTATATCAGAGGACTCCAAGGTCTACCAGGAGCGGGCTCTACTCGTGCCGCGACGAGTCGTGGGACGGCGGCACGGCGCTCGGGTTTCTCGCGAAGCAGCAGAGTTCGATAGTCTTCGGACTTTCGTTCAGGAACGATACGGGGCTTTCGACCGTTGTCGAGTCGATCGGCTTCGATGCTGGGCGGTGGAACCACTCCAACACGAAGTCGGATCAGCGCATATCGTTCGAGTGGCGCATATCGCGCGAGGAGGGGAGCGTGCTCGAAGGCGAGTGGACCGAGGTGGAAAGCCTCTCAACCGACATCCCCATGGCCGACGATTCCCTTTCGGGCGGCCCGGTCGAGATGGCGCGTCGCGAGATTTCGCCTGCTGGGATAAAGATCGCTCCCGGCGAGATACTCTTTGTGAGGTGGGTGTTCAATGGGCCTGAGAAGTCGAAGGGCTCGTCGGCACTAGTGGCGATCGACGGCCTTTCGATCAGGTTCAGGATGAAGGGCTTCGTGCTTTTAATAAAGTAGGCGCGCGATGATGGCGACGGCGGCCGTGTCCGTTCTAAGGATACGCGGCCCGAGCGACATCTTCATGAAGCCGTGGGATTCGAGAAGGGCCGTCTCTTCGGCGGTCCACCCGCCCTCGGGGCCGATTGCGATGACGGGGACTGTCCCCACCGGGGGAGGCGGCAGGACCATGCTCCCCGACGGGTGCCCGAAAGCGCGCCACCTTTGGCCCTCGAAGCGCCTTTCGAAGCCGTCCGGAGCCTCCATCCAGCGCCTGAAAGGCCTTTGGCATTCGATTGTCGGCGGGATGCTCGTCGCCGCCTGCATGAGACCGTCGATGAGAAGGGGTCTATATATCTCCTCCTTGAGAAGCGTCGCGCCCCAGAACGCCTTTTCCACCTTGGCGGCTCCCACGAGCGTAAGGCGCCTTACTCCAAGCTGCGCGAGCTGCGGAAGGAGCCTTTTGAGGGCGCGCGGCCTTGGAGGGGCAAGGATTACGTCGATCCACGGGGCGGGGGCGTCCGAGTCGTGCGTGCACCTTGCGGTGATCGTTCCGTCGGCGCCGATGGATTCTATGACGGATGTCCCCACTTTGCCGCCTACCACGCCGGTGCGTATCGTCTGCCCGATCTCGCCGTGCAGAAATCCTGTCACATGGGCGGCCCTCTCGCCGCCGAATGTGGCGACGCCGTCCTTGATTTCGCTTTCCTCGAATAGTATCCTGTTCATACCGTTGCCGCGTAGTATAGCATATTCAGGCGAGGCGTTCAAGCGCTTGCGAATGGTGCTTGACTGACGAACTTGGAATATAATATAATAATTCTGCGTGAAAGAAAGGACCATATGATGAAAAGGAATTCCTTCCTGCCCCTGTACGCCACAAACTTCCTGGGGACGTTGAACGACAATTTCCTTAAGACGCTCGCAAGCTTCACCGTGATGGGATGGATCGACGACCCTTCGCTCAAATCCGCCTTCATGGGAATAACCGCAGGGGCGCTCGTCCTGCCGTACATCCTCTTTTCGCCGCTTGCCGACAGGCTGACGGCAGTCTGGAGCAAGACGGCAATCGTGAGGACGGCCAAATTGGCGGAACTGCCGATCATGGCCCTCGCGATCACCGGCTTCATTATCCACTCGCCTTGGCTCGTCATTTCGGCCGTTCTTGTGATGGGGCTTCAAAGCTCTCTCTACTCACCGGCTAAATACGCACTCATCCGCGATATCGGCGGCGAAGAGCGCATATCCACCGGCATGGGCGGCATGGAAGGCGTATCGTTCCTCGGCGTTCTCGGCGGGACTGTCGCGGGGGCTCTCGTAAGCGATTTCGCGGCCGCCCATCCCGCCTCCCATCTGGCCTACTGGTGCCTTGCCGGATTCGCCGCGCTCGGGTTCGCCGCCAGCTGCACCGTAAGGGCGAAGGAGCGCCTCAACCCCGCGCTCCACGCGATAAATCCCGTGCGCTACATCCGCAGGGCCTACAGGATGACGGGCCGCTACGAAGGCCTGAACGCCGTCATATTCACGCTCTCGACATTCTGGTGGGCGGCCGCCATGATCCAGATGGGCATACTGGTGTACGGTGGAGCCGTTCTCGGGCTCGATGCTACGCACACGGGGGCGCTCCTCTGCGCCGCCGCGGTAGGGATCGTCGCGGGGCAGATCGTCGCCGGGTTCATCGACCGCCGCCATTTCCTCCTCGGAGCGACGCTCATCACCGGCTGGGTCGCCTCGGCGCTCCTTTTCGTGCTCTACTTCGTCCCCCTCAAGCCGCTCAACTTCGGGATCGTCCTCGGGCTTCTTTCGTTCGACCTTGGCATGTTCAAGCTCCCTTTCGATGCGGAGATACAGAAGGTGGTGAAAGGCCCCCGCCTCAATACGGCGCTCGCCTACTTCAACCAGGTTTCCTTCCTTTTCATGCTCGCCGCGAGCGCCTGCTACGCCGCCGTCAGCGCGGCATTCGGCGCGAGGGCGTTCCTGCCGGTCATTGCGGCGGCGCTTTTCATCGCGCCTCTCGCCTTCGTCTTCAGCTACAGGAAGGCGCTTGTCTTTACGGGCCGCTGGATCTTCCGCAGGCGCTACGACATAACGCTTGAGGGCATCGAGGCGTTGGACGAAAGGGGGAAGACATACCTAGTCCTCCCGAACCATCCTGCGATGGTGGATCCGATGCTCGTCACGGCCGAGCTTTGGCGCACGCCCTTAAAGCCGCTTTCGGACGAGTCGTTCTTCCACGCCGGCATTGTCGCTCCGCGCGTTCTCAAAACGCTTGGCGCCGTCGCCGTGCCGGACCTTCGCAAGCACCGCTCGCGCAAGGGCGCGACCATCGCGCGCGGGCTCGGCGATATCGTCAGGAACACCCTTGAGAAGGGCGGGAACGTCATATTCTACCCCTCGGGGCACATACAGACGGAGAAGGACCGCGAGGTTATAGGTACAAGGCAGCTCGCCTACAACATCTGCCGCGAACTGCCGCAGGGGGTCGAGGTGATCGGCGTTCGCACTTCGGGGCTTTGGGGGAGCATCTGGAGCCGCGCCGGAAGGAGCGAATCCCCCTCGTTCGTCCCCACGCTCGCAAAATCCGTCGCCCTCTGGCTCGCCGTCCTCCTGACGCGCCGCAGAAGGCCTGTTACGATCCATATCGAAAATCTCACCTCACGGGTCCGCGAATGGTCTAAGGCTACACGCCTTGAATTCAACTCTATGCTCGAGCAATGGTACAATATGCCCAACGGCTGACCCCGCTTTGGAGCATGTCCAGCGAATATTTTTTGATTGCATTCGAAAGGAAATAACTGTATAATAGCACATTGAAAACGGAGGCAATAGATATGGACATTACAAACGGAGTTGCAAACGAGGAAAATGGCGGAATTCCGCCGCAGGCGACGATGGCTATAATACCCGGCGGTGGCATAGCGAGCGAGTTTCCCGTCCTCAAGGCGTTTCAGCAGTATATAGACGCCGAACAGGCCAAGGCCCAGAAGAGGATGGTGGGCCTTTCCATATTCTTCATCGTTCTGCTCGTCGTGGTCGTCGTCACGTTCATCCTCGTTCTCATGCCGATCCTTTCGCGCAACCAGAGCCTGCAGGACAGGCTTCTTGACGTCGTCTTCCAGCAGAAGATGGCCCAGCAGGCGCAGCAGCTGCCGCCGCAGGTGGTGAACGTGCAGCCTCTCGCCCCTAGCGCCCCGGCCCCCGGCATCGATTCGCAGCTCGCCGAGCTGCAGGCGCGCCAGGCGGCGGAGATCGAGCAGCTCAAGCAGCAGCTCGCCGAGAAGGAGCGCCAGCGCGAAGAGGAGGCCCGCGCGGCCCGCGAGGCTGCGGCGCTCGAACGTGCGGCCGCGCTCGAGGCTCAGCTCAAGGCCAGCGCGGAGCGCATGGCGGAGCTTGAGAGGATGGTCAGCGAGAGCCGCGTGAAGGACGATGCCGCCCAGAAACGCGAGGCCGAGCTTGAGGCGTACCGCCGCAGGCACTATGCCTACTACTACGAGCCCGAGGATGAAGGCGAGGCTACGGCCCCCGCCGCCCAGCAGGTCCAATCTCCGGCCGCAGCGCCCCAGGTAAAGGCGCCGGCGCCCGCAGCCCGGGCGCAGGTGCAGACGAGACCGCAGCCCGCCGCCGCAGAGGCCGTCGCCGCGGAGGCCGCCGCCGCGCAGTTCGAGGAGGAGGATGACGACGGCGATCTGCCGCCATTGGACTACTATTCGCAGTACGGGGAGGAGCCTCAGGAGGAACCCCAGGAGGAGCCGTCCACCGTCGGCACGATCAACGTCAAGAGCGGAGACGCCACTATTCCATTTCTTATAGATCTTCCCCGGTAATCAAGGGGCATTTCAAACTTAAACGTCAGGAGGGAAAATATGAGCCAGAAGGCAATGGTGTTCATTGATGGAGGATGGTTGTACAGAAGCCGCAGCGCCCTGTTCCAGAGGCTGGGCGAGGAGAACGGCTTCGAGATAGACTACTGCCGGCTGCCGCGTCTCGTGTGCGACGACGTGGCCAACGCGATGGACGAGGACGTAAGCCTCGTCAGGACGCTGTATTTCGGCACGATCCCGTCCGGGAGGAGCGGGTTCAACACATCTAAGCAGTATTCGTTCTACGATTTCCTGGAGCGCAGCTGCGGCTACGAAACGGAGATCCACGAGGTTGACATATCATCCTCCGATTCGAGGGGCGGCGAGGAGACGTGGGTCAAGATGAGCCTTTCGGCGAGCATGCTCTACTACGCAGGCCACCCGGGCGCATACGACATCGCCATCCTCATAGGCGACGATGTGGACTACACCCCCGCGATAAGGCGGGTGCGTCTCTTCGGGAAGCGCGTTCAGGTCGTCGGGCTCAAGACGGCCCAGGGGCGGATGCCTCCGCCCGGCCAGACGCTCTTCCTCAAGAACAGGGTCAACGATTTCAGGCCCATCTTCCTCGACGACCACGCCGCTGACGTGAAGCTCGTCAGGGAGAGCGTCGTGAGGGTCTGCAAGCAGTGTGGCGCCGAGGAGGAGACTACCTGGGCCGGCCACGATTTCTTCTGTTCAAACTGCCGCGGAAAGTACAAGGGCTGATAAATGTACGCATTTCTGATATCTTCTATTCTTGCAGCCGCCGCGGGCGGCGCGCTTTGGTGGGGGACGGATTCCACGGGCTGGAGCATCACTCTCGGCGTGGCCGTCTTCTTCGTTTCGCAGTTCGTCATAGGCCGCAAGGTCCAGTCGAAGGTGAAACTCTGCATGGAGATAGTCCAGGGCATCCTCGTCGACGGCCAGAAGCAGATCCAGGCGAAGACCCAGCGCTGGCAGATCCGTCCGCCGGGCAGCATGAAGGAGGCCCAGGCCGAGATGTTGCGCGACCAGCGCCGTTACGTCGGCGCGGCGCTCCAGGCCACCGAGGCCATGCACGCCTACGACAACTGGGTGCCGCTCATGAAGCGCCAGATCGCCACGGCCCAGTTCCAGCTCCACTGGATGCTCAAGGATTTCGATGACGTCGACAGGCTCATGCCCAAGGTCCTCTTCGTCGATCCCGTCACCTCCGCGATGAAGATCGCGCGCATGTACATGAAGGGCGCCGAGACGCCTGAGATAATGAAGGTGTTCGAGAAGGCCGTCAAGCGCGCAAGGTACAACCAGAACGTGCTGCCCGTCGCGGCCATGAGCTGGATACTCCTCAAGCGCAACGATGTGGACGGGGCGTTCAAGCTCCTTACGGCCGCCCTCAAGAAGAGCGACAACCAGACGCTCAAGACGAACCACGAGCATCTGATGAACAACCGCGTCACCCATTTCTCCAACGCCGGCCTCGCCGATCAGTGGTATGCCCTCCATCTTGAGGAGCCTAAGATCAAGCAGCAGCGCCAGCGCATGCAGTGGAGATGAAAGGCGCCATGAAAGGCATTTTCCGCATAGACGGCATGTCGGTGGAATGCATCCTCGGCGATAGACCCGAGGAGCGCGTAGCCCCCACCCTTGTGTCGGTCGATGCGGAGATATCCTTCGACATGCTCCCCGCCGCGATGAGCGACCGCCTTGAAGACGCTGTGGACTACGTGGCCGTGGCGGCCGCCGCGAGAAAGTCTCTCTCGGAGGCGAAGTGCAACCTTCTTGAAAGGGCCGCTTTCGTGGCCGCGCGCGCGACGATGGGCGCCGACATGAGAATAGACTCCGTTTCTCTCACAGTGTCCAAGCCCGGCGGCGTGGAGGGCGTCGAAAAAGTCTCGGCGTCGATCACGCTCGCAAGGGAGGAGTGCATGGAAGGGGCCGCTCCATGAAAAGCGCATGTGCGAAGAAGGCGGTCGTTCTTGCGGCCGGTTTCGGCGAGAGGCTAAGGCCCCTCACCCTCGTAAGGCCGAAGCCCCTGATGCCGATGTGGGGCGTTCCCATGATAGAGCGCATAGTGATGCTATTGAGGTCGTGGGGCGTCAAGGAGTTCATGGTCAATGCGCACCATCTCCCGGACCAGGTGGAGAAGTGGTGCCGCGACTACGCGATGGCATCCGAGGGCGAGGTTTCCATATCCGTAAGCCGCGAGAGTGAGATCCTCGGCACCGGCGGCGTCTTGAAGCCCCTCAGCGGATGGATAGGAGATGAGCCTTTCTGGCTCGTCAACGGCGATATTGTCATAGAGGACCTCGCCCCAGAGCCGATCTTCGAGGCCTTTGAGAGGAGCGGGCGCTTCGCCGGGGCATGGATAAGCTCCGGGTTTGGCCCGAAGACCGTCGAGCCCGACTTCGAGGGCCGCATCTGCAACTGGCACAGCGACATCGCAGGCGACTGGGGCACCGCGACGTACTGCGGCGCCGCGCTTCTTTCCCCCGATGTCATAGGCTATCTCCCGGACCGCCCGAAATCGTCGATAGTCGAGGCGTACGAGAACGCGATGATGAAAGACGCGAGGTTCGTCGTCGGAGCGGAGGTGGAAGGCTCCTACTGGGCCGACGCGGGAACTCTTGAAAGGTACCTTGAGGCGCACTCCGCCTTAGACGGCGAGCGCTTCATGGGCAATCCGAACGTCATCTTCGAGGGCGTCAAGCTTCTCGATTCCGCCGATCTCGCGGGCACCGTCGTTACTGGCGGCCTCGTCGGAGGCGAATTCACACGCACCTCCATAGTAGGCGTAAAACAGCTCGTCGAGGCCGGGGCGAGCGGCGACGCGCGCCGTCTCGCGGCCCTTGCCGCCGCGCTCGGGTGGAGCCTTGACGATGCAGCCGCCGAGTTTTTGGGTTCGCGCGGAAGCGACAGGTCGTTCTGGCGGCTCATATGCGGGAACGACCGCGCCATCGCGATACTCTACGACGATTCCAGGCGCGGCGAGAACGCAAGGTACGCTTCGCACGCGAGGCTTCTCGCCGCGGCCGGAGTGAGCGCCGTCAAGGTGCTTGCCGACATCCCTGGCGAAAAGGCGCTCGCCCTTGAGGATCTCGGCCCCGAGAGCCTTGAAGACCGCGCCAACGTTAAAGGCGCCGATTTAGCTCGCCTCTATGCGCCTGTCGTCGAGGAGCTCAGGCGTTTCCACGAGAAGGGCCTTGAGGCGTCGCGCGGCGTGGAGCTTGAGGATGCGTTCGATCTGGGGCTCTTCAAATGGGAGCGCTCGCTTTTCGAGGACCACGCCGTCAAGGGGCGCTGGGGGCTTGAGGCCCTTCCAGAGAAGGTGCGCGAAGAGCTGGAGGCCGTCGCAGCCGAGCTTGATGCCGCCCCCAAGGTTCTCCTCCACCGCGATTTCCAGAGCTCGAACGTCCTCTACAGGGACGGCGCGAAACCGGTGTTCATCGATTTCCAGGGGATGCGCCTCGGGCCGGCGGCATACGATGTCGCTAGCCTCCTCTACGATCCGTACGTCCCGCTGGGCGAGCTGGAGCGCAGGAAGCTCAAGGAGCTCTATCCCGTCGATTCCCTCGAAAAGGGCGCGGTGCAGCGCCTCGTGCAGGCGATAGGCGCCTTCTGCCGCCTTTCGTCCGTCGGGCAGCCGAGATTCGAGGGATTCATCCTTCCCGCCCTTGAAAACCTGCTTGAAGCCGCGGACGATGCCGGCCTTGAGGCCGTCGGCGCATTCGCCGAGGACATGATCGCCCGCGAGTCGATGCGATCCGGGCATTCCCATTCCCACCACCATCACGGCCATCACGGCCGTCACGGAGGCTCCAGCCGATGAAGCGCCACCCCGTCAGGCATTTCATCTCGCGCATGCAATCCGAAGGAAAGCGGCGCGCTGGAAGCGTCCGGACGCGGGCGATGGGGCGTGAGCGCACGTTCCACGCATGGGATCTCAAAGACGATACATTCATTTTCGAAGACGGCATAAAGAGCCACCTTGGCGAGCACGCGAGCGTGCTCATGGTCGAGAAGTCCGCCCTCAAGAGAGGCGCCAAGGGCAGGGTGCTCACCATCACGACCGGCAACCATTCGGTTGCTGCGATCCCGCTTCTCGGCGGGCAGTTCTGGTCGCTCTCGAAGCTTTCGCCCGCTAAGCGCGGCAAGACGCTCGTCGACAGCGTCCTTTGCGCGAACGTCGTCGGCCGGCGCATAGAGGTCTCGCAGCGCGACGTCCCGACGCGCAAGCTCGTCGCGCTCGACAGATGGCTCGTCGGCGATCTCGGGTTCGGCCTTGAGGACGTGCAGATGGTCGAGCGCAACGACATGACGCTCACCCATTTCAGGCAGCTCGGGCAGGAGTGGAGGGTGAAGCCCCTTGCGTGGACGCCCGCCGAGATGCGCGCGGCCGTCAACGGGTCGAGAAAGCGCATCTCCACGCGCTTGAGGTACTACCATAGCGCCAAGGGTGTCCATTTCCTCTCCTACAGCGATTTCTCCGCGTTCGTTGCGCGCGCCCGCGACGACTACGACGAGTTCGTCAAGGAGCTGAGGGAGATGACGGGCGTCTTCGAGGGGAGCCGCGAAAGCTTCCTCAGGCAGACGAAGTTCCACGGCCACCACGAGATCGAGCTCTTCGGGCTTCCGCGCGGATATGCGATCCACTACATCGTGCCGCTCATGGAGCGCGTCATGGAGTCGATCACCCTGGGCAGGATCGGCGGCGAGGAGGCCGCCGTGCAGATGGAGGAGATCGCCTCGCAGGTCCGCGCACAGATGACGCGCCCGACGCTCACAGACGACAAGAGCCCAGATTTCATCGAGTTCCTCTACATGCACTTGACGGGCGAGGTCTACAGCCTTATGGGCGATGGCGCTTCAAGGGCGTTCGACGACAGGCGCACGGCTCTGCCGGGAGCGACGTACGTCAACGGCAGGCCAGTCTTCCACAAGGGCGTGGACGCGAGAAGCGAGATACTGCTGTCCAACCTGCGCGCGCTCATGAGCCGCGACGAGTACGTGGAGTATGCGAACGTCTACGAGCTGAGGACGGACCCCAACGAGGCCGTCGACGTGGGCGCCGGCAGAACGCGCGAAGTCGTCTACAAGACGAACCGCAGCCCGCTCGTGCAGAGCCTCGTGGAGAAGCGCCTTTCGCACCGCAGGCTGGGGTACGCGAACTACGTGCTGACGCGTGTGCAGGCCTTCAAGAACCTCGGAATGTCGCTTGCGGAATATAGGCTCCTCAAGTACAGGGCCGGCGAGAAGAGCGATGCCGCCGCGGAGTATTTCATCCGCACCCGCTGCGAGGGCTGGCCCATGATGGACATACCCTCCGCGAACTTTCAGGTCGCGGGCGAGTTCGGCGGCGCGGACGCGGGCGAGGATCCGCGCATCCTAAGCGAGCTTGCGTTCCTCTTGGGCGACGCCGCCGCGCAGACGATGATAATGAAGAAGTACGATCCCGTCAAGCAGAGCTGCTACTATGGCGTCGGCAAGGAGATCTTCGACTTCGACTTTGACATCCGCGCCGGACGGCTCATGCCGACGAGAGTGAGCCTCTGCAGCGTCAGGGGATCGTTCGGGTGGCCCGATACGTCGATGACCGAAGAGAACCTCGAGGCGATCTTCTCATACTACACCGCGACGTTCGCGAGAACGCTCGTCCGCTTCGCCAATCTCCATCCGACCCTCCCTCTCAAGGACATGGGGGAATCGTTCCTCAAGGGCTTCGAATACCGTTCGAAGCGCACGGAGTGGATCTTCTCCTGCCAGCGTGAAAGCTTCGAGAGTTTCGAGCCGCAGCTCAAGGCGTGCTACCATTTCAAGGAGAAGTGGCTTTTCGCGCTGTGGGCCCTTGAACGTCAGGTGCGCCGTCTCGGGGGCTTCGCCCGCCGCTTCGAGTCGGAGCTTGAGGCGGCCGCTTTGGAGGCTGCGGCGGAGGCCGCCGCGCGCAAGGCCGCGGCTGAGGCGGAGCTCGGCGGTGGGAATCCCTGAAATCTTCGGCGGAATCGCGCCAAGGTACGATTTCATGAACCGGGTGCTCTCGCTCGGTCTCGACGGGCGCTGGAGGGCAACCTTCGCGCGCGCGATCGCATCTTCATTGCCCGCTCGGGCGAGGATCCTCGACATTGCCTGCGGAACGGGCGATCTAGGCGTGGCCGTAAAAAGGGTGCTTCCCGGATCGAGCATCGACGGGATAGACATCTCTAACGCCATGCTTGACGTGGCGCGCTCGAAGCCTGAGGCCGCCGCGTCATACGATTCCCTCGCCGTGGCCGATGCGGCCAATCTGCCGTTCGAGGACGCATCGTTCGACTGCGCCATGTGCGCGTTCGGCTTCAGGAACTTCCCCGACAGGGCGGCGGCCCTCAAGGAGGCGGCGCGCGTCGTAAGGCCGGGCGGGCGGCTCCATGTCCTCGAGTTCTTCAGGCCGCACGGCCTTATCGTGCCTGCGATCGTCTCGTCGTGGCTCTGGCTTGCTCCACGCATCTTTGCGAGGGGGGCGCTCTCGGAGTACGGGCATCTGAGGCGCAGCATAGCCGCAATGGACGGCGTCGGGGAATTCTCCGACGCCGCGTGTGCGGCCGGTTTTACCGCCATTTCACGCAGAACTTTCCTCCCCGCCGCGACCGCTGTAGGATTTGGGCGTGAAAACACTTGCTTTAATGGAAAAATAAGCGTATAATATCAGCATCAGAAACCTCAGGAGGTCATAATGAAGAAGCTTCTCGGTCTATTGACGGTGTCGGTCATGGCGCTTTTCGCTTCTGCCGACCAGCACGGATACCTTCAGTTCGCCATCTGGTCGCCTGGCGAGCTGCCCACACCCGAATACAGGATCGACGGCCTCAGGCTCACACTCTTCTACGGGCAGAGCCGCAACTTCCGCGGTCTCGACTTCTGCCCCGTGTACGGCGTAACGCGCACGCGCGGCAACTTCACCGGCCTCGGTCTCAACGGCGTCTCGATCGTCGAGCAGAGCATGACCGGCTGGCAGTTCGGTTTCTTCTCCTCCTACACGGCCGAAACCATGACGGGCCTTCAGACGGCCGTCTTCTACAACGGCACCGACGGCAAGGCCCGCGGCATCCAGCTCGCGGCGCTCGTCAACGACGCCGGCACCGCGAACGGCCTGCAGCTTGGCGCTCTCGCCAATGTCGCCAACACCGTGAACGGCCTTCAGCTTCCCGCCATCTACAACGGCGCTGATGAAGCCAACGGCATCCAGGTCGGTCTCTGGAACAACGTCAACGATGACATGAATGGCCTTCAGGTCGGTCTCGTCAACGTCTCCAGCGGCCTTGACGGTCTCCAGCTTGGCCTCATCAACGTCAACTTCGGCGGCCCCATCCCGTTCTTCCCGTTCCTGAACGTCGGCTGGTGAGATCCTTAAATGTCGATTGACAATACGCCTGACACAGCGCGCCATTTTCTGCGCCAGTGGATAGAAGAGGGGGTAGAGGCGGGCAGGACGGGAGGCGTGGTCGTAACGCGCTTCCCGCCCGAGCCCAATGGCTACATTCACATCGGCCACGCCAAGGCCGTGTGCGTCGACTTCGGCATGGCGGCCCTCTTCGGGGGCCAGTGCCATCTTAGGATGGACGACACCAATCCCGCCAAGGAGACGGACGAGTACGCCGAGAACATCAAGAAGGACATCCGCTGGCTCGGCTTCGAGTGGAGCGGCGAGGGCGACGGCAAGGAGCCCGGCTTCTACAACGCCTCCAACATGTTCGACAGGATGTACGACATAGCCGAAAGGCTTATCCTCGCCGGGCAGGCGTATTGCTGCAACCTTACGCAGGACGAATGGAAGGAGTACCGCGGTGTCCCCGAAAGGCCTGGTACGCCTTCGCCGTCGAGGGACACCTCTCCCGAGCGCAACCTTAGGATTTTCCGCGAGATGCGCGACGGCAAGTACGCCGACGGCGAATGGTGCCTCAGGGCGAAGATCGACATGTCCTCGCCCAACATCCATTTCCGCGATCCCGTCATCTACCGCATACGCCATGTGGACCACTACCATCTCGGGTCCAAGTGGTGCATATATCCCATGTACGATTTCGCGCATCCGATCGAGGATGCGCTCGAGGGAGTCACGAACTCGATGTGCACGCTCGAGTTCGAGGTGCACAGGCCCCTCTACGACTGGGTTGTCGACAGACTCGACGAGATGGGCATGCTCGTCGTCAGGAACGGCGTCAAGATACGCCCCCAGCAGCGCGAGTTCGCGCGCCTCAACATCACCCACACGGTGATGAGCAAGCGCCTTCTCCTGCAGCTTGTCACGGAAGGGCACGTCTCCGGGTGGGACGATCCTAGAATGCCAACCGTATGCGGCATGCGCCGCAGGGGCTACACGCCTGCTGCCATACGCGAATTCTGCGAAAGGGTCGGCGTATCCAAGTACGAGAGCGAAAGCGATCCCGCGCTTCTCGAATGGTGCGTCCGCGAGGACCTCAACCGCACCGCCTTGAGGCGCATGGCCGTCATCGACCCTGTGAAGCTCGTCATAGAAAACTGGCCCGAGGGCGTCTCAAGGGACGTCGAGGCCCCGAACAATCCGCTTGACGAGGCTGCCGGCACGAGGAAGATTCCCTTCTCCCGTGAAGTGTGGATCGAAAGGGCTGACTTCATGGAGGTGCCGGAGAAGAAGTTCTTCCGCCTCGCACCCGATCGCGAGGTGCGCCTCAGGGGTGCCTGCATCGTCAAGTGCACAGGCTTCGAGAAGGACGCCTCCGGCCGCGTTACGCTCATAAGGGCCGTATGGGACGAGGGCAGCTGGGGCGGGAACGCCCCCGACGGGCGCAAGGTCAAGGGCACGATCCATTGGGTGGACGCTGCGACCGGCGTCCCGGCCGAGGTGCGCCTCTACTCGCAGCTTTTCACGGAGAAGGATCCATTGAAGGACGGACCCAAGGAGTTCCTGAAGTACATGAACCCGGATTCGCTCAAGGTGGTGAAGGCGTACGTCGAGCCGTCGCTCGCTTCGGCTGCGCCCGGCGAGCGCTTCCAGTTCGAGCGCACCGGGTACTTCTGCGCCGACTCAAGGGACCATTCGAAGGAAAGCCCAGTCTTCAACCGGACGGTAAGCCTTAAGGACGGCTACAAACCCTGATATTGGAGGTGGAGGCATGACCCACATCACGGCCGCGTTCGTGCTGGACGTAATATGCTGCGTCTTCGGCGCAGTCTTCGCGTGGTCCACGCTGATCGTGCTGATCGGCCTCATCAAGCCGCGCAGAAGGCATCCGGCCGCGGAGCGGAAGCTCAAGTTCGCCATCCTCATCTGCGCCCGCAACGAGGAGAGCGTCATACGCCTGCCGGTTAAGAGCATCGCGATGTCGAAGTATCCCGCCGCCAGGAGGGAGGTCATTGTCCTTGCTGACAACTGCACCGACGCAACGGCCGAGCGCGCGAGGTCCGCTGGCGCGACCGTCTGGGAGAAGACGTCTCCAAGCTCCGGCAAGGGTGACGTTCTCGCCTGGGGCGTAGAAAGGGTGATGAGGCGCGGAGGGTTCGATGCGATCGCCGTCTTCGATGCCGACAACATCGTGGCCGACAACTGGCTCGACGTCATAAACGACGCGCTTCTCGACGGAGAGACGGTCGTCACGGGCCGCAGGCACTCCTCGAACGCCAAGGCGAATGTCATATCCGGCTGGTACACGGTGTACTGGGACATGATGAACGAGCTTTCGAACAATGTGAGAACGAACGTGGCCCTCTCCGGCAAGCTTACCGGCACAGGCTTTGCGTTTCTCGTCTCGGCGCTCGGGCCAGAGGGCTGGCGCACGCGCACGATGGTCGAGGATGTCGAGTTCTCCGTGCAGACGAACTTGAGGGGGCAGCGCGTAGCATACGTCCCCGAGGCCGATTACGCCGACGAGCAGCCCGTCACCACGGTCTACATGTGGCGCCAGCTCAGGCGCTGGGCCACAGGCGGATGGCAGGTCGCGAGGTTCTATCTCCTCCCGTGGCTGAAGACGCTTCTGAGGCGTCCTTCGCTTAGGCTCTTCGACAGCTATTTTGCGATCCTCATGGGCATGTCGATCGCGTTTGCGCTCCTCTTCGACATTCTGGCGGTGGTCGTGAAGGCTGCGACCACGGGCGTGGGGCCTGCCGAGTGGAGATTCTTCTTCGGAGTCATAGGGTTCGTGTTCACCATGGGCTGGATAACGGCCATCGTGTCGGTGCTCCTCTCGCAGCGCAAGCGCCGTCCTTCGATCGCCGCGATTCTCACGTTCCCGGTGTTCACCCTTGTTCTTTCGGCTTCCGTCCTCTACACGCTCGTTCTTCCCACGCGCAGGTGGAAGCCGATCCCACACAAAGGAGAGGTTGACGGATGACAGAGCGGATAGCCGCGGAGACGGGTGTCGGTGCGCGCCAGGTGGCGGCGGTTGCAAAGCTTCTTTCGGAGGGGAACACGATCCCTTTCATCGCACGGTACAGGAAAGAGGCGCACGGCAACCTCGACGAAGTCCAGATTTCAAAGATCCAGGAAAGGCTTCAGTACTATTCCGAGCTTGAGGAGCGCCGCTCGACGATCCTCAAATCGATCGATTCCCAGGGCAAGCTTACGGACGATCTCCGCGCGAAGATCGAATCGTGCATGGTGAAGTCGGCCCTGGAGGATCTTTACCAGCCGTACAAGCCCAAGCGCCGCACGAGGGCTATGGTCGCCCGCGAGGCCGGGCTAGAGCCGCTTGCCGATGCGATCATGGTCGAGTCGAAGGCCCTTGAGGCGCAAAGGCAGGGGCTCTCGCGGTATGCGGAGGGCTTCGTCGATGCCGCGAAGGGCATAGCCAGTGTGGAGCTTGCGCTCAAGGGCGCGCGCGACATAGTCGCCGAGAAGGTCGCCGACCTCGCCGAGGTGCGCGGCATGGTGCGCGACGCCTACTTCAAAAAGGCCGTGGTGAAAAGCGAGGTGGCCGAGCCAAAGCCGGCCGTGCCAACCAAATTCGAGCAGTACTACGATTTCTCCGAACCGCTCGCCACGATCCCGAGCCACCGCTTCCTGGCGATAAGGCGAGGCCAGGCTGAAAACGTCCTTTGGGTGCGCCTCGTCATCGATCAGGACAGCCTTGCCGACGAGGTTGTCGCGCTTGCGGAGAAATACCTCCCGGCCCCCGTCCCCCGCTCGGGCGAAAGCCGCGACCAGTTCGTGCTTGCGTGCAGGGATGCGTTGAGGCGCCTTATCGCCCCCGGGTGCGAAATCGATGTGATGGTCGAGAAGAAGCTTGAGGCCGACCGCGCGGCGGTCGAGGTTTTCGCGGACAACCTGAGAAACCTCCTTCTTGCCGCCCCCCTCGGGGAGAAGCGCGTCCTTGCGATCGATCCGGGGATAAGGACGGGGTGCAAGGTGGCGATGCTCGACGGCACCGGGAAGTTTCTCGTCAACACCGTCATCTACCCGATGCAGAAGCGCTCCGAGGCCCAGATGGAGCTTGCAAGGCTCATCGAGGCGTTCAAGCCCGAGGCGGTCGCCGTAGGAAACGGCACGGCTGGCCGCGAGACGGAGAGTTTCGTGCGCGATACGCTCAAGCTTCTGAGGCGCAGCGATGTTACTGTTGTTAGCGTAAGCGAGGCCGGCGCAAGCGTCTATAGCGCCAGCGAGGCCGCGCGGGATGAGTTCCCGAACCTCGATCTGACGGTGCGTGGCGCCATATCCATCGGCAGGCGCCTCCAGGACCCTCTCGCCGAGCTCGTCAAGATCGACCCGAAGGCGATAGGCGTCGGGCAATACCAGCATGACGTCCACCAGCCGCTCCTTGGCTCAAAGCTTGACGAGGTCGTCGTCAGCTGCGTCAACAGGGTCGGCGTCGAACTCAACACCGCGAGCGCGGCCCTTTTGAGGCGCGTTTCGGGAATCGGCGAGAGCCTTGCAAGGCGTATAGTCGCGTGGCGTGATGAAAACGGCGCCTTCAAGAGCCGCAGCGATTTGAAGAAGGTATCTGGACTCGGCCCGAAGGCCTTTGAGCAGAGCGCGGGCTTCCTGAGGATACGCGGAGCCGCCAATCCGCTCGATTCGAGCGCCGTGCATCCTGAGAGGTACAGCCTTGTCGAGACGATGGCCGGAGATCTGGGCGTCAAGGTCGGAGATCTCGTCGGGAACGCCGCTCTCGCTTCAAGGATAGATGTAAAGCGCTATGTGACGGCCGATGTCGGCATCCCCACGCTGAAGGACATCGTCGAGGAGCTGAAGAAGCCAGGGCGCGATCCGCGCGCCGTCTTCGAGAAGCCTGCGTTCCGCGAGGACGTTACGACGATCGACGACGTCCGCGAGGGCATGGAGCTTGAAGGGGTCGTAACAAATGTCGCGGCGTTCGGCGCGTTCGTGGATATAGGCATCCATCAGGACGGGCTTGTGCACGTAAGCGAGCTCGCGGACAGGTACGTTACGGATCCGTCGGAGGTCGTCAAGGTGGGCGACAGGGTGAAGGTCCGCGTAATAGGCGTGGACAAGGCGCGCTCGCGGGTGAGCCTAACCTGCCGCACAAAGCCCAGGCTTGAGGCGAAGGGCGCATCATCCAGGCCGTCCGGAGCGCGTCCCCAAGGGCGGCAGAGGGAGGCAGGGCGCAGCTTCAGCTCCGGCTTCTCCTGCAACCCGTTTGCAAACCTTTGACGCGGTGAGGAGGAGTGGATATGGCAAAGGCAGTCTTGAAGCGTGGCCGCGAATGGCCCACAGTCCATATGCATCCGTGGATATTCTCGGGAGCCGTCCTGAGGGTGGAGGGCGCGCCTCAAGCCGGCGATGAGATCGATGTCGTTACGGAGAAGGGCGAACTGCTGGGCAAAGGGGCGTATTCGCCTTTGAGCCAGATCCGCGTAAGGATGCTCTCGTACGGGAAGGGTGGGGTGGATATTGCCAGTATGGTCGCCGAGAGCGCCGCGAAGAGGCGTGAGCTCCTTGACGGCGGCGAAGTGACGGCGATCCGTCTCGTGCATGGCGAGAGCGACGGTATCCCGGGAGTGGTCGCCGATTGGTACGACGGCTGGATCGTGGTCCAGCTTTCCACCGCGTGGGCGGAAAGGCGCAAGGCCGGGCTTGCCGCGGCACTTATGGCGCTACCGGGCGTCAAGGGTGTCTACAACAGAAGCGATGTCGATTCGCGCGCCCGGGAGGGGCTGCCCGTATCGGGTGAAAGCGTGAAGGGCGTCCTGCTCGGGGCCGAGCCGCCGGAGCTGATCGAGATCAGGGAATGGGGGATGAACCTCCTTGTAGATCCAAGGAACGGTCACAAGACGGGTTTCTACATCGACCAGCGCGAGGCTAGGCGCGATGTGGCGGCGCTTGCGCGCGGGAGATCCGTGCTGAACGCATTCAGCTATACGGGGGCGTTCGGGGTAGCTGCAGCGCAGGGAGGCGCAAAGTCCGTCGTAAACCTCGATCTCAGCGAAGGCGCGCTTGCGCTTGCAGAGCGGAACCTCAAGCTGAATCCGGCCGCCGCAGAGGCCGCCGCAAGCGGCGCATGCCCGTTCGAGTGCATCAAGGCGGATGTGTTCAAGGCGCTTCGCCGCTTCCGTGACGAGGGCCGGACTTTCGACCTTATAATCCTCGACCCTCCGAAGTTCGCCGACACTAAGGCTCAGCTTATGCGCGCGGCGCGCGGGTACAAGGACATAAATCTGCTTGCGATGAAGCTTCTCTCCCCGGGCGGGATCCTCGCAACCTTCTCTTGCAGCGGCGCGATGGATGAAGCCTTCTTCTCGACCGTCCTGCGTGAGGCCGCCTTTGACGCCGGCCGCGATTTCAGCATCATAGGCCGCACTCGCCAGGCCTGCGACCATCCGGTCCGTCTGGCCTTCCCGGAAGGGCTTTACCTTAAAGGCTTCATCCTCCGCCAGTGACCCGGTCCCGGTCGCCTCCAGGGGGCGCAACTTGACATATCGTGACAAACTTGATATACTGCGCCTAGTTCTTTGCGCTGACAGTCGAATGTTCGGATTCCGCGGCGCGCTCAAGAGCTCCTGCCGTGCGGTACATGTTGAACGCGCCTTCGTGGAGGATGCGCTGCATTGCGGGGGTGGCATTGGTTGCGAAGGCCATGTCGGCCGTGCGGTCTGCAAGTTCCACGAGCCGGATGAGGCCTTCGTTCAAGTCGCTAAAGCCGCCAGCGAGGGTTGTGCGCGCCTCTTCGCGGGCGGCATTGAGATCTGCAACATCCGTGGCGGCTACCGTGCCGCCGCAGGCGGCCAGGGCGAAAGCGGCGGCAAGGCGGCATTTTACTATCCACTCCTTTGTCATGGCGCATATTATATGGAGTTCCCCATTTGATGTCAATGGAATATTTGTGAAAACCGGGTGCCCTCGCTGAGGATCTTGAGGAGGGTGGTGCAGTCGGCGCAGAGGGAATCAAAGGCCGCAGATGGTTGCCGAACCACTTCCATCGCAATGAAGAACAATCCAGCGGCCATGAAGAGGAACGGTTTTTAATGCGCTAGCTCTGAATTTATGGTATACTATGCCTGTTTTTTCGGAAGGAACAGGATATGGCACAGGAAACGAACGAATACCGCGAGAACCGTCTCGCATCGATGAAGACGCTTCAGGATCTCGGCTTCGAGCCGTATGGGCACGCATACCCGCACACGGACCTCAAGGATGTGAGGGAATCCTTCGAGGAGGGCAAGAGCGTGCGCGTCGCGGGGCGCCTTCTCATGATACGCCGCATGGGCAAGATGAATTTCGCCGCGTTGAACGACGGCACCGGCCGTTTCCAGCTTATCTTCAAGCGCGACGAGCTCGACGAGCGCCTTTTCGCGGGCTTCAAGCAGCTCAACCTCGGCGACATTATTGGCGTCGAAGGAACGCTTTTCACGACGCAGAAGGGCGAGAAGAGCGTGATCGTCAAGGCTTGGGATCTCCTCGCCAAGGCGCTTGAGCAGCCGCCGGAGAAGTTCCACGGCCTCACCGACCAGGAGGAGCGCTACCGCCGCCGCTACATCGACCTGATGACGAACGACGAGTCGCGCGAGCGCTTCTACACGAGAAGCCGCCTTCTGCAGGAGACGCGCAAGTACCTCTGGAGCAAGGGCTTCATCGAGGTGGAGACGCCCATCCTCCAGGATCAGGCCGGCGGCGCGGCGGCGAAGCCGTTCTTCAGCCACTACAACGCGCTCGACAAGGACTGCGTGATGCGCATCGCCCCGGAGCTGTACTTGAAGCGCCTTCTCGTGGGCGGATTCAAGCGCGTCTTCGAGCTTGGCAAGGATTTCCGCAACGAGGGCATCGACAGGACGCACAACCCCGAGTTCACCGTCCTCGAGGTCTACGAGGCCTACGGCGACAGGACCTCGATGGAAAACATCATCGAGGGGCTTCTCCCGCACCTCTGCGATACGGTTATAGGTACGCGCAGGATTGAATACGGAGAGGAGAAGGAAATCATTGACTTCACCGCCCCCTACCGCCGAGTCGCGTACGCCGATCTCGTGAAGGAGCTTATGGGCGCCGACTGGTTCGAGACGCCGTTCGAGGCGCAGCTTGAACGCGCGAAGGAGACCGCGAAGGCGAAGGAGGTCGAGCTTGAGCTTGATGGCATCTCCGATTCGCTCAACCTCACGCACGAGATCTACGACAAGCTCATCGAGCGCACATTGAGGCAGCCGACGTTCGTCACGCGCATCCCGCACGAGTTCGTGCCGCTTGCCAAGGCGTGCAAGGATGATCCTTCTCTCGTGGACGTCTTCGAGTTCGTCGTGGCCGGCAAGGAGCTTTGCCCCGGCTACACCGAGCAGAACGACCCCATCGAGCAGCGCAAGGCGCTTGAGCACCAGGCTGGCGAGGACACCGAGAAGATCGACGAGGACTTCATAAGCGCCCTTGAGTGCGGAATGCCTCCGACTGGCGGCCTTGGAATCGGCATCGATAGGCTCGTCATGTTCCTTACGGGGACCGAGGTGATACGCGACGTGATCCTCTTCCCGCAGATGAAGAAGGCGTGAGCGGGGATACCATAGCGGCAGTGGCCACCGCACCCGGAAGGGGGGCTGTGGCTATCGTGCGCATATCGGGTGAGGATTCCTTCGAGATCGCCTCGCGCGTCGTGTCTCGCCCGGTATCGGCGCGCGACGCGGGACGGTTCTTCCATGCATCATTCAAGTCCCCGTCCGGCGAGACGGTGGACGATGGGCTAGTCCTCGCCTTCGCATCCCCGAGAAGCTACACCGGCGAAGACTCGGTGGAGCTTCAGTGCCATGGCGGCACCGTAAGCCCCAGGCGCGTTCTCGAGTCGTGCATTGCAGCGGGGGCAAGGCTTGCGCGGCGCGGCGAATTCACCTTGCGCGCATTCCTTAATGGCCGCCTTTCGCTCGACGCCGCCGAGGCCGTCATCGACCTCATTGACGCGGAGACGGACAGGGCCGCGCAGAGCGCGCACGAGCGCCTAGGCGGAAAATCGAGGCGGCAGATAGAGGGGATGTACAAGGCCGTCATCGAGCTTTCCGGGCGCATCGAAAACTCGCTCGACTTCTCGGAGGACGAGCTTCCGGGAGGCTTTCTTGATGCGGCCGCGCGCGATGCGGCGTCGCTTCTCGAAAAGATGGAATCTTCGGCCGCGACGCTGCGCGAAGGCGAAATCCTCAGGCGAGGGGCGCTTGTCGTCATCTCGGGGCCTCCGAACGCCGGTAAGAGTTCGCTTCTCAATGCGCTCCTCGGAGAGTCACGCGCCATAGTAAGCGCAAAGGCCGGGACTACGCGCGATTCGATCGAGGAGCGCCTTGACATCGGCGGCTGGCCCGTAAGGCTTGTGGACACGGCAGGCCTCAGGGAGGCAGAAGACGAAATCGAGGCAGAAGGTGTAAGGCGCAGCGAGTCCCTTGCGGCGAAGGCGGATGTCGTCCTTGCGTTGAAAGCCTGCGATGGGAAGGCGCTCTCGCAGTCGAGAACGCCCGACGGAGCTGCCGCCGGCGTGAAGAGCATCAGCATCCTTTCAAAGTCGGATCTCTTGGAAGTGCGCCTGCGTCCGCCGGCGCCTGGTGCGATATTCTCCTCGGCTCTCACCGGCGAAGGCATTGACGGGATAAAAAGTGCCATTGCTGGGGCGCTTGAAAAGCTTGCGTCTGACGGGGCGGAGGACAATCAAGCCGACGTTCCGATGCGCGAGCGCGAGGCCATCTCAAAGGCAGCCAAGGCCGTCCGCGAGGCGGCAGGCCATCTCGCCGCCCAGGATCCCGTTCTCGCCGCGAACGCCTTCCGCGAGGCCGCCGCACATCTTGGCGGGTATCTGGGCAGGATCTGGCACGAGGACGTTCTCTCGTCGATATTCGACAGGTTCTGCGTCGGCAAGTAGACCGCTTTGCAATTGGCGGACTCTTTTTCACGATTACGGGATGGAAATGACATGGCTTGGGTGACTTGTAAGGGGGGTGGGTCAGCAAAAACTCCCTAAGCCGCCTGGGCAAGACGTGAATCGTACGCATATCATATACGATTTTCTCGATGCCGTGGGCATTTTTCTTTTGCGCCGCCGACCACCCCCATGGGGGTGGTGTTGATTGCCTTTGTCCTTCCTTGAACCCCATGGCCTTCCTCTCTTTTTTGCTGACCCGTTAGATTTTACCATTTCTAAGGCAAATTAGTGCTTGAAGATGCCCGCGAAGTGTAGTACAATATGCGGCGTTCGGCGGGAAAGTGTATCGAATAAATTGAAACGGACAGTTAGCCAATCAATTGGCAAGGCGGATGTCAATCCCATTTCGGGATCGGCATCGTCTCTCGC
>JAZTWW010000058.1:0-16859 GCA_045636065.1 Kiritimatiellia bacterium | reverse complement strand
GCCGGATATGGTTGAGGGCACAAGGTCAGCTTATGAGCTTTGGCGCAAAGTCTGCCCGCAGATTACGGAAGGGGTGGTGTTCGGGAGCATTGAGTTCGTGAAGGGGATGATAGCGAAGTTCGCTGGCGCTTGCATGTCCAGACGTGTAAAGCCGCACGAGGTCACTACCGGCATCTATTCTTCGCACGGGCATAGGAAGTCCAGCGCCTTGTGTAGCGATGCTACGGCTTGACGGCCTATGGTTGTCACACTGTATATTGAGTCGGCATTCTGTATGAGCGTGACGCAGAGTCGGTCTCCTGTATGGGCGTGATGTTTTCTTGGGTCAAGCTTCATCTGCCTGGGGCGTAGAGAGCGATATTGAAGTCGGTAGAAGTGATTGATCGCAGCCTTTATAGGCAGCGGTCAGGTTGATTATGCCTAAAAGTAGCATTTGTCATGGGAATTTAGGATATGAATGGCTAGATCTGGCTCATTTGCATTAGATCGCCGGACTTAAAGGAGATCGTTCGCCAGAAAATGATGGTGTAGAGCCTGATATGTCGTCGGGGTATATGGCTTAATTGCATAAGCCGCTCACGATAATCCTGTTTTTTGGCTTAAAATGGCACATAAGAGCCGGTCAGGCGCAGATTGGGGACAGTCACCGACCCTATGTTTGGGCTTAAAATGGTGAAAAAGCTGGTTGGGCTTAAGTTGGGGACAGTCCCCAGATCTTTTCATTCGTTTTCTCCTGCTTTGACTAGGCAAAACACCTCGCTCTTTGCATTTTTCGTGTTGTGACGGAGATGGAATTTGCTCCGTGCAGAACGGCGAATATTCTAGCAAAACACCGTTTGCATCGCAACCTGCATAATCCATTTGCCGTTTTTTTCATTTTTCTACTTGACATTGTGACAAAAATCCGTAGAATGTCACGCTGTCCTTAAGGCGGAAAAGGGTTCCGCCGGGGGGCAGAAACAGAAAGAGGAAAGAATGAAAAAACTGGCAATTGCGGCAGCGGCGGTGACGCTCTCCATCGAAGGCATGGCGGCGGGTTTCGCCCTCTATGAGGTCAGCGCGCGCGGCAACGGCATGAACGGTGCCATGGTGGGCGGCATGGGTGAGAAGACGGATGCGAGCACCCTCTACTACAACCCCGCCAACATGTGCATCTCCACAAATGCCCAGGTGCTTGTAGGTGCGAGCTTCCTCAATCCCTTCGCCGACACTGCCGTCGATCGTCAGCATCTCAACAAGATGAATCCCGGCTGGTTCACGGCCCCGCACTTCTTCGCCACAATTCCGCTTTCAGACAGGTTTGCCCTCGGTATCGGCGAGTTTACCGAGTACGGAATGGGCACTGAATACAAGAACAACTGGATTCTTGCCGAGGATTCGTACAAGACGACCGTCGAGCAGTTCACGATGCAGGCGGCGATAAGCTTCAAGGCTACCGAGCGCCTTAGGTTCGCTGCCGGCCTCAGGGCGAGCTACTTCCTCTTTTCAAGCTACCAGAGGCCTAACTACCAAAATCTCCAGAGGGCGTCCGCTCTCATGCACACGATGCAGCTTCCGTACAACTACGACCTTGGCGGCAAGCTCAAGGGTGACGACTGGGCCCTTGGCGGGATCGGAGCGATGAGCTACGACATTACTGACGATCTCCACTTCGGTATCGTCTACCGCAGCCCAATCCGCCACAAGATCAACGGCCACTATTCCGCAAGCGGCCATCTGCCGATTGGCGGATATGCGCCCCGTGCCTACTCCACCCACGGCTCCGCCTGCGCCAACGTCGAGCTTCCCCAGTCGCTTGCTGTCGGTATCAACTGGGACGCCACTGACCGTCTGAGGCTCGGCTACGCTATGACATGGACGCAGTGGAGCACCCTCAAGGACCTTCACATCCGTACCCCCGGAACCATCGACACCGTAACCGGTTCCTACTCCAAGAGCCGCGACATCCACTTCAACTGGCATGACGCGCTGCGCTTCGCATGGGCGGGCGAGTATGACATGACGGATGACTGGACCGTCCGCCTCGGCTACTGCTATGATATGGACCCATCTGGCAAGAGCGGCACCACGATGATCCCCGGCGGCCACCGCCACATAATCGGTACGGGCCTTGGCTGGAGGGTCTGGGACAACCTCAGGATAGACTTCGGCTACAACCTCGTCTTCATGCAGGCCGAGAGCCGCCACATAAAGCCGCAGTATGACACCCAGTCGTACAAGTTCCAGACGCGCAACGCGATGAGCCACATCGTAAGCCTGAGCGCAAGCTACAGCTTCTGATGCCTCGCCACCGGATACTGGCTGCTGGCTGTTGGATACTGGATACTGGATACTGAATACTGGATATTTTCCACCGCCCGCTCCCAACGCATCAAAGCTCCGTTCCCACCCGCTTCTGCCGGGAAGAACGGAGCTTTGATGTTCCGTTTTTTTGTCGGCGATTGACGCCTAGGACACAATATGCTAGAATAACCCGAGAATCGTCAATCTCCCGCAAGTGCGGAAACCGACAGAAGGAGGAGATTTGGACATGAAAAAGACATTTTCGATTTTTGCGGCATTGGTGACGATGCTTGCGGCGATGCAATCTCCCGCCGCCACGGCTAAGAGCGGCAAATACACCTGGGAATACGAAGTGAAGGACGGCGTCGCCATAGTGACGGCCGTCGCGATCGGCAACGACTGGGGCGTTGCGCTTACGATACCGTCTTCTCTCAGCGGCTACCCAGTAAAGGTGGTTGATCTGGATTCGGTCATAGACGATCCTGATGATCTTGGCGATACCGGCTTTGAAGAAGCCATTGTTTCTGTCACGGTTCCAAACAGCGTTACGAATATCGTTCATCTTTACGACCTTGAGAGCGTTACTTCCATATCGTTGCCCTCGGGCCTTCTGACAATAGGAGATCACGCTTTTTCCGGCTGTGATGTGCTTCCAAGAATCACGATTCCGGCGACCGTCACGAAAATCGGAAATAGCGTATTCAGCAGTTGCTCAGCCTTGACTTCCGTGACTGTCGCAAGCGGCAACACCAAGTTCACGATGCAGGCCGGAGTTCTCTACACGAAGGACATGACGGAACTCATAGAGGTGATGCCGTACGTTTCGGGCTCGTTCACAATCCCGGCTGGCGTCAAATACATCAGGCCAGAGGCTTTCTGGTCGTCGAAAGTCTCCAGCGTCCATATCCCCGCAAGCGTCGTGGAAATCGGCAGCGATGCGTTCGCAAGGACGGACAACCTTTCCTCCATTACCGTCGCAGACGGCAATACCGCATTCGTCGTCGAAGACGGGATGCTCTACAACGCGTCGCGGACACGGCTTGTCCGCTGCACGACCGGTTATTCCGGCGCTTACGCTTCGCCCACGACTTTGCAGTGGATTGATAATTATGCATTCAATAATTGCACCATGCTTTCTTCGGTTGTCCTGAACGAAGGCTTTGTGGAATTCGGCGGCACAGGAGGCACCATCGAATTCGATGTTGGCGGAAACGCCTTATCATTTATGCCACACTGCGCTACGTTCCGCAATTGCAGTTCTCTTCAATATCTATATCTTCCGCCAAGCACGGCACCGGCAGAACTGAGCGTGCCGTGGGGGTGTGCTGTCGAGCTGGCACGGAATTCCGGTATAGTCGTAAGCGGTACGAACCAGATACGTTCTTACAATTTAACGGACACATCCTGTTGGGTGGCATTCGAGCCCAATGGCGGAGTGCTGGATGATCGCGTAAGGAAACTTACATCCGGCGACACGCTTGGGACATTGCCCGTGCCGGTGCGGCGCGGATGGAAGTTCGACGGCTGGTGGTTGACTCCGTTTAAAAGCAGCAGCTCTGGCAACAGGCAGATTTTTGAAAGCACCCAGATAACGAATAATGCAATATACGTCGCCCATTGGATCGAGGACGATTCAGGCGGCGGGGGTGGCGGTGGCGGCGGTGGCGGCGACGATCCTGATCCGCCTCCATCCGAAACGTACTGGACTGTCACATTCGACGCGAACGGCGGCAGCGTGGGCGATGAGACGAGAAGCGTCAAGTCCGGCGCGGCCGTGGGGACTCTCCCGACGCCTACCTGGCCGAAACGTTCGTTCCTTGGATGGTACACGGCGGCGAACGGCGGCACGAAGATCTCCGCAACGACAAAGATCACGAGAAACGTCACATATTACGCGCACTGGCTGCTGGACTCTTCAGCGTATGTAACAGTGATGGTAACGCCCGGCCAGGAGTCTCTCGGCAAGGTGACGGGCGGCAACAAAACCTTCAAGCCGGGCGACAAGGTGACGCTCAAGGCCACCGCCAACAAAGGCGCGGCCTTCTCCGGCTGGACGCTCGACGGCGAACTGATCGAATGGTCGCCATCCTTAACCTACATAGCGACAGGCGAAGATGTAACCATAATGGCCGAGTTCATCGCTGCCAGGGACGACTCCCTTCGCATCGACTGCCCCGACCGCTCCTTCCGTCTCGGCGAGCAGGTGTACAGCAGCGTTTTCGACATGCTGGAATTGAATAGCGGCTCTTGGGCGACTCTTAAGATAACCGGTCTTCCTACGGGGCTCAAGTACGACGAGAAAGGCGGGTTCATAACGGGTGCGCCGTCAAAGGTCGGCGTATACTACGTAACGTGCACATCCTCCAACCAGAACGGCTACAAGCAGGTCGCGATCGGCGAATGGACCGTAGGGCCGGCTACAAACGGCGACTACGACGATATAGGCATCGACTGGGACGGCCTTGAAAACTTCGAGAGCGAGACGTACGACCCCCAGAGCGGAGACTACGTCTGCTCGCCTGTCGAGTGGCGCACCGGGGAGGATGTGTGGTTCTCGCTTTACTATGCGATCGGGGACCCGGACGGTATCACATCCATAACCGTAAGCGGGCTTCCCGCCGGCCTGAAGGCTCCAACCTGCCCGTCGAACCAGACTTGCGGCTATCCGCCCGGCTCATACATGGGAACGCTCACAAAGGCCGGGAAGTACAAGCTAACCGTGACGGCAAAGTATTCGAACCGCACCACGCGCAAGGCGGTTAAGACGATAATAGTGAAGGACTCTGGCTCAAGGTACGTGGGCGTCGTTTCGGAGGGCGAATCGCGCGGAACGGTCACCGGTTCTGGGGTGTACGCCATCGGCTCCACCGCGCGCCTGACGGCAAAGCCCAAGACCGGGTTCTATTTCGCCTGTTGGTCGGGATGCGATACCATCAGCGGTACCGTGCAGAAGGCAAGCGACTCGTTCATCGTTCCATACGGTTCGGAACCGATGGAGATAAGCGCATACTTCATTTCGCGCGATGAAGATGAAGTGGAGGTATACGGGGATGGCGACTGGGATGTCAGCGGCACGACATGGAATGTCGACGTTTCGGACTGGATGCCATCGCTGGATTTCACGGTCGGCGCCATCGCCGAAGCCAAAACGACGGTCAAAGGGCTTCCGGCCGGCATGAAGCTTGAATTCCTCTACAGCGAGGAGGGTTGTAACTCCTACCGCATATACTGCCAGGATACGTCCAAGCTCAAGCCGGGAACGGTCGCCGCGACAGTGACGGTAAAGACGGCAACGGGTCTTACCAGGACCTACACGATCAAGATCGCCGTCCCGAACCTGAGAAGCGATGTCTTCCACGGACTGGAGTACGAGAAGCCCTATATGCGCGTACTTGGGATAAGCGATGCGTGCTTCGAGCAGACTATTGCATATAGCGACGCAAACTATACGGTAAGCGCGGCGGGGCTTCCGCCTGGGCTTAAGTTGGATATCGGTGACGTCTATGACGGCGAGCGCGATCTGATGCTCCGGGGCACCCCCACCAAGGCCGGCATATACACGGTGACATTGACGGCCAAAGGCCGCTGGGACACCCAGAAGGCCACGTTCACGGTCGAAGTCCAGGCGCTTCCCGATTACACGGTGGGCACCTTCAACGGTTTCATCAGGAACGAATACGGCGAAACCGTCGGTACGGCGACTTTCACGTCCACCGCCGCCGGCAAGCTGACGGCCAAGGTGATCGTTCCCGAGGGCACTTTCAGCTTCAGCGAAAGCGCCTGGAACTGCGGCCCGTTGAGTCTGGACGATGCAGATGACCAGCCTTTCACCGCGTGGATGCGCAAGACCGTCGGCGGCCGGGAGACGATGTTCCAGCTGGATGTCTGGAAGGAGTACAGCGCCTGGAACAATCCTTCCCAGGCATTGGGGACCTTCTATACCGGCGATACGGAATACGAGATCGTCCCCATACAGAGAGGCCAGTTCGGCATGGATGGTCCGGCCGAGGCGCGCGAATACGCCACGCTGCTCAAGGGAACGTACAAGCTTATGGAAGACGGCTATTCAGACGGTTTCACGATCCTTCGCGAGGCGTACTGGAGCGAGAAGACGGTGGATTGCACCATCACCATAGCCGCGAACGGAACTGCGAAGCTGAGCGGCAAGCATTACGGCGCCAGCATTTCGGGAACCTCGATGCTGATGTTCGACGCAGAAGGCCCGTTCGTGGCCTTCTGCCCGATCGCTTCGCTTAGGGTGTGCGCGCACTCGTCGTATTCATCCACCTGCTTTACCGAGCGCACACCTGTGCCTCTCATATTCAGGTTCTGATCTGGAACATCATAGACAATTTAACTCATGGGGGATATAATGAAGACAAGACTGCTCAAGACCGCTCTTGCCGCACTGGCGGCGATCTGCCTTTGCGCAAACGCATACGATGGCGACGATTCCAGACCGGCATTAGTCGCGAAATACCAGTCGTACCGTGGCCGCCAGGCCGGAAGATCTACCGGCCTCGTCACACCGGCA
The DNA here is from genome assembly GCA_045636065.1 of Kiritimatiellia bacterium. GTDB lineage: Bacteria > Verrucomicrobiota > Kiritimatiellia > RFP12 > UBA1067 > RGIG5050. Next base: position 10,042 of record JAZTWW010000058.1, on the reverse strand, counting down.
CGTCCTGCAGGCAAGCCTTCCGGCAAGGCCGCTTCCGCATCGGATTTGCTTAGCCTGTCCGATATACTGACAAAGCCGGCTCCGAAGCGTCCGGTTTTAAAGCCAGTAGTGCCAGCCGCAAAGCCGCAGTCGCCCGCGCCGAAGCCTCCCGCCGCCAAGCCGCCTGCACCGGAACCTGCCGCAAAGCCGCAACCCCCAGCACCTAAGCCGCCTGCACCCGTCGTGCCTGCCGCGAAGCCGGAACCGCCTGCGCCGGAACCTGCAGAGGCCGAGCCTGTGGTTGAAGGACCTAAAGCCCCGGAGAAGGTTGAGGAGCCTGCTCTCACCGTGGAATCGGCAATGATGGTCGCCCCGGTTTCGCTTCACGCCACCCCCAGGCCGGAGTGCAACCAGCTCGATATCCCGCTTCCCGGCGGAGACGTCCTTATGCTTACCAACGAAACCGGCGACAAGGAGCCCGGCAAATGGAAACACCAGCCTGCGAGCGTCGCCGGGAAGGCCGCCATCACGAAGATCCTTGAATTGGCGCCGAAAGGCGAGACGGAATCTGTCCAGCTGTCCGGAGCCACATGGTTTGCGGTGAAAACAGGCGAACACAATGACGACAAGGGCCGGATGGTCTACTACGAGGGGCCTGTCGTCGTAAACGGCATGAGCTTCAGCATTTTCGCGATGTTCCACTCGCAGGACGGCTCCATCCCCGACGAGGTCCGCGCCGCGCTCGCCCAGGTGAAGCTCGTCCCGCCGGAGAATCCCGTCGAGGCCAAGCTCAAGGAGTTCCGCGACACCTCCGTTCCGGCCGCCGGGCGCAAGGACGCCCTCGCCGCGTTCGTCAGGAATGAAATGCCGGAGTGCCCGGAGCTTCTTGAAGAGCTCAAGTCGCTATGCCGCGAGACGGACGACGGCGTGCTCGCCAGCTGGTGCGACGCCGAATTGAGGCGCCTCAACCCGGCTGTATACGCACCTGGCGAAGCGCCCGAGGCGACAGGCGAGCCTTACGATGGCGGCACGCCGCCGGAATGGGACAAGACCATCGCCGAGATGGAGAAGGCCCCCGAGGTGAAGATCCCCGAGTTTGATGAGGAGGACAGGGCGCTTCTGGCGGCGTTCGATACCCTTGATATGGGAATGTCCAATATGGACAAATCCCGCCAAAACCTTCCCAGGAAAAAGCAGAAGGTATCGAAGCTTGAAACGGTCAAGCCGCTCCATCCCGAGGATTTCGTCAACGAGGCGACGTTCTACTCCGCGATCTGCAATTTCCGCGAGACGGTGCGGATGCTGATAGGCAATATGGCCGAAGAGGACCAGAAGCGCTTCGACGAGTCGTTCGACGCCGTCTTAGCGTACCCTGCCCCCGAGATCGTCGAGTGGATGAAGTCGGCGGCCCCGATCGTCTCGGAGCTCGTCAGGCTGAGGATCCTTATCGAGGAGAGCTTTGTCGAGTTCAACGAGGCGCTCGTATGCGCCAACCTCGCCCGCACCGCCGGCCAGTGGGATGTCGCAAACGGCTGGATGGACGAGATATCCTCCATAGCGGCCATCCTCACCGCCTCAAAGGCCAGCATGCTCGAACTCCAGGCGAAGATGGAGGAGCTCGGCCCCATGCCGGACCCCGCGAAGCTCAGGGCCGCCAAGAGGAAATCCGTGCGCCAGTCGCGCAAGATAATAGAGGAGCTTTTCGCGGCGAAGGACGCCGGCGACGAGGCGATGTCGCTTGAAGGCGAATACCTGGCCGACGACGCCAGCATCGAGATATCGTATACGTTCAAGAACGGGAAATGCGAGAACGAGAGCTGGCGGATCAACAGCTCCGAAGGGGCAGACATGGCCTTCAGCCTTTTCGGGCCGACGCTCTGGGAACAGCCGAAGATCGTGATATTGCCGGTCTCCGAGATCGACGCGAGCGGCGCCACGCATTTTTACGTCTACGGCGAAGGAAAGGAACACAAGGATCTCAACATCTCCTTCAAGTTCGATGGCGATGACGATGGCAAGGAAGGCGACGCAAAGCTCGACATGTCCGTCAGCGAACCGGTCAACAATGATAGCGAGGATTGCGTGTACACGCCGGACGGGGCCGGCGGCTTCGTGAACTTCGACCCCGCGTCTGAGGATCCAGAGGATGGCAGCATGCATTGCGGCCGCAACAGGCTTTCCTTCGCCCGCGATCCTGACGGCAAAAGAGTGCTCCTTCGCACCACATCCACCATGTCCGTAAGGAAGAACGATGACGTGGTGTCGACGAATTACCAATATTCCTGCACGGTCTTCAGACCCACGAAGACAAGCTATCTGCGCTTCCCCCTGAAGGCTGGCGACAAGAAGGGCGACACCCCGGAAGACAGGAGGAAATCGTTTACCAAGCGCTATTCCGGCTGGCTCGACGACCAGGAGGAGTACTCCAAGATCTTCGAGAAGCACTTCCCGTCCGCCCCGATGCCAGACTCGCCCGCGCCATACGAAGTCTACTACGTACTTGAAAACGTGGAGAGCGTAAGCGGTGTTCCGACTAGCGTGCCAGGCTACAGGACGGAAGAGGAGCTGGCCGAATCGATGAAGGCCGATCTTGCGAAGATCATGGAAGAGAGGCGCCGATACATGTTTTCGGCTTTCGCATGGAGCGGCAATTGCCGTAATCCTGAGCTGTACACTCCGGTGATGGACAGGCTCAATCCCAGATACAAGCGGTACGAGACGGTAAAGGATTCCGCCGGGAACGAACGCAAGATAGAGTATTGGGCGTACGACGATCTGACCGACGACCGTGAAGAGGCCATGAGACCGGGGCTTGTGCATATCGCAAGTACAAAAAGGGATGGCGACGGCCCGGCATTGGGCCCGCACGAGCCATATGCGCTTTACGCCACGGAACTCGATTCGGTCAAGCTTGGATGCATCAAGGCAAAGGGCGAATATGCCGTTTACTTCCGCACTTGGAAGAAGCAGGAAGAGCGCCAGATGGATTCGGCTCACGCCGATTTTACCGTGGAGTGGCTGCCTCCTGAATCGGTGTTCCGCGCTATCGACGGGAAATGCAAAATGCCGATATACGTGACGGTCGATGCCGAAGGCACAAAGCATGATCCGCAGTTTACCGATACAAATTTCGTCGCAAAGGTGGTCTTTGGCAGGCGCGGATTCGCCATGTTCCACGAGAGACTGACCGATTCTGTTTATGGATCGCGGGGCTCAAGAAACGCCTCCGAAGGATTCTCCGAGAAGTTCACGGTCGGAAGCCCCTGGCGCACAATCGCCGAGGCGGACATTAACCGCAATTACCTCAATCCGACGAATGATTTCTACCTTTCTGTCGATTTTGGCATACCGAATGCTTCGACACGATGGGGGGGGGCCAAAGATACTATTGTGTGCGGTGCCGAGCTCCCCTCCCCCGTGTGCATGCGCTTCCGCTTCCGCCGCGCCGTCCTTGGCGAGGAGGAGATGCGCGAGCTCGCGAACTCTCTCGATGCCGTCTGGCGCGATGCGGCCCTCAAGAACCTGGACGAGAAGACCCGCGCCGATTACGCGAAGAACGAGGGAGACGACGCAGGCGATGATGACGGCTTGGAGGAGCCGCCCGCCAATCCAGAGGCATCCAAGGCCGAGAGCCTGGCGTTCCACCAGGAGAACATCCGCTTCATAAACGGGACGATCGATTTCCTGAGGCGCGAGATCACCGCTTCGCAGAACCGCGCAAAGGAAGCGTACTCGCGCATGCTCACGGCCAAGACGCCGGAGGAGGCCGCCAAGGCCCAGGACGAAATCCTGCGGGAGAACGACAGGATCGGCACGATGTCGTTCTCGCTCATCACGGAGCAGAGCAACCTCGTCTACGAGCAGGACATGATCCGCGCCATCGAGACGGGCGAGTTCCATGCCTCGAGAACGCCGTTCGACGACTACTGCCAAAAGCAGCTCCTTGAAAGCATAGAGCGCGAGGTTAACGAGGTGCGCGAGGTGAAGGGCATGCGCAAGCGCGCCCGCTACGTGATGACGCGCATGGACAGGGAACAGCGCGCGAAGGCGATCGAGATCTACAAGAAGCTCGGGCCTGCCGATCCCTTCAACCGCGAGGAGTGGGAGAGGTTCTCCGGAGCACTCGTCAACATCCACATGGGCAACCTCGAGCGTGAGGCGGCGGAGTCGATGCTTGAGGTGGCGGACGTGGAGGAGAAGCTCTACCGCTGGCAGGTCGCGAAGACGGGTTCCTCGATAATCCTCATGATAGGCGCGATGGGCGCGGGCACCCCCGGTCTGGGGCTTACCGAGGCGAACATGCAAGCTCTTCTTTTCACGCAGTTCCTTGCCGATGGCTACTTCGAGAAGGGCGTCCCGGGAGCCATCGAAAGCGCGGTCAGGTTCACCTGCGCGCCGCTCGATTTCGTGGTGAGCGTGGCGGAGGGATACGAAGAGGGCGGCATGACCGGTGCCGCGATGGCGGGCGGCATGGCGCTTCTCTTCCATGTCGGCATCCCGATCGTCAAGGGGAACATAAACATGGGCGCGAAGAGCCTCAGGGAGATCCCCAAGGGCACGTTCGCGAAGTACATCGGCAAGACGGCCCAGTACTTCAGGCGGCCGAAGGTGTCGGTTGGCGATGCGAAGGGGTTTATCGCCGGCAATGGTGGTGCCGGCAAGGGCGGCGCATCCAAGGGTGGCTCATCCAAGGGCAAGCGCACGGAATCCATCACCAAGGAGGACTTCACCACCGAGGAGTACCGTCAGTACCACGAACTCGAGCAGAAGGCGAAAGTCAGCATAGACGAATTCAAGGCGAAGGCCGAATACTACGACCAGCTTGCCGCCTCGAAGCCGGTAGCCTATGCAAACATGGACGCGGCCCATGCCAAGGTCGTCGCCGACTACGACGTGAAGCTGAAGGCGGCGCATGAGGATGTCGTGAGGGCGGTCGCAGCGATCAACGAAAACCCGCTTGCCAAGGCGATGCTAAAGGGCAGGACGGACCAGACCACCACGCGCGTCATAGAGGAGCTTAACGCCATCAAGCAGGCCACGCTCAAGGACTACTACATTGAAATGGAGAAGATGGGCTTCAAGAGGCCACAGAAAATCACCCAGCAGCCTGCCGGGCAGGCATCAGGCCAGACGACCGGAAAGACGGATGGACAGACAACCGGGAAAACGGCGACGGGACAGACAACCGGGAAAACGAAGGGAAAGGCGTCAGGGGAGAAGGGTGGAGAATCTGCGGAGACGCAAAAACCCGAGCCTGACTACTACGAGATCATCGAGATACGCAACAAGAGGTCCGGCAATTCGCTCGGCATGGATACCGACTACGGCCTAAACGAGGAGGCGCTCAGGATCAAGGACGGTCCGTTCAAGGGGATGCTGGAGCCAATCGTCCAGAACGGCAAGCGCGTTCCTCTCCATGTCTGGCAGGAGTGCTCGCAGAAGGCCTACAACATAGCCTATGCGAAGAACACGCACGGCGGCGACGCAGAGAAGGCGTGGATTCTCCATACAACGTCCAAATACGCCGAGGCGTACGCGAATCCTGAGATCCTCAAGGTGGAGACGGGGGCCGATCTCGAAAGGCTCCTGAGATCCTCGACGATCTCCGACGCGCAGCAGATCTGGGACGTCACGGCCTTCAAGGCGAACGAGATGATACACGGCAAGATCGGCGAGAACGGCAACCCGTTCGGGCGCATACTTGGGTACTTTGAGGCTTCGCGCGGTACGGCGAAGGACATGGGCGGCAAGCTTATTCCGGCGATCGATGCGCGGCTTGAGTACCTTCAGTCCCTGAAGGCCAAAGGGGCGCTTCCCAAGGGCGGCGAGAGGGAGATCACCCGCCTCCAGAAGGCGCGGAAGGATTTTGTCGAAATCTACGAGGTCTTCAACGGGATCGGCAAGGGCGAAATTCCGCCAGAGCAGTGGCGCCAGCGCTTCCAGAGCGTGCTGGGCACGGAAAAGGACGTCCCCGACATCATCAACGACTTTGGCCACTTCTTCCAGTCCCTCGTGCTCTGACCGCGCCGCATCCCATCCCCGCTTGAAGGCTGCTTTTCGCGATCATTCGCCATTCATTGACGGTAGTTTTGCCGCAGCCTTCGCGGGATGGTCCGCGGCGCAGGCAGCACTCCGTGCTTTCGCCGCCCGCCGTTTTGATCCTTCTGCACATTCACAGTCCATTCACCAGATCCATCCCTCTTATCCCCCTTGCCCATCCAATGCCCTATCATCGGATCTATCGCTATTATCGCTCTTGCCCATCCAAGTCCATTCATTGGATTTATCGCTTCCATCGCTTTTATCGCTTTTATCCCTTCCCCAAAATCGGCTTGCCACTCCTAATCCACTAATCCTCAAATCCCCAAATCCCCTAAATTCATGGCGCCATCCTCCACTAGGAATCCCCAAATATTTGCGCACCTCTTGACTTGGCAGGGCAAATCTGGTAAGATTTCCGAGTCTTTCGGGCATGGGAGCGGCGGTTGGACGGGATTCCGACGGCCCATGCGACAGCGGTTTGATGCGGAAGGGGTGTGATATGGCAAGGTTCGTGAAAAGATGGTGGAAGGTGGCGGGTCTGTGCGCATATTCTATTGCCATTACGATTTATTGCTGCAATTTGCATTGCAGAAACAGAAGCATTTATAATTGGAATATACAGGATAGCGTTGAACGGTATAGATGGGACTTCTCAATGACAGGTCAATGCGTAAAATATTTGAGGGAGTCAGAGAGCAGCAATCCTATGTGCAAACGTTACATCGAGGTTTTGAGCATTGTTTGTTGGGAAGGTGTTTTACGTGCATATTCTAAAGGGTGTTTGGATGCTATGATTGCAGATGCGGAGAAGTCTCTGCCAAGTCTGGAAAAAGGTTACCCTGAGATTTTTAGAGATGCACATGATTATTTGCTCAGGTTGAAGAGTATTCGGGATTACATTGTCGGGTGTGCATTGAATGGCAATCACGATAATTCTTGTAAATGTGGAATAGAAAACATGGAGATATCGCCTCCAGAAGATTGGAATCCTGAGCAATTGATATCCAGTTGGCCGGTTCTGATAATCAAAATCTCTTAAGCAAAGACGGGGAGCTGGGCTTGAGAAATGCAAGGAGCTTGAAGCCATTTCGTTGAGAGGGGTGATTCTACTGGACAGAGTGGCTCTTAAAGGTCTCGTTAGACTAAAGAAATTTTCGGCGCCCATCTTCTGTGTTTGATTGATGAAAGGAACCATGCCATGTCAATATTAAAGCCTCGTATTGCAGTGAAAGAGAGATCATCTATACATTTTCCGCATGCTATGGATGATTGTATAGGTTCGCTTAGAATTGGATTGCTGATTGGCTCTGGCTGTCTAATTTTCCCAATATTGCATTTGCTCTTGTTTGTGTTGAAATGTAACAATAGCGTTTGTGTAAGAATTTTGGATATAATGCTATTTGTTTATGCTTGTTTCCCTCTTTATTATATTACGAGGGCTATGGTAAGTGCTAGATGCTGTGAATGCAACAAAACAATTACCATCTGGTCCTGGAATATCAGCAAGATTCTTATGGGATATTTGCCGCTGTGCGTGAATTGCAGAATGAAAGAATGTCATGATTTTATTCTACCTGCCGGCAGACAAACAAACCCTGCTGTACGAGACAAGGGCAACATGTCGGCAGATGACTCTTGAAACCGTTAGAAAATTTATGGTGCCAGACTCCCATGGAATGGGCGTGAAGATGGTGCCAGGCTCCGCGGGAGGGGTGCGGAGGAGGGCGGCTGAGGCGATAAAGGGGAGGCTAGAGTGGATGTCGAGGGCGGCGGTGATCGGGTGCAGGGAGTTTGCGAGGCGGGTGGCGCTGCGTGCGCCAGGATGTCTCCCGGCGCGGATACTCGACATGTTTTCGGCTTTCGAGTGGGATATTCCGGTCGGGGTGGCGTGATAGCGTGGTGGGGATTGTTTGGGGAAGGGATCGAATGGATAAACGGGGCAGAAGGGATGCTGGCATTCCGGGCTTGCAAATGGGCTGGCTATATGGTACAATTCCATACATTCTGCAGTCGCCTGTCAGAGTGACTCTTTAAATCATCCTTTTACCGTTAACGGCAATGTCATTTCACGCTTTCCCGGCAATCGCTTGGGGAGCAAAAAAGGAGACAGAAAATGGGAATCCACAAATTCATCGCTGCCGCTGCGTTTTTCGTGGCGCTGACGGGATGTGCAAAAGACTGGTCAAATCCCGAGGAATTTATGCGTGGCCCTGGTGCTGAAGCACTTGAGAAATGCTTCCGGCCCAAGGGGATGGAGCGCTTTGGATTCAAGGGGTTTGAATTCAAGGATTGCACGGTCAAACGTGACACATTTACAGGCGAGTTCGTAGATGCCACACTTACGATAAAGACCGACGACGGGGTAAGATATTTCGAAATGCGTACGCTTTCGCCAAATGAAACTGGTGTGCATCTGTCCATCGATCCGAAATGGAGGGACCGACTGGCACCTTATCTGGACGATATGGGTGCCGACGGCAAAAAGCTCGCCGATTGGTATGATGCCGTTGAAAGCGGCCGGCTTCAGCCGCTATTCTGCGGCAAAGAGGTGAATCTGTCCGCGCGTCTTGAAGACTTCATAATAATGAGAGTGTTCCGCGAAAAGGACCCGGACGGCAATTACGTTGTGGTGGAAGATTCTGACCGCCGTCTGCCCAAGATCGAGTTCTTCAATGTAGGCGGAGACCACGGGCGGTGCTCTCCTAACATTGTCTGGAAAGGCATCGTCTCATCCAGGTTGCTTGCAGAGCGCGGAGGGGAAAACTTCAACACTCCTGAAGGCAAGGCATTGTATGACGCATTCGTGGGGAATGTCGCCGCAATCGGAGAGAAGATAAAGGAGCTTGAAGCCGTATGCGCCAGACTTGCAGTCCTTGATAACGAGAAATGGATCAAGGATGCCATGGCTCCGACTGAGAAGGACATTGACGCAAGATGGGCGGCTCTATGCGAAGTCTGCGATTCGAAAATTAAAGTCGAGGATGAGGCTGTGGCCGCCGCAAAGGATCGTGTAGACCACTGGGATGTCATCCTTAACGGTGATAAACGTCGCACGGTCAGGGACAGGAATACTGGTAAGTGGGTTCGTGCGGGGAGCGCAAAGCTGAAGATTGAACATGCAACGGCGGAACTCGAGCGCGCCAGAAGGGATCTTGATGAGGCGAACAAGGAGCTTGCGAATCTGTCTCAGCAACCGCGCCCGAACAAGCGCAAGCTCATGAATGCACAGAGACGGGCCCAAGCTGCCCCGGGAAGGATCGCCGAGGCGGAACGGGTGCTTGCCAGCCTTCTCGCGCAGGCCGAAAGCGCCAGCGGTGAACTTGAGCGAGCCGAAAGCGCCCTCAAAGAAGTGGAAGACCACCGTTCGGAAGTCGCAGGAGAGAACTCCAGGGCCAAAGCAGAGCTTAAAGCTTTGCTTGACGCCGAACGCTCCGCTGAAATCGATCGCCTTCAGGCGAAGCGGTTTGAGGAAATACGTGTTGTCCGCGCTGAAATGCAGGCGATCCTCTCTGCTGCCTGCGATCTGGTGGACAAGGACATGAACGAAATTTCAAGAGTCTTCAAAGACTGAAATCTGCTGGGGACATCTCCCTTATCGGGGAGTGTCCCCAATCCATTTTGCACCTGCGGCGAATCCCATTCCCCTATTTATCTCTTTCATCGCTCTTGCCCATCCAAGCCCTATCACCAGATCTATCGCTCTCATCCCACTTCCCCATCCAAAGTCCATTCATCAGATATATCGCTATTATCGCTATTGCCCATCCAAGTCCATTCATTGGATTTATCGCTTCCATCGCTTTTATCGCTTTTATCCCTTCCCCAAAAATCGCTTTCTCCAACACATCCCCCATCCACTACAATGCCACCTACCAATTCACTTCACTTTCCACTTGAGAATCCACCTGGATTTTGGTAAAATGGCGGCAGAATGAAGCGAGAGATCGAGAAGCTTGCCGCTTCGGGCCGTATGAGGATCGCGGTGATGGGCGCGATGTGCCTTGGTGCGATACTCTACGGC
>JAZTWW010000057.1:0-38890 GCA_045636065.1 Kiritimatiellia bacterium | reverse complement strand
GTCCTCCGTAGCCTTGGCGAAGGAGGAAGCCTTGGCGAAGGAGGAAGCCTCTTGTCCTCCGAAGCGCGCTGCGCGAAGGAGGATGGCGAAGGTGGACGCTCTGCGTAGGGGGATCCTCGTCTCATCCCTCGCGCGAGAGGGAATGGGAGAGTAGCCACAAAGAACACAAAGGACACAAAGAAAGGAGGTAGAGATGACTGAAGAAGATGCCAAAATGATTTGCGACATGATACGTCAGACGGCCTATTCCATCCATTTGTATTTGGGAGTTGGCTATCTCAAGGCGACAGGCATGAGGCATGGTCTGCTCATCAACTTCGGTTCGGAGAAGTTCGAGTGTCGAAAGGTTGCGGGGCGCCAATGAACCCTTTGTGCTCTTTGTGTTCTTTGTGGCTAAAACAATGAAAGGAGCAACCCATGAAACCATTTGCACGAATGATGAGTAGAACTGCGCTTGCAGAAATGGCGATGCTGGCGGTGGTTGTTGCCGCCGCAGCTATTTCGGCGATAAGGCCGCACAGCTTCGCCGTGTGGGCGACGGAGATATTTTGGGTGGCGGGGCTCTTGACGGTGTTGCTTGTGACGCGGCGGCTGTTCCGCTTCTCACTCGCGGCGTATGCCTGCTTCTTCGTCAGGATGATGCTTCAGACGGTCGGTGCGCACTATACGTTCGAACTCGTGCCGATGGACTGGCTCAAGGAGATGCTTGGATATGTCCGAAACCCCTACGACCGCATTGCGCACTTTACGGTCGGATGGTTTGCCTTTCCGTTCGCGGAACTGTTTTGGCGCAAGGGCTGGGTCAAGTCGGCGGCGCTTGCCGCGTTCTTCGCGGTGATGTCCGTCGTGGCGATGGCGGGACTGTGGGAAATCGTGGAATGGCTGTATGCGGTAATCGAAGGCGGGGAAGCCGGCGCGGCGTTCCTCGGCTCGCAGGGCGACGAATGGGACGCGCAGAAAGACATTCTCTGCGACACCCTCGGCGCAATCTGCTCGACGGCGCTGTTCTTGTGCAGAATGAAAGCGAAAGAGACAATGAGATGACTGAAAGGCGCAGCCTATGAGGCCCTATGCATACATACTCGTTTCACCGCTTGCGCGAGAGGGGAGAGGGAAATGTGAAAATGTGCAAATATCCAATGACCAATATCCAATAACCAATCTTACACGGCGCGTCGCGCCTATACCGTAAGAACTATCACGTTGATACGCACGTAGAGCGCGAAACTAAACGCACCATTGTGCGGGTAAATGCACCTGTTCTGCCGACGAGGTGGCATTTTTGCGTATAGAGGTTTCGGGAGTGAGGTGTTACGGCCTCCTCAAGTGCGGATTCGGGTGCGTTTACCCTTGCGATATCGCCGCGTAGGCCGTCCTGCCGTCAAGGACGCCGCGCGAGTAGCTGTTCACGTGCGGTTTCTGCGAAGAGCAGTAGGGGTCGCAGTAGAACACGCGGATGCCCCGCGGCACCTTAAGCGTCGAGTTGTGGATCGGGTCTGGACGGTATTTCTCGATCATTTCGAGTTCCGCCCACTCGGTGATGTCGTTCGCGTTGCAGAGCACGACGAACTCCTTGTAAGTCCGCCCGACGCGGCACTGCGCGTTGGTCTTCGACTCCTTCGGCTTCTTCCTCTGCCTGCGGCTATGCCTGTCGCGAGAGTAACCGCACCAAAACTGGTGCACTTGCTTCCGCAATCCACATTTCTAATTTCTACTCTTTACCCATTGAGGTTCGGCAGGCAAATATGGTACAATATACATTGTAAAGCGCAAGGATTAGGCTAATGAAGAAAACCAGCGAGTTAAATGTAAATGGCACGATAGTACGTGTGATTCGCGACGTAGACCTCGCCTTTACAAAAATTTCAATTAATCAAATGGAATGAGAGAATGCAATTCGAAGAACTGATCAATGGTTTTGCCCGAAGATTCGGCATCGCCGAAGCGCAGATCGACGACGGCACGGTCGTCTTCGAAATCGACGGAATGACGGTCGGTTTCGTCCATGACGAGATGGCCGCTATCGTCATGGCCGTCGCGGAGATCGGCTATCCGCCGCCTGACGCCAACGGCAAGTTCGGTGAAATCATGCTCAAGTCGAACTACCTCTACAACGGGACGAACGGCGCGGTTCTTTGCATGAACCCGGACACGGGCGCCTACGCGCTTATGCAGACATGGGCGCTTGCTCCGCTCGATGTCGAGACGTTCGCAAAGAACGTGGAGTCTTTCATCAACAACGCGGAGGAATGGAAGGACGTCCTATTGGGCATGCGCGAAGCCGAGGCCGCCAAAGAGGACCTGGACGCCGAGGAAGAGGAGCTCCCGGAAGAGATGGACGAACTTCCCGCGGGAAGTTTCATGCGGGTGTAACCTTTCCCTTCTTCACGTGTAAACAGGGCAGCCAACCCGGGATAGATCCGGCATCGGCAGAAAGAAGAAGAAAACTAGGGACGAAAATGAGCGTAGAATTCAATGCGAATTTCAACAAGTTCGTCAACTGGGCGCAGGGCAAGACCGAGGATACCACTGCGTTTGCGCAGGATACGATCGACCAGAAGAGGGACACTCTCACCGTCTTGGAACACACCGGCGACAAAATCGGCTTTGCCGGCTGGCTCAAGCGCACTTCCACGATGCAGAGGGAAAACAACGCCACGCGCGCCATCTTCCGCAAGGCCGTTATCGATATGTTCGGCGGCCTTTCCAAGATTCCGGAATCCATCCAGAAGGCGATGGAGCTCGATAACTTCAAGGGGAAGGGCAAGCCTCTTTCCGCCCGCCGCATCATGCTCGTCAAGATTGCCATAGACAGATACAACGCGGAAACGAGTCCCGCGAAAATGATCGCAGACGGCTTGAAAATGCACGCAGGAGTCAAGCTTCCGGTGCAGAAAGGCATCGCGGCCATGAAGAACGCGACCACTGCCAAGACCGAAGCGGCGGAGAGTGCTTTCCTTTCCGGCGACGGAGCGAAGAGCGCCCTTGCCGCCGGATACCGTTCAAGCGAACTGTCGAGGCTGGCAAAGGCGTTCGCGCTCTTCAAGCTCGCGACGGACGCGACAGACGAGGACGCTCTTGCGGCCGTGCTTGACCCCGCGAGCAAAGCCTCGCGTCTGGCGAGCTGTGGCGGCAGATTCACTGAAAGCGTGGAGAACTTCCGCGCCGGCCTCGACTTGATGGACAGGTTCGCCAAGTGGTACCAAAATCTCGGAAGCGACATCGTCAACCACAAATTCGACACCCCGTCCAAGGTGAACGTAACCGAGGGTTACGTCCACAAGGATTCCTTGAAGGGATATGAGATGTTCGTATTCCAGGATCTCGCCATCCGGCCGGATGTCAATCTCAACGAGCGCGATCCGGAAAAGCTTTTCGGCATCAAACACAACGACGCGATGAACTTCTTCGCGCGCGGCAACGGCGACGCCTGCACCGGCACGCTCCTGAAGCTTTCGCCCGAAAAGCGCCAGGTCGTGTATGCCGCATTCAGGGCCATCGAGCCGCCTTTGAAGAAAAACCCCAGACGCGCCTTGACCAATGTCAACGACAACGCGGGGTATCTTGCGCGCATTCTCCGGCACTACGAAGAAGTCAAGGGGCTAATGTCCGCAGGAAAGCTCAACCGCGTCCGCCTCAACAGGATTCTCACCCCTGATCTGCCGAGCAAAGCTACGTCGCAACAGGTCAAAGACACCATCATCGCTCGCATGTCCGAGCAGTGCGCCGGTTCGCCCGCCAAGCGTACAGCGGTATTCAACCTCATGAACAAGACAGGCTGCACCTTCACCGAAGCCATGGAAGCGGTAAATACCGGCAAAAAGCTCGCTGAACTTGACGACATCGCTCCCTCCCAGATAACGCTCAACAAGTTGAACGGTACCACCCAAGGAGGGCGCGAGAAGATGCTGGGGGACCTGAAGCGTCCGAACAACGTGAACTACACCAAGACCAAGGAACCGGTCATCGCCAACGAGAACTGCCACTTCACCATCAAGATCGGCGGCGAAACCATACGCTGCGGCAGGGTGGAAGACGCGGATTCCAACGCGCACGTCGCCGACAAGATCGAGAATCTGTGCGGCAAGGTGCATGTAGCGCAGGCGACCAACGTGATGCTTGGACTCGCGCAGGGTGCGCACTCAAAGCTCCTGCCGGTCCTGGCGCAGAAGGGCATATCCAGCGGCGCGGGAGCCGAACACATGCCTCTCGTGTACACGCTCTCGAAGAACGAAGATACCGGCGCAGTCACGATCCACTACTCCGAGCCCGAGGGATTCCCGTTCAAGTTCCACTGGGAGACCACGGTCAACCTCGACGGCTATTCGACTTCCACCCCGATCGAGGTCGAAGATCCGCTCGTGTGACCATCCGCTGCTTCGCGTGTAGACAGGACGACACAGCTTTTTTTGCTGCCCCGTTAGATTTTACCATTTCTATAAGCGAGGCATGTCCGTGTTGGTCTGTGGTTCATTACAGCGTTTCCAGCGAGCGGGGGTCGAGGAGAAAGTCGAGAAGGCCAATGTAGGCAATCCCGTTGTCGTCGTATGTCCTGGCCTGGAACGGATCGTTCGTTATCACCACCTTCCTGAAGGAATCGCCGGTGTGGCGAAGCGAGAAGGTTTCCTGCTCCCGCTTTTCTGCGGTGGGGATGGAGTATGCGGACTGGATGTACATCTGCCTCGGCCCGCGATTGACGACGAAGTCGATTTCGTATTGCCGTATTGCATGCTTTCCGGAGGAGTAGTCGTGGCGTTGCACAATGCCGACATCAACGGAATATCCACGCCTGATGAGCTCGTTGTAGATGGCGTTTTCCATGAGATGCGTGAATTCAGGCTGACGGAAGTTGACGCGCGCGTTCCTAAGCCCGGTATCGGTCGCGTAGTACTTTACAGGGTAGTCAAGGTGTCGACGACCCTTGACGTCAAATCGCTCCGCTTTGCTGATCAGAAAGGAGTCGGCAAGGTGGTCGAGGTACTGGACGACAGTGTTTCTGCTCGCATCGATTCCGGCGACGGTCTTTGCGGCATGGGCGAGCTTGGTCGGATTCGTGAGCGTCGCAGTGTCGCTCATCACAATGTCGATCACATTCTCCAGAAGCAGATCGTTCCTGATGTGGTATCTCTCCACGATGTCGCGGAGATAGATGGTGGTGTAAAGGTCTTTAAGGTACGCCTCTTTTGCCGCAGGCGATTGGGCGAGGACGCAGTCGGGGAGTCCTCCGTAGAGAAGGTATTCTTCGATTATTTTGAAGGGGTTTCGTTCAGAAGCGCGAAGCGGCATGAACTCGGCAAGGGAAAGCGGGGCAACGTGTATTACATGTCCCCTGCCTCTGAACTCCGTTGCTACATCGGAGGCGAGCAGTCTGGAATTGGAACCTGTGACGTAGGTGTCGACGTTGGGAGTGGTACGCAACCCGTTCAAGACTCGATAGAAGTCCACAAACATCCTCTCTCGGTCTTCAGGGTGGATTCTGGAGATGTCAAGTCCTTCCGGAAGAGCCTTGCCGCAGTATTGTATCTCGTCAATGAGCACATAGTTCATCTTCCCGTCGGAAACAAGCTTGGATCGAATGTAGCTGTCGAGAGTGACTGGATTGACGAGGTCGGCGATTACGGGATGTTCAAGGTCGATTTCAATGATGTGGTCGGGCGGCACTCCATTTTCAAGAAGATGGGTCTTGAATATGTTGAAAAGAAGATAGCTCTTGCCGCAACGTCTGATGCCGGTAAGAACCTTTACAAAGCCGTTGTGTTTTGCCGCGATGAGGCTGTTCAGAAGGTCGTTTCTTTGAATTGTCATTTCGGACTCCCCGTTTACATGTTTATGATGTCCTTCATGAAGATGTCAATAGAATATCAGAAATTATTGCTTGCGTCAAGGGGCAAGGAGAATTGCAATGGATCGCGATTTTTGGTATAATACGCGCACTCATCGCATCTTGAGGAGAGGTGGCGGAGCGGTCGATCGCGGCGGTCTTGAAAACCGTTGACCCGCAAGGGTCCGGGGGTTCGAATCCCTCCCTCTCCGCCAGTCTCCAGACATCTCCAATCTGCATGACAAGGTTCAATAGAGGGAAGATATGTCGTTGAAGATCTATTGCGGAAGCCGGATCGGGAATCTGGCGGAGAAGTTGAAAGAGAGCCTGTTGGAGGAACGCCAGGGCAGGGATCCGTTTCTCTTCACCAAGGTCGTGGTGCCGAACGTCAATGTGGCCAAGTGGCTTCAGATACGTGTGTTCGCCAAGGAGCCCGGGCTCTCTGCGGGCATAGAGTTCCCGTTCATGGAGAAGGAGCTGACGGAATTGATGGTGGCTGGGCTGTCGCGGGAAGAGCGGGCGGAAGTCGAGCTACTGCCGGACCATGCCTACGCCAAGGCGATCGTGTCCATCCTGCTGGCGGGCCCCGACGAACAGAAGGAGTATGACAAGCTCGCCCCGTTTCGCAGCTACATCATGAACTCCGACGATTCCGCAGATGCGGTCGCGATCACCGAAGAGAAGCAGGCGGCGATGACATGGCAGCTCGCGGACAAGCTTGCGGACCTGATGGACTCCTATGAGGTGTATCGTCCCGAGATCGTCGAGTGGTGGCTCAATGGCGGCAGATGCCCATACGACCTCAGCAAAGGCGAAACCGCCGATGCCGAGGCCGCGCTGGCGCGTGCGCTGTGGGGCAGGGATGGAAAGTTCAAGGAGGGCGGCAGGCTTTTGTCGCTGCGGCAGCTCTATAACCGGGTCAAGGGCAACGCTCCGGGCGGAACGCCGAAGACGATCTATTTCTTCGGGCAGTCGACACTGTCCGTTCTGCAGGCGCAGATTCTTGTGTGGCTTGCGAAGACGCACAATGTCGTCGTATTCTACTTGAATCCCTGCCGCGAGTTCTGGGGCGATATCGAGACGAAGAACGAGCAGCGCAAGGCGTTGTTCCGCCTGGGGCGCTATAGCGGCGTCGATCCTGAAAAAGAGTATGGAGGCATCTGCGAGAACGAGCTTCTCAAGACGCTTGGTATCGCGGGACGCGAGACGCTGCGCCTTTTAGTGGAGCTTGAGGAGTCGGCTGATGTGGCCGAAGGGATCGGATTCGACTGGGAGTCGCTTGACGATGACGAGGGGACGGCAGGGACGGTTCTCGGGAAAGTCCAGGAATCCATCCGGTCTAGGACTGGCGATGTCGTCCGTTGCCCTCAGGACGCCTCTTTCCAGGTGATCGGTACGCCCGGCGTGCGCCGCGAAGTGGAGATGGTGTACAATTCGATCTTAGGAAGCGTCGTACGTCCTGAGGGCGTCATGGGGGACCGTCCATGGCCGGACTGCTCGTTCTCGGATATAGCCGTGATCGTACCGGACATGAAGACGTACCGTCCTGTGATCGAGGCCGTCTTCGATGCGCGTGGCGAGGTGCCGTACGGCCTTCTTGACATGTCCGCCAGCGACGACAGCAATTACCTTCGCGGTTTCCTCTCCCTGATCGAGCTCGGGCGCAAGGGGTTGAACCGCGAGCGGCTTTTTAACGTGCTGGAGAATCCGTGCGTGCAGCGCGCGCTGGGGTTCGCGCGCGAGGACGTTGTCGTCTGGCGCGAGCTCACGGAGAAGATAGGCGCTTTCGACGGGTTTGAGCACGATGACGGGGGTGCAGGGTATTTCGACTGGTCGTCGGCTTTAAAGCGCCTTCGCCTTGCGCGGCTTGCCAACAAGGTCAGCGACGGGGACGGGAACGACAT
The DNA here is from genome assembly GCA_045636065.1 of Kiritimatiellia bacterium. GTDB lineage: Bacteria > Verrucomicrobiota > Kiritimatiellia > RFP12 > UBA1067 > RGIG5050. The sequence goes on along the minus strand of JAZTWW010000057.1, from coordinate 31,165 downwards.
CCCTCTCGTCAATGCCGGCGGCGACGTCGCGCTCAAGCTTTCCGAAGTCGTGGAGCTTTTGTACCGCGATCTCACCGGTGCGCTCTTTGATGCAGATGGTTCGACTCGCTCCCTGCCTCTCGTCGCCGCATGGGAGGAAGGCGGCTTGCGAGGGGGCTGCTGGGCGGATCGGCTTGGCCAACTTGCGAAGACGTACCTTGCGCTCGAAAAGGACGACAAGCTTGAGAACAAGGTGCGCAGTTCCCTCTTGGGGACGCTCTATTCGCTTGGCGACATTCCGCAGAGGCAGGGATTCGAACTTGCGGTGGCCGCTGTGGAGCATTTCGTCGGCGGCATCCCATGCCGCCATGGCGGGTATCTTACGAGCGGCGTCACGATAGGCGGTTTCGCCTCGCTTGCCGCGCTTCCCTTCAAGCAGGTCTATATGATCGGCATGGGGGCCGGAGGTTTCCCGGGGCGCACCAGCTCGTCCACCCTGGATATCCGCGGAACGGGTTGGCGTCTGGGCGACGTCTCGGCGCCGAACAGGAACCGTTTCCTCTTCCTCGAATCCATCATGGCGGTTTCCGACCGGCTCGTTCTGAGCTACCCCAACCGTGATATCGAGAAGGACGCGGAGCTCTTCCCCGCAGGTATCGTGCGGGAGGTGGAGAATTTCATCGGAAAGCACGTTCTGGACCAGGATGGGCAGAGTAAGGGCATCTTTAAGGAGTTTGAAGGGTACCCGCTTCTGGAGCGTGGAGAGAGGGGCGGGAAAAGCCCGGTGGATGACATCGTCTGGGCGGGCGACGATCCCTTCGCGGGGCTGCTGCCGACATATTCCAAGGCGGCGCGGAAACTTGCGTGTGCGCGCGCCGAAGGGGAGGGGGCGAAGCCTGAAGTCAAGGCGATCGGAGGTGATGAGTCAAAGCCGAGGGTTGAGATTTCGGCGAAGGTCTTGGCGGATTTCCTTAAGAACCCCGTCCGTGCCGTAATGCGACACCGCTTTGGCATCAGTGTGGCGGGCTATCTTGAAACCGATCTTGAGCCTGACAGCCCCCTCGGTTCTCTGAACGGCCCAGACAGATGGAATCTTCAGTCGAAATGGCTTGATTCCGAATCGAAGGGGGCGGTGGAGAAAGAGATCCTTAGGTTGCAGCTCTCGGGGAGGCTGCCGACAGGTTTCCTCGGCGACCTTGCCAAAACCGGAATCATGAACGAGGCTGAGGCCCATCTTGCCCAGGTGAGGGATTTCGTGAAGGATTTCGCCCTCTCGGATGGCGAAGACAACACTTTGCACCTCGATTTCCCCGCCGAGTTGGAGGATGAAGGGGAGGAGCCCTTGAAGGTGCGGTTTGTCGCCGAGATCCCGAACTGGACTATCACTGCAAACGAGGCAAGGGTGCTAGTGACAGGACGGCTGGATGACAAGGCCGCAACAAGGCAGAGCCCGGCCAGGCTTCAGAAGCTGCCGCCGGAGCAATGCCTTGAACCGTTTCTCGCCTACATGATGTGCCTTCTCCAGAATGACGGCAAACCCCATGGCTTGTGCGTTGGGGTCGTCGATCTCGACGGCGGGAATGCGGGGACATGGAGATGGGAGGTTGAGAGGGCTTCTGCCTGGAAGTATCTCGCCTCGCTCGTAAAGGCGTATTTGAAATACGAGCAGGCCGGCGGTGACGGAAGGATGGTCGACCTTGCGTACAGGAAACTCCTGAAGGCCTTGAGCGACTGTAGAGAACCTTATGTCTGGGCCGGGATTCTGGAGAAGGTGACGGCCGAAGAGTACGGCAATTCAAAGCGATCCTTCAACAGCGACCTTGTCCTTGAACGGAACCTTGAGAGGTTCAAGCGTGAGCCTGAAGAAACCGGCGGGGAGCTAAAGGGGATATACGAGGAACGCTACCATCTGCCGATGGGAGGAATCCGTCTTGAGGCGGACGAAGAGGGTTTGGACCATGAGTGAGGAGAACATAGTCATCAAGGAGCGGCTTGGCGATCCAGGGTTCATGTGCAACCGGATCGACTATTCCAGGGACGCCATCATAGAGGCGTCTGCGGGGACAGGCAAGACATATACGCTCCAGAGCATCGTCCTCAAGCTCCTGACGGAGAAGAAGGTTGAGAGCGTGAAGAACCTGCTGCTCGTCACGTACACGGAAAAGGCCGCAGGCGAGCTCAAGGACCGCATCCGCGACATTCTCGAGAAGGCCGGATGCCTGCCGCCCGACTTCGACGAGGTCACGATCTGTACGATCCATTCGTTCTGCCGCGAACTCCTTGCGGAATACGCCTTCGAGAACCGCGTCCCGATGGAGACGGAAATCTGCGCATCGGATAAAACGATGATCCATCAGGCGGTCATGGAGGCTCTGCATTCCGAAGAGTACAGGCGGGCGCAGGGGGCGCAGTTCGTCGAGCTGATGACGGAGGCCGGGTTGACGGCCGATGAACTTGCAGACGAGGTCGAAAAGAGATTCAAGGCCACCGCCCCGATTCCGGAAACAAGCGCCAAGGGGAGAGGGAAGGTCAAAGAGCAGGTTCGTGATTGCAAGGCGATCCTCATCAATGTCCTGAGGCCCATCGCCCAGAGGCTCTTTCAGGAAAGCAAGGAGGCCGCTTCGGCGATGACGTTCGACGATCTTGTCTGCCGCGCCCGCGAGGTCGTCGTCAAAGAGGCCAGGCTGGATGCGCCAGAGCGGCCCAGTGCCTTGCTCTCGCTTATACGCCGCAGATACCGCATCGCGCTGGTGGACGAATTCCAGGATACCGACAAGGCGCAGTGGGATATCTTCAGGTGCATCTTCTCTCACCATGTGAATAGGATCGGAGATGGCCCGGAACCGAAGCAGGGGGCTCTGCTCGTCGTGGGCGATCCAAAGCAGGCGATCTATTCCTTCAGGGGCGCTGACATCGCGACGTATCTTGAGGCGAAGCATGCAATCACAGGCGGCGACGATGAGAAGACCTTCACGCTTGACACCACCTACCGGTCCTCTCCGGCGCTCGTCGACTCTTTCAACAGGATCTTCGGAAAGAAGGTCAAGGACGACCATTCCTGGTTCGAGGACATGAAGGAGGGCGATGGAACAATCGGCTACAGGGACGTAAAGCCGCCTGAAAAGTCCGATCGGTTCAACGGAATAGTCTATCATCCCGATTTCGGAGGGCCTGTGGAGCTGCTCGAATCCCTGCCCAGGGAACAGAAGGCTCCAGGATCCTCCAATTCGGGATATGGGAATAAAACCATCTGCCTCCCTCAATTCCTGCGAAATGCCGCGCGGGAGATCAAGCGCCTTGTGGCGCTCAGACCCGCCTACACGACTTTAGCCGCGGATTCCAAGGAGCCGGAAGAGCACCGGCTATCGTATCGTGACATGTGCATTCTTGTGCGCGGTCATGCCGACGCGGACAAGACCCGCGAGATTCTTGCCGAGGCGAAGATCCCGTTTTCGATCTACAAGGAACAGGGGATCTATGATTCCGCCGAGGCGGAGTCGCTTCTGGCGCTCTTTGATTTCCTTGCCGCACCTAGCCGGCGCGGACGGCTTGAGGCGCTTCTGATGACGCCGCTTTTCGGATACAGTCCAAGCCAGCTGGAGGCCAGGCTCAAAGAGGAGGACAGTGATTTCGCGAGGCTTCTGGCGGTATGGGAGGATCTTGCCGCAAGGAAGAGATGGTGCCTCCTCTTCGAGCACATAATGGACGATACGCTCCTGGCGCATCCCGGCAAGGACGATTCCGACTTCGACCGCCGCTGGTCCGCGACGCGCCAGATTCTCGACAGGCTTCTATCGGAGGCCGGGCGCAAGGCGCAGACGATTGACGAGTTTGCGGAAATCCTCCGCTCCTGGCGTCAGGACGACAAGAGCGCCGGCGAGAACGGGGCGCTGCGGCGCAAGGAGTCCGAGGCCGACTGCGTCAAGATCATGACGATGCACGTGTCGAAGGGCTTGGAGTTCCCGGTAGTGTTTGTCGCATGGGGCTTTGGAAAACTCGGAGCCCAAGCCGAAGCCGGAGAGAAGGAGAAGGCGATCCGCGAGGGGAAGCGTCTGCTTTATGTGGCACTTACGCGCGCGGAGCATAAGCTCTATCTTCCCTGGTCGCAATGGGCTCAGCATAAACGGATGAGAACCGTCAAGGACAGGAAGACAAAAGAGGAGACGACGGTAGCCGAAAACGAAACCGGCATCGGCAGCGTCTCTTCTGCGTTGCTGATTCCAAACGATCCAACGAAACATCACATCGGCTTTCTCGCCCGTGGCATCCGTGCGTGTTTCGATGGCGACGATGCGGCGAAGGAGGCGGTTCTCAGGGTTTCTGAGCGCCTTTGGAAATCCGAAAGCTCGCTGGAGGGCGATTTCATGCAGGAAACGGCTGGAGATGGCGTCGCCGCGCCTTCCGCGATTACCGTCTACGATATTGATGCCAAGGCGCTTGCGCGGCAGAAGATCGACAACGATTCGTATTCGTCGATCCACAGGAAGGTGAAGGAGACAACCGTACCGGACGGAAACTCCGGCAAGGACGACGAGGACCATGGCGGGATTTCGACGCAGAGGAAAGTGCCGACGCTTCTGCCGCGAAACAATATCTCGGGCGACGTGTTCCATGAGATTATGGAGGCGCTATGCAACAACGACGACGGATCAGATGCCGCCGCGCTTGGCTTCTGCACGGTTGGAAATGCAGACTTTGCGCAATTGGCAAAGGATGAACGTTTCCTGAATTTGATTCGCAGCACCATGCGCAGGCATCAGCTTGCGTCGCAGACGAACGGGCAGAGCGACGACTCTACGGAGCTTGTGCTGGCCCGTATGGTCTGGCACGCGTTGAATGTCCCCATCGACATTGGCGGCAGAACGATCGTACTTAAGGAGATTGACGCATCCAACCGTCGTGCAGAGCTGGAGTTCGTGGTGAATCGCGCGAAAGTGCTTGGCGATGATGGCGTGACGGATGGCGGCGATCCGAAAGTTGAAAGCACGTTCAACGGCAAGATCGATCTCCTTGTCCGTCCCGATGGCTTGGGAGGTCCAGTCTACATCCTTGACTGGAAGACGAATTCGCTGCCCGACTATGGCATTGACGCGATGGAGCGCGCGATGACGGAGTCGGACTACCATCTCCAGTATCAGTTCTACTCGCAGGCTGTAAGGTACTGGCTCGGCGGGGCCGAACTGGGCGGGGTGGCCTACATGTTCGTGCGCGCGGGCGAGAGACCGGATGGGCTTGACGGGACTAAGGGCGTTTTCGTCGCCAAGGCTGAGGCGATCTCGGCGGAAGCCTGCCGTGCGGCGATCAGATCGGCAATGGACCGGGAGGGGGACGGCTATGACAATTGAAGAGGCGGAACGCCGGCTAGGCCTGTTCGGAATCCCGGCGGACGGCGACGGCGCGAATGGGGTCAGGAATATTCTTGCGCGGATTCTCGCGGCGGGTGCGCTGTCGCTTTCGGACATGCAGTCCGCTCGCGATGTCGTGGAGCATCTGCACGGCCGGGATTCCGGCCTTTACCTGTTCCTCGCCGCGATGCGCCTTTCGCTTAAGGAAGGGAATACGTTTCTCCGGATAGGGAAGGGGGCGGATCTTCTCAAGAAGGCGGGGCGCATGGAGGATGGACGTGACGCCGCGTACAACACGCTTGTCGACGGGTGCTGGATGAAGCATGCCAAGGCCGCAGGCGATATGCTGGCGAAGGGTGACGGACAGCTTGTCGTCTGCCGTGAAATCGACGGTGGCGGGAAAGGGTGGTTCTTCGCGAAAGTCTGGGATTCGGTGAAGGCTGTGTCAGACAGGCTGGGCAAGATGGCGGGCGAAGATGATTTTGGCGGGCTGCCGGAGGATATCGTCATTAGGTCGGTTCTCTTCAACGGCAAGAATGGACGATTCTCCTTGAACGCCGAACAGCAACAGGCCGTGAGGACGGTCGGGAAACGCAGGTTCACCGTGGTCACAGGAGGGCCCGGAACGGGCAAGACTACTGTGGTCTGCGCAATCCTGCGCGCCTTGATGGAGAGCAACGCCGTGACCGGCGAGGATGTCGCGCTCGTTGCGCCGACGGGGCGCGCCGCCCAGCGGATGGGGGAGTCGATACATGGCCAGTGCGCCGCGGCTGTCGATATGCCCCCCGAGATCAAACGTCAGATCGAGGAGATGTCAGGCGCGACGATCCACACGACATTGGGCGGCCTGCCTCCGGACTGGAAGTACACGAAGGAGAACCGCCTCCCGTACAAGCTTGTGATCGTCGATGAATCGTCGATGGTTGACGTACATCTTGTGAAGGCGCTTTTGGAGGCGCTATCAGGCCAATGCCGTCTGGTACTCTTGGGCGACAAGGACCAGTTGCCGTCCGTTGACGCGGGGGCTGTCCTGGGCGATGTGGTGGCAAACTATGACGGGCGGACTGTCGTCGTGCTTAAGGAGTCGAACCGCTTTACGGGGAAGCTAGCCGCTTGCGCCCGCGCGGTAAATGGGGGCGACAAGGCGCTATTTGAAGAATCTCTCAAGCAATTGCCGGTCAAGGGTGAATCCTGGATGGAGACATTGTCCAGGGAGGACTCTGAAAACGTCAACCGAGTGTTCCATTATGACATCGGATCATCTGCTAAGCCGGATTCCTGCCGCAGGCTCGTTCTTGAATGGGTGCGCAATTATGGGCTACTGGATGTGCCCACAGGTGCCGTCAAGGGAACGGCCCTGTCCGATGGTCTGCTTGTCGCTGCTGCGAAGTCTGTTGGGGCGGACAATGCCGTTTTCAAGGACGGTACGAAGACGGCCGAGGTGGAGGCCCTCTTCAGGCAGCTTGACCTCTCCCGCATTCTCACGGTGGTGCGCGATGGCCCGTTCGGGGCGGCCGGAATCAACGAGCTTGCAATCACGGAGCGGTTTGGCGGACGCCGCCCCGCGAATCCGCTTTCGAAGGTCGGCGTGCCGGCAGTCGTTACGCGCAATACGCGCGAGAGGAATCTCTTCAACGGCGACATCGGCGTTACCGTCAAGGGCCCGAACGGAATGACGGTCCTCTTCCCGAGGGGAGACAAGGTAGCGGTATGCCCCGTCGGGCTTCTCCCCGAGCATGAGCTTGCCTATGCGATGACCGTGCACAAGAGCCAGGGATCAGAGTTCGAGAACGTGATGGTGGTGCTGCCGAACGAAGTGGACCATCCGCTTCTTAACCGGCAGATAGTCTACACCGGCATCACCCGCGCGAAGAGGCGCGCCGTTCTCGTGGGGAGCAAGGCGGCGCTTGCCGCGGCGCTTGAGAGGAAGGCTGAAAGGGACACCGGTCCGGCGTTCCGGCCAGGTCCTGAGATTTGACAGAGGGAAAGGCGATTTGGTATAATATCACGAATCCGTGCCGATGGTGGTGCGGGTTTGGGATGTGGGAGTGAAGAAAATGGTTATCATAATAAAGGCAGGCGCCGACGAGGCCCAGGTGGAGAACCTGAAGGCCCTGCTCAGATCGCGCAGCATCGAGCCGCACGTGTCAAAAGGCTCGCTGCAGACGATAATCGGGTGCGTGGGGGACGTCGCGCACATCGATCCTGCGCTTATAGAGGCGCTCGACGTGGTGGAGTCCGTGCAGCGGATACAGGAGCCCTACAAGGCCGCAAACCGCAAGTTCCACCCGGATGATACGGCGATCGACTGCTCCGGAGTCAAGATCGGCGGAGGGAGCTTCGGCGTCATAGCAGGCCCTTGCAGCGTGGAGAGCGAAGAGCAGATAGTGGGGATCGCGAAGGCCGTCAAGGCGGCCGGCGCGAAGATGCTGCGCGGCGGCGCGTTCAAGCCGCGCACATCGCCGTACGCCTTCCAGGGCCTTGGCGCGCGCGGGCTTGAGATGCTTTCCGTCGCCAAGCGCGAAACGGGGCTTCCGATCGTCACCGAACTCATGGATTTCAAGGACATCGAGCTCTTCAACGATGTCGACGTCATCCAGATCGGCGCGAGGAACATGCAGAACTTCAATCTCCTCAGGGAGGTTGGCGCGTACACGCAGAAGCCTGTCCTGCTCAAGCGCGGCATGTCCGCGACGATCCAGGAGCTGCTTATGAGCGCGGAGTACATCATGGCCTCGGGCAACCCGAACGTCATCCTCTGCGAGCGCGGCATACGCACGTTCGAGACATCCCTCAGGAACACGCTCGACCTCGGCGTCGTGCCGCTCCTGCACAGGCTTTCGCATCTGCCTGTCGTGGTGGATCCCTCGCATGCGACGGGCTACTCGTACATGGTCGATCCCGTCGCCGTCGCGGCCACGGCCATCGGCGCAGACGGGCTCATCATCGAAGTCCACAACGATCCGCCCCACGCGCTGTGCGACGGCGTCCAGAGCCAGACGCCCGAGATGTTCGCCCGCACGATGGAGCGCATCGGCAGGGTAAGGGAAGCGCTCTGATGCGTAGTCTCAAGGAAGTGCGCCGCGATCTCGACGCGGTCGACGGCGGGATCGCCGTCCTTCTCCGGCGGCGGATGGAGCTGTCGGACGAGATCGCGCAGGCTAAGCGCGAGAGCGGCACGGCCATCGTGGACCGTGGCCGCGAAGGCGAAGTCCGCCAGAGGGTGGCGTCTGTGGCAGGGCTCGGATGCGCCGCCGACGTCCTAGTCGTATACTCCGCCATATTCGACTCGTCCAAGGCGCGCCAGCGCAGGATTCTCGGAGAGGGCGAGGGATGAGCAGGGACAGGCAGTTCGACTTCTTCTACGCCGCGGCGCACACGAAGGTGGTGCGCTGGCCTAGCCGTACGCTGGAGACCTTCGACGTGACGCGCGTCACGTACACGCTTGTGGCCGAACTCGACGACTACCCCGGCAAGGTGCGCATACGCGAAGGCAGGCTTGAAGCGAACAGGCCTCTCTTGATAACGCCCGAGGTGTATGCGAGCGACAATCTGGAGGGCTTCGGCGAGGAGGCCCGGCGTTTCTGCGAATGGCTTAAGGAGAACGAGGAGAGCCTGCGCATTCTAAGATACGGCTATACCCTCAAGCAGGAGGCGTTCTCGGAGCTAGTCGTGAACTCCACCGTCGAGGCCGCACTCGAGGAGGCCGTGAAGGACGCGGAAAGCTCGGGCGACCCTTTCCGCACGGTGATAGCGGGCGTTGACGATCCGTGGGACGTGTGCCTTCTGCAGTTCTTCCGCGAGGAAAGCTCCCGCAGCCTCGAATCGAACGTAAGGGCCCTGGAGAAGGCCCGCATGATGGAGATCGCCGAGAGGGCACGCGCGGGCGTTGACGGCGGCGAGATAGAGATCGCCTTCGAGCGCGCCAAGGCCGATCCGTCGCGCGTCAAGGAGCTAGGGGCTCTCCTCAAGCGCAGAGGCGTCTTTGAACAGTATCAGGACAGATTCTTCAAACTCGTGAAGCGAGGGTAGAAAATATGGCGAAAGAGGAGAAGGTCACGCGCGTCATAGCGGTGGCGAACCAGAAGGGCGGCGTGGGGAAGACCACAACCGTGGTCAATTTGGCGGCGGCGCTGTCGAAGGCGCACAGAACCGTTCTCGTGATCGACCTCGATCCGCAGGCCAACGCAACGACGGGTCTTGGGCTCCAGCGCCAGAGCGGCGTGAGCCTCTATCCGGTTCTCACCGGCGAGGCCGACATCGCCGACATGATACAGCCTACGCCCTACGAGAACCTCAACGTCGTTCCGAGCGAGGTCGATCTCGCCGGCGTCGAGATCGAGATCGCCAGGAAGGGCAACCACCTGAGCGTCGTGAGGGATGTCCTTTCGGAGATAAGGGCCGCAAAGGCGTTCGACTACATCCTCCTCGACTGCCCGCCGAGCCTCGGCATCCTCATGACGGCGAGCCTCGCCGCCGCCGACGGGATCATCGTCCCGATGCAGGCGGAGTACTATGCGCTCGAAGGCCTTAGCGTCATAACGAACATCATCGACCAGCTGAGGGCGAACGGCGGCAACCCCGAGCTTTCCCTCAACGGGATACTCATGACGATGGTCAACTTCTCAACGCGCCTTTCGCAGGACGTCGTCGCCGACGTGAGGGAGCATTTCCCGGACAAGGTCTTCGACACGATGATCCCGAGGAACGTGAGAACGAGCGAGGCGCCGAGCTTCGGTCAGCCTGTGGTGTTCTACGATCCGACATGCAAGGGCGCCGTCGCCTACACGGCGTTCGCAAAGGAGTTCATGAAGCGCAACCCCTCGCGTACGCACGTTTCCGGGGAGAGCTCGAAATGACGATGACAAAGAGCCTTGAGGACTACGTCGAGGAGATATACGTCCTCATAAGGAGCAAGGGGCGCGCGCGCGTGAGGGACGTCGCCGAGCAGCTTCACGTGAAGATGCCGAGCGTCGTCAAGGCCATAAGCGAACTCAAGAAGCTCGAGCTAGTCGCGCAGGAACCCTACGGTGACATAGAGCTTACGGAGAAGGGACGCCGCGTGGCGGCTTTCGTCCTTGGCAGGCACAACGTCCTCAAGGCGTTTCTCGTGAAGCTCGGGGTGTCCCTTGAGACCTCCGAGCGCGACGCCTGCCTCATGGAGCACATCCTGAGCGCCGAGACGATGGACAGGATCCGCGATTTCCTCGGAGAGGACCTTCCCGAGACGGAGGAGTGCAAATGAGCGGAAGGATAGCGTATCTGGACAACAACGCGACGACATGCGTCGCGCCTGAGGTCCGCGAGGCGATGATGCCTTTCTTCGGCGAACTCTACGGCAACCCCTCGAGCATGCATGCCTTCGGCGGGCGCATCGGCACGTACGTCGCCAAGGCGCGCGAGGAGGTAGCTTCGTTTCTCAACTGTTCGCCCGACGAGGTGATATTCACCAGCTGCGCGACGGAGAGCGACAACACCGCCATACGCGGCTCGGCCGACTGGTACGGCAAGGGCATGAAGGTCGTGACGACGGCCGTGGAGCATCCTGCGGTGCTCGCCCCTGCAAGGCGCCTCAAGGCGCTCGGGCACGAGGAGGTCGAGCTCAAGGTTGATGGCGTCGGGCAGATCGATCTCGACGAGCTGAGGGCCGAGCTAAAGGGGACCAGGAACGCGCTCGTGAGCGTGATGTGGGCCAACAACGAGACGGGCACCGTCTTCCCGATCCGCGAAGTCGCGGAGATCGCCAAGGAGTACGGCGCCACCGTCCATACGGACGCCGTGCAGGCGGCTGGCAAGGTGCCGATCGACGTAAAGAGCCTTCCTGTGGACATGCTTTCCATCTCGGGGCACAAGTTCCACGCGCCCAAGGGCGTGGGCGTACTCTACGTGAGGCGCGGGACGAAGCTCAAGCCCTTCATGCTTGGCGGCCACCAGGAATCGGCGAGGCGCGCCGGCACCGAGAACGTCGCCGGGATAGTGGGGCTTGCGAAGGCGTGCGAGCTTGCACGCCTCGGCATGGCTGACGAGGCCCAGAAGCTCGCGCCGATGCGCGACAGGCTCGAAAGGGGGCTTCTCGAATCGTGCCCCGATACGATCGTCAACGGCGACAGGGCCCACCGCCTTCCCAATACGCTCAACGTCAGCTTCGAGTACATCGAGGGCGAGGCCATAATCTACCACCTGAGCGATCTCGGCATATGCGTATCGACGGGCAGCGCCTGCGCGAGCGGGAGCCTCGACCCGAGCCACGTGATACGCGCAATGGGTGTTCCGTTCATCGCCGTCCACGGAAGCGTAAGGTTCTCGCTTTCGCGCTACAACACGGAGGATGACATCGACTACGTCCTTGAAAAGGTGCCGCCGGTCATAAGGCGCCTGAGGGATCTCTCCCCGTTCGGCCCAGGCAGGGACGTGACGACGTATTCGTGATTTTTCAGTTTTTCCCTTGCCGAATCGTCCGGCATGGAGTATAATTAAACAATCCAAAAATCCTAAGAAAGGAAACAAAGATGAAACTCAAGACACTCGCCGGCCTCGCACTCGCAGCAGCGCTCGCCGGTTGCGGAGACAGCGACGGCACCACACAGGCTGGCGGCGCGACGGCCGGAGCCAAGGCGGCGGCCGGCGGCGTTGTTGCGGCAAGCGTTCCTGCCGGAAGCGTTGCGGCGTTCTATTCCGATTTGGCGACGGCGGCCGGCAATGCCGACTACAAGGCGTACCTTGATTCCACGTCCAAGCTCCTTCCCAAGGTCGGTCTTCCCCAGGAGGTCGTCTCCGCCGTCGAGAGCTCCAAGCTTCTTGACATCGAGTCCTACGGCAAGGGCTGGGCTCTCTTCACGGTCGGCAACGTAAAGCGTCCCGCCGAAGGTGAGGTGACCGTCGAGATGCCCGATGTGGCTCTCGCCTGCCGTGCCACCGGCCGCAATCCCGCCGACTTCGTCGATGTAATCAAGACCGTCTACACCGCTCTTACGGACGAGGAGATCCGCGCTGTCGTCAGCCAGCAGGTCCAGGTCGTCGACAAGGATATCGCCGGCGTCAAGGCGCAGGTCGTCCAGTTCGCCGAGGATCCCACCGAGGGCATGGTCAAGGGGCTCGCTCCGTGCTGGGCCAGCGTCGATCAGGGCCTGTTCGTCGCGGCTCTCAGCGAGGGTGCGCTCGAAAGGCAGATCCTCTTCTTCCGCGACGGCAAGGGTGATGCGGCCGCCGGCTTCGGCGACCTCTTCAAGCTTGGCGACGGCGAAGTGACGAAGGCTCTCGTTCCCGCTCTCGGCAAGCTCATCTCCTCCCTCGCGAAGGACGAAGAGCTCGCGATGCTCGGCACGCTTCCCGACGGCACGACGCAGGTCTCCTCCCTCCTCAAGGGCCTTGGCGATCTCGTCCTCACCACCGGCTTCGGCAACGGCCAGGAGGCTATAGTCCTCGCCCTCGATTTCGGCTCCGCCGAGAACGCGCAGACCGTTAACGGCCTTGCCATGGGCGGTCTCATGCCCCTCAAGCAGCTCGCCGCCTCCAGCGACGACGATGACCCCGAGGCCCAGCTCGGCAAGGCGGTCGTCAACTCCATCCAGGTCAAGGTCGACGGCTCCGTCATGACGGTCGGCGTTTCCATCCCCTGGAAGATGATGGTCGATATGGCCGAGGCTGAGCTCGCCGACGCCGCCGATGACGCCGAAGACATCGCCGAACTCGCCGATGGCGATGACGACGACGATGATGACGACGACGATGACGATGATGGCGATGACGACTGAGTCGAGAGGCTTTAGCCGATGAAATCAACGGTAAAAGTGCGCGCGGCTGCGGCCGCGCTTTCCGCCGCCCTTGCGATATCGCTTGAGGCGGCGGTGCCTGTAAAGGTGCCGGCCGGCAGCGTTCTCGCCGGCTACACCGATATTGGCGCCTGCGGCCGTAACGCCGCGCTTACGGCGTACATGACCGAGCTTAAGGCGGCCTTCTCCGGCAGCGAGCTCGTCAAGCCCTGGGTCGATTGGGCGAGCGACAACGGATACCTCGACTACTCCCTGTACGGGGAGGGGTGGATGGTCTTCTCCGTAGGACCTCTCACCCGTCCGCCGGACGACGCCGAGACGTTCCCGCTTCCCGACATCGCCCTTGCGATGTACGCCGAGAAGCGCAACCCCCTCAACCTCGCCCCGATCGTGAAGCTCTGGAACGAGCGTGCGCCTGAAGAGGCCCGCACCGAGCTGGCGGCCGAGGTGTCCGTCCAGAGGAAGTCCATCGCCGGCGCAGAGGTCAGGGAGCTCGTCTTCAGGGACTCGACGCCTACCGACACGTTCCCGAACTTCAAGATCTGCTGGACCAGGCTCTTCGACGACAGGCTCTTCATCGCCGCGTTGAGCGAAGAGGCCCTTGCCCGCCAGATCCTTCTGCTGCGCGACGGCGTCGGCGAGGCCGATCCCTCGTTCGGCAGTCTCTTCGCGCCGAATCCCTCCGCCACTGCAAAGCTCCTTGTCCCGCACCTCGGGCGCACCATAGCCTCCTTGGTGCATGACGACGAGCTCGCTCTTCTCGGGGCACTCCCCGATGAGACGCCCATCGCCGACATCATAAAGGGCCTTGGAGACCTCTCGTACGAGTCCATATTCGAGGGAACCGTGAACCGCAACGTGTTCAGCATCGAATTCGCGGACGCCGAGACTGCGCAGAAGCTCAACGGCATGCTGCTTGCGGTTCTTGTCCCGATGAGGCAGGTCGCCGATACGCTCGATCCGAGCGATCCCGAGCAGGCGTTTGCGGCATCGGTCCTCAAGTCGTTCAAGAGCAAGGTCGTAGGTACGACGCTCAATATCTCCATGGAGGCTTCCTGGAGCGATGCCGTCGCCCATGTGGCGACTATCGTGCCGTTCCTTGACGAGCTCATCGTTTCCGTTGAGGAAGACGATGAGAATGACGAGGATGACGGCGAGGATGCGCCCGACGCGGAGTCTGACGCAGAGGTGCCTGCTGCGGAGCCTGTCGTGGAGCAGCCTGCCGCAGAACCGGTTGTAGAGCAGCCCGTTGCGGAGCCTGTCGTAGAGCAACCCGCTGCGGAGCCTGCCGCAGAGGTGCCGGCGCAGCCGGCTCCTGCCGTCCAGGAGGAGTTCTAAGCGGGCGGTATGATGAGATGCGTCTTGCATTCCTCGGCGATGTGACAATGGATTTCTTCGCGCGCGACTTTGCACGCGAAGACCATGAGGTCTATCTTGCACCGGGCTTCGGTGCGTGGCCGCAGGAATGCTTCGACGATAGGAGCGGTCTCTGGCGTTTTGCGCCGGAGGCCGTTCTTCTAGTTTCCGAAAGGGGCGATGTCGTCCAGGAGGCCCGCAAGGCTCTTGGCGGCATTCCTCTGCTCGTTCCCGATATCGCGGCCATTGAGGCCGAGACTCCGCGCTTCCGCGATGCGCGGATGGAGAGCATTGCTGCCTTCCCGTTCTCCCTCGCGGGACTCAAGGCCATCGAGGATGAATTCAGGTGGTTCCTCTCCTCGCTCGGCGGGGGGCCTTGGAAGGTCCTCGCCGTAGATGCCGACAACACTCTCTGGCGCGGCATAGTGAGCGAGGACGGCGCCGATGCGCTTGAGCCCGACCTTGAGATGATGGAGTGCGTAAGGCAACTTTCCGCGAAAGGTGTGGTGCCCGTCCTTCTCACAAAGAACGATCCGCCATCCGGTGGAGCCTCGCCGCTTGAGAAGGCGTTTGCGCGCAAGGATTTTACGTTGTCGCTTGACGATTTCGTCGCCGCCGGAATAGACTGGAGGCCCAAGGCGGCAAATCTCTCCGCGATTCTCAAAGAACTCAATCTCGGCGCGGAGAGCGTTGTTTTCATTGACGACAATCCCCATGAAAGGCGGCTCATGAAGGAGCATCTCCCGTCTGTCGCGGTGCCGCCTTTTGCTGGCGCGGGAACGGGGAGATCGGTCTGCAGGCGGCTTGAGACTTATTTCTTCGGCGGCGCCGGAATCACCGAAGAGGATGCCGCAAGGGTTGCTGGATACAAGGCCGACCGTCAAAGGAGAGGCGATGCCGCATCCGCGCCTGATATAGGATCCTTCCTCGACGGGCTTGGCATATGGGCAAAACCCTCTCGCGCCACGCTTGACGATGTCCCGCGCCTTGAACAGATGGCGGGGAAGACAAACCAGTTCAACTCTACGACCATAAGGCGCAGCGCGGCCGCTTTCGAAAGGCTCCTCGCCGATGGCGGCGCGAGGGTCTGGACGTTCCGCAGCGGCGACCGCTACGGCGATATGGGGCTTGTCCTCTATATCGTATGGCAGACGGGGCGCATAACGGATTTCGTGATGAGCTGCCGGGCGATGGGGAGGACCCTCGAGGATTTCGCCATTTCATTCGTCGAGGGGGAGCTTAAGAAGGAAGGGCTTCCCTTTGAAGGCATAGATTTCGTTCCGACACAGAAGAACGGTCCTTTCGCCGCATGGCTTGCGCGCCCTGGGAGGGTATCAAGCCACGTTTCCCTTAAGGAGGATTGACGTGACCGAACGCGAGGCACTTGTCGCTTTCAACATGGTGGAAAGCGTCCCCCGGGGGCGGATAAAGTCGCTTGCAGACGAGGCGGGCGGAAGCTATGCGAAGGCCTGGGCCCGTTTCGCTGCGAGGGATGCCGGGCGCTTTGGGGCGATCGATCCCAGGACCGAGCTTGAGCGTGCCGAGAAGATGCACGTAACCGTACTCACCAGGCTCGATCAGGCGTACCCCGCGAGGCTTAATGACCTTCCCGAACCTCCGGTATGCCTTTACGTGTCCGGGAATGTGCAGGCCCTTTCGAGGGTTTCAATTGCGATGGTGGGGACGAGGGCTGCGAGTCCCTACGGGCTCGATGCGGCGGATCTCTTCGCGCACGAGTTCGCCGCAAGGGGGGTGAACGTCATCTCGGGGCTTGCCCTGGGGATAGACGGAGCGTCGCATGAAGGCGCGCTTAAAGCGGGAGGCGGGCTTACGGTCGGCATCCTCGGCGGGGCGCTTGACGCCTTCTATCCAGAGGAGAACAGACCCCTCGCGCGTAGGATCGTCGCTGAGGGCGGCGCCGTCGTAAGCGAGTATCCGTTTGGAAGGCGTCCCGATAGAGGCACGTTCCCGCGCAGGAACAGGATCGTGGCTGCCCTCTCGAAGGGCGTTCTCGCGGTGGAGTCGCCGGTCAAGAGCGGAACGCTCATCACGTGCCAGATCGCGAGATCGCTCGGTAGGCCTGTGATGGCCATACCCGGGAAGTTCAACTCGAAGTTTTCGGCAGGATGCCATGGGCTTGTAAGGTCCGGGGCGGCGAGACTCGTCGTCTCCGTGGACGAGGCGATGGTTGATATGGGGCTTTTGGAGGGCTTCGACGTGGAGCAGGCGAAGGCTCCCGCGCCCAGGCCGGTCAGGATGGCGGCGGCATCAAGGCCAAGATCCGTGGAGCCTAAGCCCATGGATCCCAAGCCCGTTAAGCCGGAACCGAAGCCCCCGGAAGGGGCGCCGCTTTCGCTGGAGGAGGCGGCCGTTCTCAAG
Source organism: Kiritimatiellia bacterium (assembly GCA_045636065.1). Classification (GTDB taxonomy): domain Bacteria; phylum Verrucomicrobiota; class Kiritimatiellia; order RFP12; family UBA1067; genus RGIG5050. The sequence continues at coordinate 14,334 of JAZTWW010000057.1, read as the reverse complement.
GCGATTCCCGAAAGCGGCACCCATATCGACAGGGTGTGCGAGGCGCTTTCGATCTCGCCCATGACATTCGACGGAATCGCCGTTTCGCTGAGGATGAAGGGGTTTGTGAAGTTCCTTCCGGGCGGGCGCATCGGAAGGGTCGTGCGCTGAGGCGCTGAATCAAGGAGGTTTGAATGGAAAGACTTCTGGAGGCGTTGAAGGGAAGCCGCAAGGTTGCGGCGCTAACGGGGGCAGGAATATCGACCTTGTGCGGCATCCCCGATTTCCGCGGGCCGCAGGGGCTTTACAAGGAGCCTGACGCGGAGAGGATCTTCGACATCGACTGGTTCGACCGCGATCCTTCGATATACTACCGTGGCGCCGCGCGTCTCGTATACGGGCTTAAGGACTTCAAGCCGGGGCCCGTCCATCTCGCGCTAAAGCGCCTTGAGGACATGGGCAGGCTCTCGGGGATCGCCACGCAGAACATCGACATGCTCCACCAGAAGGCGGGCTCGTCGAACGTGTGGGAGGTGCACGGCTCGCCGATGGTGCACCATTGCAGATGGTGCGGGAGGCCCGCCGGCTTCGAGGAGATATGCGCGATGCTGGAGGGGCACGAGGCGGGGTTCGTTCCGAGGTGCCCCGACTGCAAGGGGCCGTACAAGCCGGACATAACGTTCTTCGGCGAGCAGCTTCCGGAGGTGGCGTTCGTCAAGGCCCAGGAGCTTGCCATGTCGGCGGACGTGATGATAGTCCTCGGCACTTCGCTGACCGTCTATCCTGCGGCGGGGCTTCCAAGGCTCACGCTCCAGCGCGGCGGCAAGGTGTTCATCGTCAACGGCCAGTCCACATCGCTCGATCCGTATGCCGTAGCGAGGTACGGCGATCTCAAGACGTTTGCGGATGCGGTTCTCTCCATGGATGAGTGAATCGGCCCGGAAGGAGGTTTCCACATGTCAGGTTTCAGCAGCATCGAAGAGGCGAGGGAGTACTTTTCGCGCGACGGGTTCGCCACCGGCAACGGCATCGTCCTCGACGAGCGCGACGAAGTCCACGCCACGGCGAGCATGGTCGTCGCCGAATGTCACAGGAACGCATACGGCGGGGTCATGGGCGGAGCGATATTCACACTCGCGGATTTCGCGTTCGCGGCGCTCACGAACGACCGCGAAAGGATTACGGTCGCTCAGAGCGTGACGGTCAACTACCTTTCGGCCCCGAAGGGCGGGAGGCTTTTCGCGACGGCCCGCTACAGGCGCAACGGCCGCAGCTCGTGTGTCGTCAACGTCGATGTCTCCGACGATACCGGCCGCGACGTCGCGCAGTTCATCGGTACGGGCTTCAAGCTCGCCGCGCCGTAACAATCGGGTTGCATATGGCGTAGGGATTTGGTAAAATACGTAAAATCTCTTTAGACGCGTGAGGAGGATTGCGATGAAAGCAGCCATTGAAACGAACCTTGGGACGATAAGTCTCGAACTCGACGAGGTGAAGGCGCCGGTTACCGTGGCGAACTTCATCGAATACGCAAGAAGCGGCCACTACGACGGTACGATATTCCATCGCGTGATAGACGGTTTCATGATCCAGGGCGGCGGCTTCACCAAGGCGATGAACCAGAAGCCCACGAGGCCGCCGATCGTCAACGAGGCGGCGAACGGCCTCAAGAACAAGCGCGGGACGATTGCCATGGCGCGCACGATGGTCGTCGACTCGGCCACGAGCCAGTTCTTCATCAACCTCGTCGACAACGACTTCCTCGACTACCGCGCCCCGCATCCGTCAATGTTCGGATATGCGGTGTTCGGCACGGTGACTGACGGGATGGATGTGGTCGACAGGATCGCCAAGGTGAAGACCGGCAACGCCGGCCCGCACCAGAACGTGCCCGAGGAGCCGATCGTCATCAAGACGGTCCACGTGGGATGAATGGGCCGGACATCGGCGACATCCTCGACGGAACCGTAACGGGCATACTCTTCCGCAACGAGGATACGGGGTATTCGATCCTCAATGTAGCCATTGCAACGAGCTCCCGCGGCGCCTTCGGCCCCGGCGGGGGCGAGACGGTCGTCGTCGGCAACTGCGCGGCGGTGTGGGTCGGCGAGGAGCTTCACGCGATAGGCCAGTGGGTGGACGATCCCGCGCGCGGGCGCAGGTTCAAGGCGAAGGCGATAACTTGCATCACCCCGACGAGCGTCGAGGGCATAAGGCGGTATCTCGCGAGCGGTCTCATAAAGGGGATAGGCCCCGTCCTCGCAAACCGCATCGTCGACAAATTCGGAAGCGAGACTCTCAATATCCTCGACCGCCAGAGCGAACGCCTAAGGGAGATCGACAAGGTCGGCCCCAAGAAGATAGAGGGTATCCGCAGGGCGTGGAAGGAGCAGCGCGCCACGCGCGAGCTCATGATATTCACGCAGAGCTACGGGATAAGCGTCTCCAAGACGGCGAAGATATACAGACAGTACGGGCCGGACAGCGTCGCCGTCATAAAAAGCGACCCATACCGCCTCTGCCGCGACATCTGGGGCATAGGCTTCCAGACGGCCGATGCGATAGCGATGTCTGTCGGGATGCCGAAGGACAGCCCCTTGAGGGCGCGCGCGGCGATCCTCCATACGCTCCAGTCGGAGGCCGACGAGGGCGGCCACTGCTGGACCGGCGCGACGGAGCTTCTTCTGCTCGCCGAGGAGAGGGTCGGAATAGGCGTAGAAAAGCTCGCGGAGGCCCTCAAGGCCGAGGTCGACGAAGGAAGGGTTATAAGGGAGGAGGATCGCGTCTACATGCGCGATCTCTACTTTTCGGAGTGCGCCGTTGCGAAGAAGCTCTGCGACCTTCTCTCACACCCGAGGAGTTTCCCGAAGATCGATCCTGAAAAGGCCCTCGACTGGTGGGAGCGCAAGACCGGCTTCACCCTTGCGCCCGCGCAGACGAAGGCCGTCCTGGACGGGCTCGCAAGCAAGGTCTTCGTTATAACGGGCGGCCCCGGCGTCGGCAAGACGACGATAATCCGCGCCCTTGTGGAGATATATGGGGCGAGAAAGGGCGCTAATGCAATCGAGACGCTGCTCGCCGCCCCTACGGGAAGGGCCGCCAAGCGCATGACAGAGTCCACGGGCGCCCCCGCCCAGACGATGCACCGGCTTCTCAAGTACAACCCGCAGACAGGGAAGTTCACATACTGCGAGACGAACCCCATCAAGGGCGACGTCTTCATCTTCGACGAGACGAGCATGATCGACATCCGTCTCATGGAAAGGCTTCTCGCGGCCCTCCCGGACACGGCTACGCTCATCCTCGTCGGCGACACGGACCAGCTCCCGAGCGTCGGTCCGGGGAGCGTTCTCGGGGACTGCATAAAAAGCGGCGTCATACCAGTCGCGCACCTCACGGAGATATTCAGGCAGGATTCGAGCGGCCTTATCGTCAGAAACGCCCACCACGTCAACGCGGGCGAGATGTTCGAGACGCGCGAAGGGGAGAGCGACTTCTACTACATCGCGAAGAACGGCCCGGAGGACGTCCTCAAGCTCGCGCTCGATTTCATGACAGAGCGCATCCCCCGCCACTTCAAGATGGAGCCTCTTCAGGACGTCCAGGTCCTTACGCCGATGCGCAAGAACATTCTCGGGAGCGAGTACTTGAACGAGGCGATCCAGGCGCGGCTCAATCCAGGCGGGGCAGGCATAAGAAGGGGCAGCACCGTCTTCAAGGCCGGCGACAGGGTGATGCAGCTGAGGAACAACTACGACAAGGACGTCTTCAACGGCGATGTGGGATTCGTCCAAAGCGTCGATCCGGCGTCCCGCTCGCTCGTCGCGCTCTTCGACGGGCGCCCCGTACAGTACATGAGCGGCGATCTTGACGAGCTGACGCTCGCCTACGCGACGACCATCCACAAGAGCCAGGGGAGCGAATACCCCGCTGTGGTGCTGCTGCTCCACAACCAGCACTACATGATGCTCCAGCGCAATCTCCTCTATACGGCCATAACGCGCGGCCGCAGGCTCGTGCTCGTCATCGGCAGCCATTGGGCCGTCCAGAAGGCGATAGAGACGAATACCGTTCTCATGCGCCGCACGCGCCTTGACGCGCGCCTTGCCGCGTGGTATAATACTCCTTTGCTATGAACAACAAAACACTCGCAGATGAGTATCTGCGCAAGATCCTGAATTCAAAGGTCTACGATGTGGCCATAGAGTCTCCGCTTGAGGAGGCCCAGGCGCTTTCGAAGAAGGCCGGCAACACTTTTCTGCTCAAGCGGGAAGATCTCCAGAGCGTGCATTCGTTCAAGCTGAGGGGCGCCTACAACAAGATGAGCGGCCTTCCCAGGGAGGCTCTCGAAAAGGGCGTCCTCGCGGCGAGCGCAGGCAACCATGCGCAGGGGTGCGCGCTTTCCGCCCGCAAGCTCGGCTGCAAGGCGACGATCGTGATGCCGGTCACGACGCCCGAGATAAAGATTTCAAGCGTCCGCAGCCTCGGGGCGAACATCGTCCTTGCGGGCGACAGCTATTCCGACGCGGCCGAGGCCGCCGCAAAGCTTCTTGAGGAGAAGGGCTACACCTTCATCCCGCCGTACGACGACCCTGACGTCATAGCCGGACAGGGGACTGTCGCGATGGAGATCCTTAGGCAGCACGCCGGGCGGCTAGACGCCATATTCGTCCCCGTGGGCGGAGGCGGCTTCGCGGCAGGCGTCGCCGTGTACGTCAAGGCCGTGAGGCCGCAGATCAAGGTCTTTGGCGTAGAGCCGGTTGATTCCGACTGCATGGACAGGGCCATAAAGGCGGGCCATCCCGTCGAGATGGCCGAGGTCGGCCTTTTTGCTGACGGTGTCGCCGTCAAGAAGGCGGGAAAGATCACGTTCGACCTCTGCCGCCGCTTCCTGGACGGCATCGTCAAGGTGACGACAGACGAGACCTGCGCCGCCATCAAGGACATATTCGAGGCGACGAGGGCCATCTGCGAGCCCGCAGGGGCGCTTGCCCTCGCAGCGGCCAAGAAGTACGCCGAGGAGACGGGCGCGAAGGGCGAGACGTACGCCTGCATCGTCTCCGGCGCCAACATGAACTTCGATCGCATCCGTTTCGTCTCCGAACAGACGGAGATCGGCGAGAAGCGCGAGGCGATACTCGTCTGTCGCCTTCCCGAGGAGCGCGGCGCTTTCAAGGAGCTCATAAAGAGGATCGGCAAGCGCAGCGTCACCGAGTTCAACTACCGCACCACTGGCGGGCGCGAGGCGCAGGTGTTCATCGGCCTTAGCGTGGGCGACCGCAACGAGGCGAAGAAGCTCGCAGGAAGCCTCGCCCAGGCGAAGATCGAGACGATCGACCTTTCCGAGGATGCGCTTGCAAAGGAGCATATCCGCCACATGGTCGGAGGTCGCGTCGCCGGGCTCAAGGACGAGGTCGTCTTCTCGTTCGAGTTCCCGGAGAGGCCCGGGGCGCTTCTCGGGTTCCTTGAGGCGATATCGAACCACTGGAACATATCCCTTTTCCACTACCGCAACCACGGAGCCGACCACGGAAAGGTCCTCTGCGGGCTTCAGGTGCCGCCGAAGGAGCGCACGGAGCTCAAGAAGGTCCTCGCCGACATCGGCTATGCGTGGAAGGACGTTTCCGGCAACCCGGCGTACAGGCTGTTCCTTGCCTCGCTGTAGGGCAAGAAGACGATTGGAGAGCACATGACGAGATCCGTTTTCCTCCTGGCGGCGGCCGCCGCACTTGTTTCAGGATGCTTCGACAACCACTCGAAGAGCGAAGACCTGCCGATGGTGAGAGATGCGGCAGGCCTTGCCGGAATCAAGGACGGCCCCTATCCGGGCGCGGAGGGGCGCGAGGTGAGGATAGTCTTGAGGGGCTTCAAGGGCGAGATTCCCCAGGGCGCGCTTCTCGTATGGCCCGAGGTGAGGACTCTCGACCTTTCGGAGCGCGCTCTTGAGGCGATCCCGCAGGAAGTGATGTCATACCCGCGCCTCGCCGAGTTCTACTTCGTGAGGAACAGGCTTGAAGCGGTGCCGGACGCCCTTTGGCGTATACCGGGCTTAAGGTATGTCAATTTCGACGGCAACCGCCTCCAGTCGCTCGGAGATGGCATATCGGAGGCGAAGTCGCTCAAGTGGCTGAGGCTCAACGGCAACGGCCTAAAGTCGCTCCCTGACGGCGTCGCCTCGCTCAAGGACCTGAGGCGCATCTACTTGAAGGGCAACAACCTTACGGCCGTACCTGAATGCCTCAAGTCGCTCGATCTCCTGGAGGACATCGCACTCGACGACAACGCCGGGATAACAGAAGTCCCCGGGTGGCTTACCTCGCTAAAGTCCCTCAAGAACATCAGCCTTTCCGGGACCGCCGTCAAGCGGCTTCCAGACGATCTTTCCGGCTGGCGTGGCCTTAGGACTCTCAACATGGCCGACTGCCCCTTGTCCGCAGACGAGCGCAGGCGCATCCGCGAGGCTCTCCCCGATGTTGTGATGGTGTTCTGAGCCGTTGACTATCTAGCACCGTTAATGTATAATACTTGCCTGTTCCAAAAAGAAGGATGACGATATGGCAGAGTTCAAAGAACGCGACGCTTCGTACTCGAGAAAACTCGCGCTGGTATCCCTCGCCGTTGCGGTGCTCGCATCGGTCGTTTACGGTTTGACGCTTTCAGGTCACCTCTTCCCGGGTGAAAGCGCTCACCTTGCCGTGCAGTGGGCGGGCCTCGATACGCTCTCCTTCCCCGATAGACCCCTCTGGGGCGCAATCGTCAAGTGGGTGGCCGGCCTTGGCGGCATGGCGACTCTGGCGGCGAGGCTCAACATCTTCGCTCTCGTATGCGGCGTTTTAGGGGCTGTCTTTGTCGCGAGGCTAGTCGCGTTCTTCGTGAGGGAGACGGCAAGGGGCGACGATACGGACGATTTCGCCAACGGCGCCTCCCTGGCGGCGGCGGTGGGAGCCGCATTCGTCTTCATCACCTCTACGGCCATATGGCAGGCGTCGACCCATCTCGACTACAGGCTTTTCGACGTCGTGTGGGCGCTCGCGGCGATGGCGCTTTTCATCCCCGTCTCGCGCCACGCCCGTCTTGCAGTGCCTCTTACCATCCTCCAGGCGGTGATGCTTGGCGTCGGCTTTACGGAAAGTCCGCTTTTCTTTGCCGTGATGCCTCTGGCGCTCTTCGCGTCCGTCGTCGTCGCGCACAAGGCTGGCAGGGTGATCTTTGGAGGCTTCTCCATACTGGCCGTCGTTTCCCCGATAGCATGGATCTGGTCCCTCTCGCGCGTCGCCAAATCGTTCATGGAGACTCCCGGCGCGGACGGCGGCGGCTTTACCGGCGCGTTCTCCGTGGCGCTTAAGCTTATCGGCAACGCGGGCGGCGAGATGAACGCATGGTTCACGCGCTCAGGCTGGCTGGCGCTCGTCATCCTCTGCGTCCTTCCTTTCGTAAGCTGCCTTTTCGCCTCGGTGCGCGGCCTTAACGCCGACAGGCGCTGGAGCCAGTATCTCTTCCACATCGCGATGACGGTGGCGACGGTTCTCGTAACGGCTACGCCCCTCGCGCCTGTCGTCCTCCTTCAGCCCTACGGCATACTGCCCGTTGCGGTGACGACTCTTTCCGCGCTTACGGCCGGCTATCTCGTCGCGTACTGGTATCTCCTTTTCAGGGTCAAGCCGCACGTCAACGAAAGCGTAGGCGAGCTTTCGCTTGAGGAGAGGTTCGGCTCAAGCGCCGCGCCCGTTGCGGGCGGCATACTCGTCGCCGTCCTAGCACTCGCGGCTGTCGTCAACTCCTTCTCATGCAGCGCCTCAAGGGGCGATTTCGCCGACGAATACGCCAAGAGCATCCTCGATTCGATGGGCGAGCGCCAATGGCTCGTGACGGTCGGAACGATGTTCGAGCTAGACGACCACCTCCGCCTCCAGGCTGCCATCAGGGGCAAGCCGTTCCATCTCGTATGCCTCTACCGCGACCGCGAGGCCGCGTACAGGAAGGAGATCGCGAAGCTCGTCAAGGATGAGGGGCTTTCCGTGGAGGGGCTCGATCTCGCGCTTTCGGCCGATATCGGCGTAAAGCCGTTCATCGACGACTGGTTCAAGGGCGATGCGGCGATAGCGTCCAAGGCGATGATCCTCGGAAATCCAGACCTCTGGTATTTCGCCGGATATATACCGGTTCCGGACGGGCTGGCGTTCACGGGCGTAAAGTCGCTTGAGGAGTTCAAGCCCGAGGGCCGCAGGGACGAGTATACCCGGCTCTGGGAGTCGCTCAAGGACACCGTCGGCAGCGGCGACGAGACGGGCAGCCAGGCGATCGAGACCACGCGCGATCCCGTCGAGCGCCTCAGGATGAAGCTCAGGCGCAACGTCGGCCTCGTCGTAACCGACATGGGCTACACGCTCAACTGCGTCAAGTGGGACGACGACGCTTTCGAACTCTACAATCTCGTGATGCGCTCGATAGACCCCGACAACATCTCGGCCGTCTTCAACCTCGCGCTCATGCAGAGCGCCGGAAGCGTCCCCGCCATAAACGCGCGCGCCGAGATCTCGAAGCGCATGAAGGCTATAGAGGCGAACTACAACGCCAACCGCAACAGGTACCAGTTCTACAGCCTGAGCCGTTACTACGGCTACATCAGGGATGTGCGCGTCTTCGAGAAGATGCGCATGATGTGGGCGAGAAGCGGCATGCTCGGTACGGACGCGAGCACTGCCGAGCTCAAGCGCGAGCTTGAAAGGCGCGTCACCGAAGAGGGCGCGAACGACCGCGACACGCTCGTGAGGCTCGCGCAGATCTCGATGAAGGACGGCGAGATGGACAGGGCCCGCGAACTCATGACGAAGGCCGTCGCCGGCGAGGGCGATAGCGGCGACATGGATATGGACATGGCGCTTCTGCACCTGATGGACAACGATCTCGAATCGGCCCGCATCGCCATGCAGAAGCTGACCGACGTCAACCCGTCGAACCTCCAGGCGTGGAGCCTTCTCGCGGGCGTCATCCTCCAGCAGCACGACGGCGAGAAGGACGCTAAGAAGCGCGCCTCGCTCATCGCCGAGATCGAGAACGTAATACTCCCGAGGATGGAGAGCGTCGCGGCGAACGCCCGCGACTACTACGTCCAGTTCACGAGGGCGCTCGTCCTTCTCAGGAAGGGGCCCGAGTCGATCAAGGCCGCGCGGGATTCCCTCGTCGCCGCGTCGATGGCCAACCCGAGCGTAAGCGCCATCGGCGAGATGATCCTCGACATCGACATCCGTCTCAACGATACCGAGAACGCCGAGAAGCATGCCCGCTCGATCCTCTACTACAACCGCGAGGACAGGCTTGCGAACTACGTCATGGGCAGCTTGAGGCTCAAGGACGGAAACTATGGCGACGCCGAGCAGTACCTTAGAAAGAGCTGCCGCCAGACGCGTCCTCTCGCAGCGGCCGAGAACGATCTCGCTGAGGTCCTAAGGCGCCTTCAGCGGAGCGACGAGGCCGAGACTTTCGCACGCCGCGCCGTCGCGAACGAGCCCGAGCTCTACGTCGCGTGGGAGACTCTTGCAGGCTCGCTTCTCGACCAGGGCAAGAACCTCGACGAGGCTCAGGAGTGCGTGGAGAAGGCGATCTCGCTCGCCAAGAAGGCGAAGACGGACGACATAAGAATGCACATAACGCTTGCGCGCGTACAGATGGCCCGCAAGGACTGGGGCGCTGCGAGAATCACGCTCAGAACGCTTGAAAAGCGCCAGAAGGATCTCGACCCCTACGACAGCGACCAGGTCGAAGCTCTCAAGAAGGAGATGAGGGGTGGCGGCAAATAGGCCCATACCGGGCCGGTGGCGGCTCGCTTCCGCCATCGCGGCGGTTCTCCTTCTTGCGGGCTGCGCATCAGCCCCCGAGGGGGCGCGTCCGCGCCACTGGAGCATCGGCCCGTTCTTCGAGACGGGCGAGGACGTGACGGCCCTAAGGCCAATCTTCGCCCGCCAGAGATACGATCGGTTGCCCACCTCCACTGATGGCCGCTCTGGCGCTGTCCTGGCCGGCGAGGACTTCGATCTCCTCTGGCCCGTAGCCACGTACCACGGCAGGGGCGTCTCCCCCAGGACCCGTGACTGGTGGCGCTTTCTCATCGTCTGGGGGGACGGCGCCTCGGGAAGCCGGAGCGTCGAGGATTCGAGATGGTCGTTCACCGTTTTCCCGGTGGCGTTCGGCGGCAGCGAAAGGGACAGGGGCTACTGGGGGATATTCCCGCTCTGGGGCGAGCATCCGCATATCCTCGTGATGGACGACTGGAATTTCGTCTTGTGGCCCGTCTACCACACCTATACGGTCAAGGGCGTAAGGAGCAGGGCCGTACTTTGGCCGTTCATAACGTGGCGCGAGGCTCCGCGCGAGGGGTTCGGGCTCTGGCCGCTTTTCGGGTGGAACCATCAGCGCGAGAGCGACCACCGGTACGTGCTCTGGCCGATAGTCACGTGGGCCAGCTACATGAAGGACCGCGACACCACTGGCGAAGGATATAGCTGGATGGTGTGGCCGCTTATGGGCCGCGTGAACCGGGAAAGGGAGAGGCAGTGGCTTGCCTTGCCGCCTTTCTTCTCGGCGGTGGAGACGAAGGACGCGAAGCGCATCCGCTCGCCCTGGCCGTTCATCGAGCTTGAAAAGGGGACGCTGCGCGACAGGATAAGCGTTTGGCCCATATACGAGCAGGTCTATGCGTATTCGTTCTCCAAGACAGGCGAAAGCTCCCGCGGCGAGCCGCAGGAGGTGACGCGCCGCTACGGCTGGAAGCTCGTGGAGGATAGCGTCCTCGAGAACGAGACGTCGAAGGAGACGAGGTTCAGCATCTTCCCGTTCTTCACCCACGAGAAGCGCTGGGTGAAGGGCAAGGACGGCTCCGTAAGGGCAACAGGAAGCTATTGGCGCGTGTGGCCGTTCTGGAGCCGCGCAGAGGAAAGGGGCTATGTGAGGACCCGCGTTCTAGACCTCAATCCGATACGCAGCATCGAGGCGATCGACCGCAACTGGGCTCCTTTCTGGACGCTCTGGCGCGAGGATGAGCGTCCAGACGGATCGAAGTGCCACCACATCCTGCTCGATTTCCTCTGGTGGCATTCCGGTGGGGAGGCGAAGACGGAATGAACATCGGCCTTGCCGTCAGCGGGGGCGCCGACAGCGTGGCGCTCCTGGCCCTTTTGGCTCCGTTGCAGGAGCGTCTAGGTTTCAAGGCGACGGTTCTCCATTTCAACCACGGTCTCGGCAAGGAGGTGGGGGAGGACGCGAAGTTCGTAAAATCCCTTGCCGCGCGTTTCGGGGTGGGGTATCTCGGCGGGCGCGGAAAGGCCGTAAGGGGGAAGGGCGAAAGCCTTGAGATGGCGGCAAGGCGCGTAAGGCTCGCCTTCTTCGCGCGGGCCGTGAAGCGGCTCAAGCTTGACGCCATCGCTACCGGCCACCATATGGATGATGCGGCGGAGACTTTCCTTATGCGGGTAGCCCGTGGAAGCGGCCCCGAGGGTCTTTCCGGGATGCGCGAGGTCTCCATTCTTGAGGTCCCGGAGGGCCGGATCGCGTTCATAAGGCCGCTTCTCGGCTTGAGGGACGCGGAGCTGAGATCTTTTCTCGTCTCCGAAGGCCTGGAGTGGCGGGAGGATGCGACGAACATGGACACCTCCATCATGCGCAACAGGGTAAGGCGGATAGTCGTGCCGTGGCTAATTGAAAATTTCGACCCGCATATCGTAGAACACGCGGCAAAATGCGCCCGTCTCCTGCGCGAGAAACCTGTGGAAAAAAAAAATGATTATCGGCGTTGAAAACGGCATGTGAATATGGTATAATGTCATCGTCTCTGGGGTATTGAGACCAGTTTTCAGGAGAGAGTTTTTATGGAGATCAGCAAGAGTTTTGAAGGTGGGAAGCTGTCCATAGCGCTCAACGGACGGCTCAACACCAACACTGCTCCGGCGCTGGAAGTGGCGCTTAAGGAAGAGGGCGTGAAGGAGATACTTCTCGACCTCTCCGGCTTGAACTATATATCGTCGGCCGGTTTGAGGGTTTTGATTTCTGCACAGAAGGCCGTCCAGAACGCGGGCGGCAGCTTTACGATCGCACATGCCAACAATACCGTAAGGCATGTACTTGGAATAACCGGGCTTGACAGTCTCTTCGTGTTCACATGAGGAAGATGAAGAAATCGCCGCTTCTCATAACGGCGATAGTGTTCGTTCTGACGCTCGGCGTCTTGATGACGTTCGAGGTTCTCCGTGCACGCTTCACGGCGCGCAGCCTTCTTAGGATCAACCTCTCCGATCTTGGTACGTCCATAACCGATGGCGCGGACTTCTGGCTCCTTTCCACGGTCAAGGAGCTCGCGGCGGGTTTCGGATCCTCCGGCAAGGTCACGAACGAGCGCTTGAAGAGACTCCTCGAAGAGTATTCGGTCTCCATAATCTGCGATGTCGGCGAGGATGCCGTTATCAAGGCCTCAAGCGAGGATGGGACGGTCGGATTCAACATGTTGAGCTCCGAGCAGTCCCGCGAATTCGTCGAGATGCTAAAGACCGAGAGCGCCTGGGTCCAGAACGAAAGGGAGATGGGCTACGACGGCAAGCGCGTCTTCAAGTTCGCTGCGGCGGCATACCCCGAGGACGGCGGCTTCGTGCAGGCCGGATGGAGCGAAGATGTCCTTAACAGGTACATCGTCCAGCGGGTTCTCGGCCTTACGCGGAGCCGCCATATCGACCAGCACGGCTACATCGTGATGGCAAACCACGACGGCAAGATCGTAAGCCACATCTCCCCGGCGCTCATCGGAATGGATTTCCACGAGGTGACGGGGCTTGTGCCAGGTTCAGTCGAAAAGGGCGCGATGTTCGAGATGACGCTCGACGGCACGGCCATGTTCGCCATGCTGGACGACGTGAGAGACTTCATTGCGCTGGCGATCGTGCCAAAGTCGGACATATACGATTCCCGCAACATGATAATGCCCATCGTGGCGGTGACGCTCGGCATTCTCTTCACGATCCTGTACTTCACCATGCGGGCCGTCTTCGCGGCGAACGACCGCGAAACGGCGTTCGCCTACGAGCTAGATTTCGCAAAGACGATCCAGATGTCGGCACTTCCGGCGGAGTTCCCGTCGATGGACGGCTTCCAGCTTGCCGCCGGCATCTCTACGGCCCGCGAGGTCGGCGGCGACTTCTACGACTACTTCCCGCTCGACGAGAACCACTATGCGTTCCTGATCGCAGACGTTTCCGGCAAAGGTATAACGGCGGCACTCTACATGATGAACGCCAAGACGCTCATCAAGGAGACGCTGCACATCCTGCACGATCCGGCGCTTGCTATGGAGAAGGTCAATAGGGAACTCTGCCGCAACAATCCCGCGAACATGTTCCTTACCGCGTGGATAGGCGTCCTCGATCTCAGAACTGGCGATGTGGAGTTCGCGAACGCCGGGCACAATAGCCCCGTTCTCGTCAGCCCAGGCGAGGATCCGAGATTCCTCGAAGACGTTTCAGGGCGCATCCTTGCGATATCCGAGGACATGAAGTACAAGTCCTTCAAGATCCATCTCAAGCCTGGCGACACGATCTTCCTCTACACCGACGGCGTTACAGAGGCGATGGACCCGAAGGGGGACTTCTTCGGGGACGAGCGGCTTGTGGAGACGGTCAAATACGCCCAGGAGTCGCATGCGGAATCCCCGGAGCGGCTGATAAGCGTCGTCAGGGCGTCCCTCGCCGTCTTCACCGCCGGCGCGCCCACGGCGGATGACATCGCGACCCTCGCCTTGAGGCGCGTCCCTGCGAATGTTCCCGTGGAGCGCACATTCGAGCCCACGAATAAGGGCATCGCCCTTGCGGAGGCGTTCCTCGACGAGACCCTGTCCATCCAGAATCCCGATCTTCACATAATGCTAGATGAAGTCTGCTCCAACATAGTCAAATACTCGAAGGCGACGATGTTCAAGGTTGCGATAGACGAAAGCTCCCTGGATGGCGAGGTTGAGCTTACGTTCACCGACGACGGCATCGCGTACAATCCCCTGGAGCACACCGATCCCAACACGTATGTGAATGCGCAGTCCCACCACATAGGCGGGCTCGGCATCCTCATTCTCAAGCATATCTCAAGCCGCGCGCGCTACTCCCGTGAGCATGGCTTCAACATCTTGAAGGTCTCCTCCTCCCGCTAGCGTCGCATCCTGCCTCGGCAAGGGTGAAATAGCTGGAGTTTACCCATTTTTGGACAATGAAAGTGCATCTACCCCAATGTTTACAGGGGCGAGGGCGATTTTGCAAGTGTTTTCGGGTGAATTGCGATGGTTGACGGCTATCCGTCGCACCATTCGGCATACTCCATGAACTC
>JAZTWW010000056.1:0-20812 GCA_045636065.1 Kiritimatiellia bacterium | reverse complement strand
CCTGGCCCATATCGATATCGTCTCCTTCGTAACTCGGCAATACGGAACCCGCCAACGCGGCGTCGCTCTCCTCATCGCTTACCTTGTTTTCCTCCTGCTCGACTTCGGCAACGAGTTTATCGGCATCCATACCGACACTGTCGTCCAGATCCGGCGGAAGATCATCCCCATCAATATCCATCTTTGCACGGCGCTTTTTCAAGACAGCCTCGTCACCGGCGGAGTTCTCAATTTCGAATACGTCTTCTACTTTTTTCTTTGCCGTCTTCTTTACTGCCTTTGCAGTCTTTTTCGACGGCTTATTCAACTTTTTGGCCATTTAATTCGCTCCAGTATACAATACGGGCACTGACACTTTGTCAAGTGTGGCGAATATTATATCATATTCCTGCACGGATTGCTGAAATTTCCTTCTCACCTGTCAATGTCATGACCAGCCTATCGATTCCGAGCGCAACCCCGGCAGCACTACCGATTTTTCCAAGGCAGGCAAAAAAATCATCATCAAGCGGATAATCCGACTCTCCAAGTTCAAAACGTTTGGCCTTAGCATCGACAAATCGACCACGCTGCTCGTCAGAATTACAAAGTTCGGTAAAACAGTTGGCCAGTTCCACACCGTCGTAATAAAACTCCCAGCGCTCGGCATGGCGCATCCCCTCCGGGTCTACCGGCGAAATGACCGCGAGCGAGGCAGCTTCAACAGGATAATCCATGAGAAAAACCCCACCTCCCATCTCCTTTAGCGCCGGCTCGATCTTTACTGCCATATCATAATCGAAACGGTCCGCATTCCAGTCTATCCACGGATCCCAGCCGGCTACGGTTTGATATATCTCTCGCACTCCGACACTTTTAAAAACCGTATTGCCTGCGCCTTCCGCGGCGAAAAGGATTTTCAGCAGTTCTTCGGTATCATGGCGAATCGCCTGATAACCAGCACCTCTGCGATACCATTCAAGCATAGTGAACTCGGGATTGTGGCGCGATCCCTTCTCGCCGTCGCGGAAACAAGGACCGATCTGATATATCTTCTCCATACCGGCAGCGAGCAGCTTTTTCATCTGCAATTCCGGACTTGCGCGAAGATACCACCCCGTAGAAACGGGAGGACAATCGATATACAGCTCGGGCGCTGGAGCCGGAATTCTCACCGCAGTCTCGACTTCGATGAAACCGCGTGAGTCGAAAAAGGCGCGAACCGTTTTGACGATTCTCGCCCTTTTTTTCAAGATTTCGGAGATGACACTCACCGATCTTTCAGTGCTACGTATTCGCGGGGATGAAAAATCGGCTTGTAGGCCGGCCGGATGATCGGACCGCTGTTTATCAACTCTTCCATCCGGTGAGCGCACCAGCTTACGCAACGTGCAACTGCAAACAAAGGCGTGTAGAGATCCTTCGGGATGCCGAGCATATCGTAGACAAACCCGGAATAAAGATCAACGTTCGCACAGACGTCTTCTGCGCGTGGATGGCGCTCTTTGATGATCGCCGGACCAAATTCCTCAACCATCTCGTAAAGGCGCATCTCATCAGTACGGCCTTTTTCCCGCGCGAGCTTGGCGGCCATACCCTTGAGAATCTGGGCTCTCGGATCGGAAACGGTGTAAACCGCATGCCCGAGCCCATAGATGAGCCCGGAGCGGTCGCCCGCTTTACGGTCTGCAATCTTGCCGAGATACGACTTGACCGCCTTTTCGTCCCCCCAATCCTTTACATCCTCTTTCATCTCGCGCATCTGCTTGGTGACACGCAGATTGGCGCCGCCGTGACGCGACCCTTTGAGTGAAAGAATCGATGCGGCGAGAGAGGAATAGATATCAGTGAAGGAGGAAGTCACCACATGGGTGGTGAACGATGAATTATTGCCACCTCCGTGTTCAGCATGGAGAACAAGCGCAAGATCGAGCACCTCGGCCTCAAGTTTCGTATAATGCCCGTCTTCGCGAATCAGCGAAAGGATGTTCTCGGATGTGGATTTGCGAGGGTCGGGATTGCGGATCAGGAGTGACTTTCCGCGATGGTAGTGCGCCTTCGCCTGGTAGGCATATGCAGCGATTGTAGGAATAGCACCTATCATTTCAATCGACTGCTCGAGACACTTCTCAATTGAAATATCGTCAGGCTTCTCGCTTTCGTCAAATGCGTAAGCAAAAAGAATGGCGCGGGCCATCGCATTCATGATATCCTTGGAGGGATTGCGCATTATGGCGTTTTCCTTGAATCCATCCGAAAGCCGGCGATAGCGACCGAGTTTGTCCTTCCAATCGATAAGCTGTTTGGCTGTAGGCAGATCACCGAAAAGAAGAAGATAGGCCGTCTCCTCATATCCGAAGCGATGCTCCTTCTTGTCGGCGGCGGCGATGTCGCGTACATTGATGCCGCGGTAGTAAAGTTCGCCTGGGATAGCCTGACGTTCACCCTCGGAAACTATATAGCCATGAACATTGCCGATATTGGTGAGCCCGACAAGCACACCCGTGCCATCTTCATTGCGAAGACCCCTCTTGACATTGTATTTGCGATACAATGCCGGATCAATGTAGTCAGCTTTACGAACTTGATCTGCCTTTTTCTTCAACCATTCTTTGTCAATCATATATTATCCCTGCGCATTCATGAATAAAACTTGCGTATTATACCCTATCGTTTACGATTTGCGCAACCTTGGCTTTAAACCACCCTTATCCCACTTTTTCTGGGGTGATTTATCCCAGTTTTCAAAAAATCCCAATAAAACCCTATGAAAATTTATTTTCACACCCCTTTTTCTCGGCGTAGACTTTTTCATCTGAAGGCGCTTTTCAGGCGCGAAAGCCGTTTTCTTGCTGGTGATTCAGGATGCGAAAACGGCTCTTGCGCCTAAAAAGCGCCCGCTCATTCCAACACGAAGAACATCTGCGCGGAATCGGACTTTGCAGGCTTACGCGGACGACCGGTTATAAATCGGACTTTCGCCTCCAGATACAATTCCCGGATAGCGCTCAACAACGAATGGATTTTGAATGCCAATGTCTCTACATTGTCGCCAAGCAGTTTGATGATCTTTTTGAATCTCTTCGACCCTCTCAGATACTTCGTCATGAAAACGTACGCCATGACACACAACGCAAATATATTTTCAAGCCGCTTAAACGTCCTCACCCGAGCCGACACATTTGTTAGCAACCGGTATTCTACCAGAAAAAGAACCCGTCCATTTTCATTTCATGCACACCGTGAAGGCCGCAGAGCCGGAGTCGATTCGGCGCTGGCTCGAAGGCCTTGCGTGCATCAATTCAAAAAAGTGGGATAAGGGTGTAAGCACCTGTTCTTGCTGCTACATCGACAAAAAAGGCATTCGCCGGCTTTTCGACCTGAAGCGATACCATCGCGGTCGCGATATCAGACCCGAGTGGTTGAGGCCCCTCGAAGACACTGCTCTCGTCTACTTGGATATGAAGCCGAGCACCACATAGAAAAGCACCGGTGCGAAAACGAGCGAATCAAACATATCGAGAAATCCGCCAAGACCTGCCGGCATAAATGTCGCAGAATCCTTAACCCCGCATTCGCGTTTAAACCGGCTCTCCACCAGATCGCCAAAAGTGCCCACTACTGCCGCCATTACCCCCAGTCCCACCGACACGTACCATGAGAAATGGGTAAGGGGCATAAACATGCAAGAAATGACTACCGAAGCGAAAATACTTCCCGCCATGCCTTCCCAACTTTTGCCGGGACTGATCGAGGGACACATTTTGTGACGGCCGAAAGCCATGCCGAAAGCGAATCCGCCCATATCGGAAATCTTGATCACTGCAATTGTGTAAAGGAGCATCATCATCCCGTACATCTTGGGAATCATGATAAGCCAAGAAAGCATGAACGGTATGTAAAAAAGTCCGAGCAATGTGGTACCGACAGCCGCAATCGGCTTGCCCGCGCGACCAAAAAGGCATACTGACCACATACCGACACCTCCGAAAACGAGTGCCGCCACTGCCGCAGATGTCCGTACCGCCGGATGATCGTAAAGGAGCATAACCATCCAGGCAAGACCGCTTAAAACGCCGATTTTAGTCATTGTGTCATACCGCTTGGAAACCATCTGCGAAAATTCGAGATGAACGAGTGCCACCAGCAGAATCATTGCTGGTTTTACCGCTTCGAACGGCAGATATACAAGACCGGCCACCACCAATGACGCTGTTGCAAGCGCGGTTATCGTTCTTTTGGCAACATGATTCATAATTTTCCTGTTACACCTTCTATCACATTAAGATGTTAAATCCGGATGGCATGCGAAAGTGCAGCAAGACCGGCTACTAGATCCGCGTTCTCCACATGCACATCAGGAGGCACATTAAGCTTGACGGGGGAAAAATTCCAAATACCGCGCACATCGGCGGCTACCAACTGGTCGGCGCATTCCTGCGCTTTGTCCCTGGGTACGGTGAGAATTGCAAGACGAATCTTCATTCTACGCACAAGTTTTGCCATCTCTTGAACATCCCGCACCGGCACCCCGTGAATTTTGGTGCCGATTTTCGCAGGATCAGAGTCGAAAGCGACCGTCAACTCAAAATTATGATCTTTGAAGCCCTGATACCCCAAAAGCGCACATCCAAGCGAACCGGCGCCCACCAGCACCGCATCGGTTGAATTATCCCAACCGAGACAGACGGTTATCGCCTTGGCGAGCGCCTCCGCAGGGAAACCCTTGCGGGCGGTACCTACAACGCCGGTAATTGCAAGTTCCTTGCGAGTCACCACACGGTCAAAACCCATCGCATCGGCAAGTTCGGCAGCGGAGATAAATTGCACCCCCTCGGCTATTTTCTCGCGTATCCATGTCAGATACAACGGAAAATGCCTGACAATCCTTAAAGGGACATTAATACCGACTTCTGTGTTATTCATAGATATTTTTTAATGCAGCCTGCAGCCTGTCAACGCACGCGCTTGATAGCACCGAACTTGCATATCTGCGAACACTGGGTGCATCCGGCACAAAGATTGGGATCAATCTTCATCTGGAAACCGCCTTTGCGGACTTCCTTTCCGCAAGTCATAGCGGGACAGCCAATCTTAAAGCACATTCCGCAAGCCTTGCACTTAGCCTCATCAACTTCGCAAAGCCCTTCTTTTGTGAGCTTGGCCGCTATACGGCAGGGTGCGTAGGCGATGACGAGCGACGGCTCATTTCCGTCCATTGACTCTGCCAGCACCTTCTCAAGACGGAGGAAATCATCTGCATCGACACGCTCGACCTTCTTATATCCGCAAGCGCGAGCTATCTCGTCGATTTCGACTACGGGAGCTGGATCGCCTGCGAGCGTCTTGCCGCTACCGGGATTTTCCTGATGCCCAGTCATACCGGTGATGCGATTATCCAGAACCACCGTAGTGACGGGTGTACCGTTGTAGAGAGCTGAAAGGATGCCGGTGATGCCGCTGTGAAAGAATGTGGAATCTCCAAGCACCGCGCATATGCGGCCTTTAAACCCTGCCTTCTTCATTCCAGCGGCATTGCCCACGGATGCGCCCATGCAAATCGTCGTGTCCATTGCATTGAGCGGAGGAAACGCACCAAGAGTATAACAGCCGATATCTCCCGTCACCGTCGCTTTCAATTTAGAAAGTATGTGGAAGACGCTGCGGTGGCCGCACCCTGCACAAAGAACAGGCGGACGGGTGGGGAGCGCGGGGATCTTCGCCGGTTTAACCTTCGGCACGTCCTTCAGCAGTTCATGCCGGAGATTCTGCAGCCGATCGGCGTTGAGTTCGAACATGTTGAGCTCAGTCTTGTGCGACTGCACCTTGATTCCCATCGCTTTTATCTGATCTTCAAGGAACGGATCAAGCTCTTCGACAACAACGAGGTGTTTAACCGAACGGGCGAATTTCTTAATCAAGGCCTTGGGCAACGGGTTGGTCCACCCTAGCTTTAAGATGGAATATTCTGGAAAGATTTCACGGACATACTGGTAGGCAACAGCACTCGTGACTATACCGAGGGTCTTCTTCCCGGGTAGGATGCGGTTAAAGGGAGACTTTACAGCCTCCATCTCCATGGCCAACGTCCGCTCTTCCGCCGCAAGACGATGACCACGCGCGAACATTGGAACGGGAATCGTCTTTTTGATGTTCTTCACATACGGGATCAACGGATGAGGCGCAGGCTTGAAATTGCCGAGATTAACAATCGATGCGCTGTGACTGGTGCGGGTAGTGAGACGTATGATAACCGGCACTTGGAATTTCTCTGAAAGCGAAAATGCCTCAACCGTCATATCATAAGCCTCCTGCGAATCAGCAGGCTCAAGCATCAGCGCACGGGCAAACTTGGCAAGATTGCGGTTATCCTGCTCGTTCTGCGAGGAATGCATTCCGGGGTCGTCGGCAGAAACTATAACCATACCGCCGGTGGCGCCGACATAAGTGAATGTCATCAGCGGATCCATTGCAACATTGAGCCCCACATGCTTCATCGCAGTAAGCGCTCTCGCTCCAGCCATCGATGCCCCGATAGCAGTTTCCATTGCGACCTTCTCATTCACCGCCCATTCACAACGAACGGTATCCTTGAACTTGGCAACATTCTCGAGAATCTCAGTTGACGGTGTGCCGGGATACGCCGAAGCCACCACACAGCCCGCTTGAGCCGCCGCATGGGCAACAGCCTCGTTCGCACTCAAAAATTTCTTCATTTTCGTTTAATTCCTTCGTTCCTCTGAATTTTAGCCCGTTTATTATACCAAAAACCGACACACTCTTAATGATAAAACTAATAAGCGAACTACACCATCTTTGGCATAGTTCGCTTTTCAGCATTCCTGCTAAGAGCGCTATTACATCATACCCCCCATATCGGGAGCACCGCCGTGGCCGCCGCAACCGCACGCTTCCTTCTTTTCAGGAAGGTCGGTGACCATGCAGTCTGTCGTAAGGAGGAGTCCTGCGATGGAGGCAGCGTTCTGGAGCGCAGAGCGCGTAACCTTGGCAGGATCGACGACGCCTGCCTTCAAGAGATCGCAGTATTCGCCGGTACGGACGTTGTAGCCGTTGGTGCCCGTCGCCTTCTTGACATTGGCGATGACGAGAGCCGCTTCCTGTCCGGCATTGTTGACGAGCTTGCGCAAGGGTGCCTCGATCGCACGGCTGATGATTGCCGCGCCGACCTTCTCATCACCCTCAAGCTTGAGCGCTTCAATCGCCTTCTGGGCGCGCAGATACGCAACACCGCCGCCAGGAACAATACCCTCTTCGACCGCAGCGCGGGTGGCATGAAGAGCGTCATCGACGCGATCTTTCTTCTCTTTCATCGCAGCTTCCGTCGCCGCACCGACCTTGATGAGGGCGACACCGCCGGCGAGCTTCGCAAGACGCTCCTGAAGTTTCTCGCGATCGTAGTCGGAGGTGGTCTCTTCGATCTGCTTCTTGATGAGCTCGACGCGAGCCTTGATGTCGGCACCCTTGCCGAGACCTTCGACGATCGTGGTGTTGTCCTTGTCGACCGTGACCTTCTTGGCCTTGCCGAGCAGGTCCATCGTGACGTTCTCAAGCTTGATGCCGAGATCCTCGCTGATGAGCTTGCCGCCGGTGAGGACAGCGATGTCCTCGAGGATCGCCTTGCGGCGGTCGCCGAAGCCGGGAGCCTTGACGGCGCAGACCTGGAAGCTGCCCCTGAGCTTGTTGACGACGAGCGTCGCAAGAGCCTCGCCCTCGACGTCCTCGGCGATGATCATGAGCGGACGGTTGGCCTTCGCCACGTTCTGAAGGACGGGCAGAAGCTCCTGGAGGTTCGAGATCTTCTTCTCGAAGAGGAGGATGTAGGGGTTCTCGAGAACGCACTCCATGTCCTCGGGGCTCGTGACGAAATAGGGCGAGAGATAGCCCTTGTCGAACTGCATGCCCTCGACGACGTCGAGCGTGGTCTCAAGCGTCTTGGCCTCCTCGACGGTGATCGTGCCTTCCTTGCCGACCTTGTCCATCGCCTCGGAGATGATCGAACCGATCTCTGCATCGCCGTTGGCGGAGATGGTGGCGACCTGCGCGATCTCGGCAGGATCCTTCACCTTCTTGGAGAGCTTGGCGATCGCCGCGACGACGGCGCCCGTAGCCTTCTCGATACCGGCCTTGAGGGCCATGGGATTGGCGCCGGCCGTGATGTTCTTGAGGCCTTCACGGTAGATTGCCTCTGCAAGAAGCGTTGCCGTGGTCGTGCCGTCGCCCGCGACATCGTTCGTCTTGGAGGCGACTTCCTTGACCATCTGCGCGCCCATGTTCTCGAAGGGATCCGCAAGCTCGATCTCCTTCGCGACGGTGACGCCGTCCTTGGTGATCTGCGGAGAGCCGTACTTCTTGTCGAGAATCACGTTCCTGCCGCTCGGGCCGAGCGTGCTGGTGACGGCGGCGCTGAGCTTTTCGACGCCGGCGAGAATCTTCTGCCTAGCGTCAGCCTCGAATTTTATCTGCTTTGCCATGGTATTTCAAACCTTTCGCTTATTACTTTTCGATGACGCCGAGAAGGTCCTCTTCCCTTACGAGGGTGAGCTTCTTGGTGTCGATCTTGACTTCAGTTCCGCCATACTTGGGCAGAAGAACCGTATCGCCGACCTTTACGGAGAACGGAATCTCCTTGTGGTCCTTGTCGAACTTCTTGCCGATCGCAAGAACCTTGCCCTGCATGGGCTTCTCCTTGGCGGCATCCGGGATTATGATCCCGCCGACAGTCTGCTCCTTTTCCTCCTGCGGCTCGACGAGCACGCGGTCTCCCAACGGACGAATCTTCATCATTCTATCTCCTTAAGTTTACTTGCCACTTTCCAATGGCGTCTGCCGATATGTAGCAAAAGCCGTGCCAAACGCCTAACATTGAAATTCAATGCTGAAATCAGCGCGATTTTACATTATTGCGCACAATTGTGTGCCAAGCGAAAGTGTGTCACTGTGACACTGTGGCACTGGGGGAAGCGCCTCTGTGGCAGATTCTGGCGATCGTCTCGTCAAAATGCTCGCGGCCGGAGAGGATCCTTATGTCGATTCTCAGGTAGTGGCAGTCGACCGGCGTCGTTTCAAGGCGCGGGAACCTGACGGCGTCCTTCTCCGTGGTGACGAGCGCATCGGCCTTCAAGTCGGCCGTCTTGTTGAGGGCGAAGATTATCTCGCTTGCATCGTAGCGGTGGTGGTCGGCGTAGCGTTCGCACCAGATGACCCTTGCGCCCATGGTTCTTAGGCTATCCTCGAAGCCTTGCGGGCTTGCGATTCCGGCGAGCGTTGTGAGGGTTTTCCCCTTGAGCCACGAAAGCGGCAGCTCCGAGCGGGTGTAGACGTCGCGCAGGATGCAGGGCTCGTGGCGGCACTCGACGATCTGGGCCTTGGAATTGTACGAGCGGATCGTCTCCTTCACCTCCGAGACGTCGCCATGCACCTTTGTGAGGAATATTATGTCGGCCCTCTTGAGGTGCTTCGCGGGCTCGCGCAGTATTCCGCGCGGCAGCATGTGGCCGTTGCCGAACGGGTTCGTCGAGTCGACGAGCGTAACCTCGATGGAATGCTTGAGCCGCTGGTACTGGAACCCGTCGTCGAGGATGAGAGTGTCGCACCCAAGGCGTCTTACCGCATAGCGGCCTGCCTTGACGCGGTTGCGGTCGACGATCACGCATACGCCCGGGAGGTTGCTCGCAAGCATGTACGGCTCGTCGCCGCCGACGGCGCTGTCGAGGAGGACGCGCTTGCCGTCGCTCACGACAAGAGGCGGCTCCACCACCTGCGAGAACATGCGCCTCCACCAGGGGGCCTCCTTGCGGCGGTAGCCGCGCGAGAGGATCGCGACCTTGCGGCCCTTGTCCCGCAAGGTGCGGGCGAAAAGCTCGGTGACGGGCGTCTTGCCGGTGCCGCCGGCCGTGACGTTGCCGATCGAGATCACCTGGCATCCCAAGGGGAAGCGGCGCTTGAGGCCGATGTTGTAGAGCGTATAGCGGATCGCCACGACAAAGGCGTATATGCGGCTTATGCCCGAGAGGAAAGCCAGCAGAAGACGCACCAGGAAGCCATGGCCCTTGTCGGCGCCGGGCTGCTGGATTATCTTGACGAGCGAGTGTTCGGCCCGCTCGATCATGCTGACTTTCTGCTTCTGCATCACTTGTCCGTGTGGCCGAACGAAAGAAGGTCGTTGTCGAAAGTGTGCTGCGCGAGGCTGGCCGCACCTGTGCCGAGGCTCGTGACGGATTCGTCGAGCATCTTGTTGACCGCATCGAGCGTCGAGAGGATCGAGCCTTCGATGATGTCTGTCGAGACGCCGCGGCCCCTGTAAAGCCCCGTCTCGTCAGAGATCTTCACGGTGACCTCGCCCTGCGCGTCGCGCCGTTCGGTGACGGCCTGGATCTGGTAGTCGTCGAGGGCGAACGCATGCTTGACGATCTTCTCGACGGCGCGGATGCAGGCGTACACGGGGCCCGTGCCGAACGCCGTCTCCGTGACCTCCTTCTTGCCCTTGATGAGCGTGACGCAGGCTGTGGAGTACATCCCGCTTCCCGTGTTGACGTTGTAACCCTTGAGCGTCCAGGCCTTGGAAGGCGGCGCGTGGTAGCCCGTCTGGGTTTCGACGAGCGCGGCGATGTCGCGGTTCTCGATAGTCTTCTTGCGGTCGGCGAGCTTCTTGAACTCGGTGAAGAGGCTGTCGATGACGTCCCTGGGCAGGTCGTACCCGAGCTCGACGAGCCTCTGCGTGAACGCGTGCTGCCCGGAATGCTTGCCGAGAACGAGCGAGTTCTTCTTGACGCCAACCGATTCGGGCGTCATGATCTCGTACGTCCTCGCGTTCGCCAAGACGCCGTGCTGGTGGATGCCGGACTCGTGCGCGAAGGCGTTCGCACCGACGATCGACTTGTTGGGGGCGATCTTGATGCCCGTTATCGACGAGAGCAGCTGGGCGGTCCTTGCGATCTCCTCGGTGACGATGCCGTATTCGAGGCCGTAGGCGTCGTGGCGCGTACGGAGATTCATGACGATCTCCTCCAAGGCGGCGTTGCCGGCGCGCTCGCCTATGCCGCAGATGCAGCACTCGGCCTGCCTGGCGCCCGCGACGATGCCAGCGAGGGTGTTGGCGACGGCGAGGCCGAGGTCGTCGTGGCAGTGCATTGAAATGACGGCCTTGTCTACGTTGGGGACGCGGTTCATGACGTTCGTCACCATGTCGTAGATTTCCTTGGGCGTGGCGTAGCCGGTCGTGTCGGGGAGATTGACGGTTGTTGCGCCCGCGTCGATTACGGCCTCGACGACGCGGCACATGTAGTCGCGGTCGGTGCGGCTCGCGTCTTCAAGAGAGAACTCGACGTCACCGCAGAGGTTCCTCGAATAGCGCACCGCCTCGACGGCGCGCTCGAGTGCGGCGTCGCGCGTCATCTTGAGCTTGTATTCGAGATGGAGATCGCTCGTGGCGAGGAACGTGTGGATCCTCGGATGGGCTGCGGACTTGACGGCCTCGTAGGCTGCGTCAATGTCCTTCCTGAGGGCGCGCGCAAGGCTTGCGACGGTGGCGTTCTTCACGGCGAGGGAGATCTGCCTCACGCTTTCGAAGTCGCCGGGCGAGGCGATGGCGAAACCGGCTTCAAGGATATCGACGCCAAGGGCCTCAAGCTGTCTGGCCATGCGGATCTTCTCGTCGATGTTCATCGAATAGCCCGGCGACTGCTCTCCATCACGGAGAGTAGTGTCGAAAAACCTCACTCTATTGTCCATTTCGCTTCCTTCTCCTGCACTCTGAATAAGTTGAAGGAGTATTATACAAAATCGCACCCTGCATTGCAAGCGCGTTTTGGCCGCGCTTACTTTAAGCTGAACTCCGATCCGTTCCATGAAAGCGCGATGACGGCGGAATAGCCGGGGAACGCCCCTTTAAGCGGCATGTAGACGTAGAGCGTGTAGCCATCGCCCTCTGCGGGCACAAGCGGCGCGGTGGCGGATGCCGAAGCGGTGATGGGCTTGCCGGTCTTGGCATTGACGCCGGTCACGAAAGTCGCCTTCACCGTGGCGACACCCGTCGCTGCAACCTTGACCGTCATCGTGTCCGCATCCGTGGGAAGACCGTCTGCCGTGCCCCTAAGCGTCAAAAGCGGAGCCTTGGCCATCTTGGCCGCAATTGGCTTTAGGGTTGCCCCCTTCCAGAGATTCTGGAACGACACCCAGTCCACGCCCTCCGCCATGCCTAGAGCCGTTCCGTCCTCAAGTTCGATCCCGCTCTCGCTTACCGCGACGGTGTTTGTCGTCACGATCTTGCCAGCCTTCTCGACAACCGTTGCGAGCAATGCAGGCTGAGTATCGGACGGCATAGGGGTGAAACCGTTGCCCGTAAGCGTATATGCCGTTGTGCCCCTCTGCACCTTGCCGCTTATCTTGCCTGCGGCCGTAACGGCAAACGACTGCACTGCCCCGACGAGATTGTCGTCCGATCCATCCCAGACGTAGCCGGTGAAAGTGCCCTGCGCCCAGTCGTAAAGCGGCGTGACCGTCACATCGATATTGTAGACCTTGGACGACTTGCCGGCCGATGTGGCGGTGAGCTTCACCTTGGATGGTGTCGTGACGCCAGTCTTGGCGTTTGTCTTCGAGGCCGCCGTAGCTATGCCCGATATCGAATACTCCTTTGTGGTGCTGTCCTGGACGAGCTTGAGCCCGGAGGGAAGCCCTGCCGCCTTGAGCGTAATCGCGCTAAGCCCGGATGCCGAAAGCGGCCATTCTGTCGTAACGCCGCGCATGACCGTCCAGCCGGGGACGGTATCCTCGTCAAGGACCGTCCAGACGGGGTCATCACCAGAGTCGCAGGGCCCAGCGGCCTCAAGCGAGATGGCAATCTTGTCCTCTTCGGTCGTCACGTAATTTGCGATATACGTCGAAGCCTCGCTCACATCCGTCAGCACCGTCACGGTGGCAGAAGACTTGGCGGGCTTTGCGGTCCTGTCAACCGTAAGTCCTGCGGTCGTTGCGACATATGCCGGAGGCTCTTCACCCTCCAAAGTCCATCCTGTAAACACAAAGCCCTTATTGGCCGAGGCCTTCAAGGCCACCTTCTTGCCGTCGGCGCAGTAGGCGCTGCCGGTCACCTTTCCAGCATTCGCCGGATCGGCAAGGCCGCGGATGAAAAAGCCGTTCGTCTGAAGCTTGTTCCAGGAGGCTATCTCCGCCTTTGACGCCATGCCGGACTCTATCTTCCTGGCCAGCTCGTCATATCCGGGATCTACGACCGTCACCTTGCATGTGCGCCTGGCTCCAAGGTCAAGGCCTGATGCGTCGCCAAGCTGGAGCATGAAGAACTCCCTGTTCTCGACGGCCTTATCGGTCTTTACGGGGATGGAGACGACTCTCTCGCGGACCTCACCCGCCTTCCACGAAAGCGCAAGCGGGAACTTAAGCCCGCCCTTTGGCGTCTCTCCGTCAACAGCCCCCTTGGCAAGGTCGAGATCGGCCGCAACGGCAGTTTCATAGGCGAGGTAGAGCTTTACGCCCGTCTCCACCCTGTCGGAACCGCCGAGGATCCGGATTTCGACAGCAGCGCCCTCTTCCACCTCGATCTCGGGCACTTCAAAGTCGAACGCCCTCCAGTGCGCATACAAGGTGGCGCTCTCCGCGATGTCCCAGGAATGGGCACTTGAGCCATCGCCGCTGTAGTACATGGTGCCGGCAGCGTTCAAGCCGGAGAAATAGCCGCCGAACTCGTATCCGTCGCGCAAGGGCTTTGTGATCGCCGGCATAGCGCTATCGAATGTTGCATCGGCCACTTCCGTGCCGCCGCTGCCGCCTTGCGGATCGAGCGCCACCTTATATGTCTGCGCCCTCCAATTGGCGTATATGGTGGCGGCCCTTGTCTTGTCCCATACTGCTGCGCCTGTGCCGTCGGCATTGTAGTATCTCGTGCCGGTGCCCTTCTTGCCGGAGAAATATCCGTCAAAGACATACCCGGTGCGCACGGGGATCTCGATCGGCGGCAACTCCCCTTCGTATGGCGCCGATACCGTTTCGGTGCCGCCGCTGCCGCTCTGCTGGTTAAGCGTGACTGTGTAGAATACCGGCAGCCATCTGGCGTACAGGGTTGTCGCGGCGGGCTGGTCCCAATCATGCGCACTTGCACCGTCGGCGCCGTAGTACATCGTGCCGGCGCCATCCGGGCCCAAGTAGTAGCCTCCAAAAGTGTAGCCCGTTCGCGTGGGCTTTCCGATCGAAGGCATTGCGCGGTCGAACACGGCCGAAACCTTGACCGTGCCGCTGCTGCCGCCTTGCCTGTCGAGAGTCACACTGTATGAATTGGCCGTCCAGTACGGATAGAGCGTCAGCGGGGCGTTTGACGTGTAGCTCGTCGAAAGGCTGTAGTCCAAGAACCCGCCATCGGTCTTGGACCAGCCAGACTGCCTGTAGCCGGTGCGCGTGAATATGCCACCCTGTAGCGTAATGTCGATATCATGCACCTTTGTGTCCGTAAGCTGTTCTCCGCTCCCGTACATGCCAGGGCTATATGTGATGGTGTATGTCGGATCCTTGGCCTTCTGGTTGACGTTTATGGTGTACTCGATCCTGTCCCTTGTCACATTGTATATCGAAATGGCGCATTCTCTGCCTTCCGTCTCGGACGTGTTTTCATCGGCGACGATTTCAAGCGAGAGATCGCCGTTCATTGCAACGGTGGAATCGTGCCTCAAAGATGCGACACTGCCGTTTGCGTTGGAAACTGTGCATGTATTTATCCATGACGGCAGCGCCTCCAAAAGCCGCCATGAATCTCCCCCTCCGGCAATGGAGCATGATGCCATCATATCGCCGGAGAAACTCAATGAAACTTGCTTCTCCTCAGTTACATACTCGAACTGGTTCAGAATGAAGAACGCCGCTCCGGTTCCGCTGGTGGTCTCGTACTGCGGATGCTCTTTGTCGGCAGCGTCGTTTGCACGCGCGAATGTTGCGGCCTCCTCGAAGCTGACCGAGCCATCGTTGTTTGAATCGGGATAGACGGCGCTTGAATCCTCCCATGGAAAGCCCTTGGCCTTGATGGGCTTGGGCCAACACCCCCTGAAAGCCGCGTTGAGCGGCCCCGCCCAGCAGTTGAAGGCCCTCGTCTTGCCACTTACGCCGTCGCTCCATGCTCCTCCGCCGCCCCAGCCCCATGAAACCTCATAGTGGTTGCAGGCCGTTGTAATGGCGCGGTTGTCTGTCTCGCAGATGTCGTCCACGAAGCCGCCGGAATAGCACGATTCGACGGCTACCGCGACGGGGACATTGAAGTCTTTCGTCCAGCTGGCGAGTTCATCGTCACGGAGGGAGCCGCCTGAAAACATGCTTATGCGGCAATCGTGGTTATCGGCTCCGCTCGTTCCGTCGGAACTTCCGTGGCTTGTCATGAATATGAAAAGCTGATCGTTCCTGCCAAGCTTCCTCTTGAGCTTGGCAAGGCATTTTTGGAGGTTATCCTTTGTCGCGGCATCGGTTACATCTTCTACTCCATCGCCGTCAAGATCCCTGGGGGAATCCACGAGAACAGGGGTATCATCGCCATTGAGGTTGGCATCCTCTTCTGTTGAGTTGCCGTCTGAGATGAGCGCGTATATGTGATCTTTGTTGACGCCGTACTTCTTGGTCAAAGTAGCGTATAACATCGCAGCGTCGCTCCAGAAGCGTATTCCGTTTGACACTTTGCCGGCTCCGCCGCTTAAAATCACAAAGTACGACCTTGACTTCTCACCGGCGCTGTACGAGATTGCATTCGCCTCAAGGTCTTTGGCATAGTTGTAGACTCTCTCCTTCACCTCGTCGAGCGTCTCGTAGGAGGCGTCATCCGCAGCTGGAGAAAGCCTTACGAAAGGGATGTCGTCCTGCGAGCCTTTGCGGCATAGGCTCGGCCTCCAAACCATGTAGAGGACAGTAAAGCTCGTGAGATCCTCGGATATGAACACATACCTGCATGGATGAGCCCAGTTCGCGCCCGGCATGTCGTCCACAAACGCGAAATGGAAGCGTGCGTACGGGATTGCGACAGGGCCGTCAATGGTGGTGATCTCGACATCGTCTGCCGCCAGCAACCCGTCCACCGCAGAAATCCTGGAGTTTCCATCGACAAGGCAATGCTCTTCAAGGAAAGACTCCATAGTGGGCTCGCCAGATACCTCCAATCCATCGACGGTCCAATAATAAGCAGCGGGGTTGCCAAGCTGCACGTATACCGCGAACCTGCCAACGCCGCCCTGGTCCACCACAGAAGCAATGTCGATCCGCTCTTCGTCCGACTGGAACACCGTCTTCCATTCGGCCGTTTCGCCATACGCCTCGCCCACTGTCCTTACAGCCAGATCCTGACTCTCTGCAAGAGAAGGAGCGTTCTTTAAAAGGGACATCGCCGCGATAGTCTTGGGCGAGCGTGTCTCCTTCGCCGGAAGGTGCGGTCTCGTTTCGCGCATAACGTTTTCCCAGGACTCAAGCCCATTTCCGGCCCACGCAAGAGAGCACGACATGAAAGCCAATGCCGCGAGGCAGACAGATCCGCCAAAATTTGTCATTCTGTTTTTCATTGCGAACCCTTTCAGCAGCCGCAAATGGGCTTGTAGCCCCAATGCGCGCAATTCTCCTTTAAAAGGGAAATGTTGAATACGGGCATCATGGATGATATGATACCACATTATTCGCATTTAAGCAAGCCAAATAACGCAAAAACCTCTTTTTTGCGCCAAATCGCTTAATTTGCAAGCATTATAAATAGCGGCTACTTAATAAATATGAAAAGCCCGTCGGGGGAGCATTCAAGCCTCAACTGTGCGTCGTCTGAATGCGTGCCACGCGCGGTTATGTGCACCATGTCCCAGAGCGGATCGTACGCATATTCGGGTACGGCGCCTTCCAGCACCGCAAAAAGCGGCTCGCCGTTCTCCTTGATTGCAAGTCTCTCGCTCTCGCCGGACCTGGAAAGCCTTATGCGCCATGAAATGATCTTCTCCCCTTCAACCGTTGCGGGAACGTCATGCGACACGTTCGCAAAATCGGCCCCGCCCATGATCCACTCGCCGGCATCCCACGCGAACCTGAACTTCCTTTCAAAGACGCCGAGCGCACCATCCTCGTCAGAATCGCACCCGAACGCCACTTCAAGCGAATTTGACGGCGAAAGATCGGCTTCGATTGAAAAGCCGAAGTTCCTCGCGTATGGGCGCGCCGCTGCAAACGGGATATCGACGCTGCATTCGGTGTCTGCGAAAACGGGCGGCCCGGGGACGGAGAGTGTCCTTACGGCGCTGAAGGCCGCACCTTGAAATAGCGCAACTGCAAGCGCCAATGACATGCCTATCGTTCTTTTTCTCATGGCGCAATTATACAATGCGAAAATCGCGCCTGTGTTGCGGGAAAGTAACAATCCGTTCGCAAAAGTCGCAACTGCGCAACTTTTTTCGGGCTGGCGAGGGGACGGCTAGCCTAGGGGAGAATCAGTCGGCAAGCGTCCGTGCGGCGATAAGGACGAATACCTTGTAGGCGCCTGCGGATTTGAGCGTGGCCGCGCATTCCGCCACTGTGGCGCCAGTCGTGGAAACGTCGTCCACAAGAAGGATCGCCCGCCCGCGAACGGATTCGGGATGCTCGACATCGAATGCGCCCGCGACGTTCTTTAGGCGCTTGGGCCCCGCGCAGCGCGACTGGTGCTCCGTGTCGCGCACCCGTGAAATGCCGCCCGCAAGAAAGGTCCGGTCGAACCTCAGGGCGAGGTCCTCAGCGATGAGGGCGCTTTGGTTGTAGCCGCGCTTGGCGAGGCGATTCGGATGGAGTGGCACTGGAACGACGGCGTCTATGGCCGAGACATCGAACCATTTGCGCGCCGCAATCTCCATCGCGTCCGCGAAATCGCGTGCAAGGTGCTTTTTCGAGGCGAACTTGAAATCGAGGATCAGCCTGTCCACCGGCGGAAGATAGGCGAAAGCCGCACGCAGGCCGTCCCAGCGGCCTGCCACGGCCATCTCGAAATGGCGTTCGTCGTCCCACGGCAGCGAACGCCAGCACGATGAACAAATATGGCGCCAGGGTCTATCGACCTTGGCGCCGCATCCCTCCACGGCGCATGTGCGCGGCCATATCAGGTCCGCGATGCGCCCGGACAGGGTTTTTAACGCATCCCTCACTTGAAGAGAGGAGTCGGGTACTCGCCGGCATCGACGAGCTTGGCGATCTCGCCCGTCACAAAGGGCTTGTCCTCGCGGTACGTGACGCCGAACCAGCTGGAGTCCGTGGGGAGGACGGCGCAGTCGGCCTTGCCCTCGTGGATGAGCTCATCGACGACGAACGGAATGTACCACTCGGCCTTGGGGGCAGAGCCGTTCTTGGCGAGCCATGCGGGGAAGCGCGATTCAAGCTCGGTGAAGAGCTCGGGCGTGAAGCCCCAGAGGTTCATGGAGACGCGCTCCTTGCCGGTGAGCTTGACGGGGGCGGCGGGATCCTCCTGGTTCTCGGCGCCTTCGGCCGT
Organism: Kiritimatiellia bacterium; assembly: GCA_045636065.1. Taxonomy (GTDB): domain Bacteria; phylum Verrucomicrobiota; class Kiritimatiellia; order RFP12; family UBA1067; genus RGIG5050. The sequence continues at coordinate 2,337 of JAZTWW010000056.1, read as the reverse complement.
CCTCACGAGCTTCGTCATCTCCTTGACACCGGTGAGCTTGCCGCCGTCGACGGTGCAGATGCCGCGCGCGACGCTGCCGTTGTCGGAAAGCGTGAGGTCGAGCCTGTAGCCGACCATCGCAAAGTGGTGGACGCCGTCCTGCGATGTGGGCTGCTCAAGGAAGCGGGCGAGCTTCTCGAAGGCGTCGCGGCCGTAGAAGTCGTCGGCGTTGATGGCGGCGAAAGGCTCCTTGACGACTGCGCGCGCGGAGCGGATGGCGTGAGCGGTGCCCCAGGGCTTCGTGCGCTCGGCCGGGACGGTGTAGGGAGCGGGAAGGTCGTTGATGTCCTGGAAGCAGTATTCCACGGGAACGAGACCCTCATACTTGGCACCGACCTTCTCCTTGAACTCGGCCTCGAAATCCTTGCGGATGATGAAGACGACCTTTCCGAAGCCTGCGCGGATCGCATCGAACACGGAGTAGTCGAGAATAGCCTCGCCTGAGGGACCGACGGGATCGACCTGCTTGAGACCGCCATAGCGGGAACCCATGCCAGCAGCCAGAACAACGAGAGTTGGTTTCATTTCTTCGCTCCTTTTTGCACGGTAAAAAAACAACCGCCTTCTCAAGCGGTCAATTGGTTGGCTCACAAGGATTCGAACCTTGACAAGCAGAATCAGAATCTGCTGTGCTACCGTTACACCATGAGCCAATGGAGGTGAAAACGGCATGTATTATACCATTTTTACCTCTTCGACGCAAGCGGAAATTTTCACGTACGGCCTATCGGCCAACTGGAAGTGTTTCAGCAATCAGCCGCCAGCAACGCCGAATCCAATACGCTCGGTCAGACAACCTCCCAATGCCCGCCTTTGTCCGGGCCGACGCGGCGGATGAGATTGGCGTCTTTAAGCTTGCGGATGTTCTTTTTGACGCCGGCCACGGAAAGTCCTGTCGCATTGGCCAGTTCCGCCAACGTGACATCCGGCATCGACTTCATGATAGCCATTATTTTCTCGGTAGTTTTCTGGCTACTTTTCTGGCTACTTTTCTGGCTGTTTCTCTCGGGAGTCGCAGCTTCGTATGCCTTGCCCTTTGCCTCCAGCGTCCGCAGAATCTTGTCGAGCATGAAGTCGATGAACGGCCCGCACTCGCCGGCGGCGGTTGAGGCGCGGATTGCCTGGTAGTATTCCTGCTGGTGTGCCCAGACGATGTTCTCGACAGGCGCACCGTAGAACTCGTTGCGCCAGGAGCCGAGAAGCGCAGTCTGCCAGAGCCGCCCGGTGCGTCCGTTGCCGTCCGGGAACGGATGGATGAACTCGAACTCATAGTGGAACACGCAGCTCTTGATCAGCACTGGGTCTTCGCTGTCGGCAAGCCACGCGAAGAGGTCTTTCACGAGCGAGGGGACGTTGGCGAAAGGCGGAGCCATATGGACGACGTTTCCGGCACCATCCATAACACCTACATTGCAGTTGCGGAACTTTCCAGGACGGTCGACGAGTCCCTTCGTCATCAAACCATGCGCTTTCAGGAGGTCGTCGATGTATAGACCTGGGGACTGTCCCCAATCTGCACCCAACAGGCTTTTACGTGCTGTTTTATGCCCAAACATCGAATAATCATGCGCTGGCTAGGCAATCAAGCTCCAATCTCGACATCAAACCCTTCTCTACGCCATCACTTTTTGACAAACAATCTCCTGCAAGTCGAGTAATCGGAAGCGAATGCGTTAAATCAAGCCATAAACATCATAAATTCCCATGAGAATTGCCTCTTTAAGGCATAATCCACCTGACCACCGCCTATAAAGGCTGCGATCAATCACTTCAACCAGCTTTAAAATTGCCCCTACGCCGCTGGCTAATGGAGTTTGGCACAAGGATGCATCATACCTATACAGGACAGCACCTCACGCCACCTCAATATATGTGGCCGCCTCAAGGCATTTAAGCCGTAGCATCACCACTCAAGACACTGGCCTTCCTGTGCCCGTGCGAGGCGTATATCCCTGGTGCCACCTCATGCGGCTTTGTGCGCCTGGACATGCAAGCGCCGGCGAATTTCGCAATCATCCCCTTCACGAACTCAATGCTCCCGAACACCACCCCTTCCGTAATCTGCGGGCAGACTTTGCGCCAAAGCTCATAAGCTGACCTTGCGCCCTCAACCATATCCGGCCGCCCAGACTGGGGATTGTCCCCAGAAGCGGCGGACGCAAGCAGGCGATCAATCGCGGGCGCGGGGGATTGGGGACTGTCCCCAGTTGATGCGGGGATGCTGGTGGCGAAGAGGTTCGAGGTGTCCTGGCGGAGGAACTTGAGCGAGCGGCGGAGGATGCAGTCCTGCGCGAAGGC
>JAZTWW010000055.1:0-2096 GCA_045636065.1 Kiritimatiellia bacterium | reverse complement strand
GGCACTCGCTTCGCTCGGCTTGGCTCGCTACAAAACGCGAGCCCCGCTTGCGCATATCCCCCGGCCGTAGGCCGTCCGCGAAGCGGATGCCCTAGATATAATGGGAACAATTCTTTTTCAAGCCGTACCAGGCTTGCGGAGAGGGATTGTTCTTTGACAACCGAGAGTGTAAGATAGACGACTTGCAAACATGCCAACGCGCGCGCTTGCGTTTTGAGGCGCATCGCGCGCGTTGACATGTTCACAAGTCTCAGCACGGAGCAGGACACGACTTGCAAACAGCCGCGTTCGCGGCCGTTCACAAGTCTTCTCGCCAAAAGCAAGATCAGCCCCTCCCGGATTCTGCTATAATTGATTTAAGCGCGCACTCTTCCACTGTGGAAGGTGCAAAAACAAAAACAACAAAAAAACAAGGAGGGGCTGACATGGAATATTGTACCACAATCGGGGCCGACGTGAGCGACCGCACGACGAAAATCTGCGTGATGACGAAGGCCGAAGGAGGCGAAAGGCACATCGTCGTCGAGACGACCTGCGCGACGACGAAGGCCGGCTTCGAGGAGGCGCTCTCGAAGTTCGACCGATCCTGGCCTGTCGTGTTCGAGACGGGGACACACTGCCGCTGGATGGACAGGTTGTTCAAGGAAATGGGCTTCAAGACGATCGTCGGCAACCCCGGAAAGATCCCGTCGATAACGAAGTCCAACACCAAGAACGACCGCAACGACGCGCGCGAGCTGGCGAGGCTGGCGATAGCCGACCCCGCCATGCTTCACCCGGTGTTTCTGCGCGACGAGGTCTACCAGCAGATGCTGAGGTTCCACCATGCCCGCAACATGCTGATCTCGCAGCGGACTCAGACGATCAACCAGATTCGGGGGTTCGCCAAGTCGATGGGGCATCGCATCGAATGCTCTTCGACCGAGAAGTTCCACGAGCTGAGCAAGGCGGACTGGCCGAGGGAGCTGGAGGAGTGCGCATGGCCTCTGATGGGAGTGCTCAAGACGGTCAACCACAAGATCAAGGCGTACGACAGGCTCATCGAAAGACTCGCCGAGAGGCCGGAGTTCAAGCCGATGGTCGAGCGCGTCCGCGAAGTGTACGGCGTCGGCGCCATCGGATCGACCGTGTTCGTGGCGGCAATCGGCGGAAGGCCCGACCGGTTCGACCATGCGCGTGACGTCGGCCCCTATCTGGGCATGACGCCGAAGCAAGACCAGTCCGGTGACGACGACAAGCAGCTCCACATCACCCATGCGGGCGCGGACATAGTCAGGGCGACGCTTGTGGAGTGCGCGGGCGTCGTGATGATGTCGAACGCGAAGGACACGGACCTGAAGCTCAAGGGCCTGCGCATCGCCATGCACGGAGGCGGTATCGCCAAGAAGAAGGCGAAAGTGGCGGTTGCGAGAGCCCTGGCCGTGACAATGCTCGCGCTGCTTAAGGACCCCGAACGCGAGTACGTCCCGCTTTCGGAGGAGGGCAGGAAAGGGTTTGAACGCTACCGTGCCGAGATGGAGTATCTCGCCATGAGCAAAGCGGCCAAGAAAGACAAGAAGGTCGCGTAACCAACAGAGATTTCGGGCAGAGGGAGAAACCAGAAGAGGTCATTCGCCCATGCGCCCAGCTTAAACGAAGCCACGATGTCCCGTCCCAGGTGAGTGCGAGCATCTCCATGCACGGAAATGCGTTCCCAAGATTGCCACCCCTGACGACGGACTATACAGTGCAAGCGCGGCGAGGGCTGCGGATTGCGGATAAGAGGAAGACACAACTGGCTTGTTTGAGGCGGAGCGTCATCGGCGGAAAGGCGTCAATGAGCTGAAGATGCACGGCAACGCGGAAAGCGGATGGGCAAAATCGCACGCGATTGGCCCTTGACAATTGTTCCCATAAGAGGAGATGCGGCGTCCCGCCGCGTCTGCGTGACGCACCGAGACGGTGCGTCTCCTTGGGTGGCGATGCCAGGCGGATGAGACAAGGAGATGCGGCGTCCCGCCGCGTCGTCGTGACGCGCCGAGACGGTGCGTCTCCTTGGGTGGCGATGCCAGGCGGATGAGACAAGGAGATGCGGCGTCCCGCCGCGTCGGCATGAC
>JAZTWW010000054.1:0-60889 GCA_045636065.1 Kiritimatiellia bacterium | reverse complement strand
GGCAATGTCCTCGTCCCACCTTCGCCAAGGCTACGGTGGGCATGCCGGGAAACACCGAGGATTGTTTTCGCGCGACCCAATCGCATTGTCCACCGTAGCCTTGGCGTAGGCGGATCCTTCAGGGATGGGAGCGCGAAAAACCACCGGAGGTGAGGGTCACGGACGAGGAGCATTGCGCAGCGTGCTTCCCCAAACTGCGCTTCCATCCACAACCCATCCCAAGCGGTTGCCCACCCATTGCGAACAACCAGTATCCAGCAGCCAATGTCACAGGATGGGAGTCTGGCACCATTCGCACATCGGAGTCTGGCACCATTCGCACATCGAACATGCGCGGGCTCGATGCCCGCGCAAGAGAATGTCCGGGCCCGGCCGATGGACAGTCCCTGGGCAGTCCAAGAATGGCATATAACGCGCCACGACCTTTCGTATTGGCCTGCTGGATACTGAATACCGAATACTTCCAACGCATGGAAAACGATCCAGGAGCCCCGAAGGGGAAGGATTGGTTCCCAATGCGTTGGCCCTAGCGGAGGGGAAGGGTCGGGTTCCAATGCGTTGACCCTAGTGAAGGGGATGGATCGCTTTGCAGTGCTTTGGCCGTAAATTCTGAAAATAGCCACTTGCGCTTGGGGTGGGATTATGGTATACTATACGCCGTTTCCGCGGTAAGGCGGTCAAAGGGGAAGTAGCTCAGTTGGTAGAGCATCACGTTCGCAACGTGGGGGTCGGGAGTTCGAATCTCCTCTTCTCCACCAGTTTCACCCGGTTCACCAGGCGTCGCTTGGAAGGACGGTGATTGCCGGAGTGGCGTAATGGCAGCCGCAGCAGACTCAAAATCTGCCGTACGCAAGTACGTGAGGGTTCGAGTCCCTCCTCCGGCACCAGTTAAGGAGATTTGCGATGGATGCGTTGAGTCGCAGGGTATGGCTTGAAATCGACCTTGATAAGCTCAAATCCAATTTTGCGAAGATCGCCCATGCCGTGCGTCCTGCCGGAGTCCTGTGCGTTCTCAAGGCGAATGCGTACGGTCTTGGAGTCCTCCCTTATGCGCGCGCGCTTGCAGAAGGCGCGGCAGGCTTTGGCGTGGCGGAGCCATTCGAGGCGCTGCAGCTCACTGACGCGATGGAAAGGGGCGAGCTTCCCGCGAAGCACGTGCAGATCCTCTCAAGCATCATCCCGGACGAGATCTCCCCCATGCTCGAGAAGGACGTCGCTCTGCCTGTGATAGACCTCGATACAGCGAAGCTCATCTCCGAAGCTGCCGGAAAGCTTGGTGTCACCGCCAAGGTGCATTTCAAGATCGATACGGGGATGGGCCGTCTCGGCATACAGGCGGCAGACGCCGTAAGGACGGTCGAGGAGGTCGTGAAGCTTCCCAACCTCGACTGTGAAGGCATATTCTCACACTGCCCTATGGCGTACGATCCCGTCGATCCCTTCACTTCCGGGCAGATCCGCCTCTTCAAGTCGATAGTGGAGGAGCTTGCCGCGAAGGGCATCTCGTTCAGGATGGTGCACATGGCGGCGAGCGATGCGATCAACAACTTCCCCGAGACGGCCAGGCCGCCTTTCAACATCGTGAGGACGGGAATCAACCTCCACGGCAGCTTCGACCCCAACGGCCGCCGCTCGCTCGCGGTGGAGAACGTGCTCACCCTCAAAACGCGCGTCGCGCAGGTGCGTACCCTTGGCCCGGGGACGACTCTCGGCTACGGGCGCACATGGTGCCTCAACCGTCCAACGCGTGTTGCCACGATATCAGCTGGCTACGCGGACGGGCTTCCTCTGCATCTTGGCAACAGGGGGCGCGTCTCGATAGCGGGTGTCCCCTGCCCCATAATAGGGCGCATATCGATGGACTATACGACGGTCGACGCGAGCGATGTCCCCGATGTAAAGCCAGGCGACGAGGTCGTGTGCCTCGGCGGCACGGGGCCGGCCGCCGTCACGCCGGACGACTGGGCTATCTTGAAGGGCACCCATGCCTATGACATCATATGCAGCTTCGGCAACCGCGTCGAGCGCAGGTACGTCTGAGGCTAAGCGGACGTCTCGAAAGGTTCCTGCAATGGCCGGGGTAAGCTGCAAGATCGACTGGGGCGCCAAGGGGCCTTCCAACTACCACACGCACACCAGGTGGTGCGACGGCTCGTGCTCCGCAAGGGAGATGGTCGAGGCGGCGCTTGCCGCAGGCGTCAAGGAGCTCGGCTTCTCAAGCCACGCCATGTTCCCTCTTTCGCTGGATGGCTACCTGTCCCCAGACCGGGCGGCCGATTACGCCAGGGAGATCGGATCTCTCAAGGCCGAGTTCGCAGACAGGATATCCATCAGGCTTGGAGTCGAGGCCGACTTCGTAAAGGGCGTCGCATCTCCCGATAGGGCCGTCTATGCGGGAATGGGCGTCGAGTACGTGATAGGGAGCATCCATTTCGTCATGCCGCCCGGCGCCGTCGCGCTTGAGGACGCCGTGGCTGTCGACATGTCGCCTGAGAACCTGCGCGAAGGGATCGATCGCGCGTACGGCGGCGATGTGCGATCGTATGTGCACGACTATTTCGCCCAGGAGCGGGAGATGGCGCTCAATTGCGATTTCGACATCGTGGGCCATCCGGATCTCGTCAGGAAGTTCAACGGGCGGATGAAGCTCTTCGACGAGAACGCAGACTGGTACTTGGGCGAGATCGAGGCTACGGCGGATGCAATCGCCAGAAGCGGCAGGATCGCCGAGGTGAACACGGGTGCGATATCGCGCGGCTGGATGTCCGACGCCTATCCGTCAAGCCTTTTCCGGGAACTTCTCAAATCGCGCGGCGTGAGGTTGATCCTTTCAAGCGACGCGCACGCCGCCGGCGCGATAGACTGCGCCTTCGACCGCTTCAAGGGTGCGGTCTAGATCTTGTTTGTCCCGTCCGCGAATTCCCAGCCTTATCGCGGCGCTCACCGGCGCATGCGGCGGCCGCCGCCGGAGAAGCGGCCGCTCATCATGTACTGGATGAACGCCGAAAGCTTCTGGTCCTCCTCTATCGCTTCGGACGCGATCCTGGCGTCGATCCTGGTCGCCTTGACTAGCGATGACCACGACTCCTCGATCTTCCCCAGATCGAGCTTCACCCTTGCCCTCATGAGCTGCGCGTCGATGTTCCTGGGAAGCTTCCCGGCAAGCGTGTCCACAATGCCTTCGGCAAGGTCGCTTGCGCCCGCCTCGACGAACACCTCGCACGCCGGTATCGCAAAGTAGGGGTTCTCCATGTTCCCGCGCGGCGAGAGCCTTACCGCTTCGCGCATCGCCTTCAAGGCGTCCTCCATCCTGCGGCACTGGACAAACGCGCGGCTCGCCTTGAACTGGACAGTCCAAGACCTGTCGGCGCCCGGGCGGGAGAGCAGCCTCTTGAGCGTCGCGGCTGCGGCTCCGAAACGGCCGGATCCCGAGTACAGCTCCGATAGATCGATCATCTCCTGCGGCGAGAGGTCGCCGTCGCGGCGCATCTTGGCGAGAAGGGCCTCGATCTTTGCGTCCCTCTCGGCGATGGCCGCCACGATCGCGCGCATCGGCGTGGTGCGCTTGTTCTTCGGATCTTTCCTGTCGGTGTAGGCGAGGATGTCCTCGACCTCGTCAAACCTGCGCGAGGGGAGAAGCTCCTCCTGGATGTACCTGAACGAAGATTCTGGCGAAAGAGGGTAGATGAGCACCGCTTCGCGGAACGCCCTTGCCGCCGCGGACGCGAAGCCCTGCCGCGAATAGAGCCCGGCGATGGCCGTCCTGAGCTTCGAGAACGCCTTCTGCGCAGCGAAGTCGCGCCTGAGCGCGGGATCGGCTAGAAGCCTTCTCATGTACCAGTCCCAGAACTCCATGTCGTCAAGGATCCTGTCCTGCGCGACGGCGCCCGGCTTGGGCCTTATTTTCATTATGAGGCCGTGCGGCTCAAGGTACGGGAACATCCAGTCGATCTGGTACGATTCCTCCACGTAGAAGCTGCGCCTCAGCCGCTCCTTGCGGAACATCATCTCCGAGAGGATGCTGTTTATCCCCATCACCTCCTGCGCGCCCGTGACCTGGATGCGCCCGTTCTCGGTCTTGACTTCGCCGCTCTGCTGCCTGCGGCCGGAGCGCGTGTCGCGGAAGAACTTGCCGAAGGCTGCGGCGCAGTCGTCCTTGGAGGGTATCCAGATCTCGTCTCCGTAGAGGTCGCGCTCGACGGACATGTAGGTGTCGTCGGCGAGCGCATTCTGCGTTATGAGGTAGATGTCGGGCCTGACGTCTGCGGAGTAGATCATGTAGGTGGGGACGAACCTCCCCGGGTCAGTGCCGCCGAAGAACACCGCGCCCTCGTCCATTGGAGCCGGGTAGAGCGGATTGGGAAGCGGCTCCTCATCCTGCGAAAGCTCCTCGCGTATCGCCTCCGCGCCCCTCAGCTGGTAGTTGCCGAACTGCCAGCCGAACGTGTGGCCGTCCTGTTCGGCGGAGCCCATGGCCGTTATGAGATCGTCGTTCGTGTAGTTTTCGTAGATCGGGATCGCGGCCGACATCGCCGCAGCGACGCATATCGCGGCGAACGCCCGCTTGCGCGCGGCCTCGCCCTTGAAGAGCTTCGAGAGGACCCTGTCGGCCACCATTATGCCGACTACAAGCCCGTATCCGATCCAGAGCGAGAATATGCCGTGCGACGAGATGAACTTCACCTTCTGGATGAAGCCGTCCTGTATGTCGCCCTTGATGTCCGCGAGGGCGACGAGGCCGAGGCTCATGACGGCGAAGCATACGCCAAGGGCTATGAGCCACTGCTGGAAGACGGCGTCCGTGCGGAAGGCGGCCGATACCGAGAAGCGCCTCTTGGGCAGCTTCCCAGCCAATCTGCCCAGTCGGGCCTTCGCCGCTAAGATCGCCTTTTCGGCCTTGGGGATACTAGAGAAGCGCGATGCGACAGGAGCGAGGAGGCGCGCCGCCTCGCGCAGGGCTATGATAAGCCCGCCCACGAGCGCTATGGCGGCAAGCGGCACGAGAAGGACCTTGTCGAGCCTTAGCGGAACCTCGCCGCCGGTAGAGCCCTCGAAAAGCTCGGAGAATACGGCTACGGGCACTGCGACTGCGATGTAGAGCGCGGCCGCGACCTTGGTCATGTCGACGGTGACGGATTTTTTCGCCGGGTCGAGAGGCTTAAGTGTCATCTTCCAGAGGGAGAATGGAAGAAGCGCAAGCGCCGCGACGACAAGCGTGAACTGGAGTCGCAGATCCTCGAAATACGTTCCAAGCTGCCCGCAGAACTTCTCAAAGCCCTCCTGCGAGAATATCGTTGGCATCTTGATGGCCTCGTACTGGCCTCGCGTTATGGCGTGCTTGAATCCGTCCCATGTGCGCGGATACGCCCAGTTCATCGGCGGGTTGCGAAGGTCGGAGACGATCGGCATGTAGGCATAGAACGATACGCCAAGCTCGGCGAAAAGCATGGCGGGCACTATGCTGCGCCCTGTCGGGAGCGATATGTACGCAAGCGCAAGCATGGTGAAGTTCCACGCTATCGGCCAGATGAACCACCAGCTGTTGGGATCCGTGAGGCCGTTGAGGAATCCCTTTTCGAGAAGCGCGAGCGCCGTGAGCTGCACGGCCGCCACCGGAACGGCGAACGCCGCGCCGCGCTTCGAGAAGAGCGAGAGCCAGACGATAGCCGCGATTCCAAGGACCGTCGCGGCGTTTATGCCCATGAACGAATGGACGGGCCCTGTATAGCCGGCGTCGTCCGCGCCAGCCTGGAAGAGGACGATCGCAAAGGCGAGAAGCCCGGCCGCCGCCGAGATTGCCATCGAAGGCGTAAGCGACGCCTTGAGTGACGCGCGCATCGAGGGCGACTCGCCGTCGCCGTCTATTGACATGGCGTGGTGCGCGGCCGCTACCGCCGAGAGCGCAAGAAGCGCGGCGACAAGGCCGTAGAAGCGCGGATCTGCGAGGGGCGCGAGATCGGCCGTGGCGGCATCCCACTTTGCAAAATGCGTGAACATCGGGGAGATGGCCAGGAGGAACGAGGCGATCGCCGCGCCGCCGGTCCACAGTACGCTCATGCGGGCCGCCTTCCGGCCGCTGCGCTTGCCGATCGCGGCCGCCGCGAAAGGCGTGATGGCGAGAAGGGCGATGCCTATCCAGAGAAGCGGCCCCGACGGGCAGAAGACGGAGCTTTTAAGAGGCTCGAACTTGTTGATCGCACCGGTGTCCATCTGGGAGGAGGCGCGGAACATGGCGCCCGTGCCGAGAACGAGAGCCGTCAGGACCACGGGGATGAGTATCGCCGCAAAGTCCCTGAAGAGGCGTATATTCCTGAGAAGCATTATTATCGCAAGCGGCACGGCCGCGAGCAGGAGCACCTGGTAGTTCGTGAGCCCGAGCCCGAAGATGAATGCCGTAAGCCAGAGTATTTTGTCGGACGGTTTGCGCATCCAGCGGTAGGAGAGAAGGAGGACCGCCATCAGGAAGAGCGCGTTGAGCGAATATATCTCGACTATCGTCGACTGGCTCCATTCGACGGGCGAGAACGCGAAGACGAGCGAGCCGCCGAGGCCGGCCGCGAGCGCGGCGGCGCGGTTACGGCCGTCGCCAGGGGAGATGCCGTCTAGCATGTCGTTCGCGGAGCGCGTTATGAGCATGGCGGTGCATCCGGCCGCAAACGCGCCGAACACTGCCGAGAGGCACGATATCGCCCATGCGGGCGTCGGCTGCCCCATGTAGGTGACCCACGAGAATATACGGCAGAACACCCAGCTGCACATCGTCCAGAACGGGTATCCGGGCGGGTGCGGCACGCCAAGATGGTCTCCGGCCGTGGCGAGCTCGCCGGAGTCCTCAAGGCCGACCGAGGGACCGAGCGTCAGGAAGTAGACGGCGAAGGATATTGCTGTCGCGCCCCAGAATGCCGTCCAGTCCACGGGGCGGAAGAATCCCGTGGACCTGCGCGGGGTGATGCCGAGGATGCGTTCTTTGAAATTCTTCATGTCATGACCTTGATGATGTTCTTCGACTGGCCGCATATTCTACCATAATTGCGCGCGCGCGTGAAGGGCGAAAAGCGGCCAAAAAAATTTTTGAAGATTCCACTTGCGGTATTCCCGAAAAAATCTTATACTAATAGCAGTTCGAAAACTCGACAAAGGATGTCAATCATGAAGAAACTCCTGATGGGTCTTGCTCTTGGTCTTGCGTGCATGGGCGTCAGCGCGCAGGAAGCCGCCGCGGAAGGTGCCGCCGTCGCACCCGAAAAGGCCAACTGGCCGGTATGGCTCTCGTTCAACTCCTCGGATGACGTGGACATCGTCGGTCTAAGGTTCACCCTGCCGTACGGTTCGTGCGAAAGCGTCACAGGGTTCGACCTCGGCTGCTACGGCGTCACGCGCTACATGGAGGGCTTCCAGATCAACATCCTGCGCAACGAGGTCGTCGACAGGCTCGCCGGCTTCCAGATCGGCCTGTACAACTCTGCCGGAAGCGCCGAGATGTTCGGCGTGCAGGTGGGTCTCTTCAACGAGTGCGGATCGATAAGCGGCATACAGGCGGGCCTCTTCAACGTCGCCAACACGGTGTACGGCTTCCAGGTCGGCCTCGTCAACCGCACCGAGACGATCTACGGCTTCCAGGTCGGTTTCGTCAATGTCATCCACGACAGCGAGCTTCCTTTCTTCCCCATCGTCAACATCGGTCTCGACGAATACTCAAAGTACTGATATCTGAAAAGAGCAAATAATGACTATACGTCCTTTCGCGGCTCTGCGGCCTTCGGCGGAACTTGCCCCGAAGGTCGCCGCTGTTCCTTATGATGTGGTTGACACCGCCGAGGCGGCTGCGCTCGCGTCCGGCAACCCGTTCAGCTTCCTGCACGTGAGCAGGCCGGAAATCGATCTCGCCCCCGGTACGGCATGCGATTCGCCCGAGGCGTACGTCCAGGCCCGCCGTGCGCTCGACCGCCTCCGCGCGGAAGGAGCCCTCCGGCTTGACGCAAAGCCCTCGCTCTACGCCTACCGCCAGATAATGGGTGGCCATTCCCAGACGGGCGTCGTCGCGTGCTTCGACACGGCCGACTACGAAAACGGCACTTTGAAGCGCCACGAGAAGACCCGCACCGACAAGGAGGACGACCGCACCCGCCACATCCTCACGCTTGAGGCGCATACGGGTCCCGTGTTCCTCACGTACCGCGACTCCTCCGAGATCGACGCGATCGTCGCATCGGCGATGGAGAGTTCGCCCATATTCGATTTCACCGCCCCGGACGGCATACGCCACACCGGTTGGTTCATTCCGGATGCCGAAAGGCTCGTGAAGGCATTTGAGGCCGTTCCCGCCGCATATATCGCGGACGGCCACCACCGCGCCGCCGCGGCGGCACGCGCCGCCCGCGAAAGGGGCGGGGAGTACAGCCGCTTCATGGCCGTCATATTCCCTGCCGGGCAGCTCAAGATCCTTGCGTACAACAGGCTTCTCGCCGACCTTAACGGCCTTTCGGAGGATGCGTTCCTCGCCGCCGTCAAGGAGCGCTTCACCCTCGTCCCCGCAGAGGATGGCGAGGCTTCGAGGCCGCGCACCGCCAGGATGTACCTTGGAGGCAGGTGGTACGAGCTTTCGTGGACGGTCCCCGAGGATGCGGGCGTCGTCGAGAGTCTCGACGTGAGCGTCCTTCAGGACAGGCTTCTCGCGCCCGTTCTCGGCATTGGCGATCCGCGCACGAGCCCGAGGATATCCTTCATGGGCGGCATACGCCCCGTAGACGATCTGAAATCTGCCGTCGATTCCGGCCGCGCGGCCGTGGCGTTCTCGATGGTGCCCGTCTCCGTTGAGGAGATGATGGACATCGCGGACGCAGGCGCCATCATGCCGCCCAAGTCCACCTGGTTCGAGCCCAAGCTCAGATCTGGGCTTTTCGTCCACGCGGTGGTCTGATGCTGCCGCGCCGTTTGAGAGCGTACACGCGTCTTCTCAAGAGGCGTATCGTCGGCGAGAAGGCACCTCCCGGGTATATCGCCCGTGGCTGGGCGCTTGGCGTTTTCATCGGCTCGGTGATACCTTTCGGAATGCAGCTTATAGTGTCGATCCCGCTCTCGTTCAAGCTCAAGGTGAGCAGGATCGGCGCTACGCTGGGCACGTTCATCACGAACCCGATCACGATAATATTCATCTATCCCGCCCAATGCTGGGTGGGAAGCCGCATCCTCGGAAGTCCGCTCACATGGCAGTACCTCAAGGTGGACGTGCTCAAGAAGCTCACCGAGGCTAACGTGTTCAGCGCCGAGGGGTGGAACATCCTCGTTGACATTGGAGCTCGCGTCATCGGCGGCTTTTTCGTGGGCGGGCTTCTGATGGGCATCATCCTCGCGCCGATCGCGTACAGGGTGGTGTACAGGCTTGTGATCTTCAACCGCGCAATGGCCGAGCGCATACATTCGTACCACGAGCAGCATGCCCACCATCGGTCAGTCGAGGTGCGGGAGGTGGAGTCTAAATGAGATTCGTGGTGACGGCAGGCCCCACAAGGGAGCATCTAGACCCCGTAAGGTTTCTGAGCAACCCTTCGAGCGGGCGCATGGGCTTTGCCGTCGCGCGCGCGGCCGCGGCGGCGGGGTGCAAAGTCTCGCTAGTCGCAGGGCCAGTTTCCCTTGCGACTCCGGAAGGCGTCGAGAGGGTGGATGTGACGAGCGCGCGCGAGATGATGGCCGCCGTCGAGTCGGAGCTTGAGGCTGCGCGCGGCGAGATGTGCGTCCTTGTAATGTCGGCCGCCGTCGCTGACTGGAGGCCTAAGACGTCTTCGCCCGTAAAGCTCAAGAAGGGCGAGATGTCGGCCGTTCTCGAGCTTGAGAGGAACCCCGACATACTCGCAGCCGTCAACTCGAAGGTGAAGGCCGGGGAGCTCGACGGCTCCCGCCTTGTCCGGGTGGGTTTCGCGGCGGAGACGGGCGATCCCGAAGGGGAGGCGAGGCGCAAATGCGCCGCCAAGGGGCTTGATATGATAGTCGCCAATGACGTGTCGATGCCTGGCTGCGGCTTCGGAGTGGGCACGAACAAGGCTACGCTCTTCTTCCCGGACGGGGGAAGGGCCGATCTTGAAATGATGACAAAGGAGGAGCTGGCCGGCGAGATAGTCGCAAGGGCCATCGCTCTTGCCGGAAGGAGGAGTTGCGATGTCTAGGGTTATAGCGGTGGACGGTCCGAGCGGCGCCGGAAAGTCGAGCGTCAGCAGGGAGGTCGGCAGGAGGCTTGGATACCTGCACGTGGATAGCGGCGCACTCTACAGGATAATGACGTGGCAGGCCCTCGCGCGAGGCGTCGATACGTCTGATCCTGCGGCCGTCGCGGCGATGGCGGGCGATGTCGATATCGAATGCCGCCCCGAGGGCGGGCGCATCGCGTACTACGTGGGTGGCGAGGCCCCGGGCGAGCGCATAAGGCTTCCCGAGATAAACGCCCATGCGAGCAAGGTGTCGTCGGTGAAGGAGGTTCGCGATAGGATAACCGCGCTTCTAAGGGGCATGGTCAAGTACGGCGATCTCGTCGTAGAAGGGCGCGACATAACGACGGCCGTCTTCCCCGATTCCCCCGCAAGGTTCTACCTCACGGCCTCCGCCGAGGCCCGTGCGATGCGCCGCCAGAAGGAGGAGGTCGAGAAGGGGATAGCGAACCAGAGCCGCGAAGCCGTGAAGGAGTCGCTCCTCGCGCGCGACAGGCTCGACTCGACGCGCAAATTCGCGCCGCTCAGGAAGGCCGACGGCGCCGTGGAGATAGATTCCACTTCCATGACGCTCGAAGAGGTGATCTTGGCCGTTCTCGCCGCACTTCCGCCCGAGTGGCGCGAAGTGGCGCGTGCGTGAGGCCAAAAACCTCTTTTTCGAAATCTGTGGTTGATTTCCGTCACGATATAGGGTAAAATATTCCACTGGTCTGCTGGGGGCAGGCCGGTCAAATGCAAAATAAACGGAAAAGGAGCTGGAAATGGGCATTTTCAAGGCTTATGACATCCGAGGCATCTACGGAACGGAGCTGACCGAGGACATCTTCTACAAGATCGCCCGCGCATACGCTAAGTTCGCCGGCGTTAAAAAGGTTGTGGTGGCGCGCGACTGCCGCGTCCATTCCCAGCCGCTTTTCGAGGCTTTCGCCAAGGGTCTTACGGACGTCGGCGTGGACGTGATCGACATCGGCCTCGCCTCGACTCCCATGAGCTACTTCGCCAACGGCACGCTTAAGGCCGACGGCAGCGTCATGATCACCGCCTCCCACAACACCAAGGAGTGGAACGGTTGCAAGCTCTGCAAGGCGAACGCCGTGCCGATCTCCGGCGCTACGGGCATCAAGGACATCGAGAAGCTCGTCATGACAGGCGATCTCGGCGAGGACGCGGCCGTCAAGGGAACGGTCACGAAGGTTGACGTCTCGGCCGCCTACGCCGAGCACGTGAAGAAGTTCGCCCACCTCGCAAGGCCTCTACACCTCGCGCTCGATTTCGCGAACGGCATGGGCATCGCCGAGTCCGTCGCCTTCAAGGATTCCGACATCACCTACGATTCGCTCTACGGCGAGTACGACGGCGACTTCCCGAACCATGACGCCAACCCGCTCCACCACGAGACGCTGAGGGATCTGCAGGCTCTCATCAAGGCCAACCCCGGCAAGTACGCCTTCGGCGTCGCCTACGACGGCGATGCGGACCGCGCGGGCTTCCTCGACGAGAAGGGCGAGATCATCCCGATGGACTTCATCACGGCGCTCATCTCGCAGGACCTCCTCAAGACGAATCCCGGAGCCGCCTGCTTCTACGATTTGAGGAGCAGCAAGGTGGCGGACGAGACGATCGCCGCCGCGGGCGGAAAGCCGATGATGTCGCGCGTCGGCCATAGCTTCATCAAGGAGCAGATGCGCCAGAACGACGCCATCTTCGCGGGCGAACTCTCGGGCCACTACTACTTCAAGGCCAACTTCACGGCCGAAAGCTCCTCGATGGCCACGTTCGCCCTGGCGAACATAGTCTCCGCCTCCGACAAGCCTTTGAGCGAGCTCGTCGCTCCTTTGAGGAAGTACAGCCAGTCCGGCGAGATCAACTCCAAGGTGGCCGATGCGGCCGCAGTCCTCGAGAAGATCAAGTCGCTCTACACAGACTTCTTCGAGCTCGACGGCGTCAGCGTCGACCGCTGGGCCACCGAGGGCTTCTGGTTCAACGTCCGCATGAGCAACACCGAGCCGCTCGTGAGGCTCAACCTCGAAGGCAAGACGCCCGCCATCATGGAGACCAAGCGCGACGAGATGCTCGCGCTCATCCGCAGCTGATGAACCCGGCCCCCGGACATTGGTTCTTCGACCTCGACGGTACCCTTATGGATACCGCCGGGGACGTGGTCGGCGCCTGGAAGAGGACGATAGCGGATCTTGGGCTCGAGTGCCCCGGTTTCGACGAAGTCTTCAGGATGGGGCCTTCCATAAACGATATCGCGCGCGTCCTTTTTCCCGGGCGCGCCGATATCGATTCGCTGATCGCGGCCATACGCTCGCGCTTTGCGGAGAACTACGACAAAGGGGGCTTCCCGACAACCGTCCCTTACCCGGGCGTTGAGGCGTGGCTTGAAAGGCTCAAGGCCTCGGGCGCCAAGATCTACATTGCGTCAAACAAGCGCCTCGCGCCGACCGAGATGCTTGTGAGGAAAACCGGATGGGAGAATCTTCTCGATGGCGTCTACACGAGCGACATGCATCCGCCGGAAGTCCTCAAGAAGCCCGTCTTCCTCGCCCGCGCCCTCCGGGAGCTCGGCATAGAGGGGAAGGACGCCGTGATGGTCGGCGACACCGCAGGCGACATCGAGGCCGGAAAGGCCAACGCGATGCATACGGTGGGCGTAAGCTGGGGCTACGCCTCTGATCCGCACGAGCTCGACATGGCCGACGAGGTGATCGACCATGCTTGAAGTCCTGAACATATCGTTCGACTACGGCGACAAGGCCGTCCTGGACGACGTGTCGATCATCGTCAGACCCGGGGACGTTATGGCTCTCGCCGGTGTGAACGGTGCAGGCAAGACTACGCTTTTGAGGGTGATGGCCGGGCTCGCCTACCCAAGCTCCGGCACGGTGCGCGCCGACAGGAGCGACATATTCAAGGAGCCTATCCGCTACCGCCGCGTTCTCGGCTACCTCAACGAGACGGCCCCCGTGGAGGACGATCTCAACGTCAGGGCGTACCTCAAGTACCGTGCGCGCCTCAAGGGCGAGCAGAGCCGCAAGATCCGCCACCGCGTGGAGGAGGCGATCTCCCAGTGCGGGCTTGAAGGCTGCGCAAAGGAAATGATCTCAAACCTGTCGTTCGGGCTCAAGAAGCGCGTGGCCCTCGCGGACGCGATACTCCTGAGACCACGCTTCCTTCTGCTGGACGACGTGTTCGCAGGGCTAGACCAGGCGGCCCGCAAGGCCGTGGGGCGCATCCTCCAGAGCGTCTCGACGTTCGCGAGCGTCGTCATAACCGGCCATGAGCTTGACGATCTCGCCACGATAGCGACGCGCTTCCTCGTGCTCAAGGACGGATCGCTCTACGAGGCGCGCGGCATCAATGCCGTGAAGGAGGCCCTTAAATGAAGACCGCCAGAACGGAGTTCTTCCGCACGGTCTCGAAGCTTTTCTTCGGCCGCACTCTATGGGTGGCGTCGGCGCTCTTCCTCGCCGCGTCTGGGGTTCTCTTTACGCGCCTTCTCGAACAGGGGGAGGGTTCTAGCGCCGGCATACCCGCGCTCTGGGCTCTTTCCGCCGCTGTCCCGCTCGTCGTTTTCACGGCCCTTGTGACGATGCGCCTTTTGACAGGAACTCCAGGGATGGGGCGTTTCGATCTTCTCCTTGCAGCTCCCGTCATGGAGCGGGACATAGTCTTCGGCCGCTTCTGGGGCGCATTCACCGTGAGCGCATGCGTCATTGCAGTATTCTGGATATCCAGCGCGATGCTACTCCCCGAGGCGGCGAACGCCGGGGCGTGGAGCTTTCTGCCGGCAATGTCCATACTTCTTCTCCAGGCGGCTCTCGGATGCGCGACGGGGCTTTGGGCGAGCGCCCGCTGCCGCGACAGCGCCATCGCAGCAGCCCTTTCGCTTATCGTGCTCGTTGCGCTCCCCGAGGCCCTGTTCAGGGCCGCTTTCGCATGGATTCCGTCCTTCAGGGCCAGAGTGCCGGAGCTTCCCTTTGAAAGCCATCTGACAGACTTCTCGGCCGGGCTCTTCTCCACGGGGATAGTCGCCTTCTACATTTTCGCCACTTTGCTGGCTCTCTTTGCCGCGTCCAAGACGATAGCGATGTTCCGCTTCTCCGGGCGTGCAGCAAGGCCGTTCAGGGTGTCCTCGCGCGTCACAGTGGCCCTCGCGGCCGTCTTCACCGCGCTTGCGATCATTCTCGCCTTCAAGCTCGACGCCACGTTCTCCGTGGGCGGCTACGCGGCGGAGGGCTTCTCCGCGCGCACGTACTCCATCCTTTCCGAAGGCTCGGGCGACGTGAGAGCGACATGCTTCCTTTCAAGGAACGACCCTCTCTTCATCAGGATATCCCGCCTCTTGAGGCAGTTTGAATCCGCGGCGCGCGCCGCGAGCGGAGTCAGGCTCGATGTCGAGTTCGTGGACCCGAGGTGGGACCTCGCGGGAGCCTCGCGCCTCGTAAGGTCTGGAGTGCCGGAATCGAGCATAGTCATTTCCCGCGGAAGGCGTCGCGTCATAGTGCCGTCCGCCGAGGCGAACGAGGCCGTGATGGCGTCGGCGATATTCAGGCTTGGCATCCCCGCCGGGCGCGAATGCGTCTACTTCACCGAAGGGCATGGCGAGAGCCGCCCCGACGACCACAACGAGTACACGGGCCTGAGCGACCTCGCCCGCTCCCTGAAGCGCGACGGCTACTCCGTAAAGAGCGTCAATCTAGCCGATGCGGGCACCGTCCCGGGCGACTGCGCCGTTCTCGTCATTGCCGGTGCAAGGACGCCTTTCGCGCCCGTGGAGGTCGGCTGGATGGACGGATACGTCAAGAACGGCGGAAGGCTTCTCGTCCTTGCCGATGACGCAGAGGCTACGGGCCTCAAGCCTCTTTTCGCGTCGCTCGGCGTGGAGCTCGGGGCGCAGGCGTCATCTCCGGCGAGGACCATAAACGGAGCGAACATCCTTGTGGACGGCTTTGCCGACCATACCGTGACGCGCCCCCTGGCGGGTACGAGCGTCGTCTTCTCACGTTCTAGCGCGACTATCACGATGCCCGCTCAGGAAGAGTCCGCCGGGCGCGACCGCCGCGTCTTCACGCCGCTTGCAACCGCAAAGACGGCCTCGGGCGACGCGACTCTGGCCGCCGCCGTAGAGCACGGCGCAGGCGTTTCGAGCGATCTCGGGTTCAGGCCGTCGCGCGTCGTCGTGCTGGGCGACCCGTCTTTCGCCGACAACGGCTCCATTTCAAGCCGGGGCAACGCCAACGGCGATTTCCTCATGAACGCGATCTCCTGGCTCGCCGGCGTGGACGCGCTCGGGGCGAGCGGAATTTCGCAGGACATCGTCTTCACCGGAATGGACCGCGGCGCGCGTGTGCGCTTCCTCGTCCTTTCCTCCATCGCCGTGCCGCTCGTCGTTCTGGCGGCGGGATTCCTTTTAAGGCGCAGGAGGCGCTGAAGAAGTGAGCAACCTCAAGTCGATCATATTCTTTGCCCTCGGGTCCCTGGCGATAGCGTTGGGGATCGTCGCGCTTGAGATACACGAGCGGATCGTCGCCCAGCCGGGTGCTCACATGAGGCTCTCCGAACTTGCCGACGCCTCCCCGGACTACCTCAGCTTCGGCGCCGTGACGCTCGTCAGGAAGGACGGCGTATGGATGATGGAGGAGCCCGTAAAGAGCGAGACGGACCCGACCGTCGTCACAAAGCTCCTCGACGCGCTCTCCTTCGCCTATCCCGACGACATCGAAAGCGATGCGGAGCTTGCGCGCATGGGCCACAGGCTCTCCGTGTTCGGCCTTGCGCCGGCGAGGGTCACCGTCACGGTCGGCGCGGGCGCACGCCGCGAGACGATACGCTTCGGCGCGCCCACCCCCTCCGGCGAATCCGTATACGCCCGCGTCGACGGGATGCACAACGTCTTCACTCTTCCCAAGTCCGTTACGGCCGCCATCCCCCCAGACGCCGACTCGTGCAGGCGCACGAACCTCGTCTCGTTCGCCCCGGAGCTTGTGGACTCACTTGAGATAAGAAGCCCGGGCGCCCCGTTCCTCAAGATCGTCCACGACGCGCAGGGATGGCACTTCGCAAGCCCCGTCAAGGGTCCCGCTGACGGCGAGATGGTCCTTTCGCTCGTTTCGAGGCTCTGCGGGGCGAAGGTCGATTCCTTCGCCGACGGAGCCGACGAGACGGCCTGCAACCTCGACGGCGAATCCGGCTTTGCTATAACGGTGAGGGCTGCTGCCCTCGGGTCGCAGTCCGTCACGTTCGGCTCGCCGGCCGGCGAAGGGCGCGTGTACGTGAAGTTCGGCGGCGGGATGAAGGGCGTTGTGAGCAATTCGCTCGCATCCTTCTGCCGCGACCAGGCCGCCGATTTCCGCGACATACGCTACTTCCCGCTCGAGCTCGACGACGCGATGAAGGTTTCAGTCTCTGGCGAGAGCGACCTCTACATCCTCGCGCGCGGCACGAACCGCGTCTGGAGGCTAGATTCGCCAGTTTCCGCACCGGCGGACCCCGTGGAGGCGGAGGCGTTCGTGAGGCGCGTCTTGTCAATAAGGAGGAGCGATCTGAGGAACGAGGGCATAAGGGTCTCTGCCTCGAACTCGTCCACCAACTTCCCCGCGGCGACCGTCTCTCCCGGCCTCTTCCCGTCCGCAGGCTTCCCGAAGCTTAGAAGCCGCATACTTCTTGAGGCGAGGCGTGAAAGCGTAAGGCGCATGACTCTCAGGACTGCCGCCGGCGCCGAGACGCGCGTCGAGAGGGACGCTTCGCGCGGCATGTGGAATCTTGTAAGGCGCTTCGACGACACCGGAAGCGTGCGCGTTTCGCAGGATGCCGTGAAAAGGCTCCTCACAGCGCTCGAGCGCGTGGAGGCCGAGAGCGTCGTGACGCTTGCCGGCGGGCCCGAGGAGCTTGGCAGGTACGGCCTTGAAAAGCCGGCATACACGCTCACCGTGGACCTTGTAGAAGGGCGGGCCGTGAGGTGCAACATCCTCCTTGGCGCCGTCGCCGCGGAGGACGGAAGCCGCTATGCGACGATGGGAAGGGCCGAGGCCATTTTCATCGTAAGCCCTGCCACCGTCTCGGTCCTTACGGCCCCGCTTACGGAATAACGGAAAATTTTTTCCGGATTTTTCTCCGCGCGCGTCAGAAGCCGCTTGCCAACGCGCCTAACATTTGGTATCATACTGGGAAACCGAAAGGAGAAGTTTCATGAAAAGGCTGTTTCTTGCAGTTTTGGGAATCGCATCCATCATGGCCCTGGGGGCTTTTGGCGGGTGCAGGACGTATCATACACCCCCGATGGACAGGCGCATAACCGTCTCGCCCGACCTCGGATACAGGATTTGGGTGACGGACGTGAGGCTTGCCAAGGTTGAGAGCGACCAGTTCACTTTCCAGGCGAACATCGTGAACAACACATACGGCAACC
The DNA here is from genome assembly GCA_045636065.1 of Kiritimatiellia bacterium. Taxonomy (GTDB): domain Bacteria; phylum Verrucomicrobiota; class Kiritimatiellia; order RFP12; family UBA1067; genus RGIG5050. The sequence goes on along the minus strand of JAZTWW010000054.1, from coordinate 43,273 downwards.
AGAGGCTCGAATACAGGGTCGTCTGGCTTGACGCGAACGGCGTTGAGATCGACAGTGTCATGTCCACATGGCAGAAGAGGTCCGTCGCGGCACGCGAGGTCGTAGGCCTCAAGGCCGTCGCCCCGACGCCAGACGCATGCGATTTCAGGTTCTACGTACAGCGCGAGAGGCGCTAAGCTTACTAAGAAAGGTCAAAAGAGATGAAGATCAGGTTTCTTGCGCTTGCGGGCGGCTTGCTCGCGGCAACGGCGTTCACCGGGTGCGTTGCGCCCACGACGAACATCGACATGTACAACGACAGGGGCGGCGCCGTCGCCGGCCTCGACTACCGCGACGTGATGAACGCCGCCAACCAGATGCTGCAGAGTCTGATCGGAAGCGGCCGTCTCGACCGCGCCGACGGCGGAATGTACGTCATGGCGGTCGGTAAGGTCAAGAACGACACGATGCAGCGCTTCGACACCGACAGCGTCACAGCGTACATCGCCGAGGAGCTTACGAACTCCGGCAAGGTGCTCGTCACCTCAGCGATGGCCGCTTCCGCCGACAACCGCGACGAGATGATCGATGCGACGAGGTCCGTCAGGGGCGATTCCGAGTTCAACCAGTCGACCGTCGCCGGTCAGGGGCAGCTCGTCGCGCCGACGCACAGCCTCTTCGGAAAGATCGTCCAGAGGGAGATCCCCATGGACGGCCGCCGCAAGCAGGTTGAATACTACTTCCAGCTCAAGATCACGGACCTCGCGACCGGCCTCCAGTGGTGGCAGAAGCAGGTCATAATCGGAAAGCGCACCGACAAGAGCACGCCCACGTGGTGAGCGCCTTGAAGATGCAGCGTCCGGAAAGGAACGATTGAAATGAGATCATTCAGGATTTTCGCCGCCGCCATGGCGGCAGTGGCCGCGCTCGGCCTTTCGGCGGCGCAGGTCACGACGGTCGAGACGGCCCGCGGAAAGGGCCGCAACGCCGACTACCGCGCGGCGATCTACGACGCGCTCAGCCAGGCGATGAGCCAGGTGGGTGGCATGAGCCTCCAGGAGTCGCGCGAGACGCTTCTTGACGCTCTTCAGGCGTCGCAGGCGTCCACGCTCGTCTCGACAACGAGCGTCAGTGAAGTAAGCGAGGCCCTCAAGCAGTCAGTCTCGGTCGCCACAAAGGGCCGCGTCCAGAGCTACAAGGTTCTCTCCGAGGAGTTCGACCAGACTACCGGCCAGTGGGTCGTCGAGGTTGAGGCGAAGTTCCCCGGCAAGTACATCGTTGGCCGCGATCCCAACAACCTGAGGCGCATGGTCGTCATGCCTTTCAGGTACGTCGGCTCGGAGACGGTCAGCGTCTACGGCACGGCCGTCAAGCCCTCGCCCAACTCCGAGGAGATCGCAAGGCGCCTCAACGAGGACCTCGCCCAGACGCGCCGCTTCACGATGCTCGACCGCGAGTTCAACTCCGAGATACAGAACGAGCTTAGCCGCCTCTACATGGACAACGCCTCCTCGGGCGACATGGGCCGCTTCAACCAGCTCCTGGTGACGGACTACATGGTGATCGGCTCTGTCAGGATGTACTCCTCGCCTACGCCCGTCTCGAACCAGTATACGGGCCGCACCACCGTCGCCGACGGTTCGTTCATCGAGGTCTCCTACAGGATCCTCCTCGTCCCCACATCGCAGCTCAAGTGGGCGAACACCGTCAAGATCCCGTACTCCGCCTGCGCCGGCGGCTCCGTCGAGGAGATGCTCTCGACGGGCATGACCGTCGTCGCGAAGCAGATCTCGGATGAGATCATCGCCAACATCTACCCGATGCGCGTAACGGCCAAGAACGCCTTCGAGCTCGTCTTCAACCAAGGCGGCAAGAGCGTGAGGGCCGGTCAGGTGTTCGACATCTTCAACGCGGGCGAGGCCATCATCGACGTCACGACGGGCGAAAGCCTCGGCGCCGAGGAGACGATGATCGCCCGCGCGCAGATAACGCGCATCACCCCCAAGATGAGCTATGCCGTGGTGATCGAGGGTACGCCCCTTGAGCAGATCCCGATCGGCGCCATCGCCCGCCCGACGGCGCGCGACGACGCACCCGCCTACCAGAGCGCCACGCCGTCCGTGGCGAGCCCGGTGAAGGTCGCCCCCGGCGGAACCGTCGTGGCCCCCTGGGCGAGGCGCCCCGCAGGTCTTTGATAAAACCGTGAACTCTTAAAGAAGAGAAGGAGAAGCAAAAATGAAGAAATCCGTCATTCCAGTCTGCGCCGCCGCGCTCGCGGTCGCCGCAGGCGCATATGCGCAGGAGTTCGGTGTTCCCACCGAGCTTCCGGCGGAGGCCCCCGCCCAGGTGGTGGACGTCCCCGCAGTCCCGGCCGAGCAGGTTGCAGCTGCAGTCGCCGCCGAAGTTCAGCCGCAGATGGTCGTCGCTTCCAATGGAGCCGTCGCCCAGGACCTGGTTGACGCCGACAAGAGCGCGGAAGATCTCGTCAACGAGTATTTCGTCGCAAAGGTGGGGAAGATCTACGACCCCGCTACGGGGCGCATCGTCGTCCAGGCCACGAAGCGCTTCGACGTGCGCAACCCCAGGGTCTCCACCGAGTTCCTCAAGGTCCGCTCGTCCAAGATGACGGAGCTTCTTATCGAGGCGAAGGCGCAGATCGTTCAGTCCATCTTCTCGAAGATGTCCGCCGAGAGAATTCTCGAAATCCCCGGCAACCCCATCGAGAAGCAGCTCTCCGCCATCGTCGACGAAGTCCAGCGCCAGGCCGAGTACACCGGCGAGCAGCTTGAAAAGCTCGGCATCGAGCTTTCCGCCGCCAAGGAGGACATGAAGACCATGAGCGTCAACGAGCTCATGGCCACGGTGACGCAGGTCATAGCCGAGACTGACGAGGACAATCTCGCCGCCAAGTTCGACGCCGAGAAGAAGGAGCGCTACGAGCAGGTGAAGGCCGAGTTCGAGAGGACGACCGCCGAATACACCGCCCTCATGGAGAAGGCCGAGAAGATCCGCCGCGACTTCGCCGACAACCTTGAGAGGAAATCAGCCTCCACGATCTCCCGCGCCGCCCAGATGCAGATCCACGGTTGCACCGTCATCCAGCAGGCCGACTCCGTTTCTGAGACGGGCGGCAAGTGGACGTACGAGATGTCCGTGCTCTTCTCCTGGAGCCCCGAGGCGCAGTCTGCGGCTTCCGCCATCCTCGGCGGCGGCGACGTCAGGTTCCCGCCCAACAAGAACGGCCGCTCCGTCGTTGACTGGGTCAACAACTTCCGCGCCAACGGCGCCCTTGGCGACTGGATGGGCCCGAGGACGTTCGTCGACGGCGAAGGCAACATGTGGTATCTCGGAATCGCGGCGGCACCCGTTCTCAGCAACGCCAACGCCGACGACAAGAGCGAGAAGATCGCGGAGCTTGAGGCCGCGGCAGAGGTCGTCTACGCCCTCTACGCCGACGCCTACGTCGAGGCCAACCTGAAGAAGCTCGCGATGGACATCAATGTTGACGGCAACACCGAGCAGAAGGTCCTCGAAGACTTCGACTACAAGGCCGGAGAGAGCTTCAAGGACATCCACATCCATGGCCTCATGAAGGTCGCCTCGTTCAAGACGACGCACAAGTCCACCGGCCAGCAGATCCACGTTGTGATCTACGGCGTCAACGCCAGCCAGGCCGCGACACTCAAGGACATCCGCAACGGCGCGAAGGATCTCGCGCTCCTGGTCAACATCAGCCAGGAGATCGAGCGCGGCAGGACCGGGCGCATCCAGGAGCTCATCGACGCCTCCAAGAACAACGCAGGCGCCCGCCAGCTCGGCGCTACGCAGGTCGATACCGAAACGGCCGCGACGTTCTCGGCCCTCCTCGAAGAGGCGCAGAGGACCAATGTCACCGTACCCGTCGTCGCTCCCGTTCTGCCCGCCCCCAAGCCCTATGTAAGGCCGGAGGAGGGCAAACTCCAGCGTTCGTCGAGGATCATCTTCTCCGACGACGACTTTTGATCCCAGATGAGGAAAGCGAGGTGGCATGATGGAGGCAGGACGTTTCTCTAGGATTGGAGCCGTAAGGCGCTTTGCCGTTGCGGCGGCGGTTCTGGCCGCGTCTTTCGCCTCCATCGCGTTCACCCGCGATGAGGCCGTGGCCCTCTACAGGGCCAGCTTCAAGGATACCCCGCCTTCCGTCCAGGAGGCGGGGGACTATATTTTCATCATATTGGAAGGGTCGCTCTCCGACAGCAGGGACGGGAACCTTATCCCCGTAATCATGTCGGGGCAGCTTGCGGCCCTTGAAAAATATATTGGAAGACCGTCCGGGAATGAGATTTCGCCGCTCCCGGGGCCGATAGCGGCCGTTATAATGCCGCTTGCGCCGTTCAAGATACCTGAGTGCGCGTCGTGCGAAGTGGACGAGACGAGATATGTAGGCAAGTACCGCCACGTTTCGGCGTTCGAAGCCGCCCCCATAAAGAAGGCCCGCGAGGATGCCGTCGCGGGGATGCCGGTAAAGCGCACGCTTGACGAATGGGAATCGCTTTTAAGGTCGTACATTCTCGCCTTGAAGCACTTCCGCGACAGGGAGAGGGTATGGCTTGAGCTAGGTTCAAGCACAAGGCTTCTCATGCCCAACGGCGGTGTCGCCTACAGGGGCTGGGGGGTCGATCTCGCGGAGATAGGCAATCTTTACGCAACATGGGGCGGCGATGCCGACAGGCGCGCGTGCGACGGCGCGCTTGAGGTTGATAGGGCGTTCTCTCAGGCCCATGCAAGGCTCTCCGCGATAGAGGAGGGCGAAGGCGACATTCCAAGGGCGCTTTCGAGGGCTCTTAAATCGTCGCTTGCGGCACCCAATGCAGAAAGGGTTGCGGAGCTCGCCGCCAAGGCCGGAGGGACGGGCGCATTCGGCGAATTCGCCTCCCTGTACGGCGAATGCCTCGAAAAGGCCGGATCGTTCAAGTCCGGCGGGGCGAAGTTCTGGGGCTACTGCCTCAACACATTCGGATTTCTCGAGTTCGGCAAGGGGGATTCTGGCGAAGATGCCGGATTCTCCGAAGCGAAGAGGCTTTTCCACACAGGCGGAGCCGGACTGGAAGAGGTTATGGGAATGATTCGCGCTAGCATCGAGAAGGCGCCCGCCTCATCTGAGAAGTGGCGCTATCTGGCGGCATGCTTCAGGGCCGGCGGGAATCTCCATGACGCTGTGGTTGCGTACCATCAGGCGCTCGTCATAAATCCCGGGGACGAGACGGCCGCTGCGGATCTCTGCCTTCTCTACCAGAAGCTCGGCCTTACGAAGCTCGCCGACGGCAATGCGTGGCATCTGCTCGTCTCCGGGCGCGACGAATCCGCCAAGGCCAAGGCCCGCAGCGTCATTTCTGCGAACCATGGATCCGAGCTCGAATGACGGGCCTGTGACCGGAGGGAGGTGCCTCGATGAAAAGACTTTCTTCAACAGGGCGGATTGTCATAATCGCGATCCTGATTGCGCTTGCCGCTGCGGCCGAGGTCCTGGCAGCGCCGTCGCCCGAAATCCTGAAGCTCCTTTCCGCATCGGGGCTCAAGGAAGGTGTCAATACCGACGGGACCGTTGTCGCCGTGGCCGTGGCGCGCGGAATGGTGGAGGATCCGGCCGCGGCATCGGCGCTTTCAAGGCGCAACGCCCTTGCCTCCGAGGCGGAGATGCGCGCAAGGCAGGAGCTGCTGACGCTTCTTATGAGAGAGATGTCGGGCTCGAGGGGTGAGCGCCAGAAGGCGCTTGGCGACGAGATCTCGAAAGACGTCACGTCCGAGCTGTCCGCCAAGGCGCAGCTCATAATGCGCGGGTGCGGAGTCATCGATTCGGTCGAGGAACTTGGCGCGAAGGGCGGGTACAAGGTGTCGGTGGCGGTAGGGTGGAGGCTCAAAACGGCCTCGTGCGCGGAGAAGGCCGTCTCCGGCGCTCTCGCGGATCGCAGCGGGCCCATCCCGGTTGCGGGTGCAGCCGGCGGGAAGGTGGATGAATGGCGCAGGTGGGCTTCCGGCGCGAAGCTCGACTGCAAGTTCGGCGTCAGGAAGTTCGTCGGCACGGACGGGCTTCTCAGGTATGCTGGGCTCGGGTTCGCCGACATAGAGGGTCTTCCGAAGGGGTCGGCGCATTTGAGGGCTGCGCAGAAGCTCGCCCTTGACCAGGCGCGGGCCAATCTGGCGATCACTTTGAGCGCCGATACGATAAGCGGCGAATCGGTCGTCGAGATGCTTTCGGAAAGGGATGGCGAGGACGAGGCGAGTACGGTCACGTCCACTTCGATGTCATCGCGTGTCGATGCGGTGGTGTCCGATCTTACGACGAACGCCCCGGAGGTCTATTCGACGATCGGCGTCGATCCCCTGACGGGGCGTAAGATCTACATAAGCGTGTGCGGCTGGGAGCCTTGGCAGCTTGCGAAGCTCATAAAGCGGAACCAAGGCCCCGTCAAGCCCTACATCGCCCCCGTCGATCCCACAAGCGGCTCCATGAAGCAGTGGAACCCCATCACCTCCCGCTTCGAGTAGACGTTGGCCGTAACCCAGCCGCAATCAGTGCGCGTCTTCGGGCTCGGCGCGAACCTTCCAGAAGAGCTGCGGACCGTTCGCCGGACGTTCGAACGTCATTTCCCCGTTTGCCGTCGCCTGGCGGCTCAAGACGGGCTCGAGGCCGTCGATTTCAAACCCGCCAGAAAGCGAGTCGGTCTCGTACAGCGAGTACCAGCATTTCTTGACCGCCGTGGTGATGACGAGCGTCCACATTCCGTTGACCTCGGAAATCGCCGCGAATTCGACTGGCAGCGGCTGGGCCGGATCCTTCTGGGCGGGCCCATTCTGGGCGAGGATCATGTTGTTGCCCCAGGAGTTGCCTATGTTGGACGCATCTTCAACCACATACATATCGTCTAGGCCGGTCGTCGCGGGCAGGAATACCGATTCTATCTCCGCGCTGAGTCCGTCGTCCGAGACCGCATCGAGCGAGTATTCCGCGTCTCCTGTCAGCTTGAAGAAGTAGATGCCGTTTTCGTCGGAGACAGTCTCGGCGACCTTCGTGTCGCCCGCGCCGTACACGCTGACCGTCGCGCCCTCGACGGCGGCCCCGTCCTCGTCAGTCAAGCGCCCAGAAAGGATCGAAAGTCCTGCTGTGCCGCTAGTGGAAATGTTGAACATCGCGCCGCCGAGGTAGACATATGTGTACCCTATGTCCGCCGAATGCTCGCCGGTTTTGGTGACGTCGATTTCGGGGATGTTGTACCAAACGTCGTCGATGCCGCCCCAGCCCATATTGATGTGGACAAATTCGGTTTCGACGCCGTCGACCGTCTGGTAGCCGTAGCCGTCTGCCACCACAGAATGTCCGGCCCACTTTTCGAGATCGCCCACGTGCCCCGCATAAAACCCGTATATTGAGAGCTGCACCGGCTGCCGGGCGTCGAGATTCGCGAGGATGACCCGCCCGCGGAGCGCATGGTCGTGGAGGGCGAGGGCGTCGGGATTGCTGTTGTAGGCGGCATCTTCGAGGTCGGCGTATTTATAGCAGCTTACCGCGTCGGCATAGCCGAATGCGTCGCGAAGCGCCGACGCGAGGGAACCGGGCTGCGCAGTGGTGGCATATTCGTCGTATTTGGACTTGAGCGCAATGCCGACGTCGCTCGTCAGCTTTCCGATCGCCTCGCGGTTCTCCTCCGTGAGCTGGTCGAGCGTCGCGGCGCTCTGCGGATCGAGCGTCATGCTGTCCCAGTCGTATATTCCGCCCTGCATCGAAAGCATCGTCGTCTCGTCGGCTACCTTGCATTCGAATTCCTGCGGCTGCACCTCTGCCTTTGGGAACTCGAAGTAGCGCATGATCTGAGCCAGCGACGTCGCCGAGCATCCGCAGTACCAGTTGTTCGGCGTATAGTAGTTTTAGCATGGTTCGCCGTTCACGTTGTACTGGTTCCACTTCGTCTTCACAAGCGGCGCGACGCGGACATCGGATATCGAATGGAGCGGCGACGCAGATTCCGACGTCGAGAGGGATTTGGGCGACGGCGAGGATTGTGCGGACACGGACCGCCTGCGCAGAAGCGCCGACCAAAGCGACGACGGAGAAGCCGACGGAACAGGAGTAGATGCAGTTGGAGCGGAAGTCGCCAGGCTGCGCCGCGCAGACATGCCCGCGAACGCTGCGCGGGCTGCGACGTCCCTGCGCAGGAGGTCGAGGAGCGGGCTGCCCTCGGAAAGGTCGATATCGCCGCTAGACGAGAACGCGATGACCGGCTCAAGATCCGTGTCAGACGTCATGATCACCGTTCCGCCGTCGAGCTTGACGGCGTAGAACGAATAGCCGTCGGTCACGGGATGCTCGCGCACCGACTCCACGTTCGTGCCGAGACTGGTGCCCAGCGCCTCGCCGGCGCCAGCCCAGACGCTCGCAGCGTCCGCCGCCTCGGACTCCGAAACATGTACAGCCTGTGCCTTGAGCGCAAGCACAAGCAACGCCACGAGAAATGTTTTGCATCGCATTTTATGCCGTCCTTTTTAAATTTGACGCAATTGTATCAAATAATCCGCCTTGCGTCAAGTGTGGCCCATTGCGGAGCGAATACCGTGCTTGAATGCCTCGCTCATTTTTGGTAGAATAGAGCCCATGAACATTCTAGCCGAAAAACTCAACGCCGCGCTTGGTGACGTGGCGCAATTTCTTTCACCCGCAGGGCGGCGCATCTACTTCCCCTACGGGGGCATTCTGGGGCAGGGCGCAGAGGCGAAGGCCTGCGCGATAAACGCCACGATAGGCATGGCGTTCGAGGAGGACGGGACACCCATGGTGATGGACTCGTTCGCAAGCCGCCTCAAGCTGGACAAGACGGCATTCCTCTATGCAGGAAGCTTTGGCTTGCCGGCACTCAGGGAGAAGTGGGTGCAGCTGGAGCTAGAGAAGAACCCGTCGCTCAAAGGCAAGACGTTCTCCTCCCCGATCGTCACGAACGCGCTGACGCACGGGCTTAGGGTTGCCGCCGAGCTTTTCGCCGACGAAGGCGATGAGGTCGTCGTTCCTGATCTCTTCTGGGACAACTACTCGCTCATATTCGAGGAGGCGAGGGGCGCCAGGCTTGAGATGTTCGAGACTTTCACCGATGGGGCCTTCAATGCCGCCGGAATGAAGGAAAGGCTTCTTTCCGGGCGCGAAAAGAAGCTCCTCATACTCAATTTCCCAAATAACCCTACGGGATACACTGCCACAATCGACGACGCCAAGGCAATCGTCGCAGCGGTCAAGGAGGCTGCGGATGCCGGCAAGAAGATCGTCGTCATACTCGATGACGCATACTTTGGGCTCGTCTACGAGGATGGCATACACGGAGAGTCTCTCTTCGCCGAATTCGCCGATCTGAGCGAGAATGTCCTTGCTGTCAAGCTCGACGGCACAACGAAGGAAGACTACGTCTGGGGGCTTAGGGTTGGCTTCATGACATTCGCCTTCAAGGGCGCCACTCCCGAGCAGCTTAAGGCGCTTGAGGCCAAGGCGGCGGGCAACGTCAGAAGCGCCATCTCGAACGTCACGTCCCTCGGGCAGAAGATGGCTCTCGCCGCCTACAGCGATCCCGCCTACTGGAGCGAGAAGAAGGAGAAGTACGCGATCCTCAAGAGGCGCTACACGCTCATAAAGGAGATTCTCGCCGCCCATCCTGAATGGGAAAGTCTCTTCAAGGCGATGCCTTTCAACTCGGGGTACTTCATGTGCGTGAAGCCTCTGGGGGTGGATGCCGAGGATGTGAGGCGCCGCCTTATCGAAGGATACTCCACCGGCACGATCCGCCTGAGCGGGCTCATCCGCCTCGCGTTCTCCACGGTCAGCCTCGAAAAGCTGCCAAAACTCTTCGAAAACGTCGCAAAGGCGATAGCGGACCTGAAATCCGGCGTCTGACAGGACAGGGAAAGGCCATGCAAATGAAAGCCATAACGATTCTTGGAGCGACAGGCTCGATCGGCCTCGGGGCGCTCGATGTCGTCCGCTGCCATCCGGACGCCTTCCGTGCGGTGGCCCTTGCGGTAAGGTCGAACGCGAAGAAGGGACTTGCCCTCGCGAAGGAGTTCGGCTCCAAGGCGCTCGCTGTGGAGGATGAGGCAGCAGCGGCCGAAATCGCGGCCGAGGCCAGATACGAGGGCATAAGGGTGTATTCCGGCCCGGGGAGCGCCGAAACGCTCGTGAGGGCCGTCGAGAGCGATATGGTCCTTGTAAGCACCGTCGGGCTCAGCGGGCTCAAGCCCACGCTCGCCGCCATCGACACCGGCAAGACGGTCGCCCTCGCCACGAAGGAGGTCCTAGTCGCCGCAGGCGAATACGTGATCGAAAGGGCGCGCGAGAGGGGCGTTAGGATCCTTCCAATCGACAGCGAGCATTCCGCGATATTCCAGTGCCTGCAGAGGATAGACCCTCCGCTTGGCGCCGGCCGCTGGACGAACCTCGCCGGATGGGAGGTCGACGGACTTGTCCTCACCGCGAGCGGCGGCCCCTTCAGGACCGGCCCGGAGAGCCTTGACGAGGTGACCCCCGAGATGGCGCTTGCCCATCCCAACTGGAAGATGGGGCCCAAGGTCACGGTAGACAGCGCCACCATGATGAACAAGGGCTTCGAGATACTCGAGGCGCGCTGGCTCTTCGACATCCCCGTCGGCCGCATCAAGACGCTCGTCCACCCGGAGTCGATCATCCACTCGATGGTCACGTTCACCGACGGCTCCACGCTTGCGCAGCTTTCCGTACCCGATATGCGCATCCCCATCCAGTACGCGTTCACATGGCCCAAGAGGCTTCCCGCGAACCGCAAGGATCTTGATCTGTCGATTCTCGGGAAGCTTACCTTCCACGAGCCCGACCCTTCGAGGTTCCCGGCGCTTGACATCGTGCGCGCCGCCGCGGCGGAGGGCGGCACCGCGACCGCTGCCGTGAGCGCCGCGGATGAGGTGGCCGTTGAGCGCTTCCTCAAGGGCGAGATTCGCTTTACCGACATACCCCGGATCGTCGGGGGCGTCCTTGAGAAGCGCACGCGCATGCCCTGCAGCGGCCTTGACAACATACTTGCGGCTGATGCCGAGGCAAGGCGTCTCGCCGCCGAATGGTGAAGCCATAGGAGATTGGATCCGAGATGTTCGAATGCCTTTTGACGGCAGGTGCGATAGTAGTGTGCATCCTGCTTTTCGCCTTTTCCATACTGATACACGAGTTCGGCCACTTCGTTGCGGCGCGCGCGCTTGGCATGCGTGTCGAGGCGTTCTCCATCGGCTTCGGCCCCGCGATCTGGAAATGGAAGGTCGGCGGTTGCGAGTACAGGATATCGTGGATCCCTCTAGGGGGGTACGTCTCCCTCCCCGATCTCGATCCGGAGGGCACGAAGGCCCTTGAAGGAGGGGTGTCGGAGGCGGCGCCGGAGGAGCTGCCCGCATGGAAGAGGATCGTGGTGGCCGTGGCGGGGCCTTTGGGTAACGTCGTTCTCGCGGTTGTTCTCGCCGTGGCGCTCCAGTTTACGCCGGGCGCGCACTTCGGCGTGATGCCCACCGACATCTCAAACGTCCTCGAGGGTTCACCCGCCGAAGCGGGCGGCCTCAAGGGCGGCGACAAGGTGCTTTCCGTCGGCGGAAAGGATGTGGACAACTGGTACGACATGCTTGTAGAGATACAGCTCGCGAAGGGCGCGCCGACGAAATTCCTCGTAAGGCGCGGCGAAGGTGATGTTGAGCTTGAGATATCGCCCGCCCAGAACGAGGTGACAAGTGCATGGTACATCGGAGCCCTCTCGATCGCAACGGAGGAAAAGGCCGCATACTGGATGCCGGAGCGCAATTGGCTCAAGCAGCTCAAGTGGGACGCAAATGCGATCGCGAGGCTCCTCAAGGCGTTCGTGACGCCAAAGGAGGCCAAGGCTGCGGCAGGCGCGGTGTCCGGGCCGGTCGGCATAGCCGAGGGGCTCTACCGCCAGGTGAGGAGCCGTCCTTCAGATGCAGTCGGGTTCATGCGCTACCTGAACGTCAACCTTGCGATGCTAAATCTCCTTCCGATCCCCGTCCTCGACGGCGGCATCATCCTTTTCGCCCTTATCGAGCTTCTTTTCCGCCGGAAGGTCCCGAGAAAGTTCGTGAACGCGCTTTCCACCTGCTTCATGTACCTGTTGCTCGCGCTTATGCTGTTTTTGATCGGGCGCGATTCGTGGAGGAGCTATAGGGTTCACAGTAGTGAGGGGGAGGCGGTGGCCGCGGCTGGGACTGATGGGACCACTGGGACAACTGGGACGAATGGGACTGATGGGACAACTGGGACGGAGGAGGCGCAATGAGCTTCACCAGGGATCGCACGAGGCAGATGGCCGTAGGGAGCGTTCCGCTTGGTGGCGGCGCGCCCGTAAGCGTCCAGACTATGGCGAACGCCGATCCGCACGATGCGGCCGCGCTCTCGGCGCAGGTTCTTTCGTGCGCAGAGGCGGGGGCTGATATCATAAGGCTTACCGTTCCCGATCTTGAGGCGGCGCGCGTTCTTGGCGAGGTGAGGAAATCAAGCCCAATCCCGTTCGTCGCCGACATCCATTTCGACTGGCGCTGCGCCTTGGCGAGCATCGATGCCGGCGTGGACGCCTTGAGGCTCAACCCCGGCAACATCGGAGACGCCTCGAAGGTGAGGGAGGTCGCCCGCGCCGCCAAGGCGAAGCGCATCCCCATAAGGATCGGCGTCAACGGGGGCAGCCTTGAGGCGGATATCCGCGAGCGCCACGGCGGCGCAACGCCCGAGGCTCTCGTCGAGAGCGCGATGCGCCACGTCAAGCTCCTTGAGGACGAGGATTTCCGCGACATCGCGATCTCCGTAAAGGCGAGCGACGTCAAGCGTACGTTGGCGAGCTACAGGATGCTCGCCGAAGCGACCGACTGTCCGCTTCACCTTGGCGTCACCGAGGCGGGGACGTTCATCCCCGGCACGGTGCGTTCAAGCGTCGCTTTGGGGATTCTCCTTTCCGAGGGGATAGGCGATACGATCCGCGTGAGCCTTACCGACGCCCCCGAAAAGGAGGTCAAGGTCGGCGCGGAGATCCTGAGGAGCCTGGGCCTTCGTGCACCAGGGCCGGCCGTCACGAGCTGCCCCACGTGCGGGCGCACGAAGGCAGACGTCTTCAAGGTGGCGGCCGAGGTTGAAGACGCCCTTGAGGCGCACTACCGCCGAAGCCCCGAGGCCCCCAGGCCGCATGTCGCGGTAATGGGGTGCGTGGTCAACGGCCCGGGCGAGGCTAAGGGGGCCGATATAGCCCTCTGCGGCGGCAGGGGCGAATTTCTTGTGTACGTCAAAGGGGAGGCCGTAGGCAAGGTCCCCGAGACGGAGGCCGTCCGCGAGGTGGTGCGGCTTGTGGAGGGTTGGAGATGAGACCGTTTTTCGCATTCGTTCCGGTGGCGCTCGTCGCGCTTACGATCATATCGTTCTCGTGGATATTCGGAGGGACTCTTCCGCAGATGCTCCTCTGGCCGATCCCGTGGGTGATGGCCCTCTGCCTTGAGGCGCTCCTCTTCCTGCCGCAGCGCCACATGGGCGAGACGCAGTACGAGGCGAGGGCGAGATGCTGGAAGGGGCTCGCGCGCGATCCTCTTACGTGGATTTCGCTCATGTTCCTTCTCATTCTAACGGTGCCTTTCTTCAACAAGGCGTTCTGCCTCGACTGCGAATACGATGCGGTCTTCCAGAAGTTCCTCCAGAGCGAGTGGGCGACGATAACAGACCCCATCCAGTATGCGCCCGTATTCAAGGAGCTTGCCGAGGCGCCGCTTCCGTATTCGCCGAAGTGCTACAACATCCAGGAGCATCTGACGGTGTTCATGTGGTTCCTTCCCGCACTCATCGCCATGCTGGCTACGCGCCACGCCCTCACAAGGCGCGGGAAGATCGCACTTCTCGAGACGCTTTCGTGGAACGGCGCGGTGCTCGCCGTGATAGGATTCTCCCAGATGGCGTGCGACGCCCCAGGCCCGTGGTGGAATCCGCTCTACGGGCAGGGTTCGTTCTTCTCGACGTTCGGCTACGCCAACATGGCGGCAAGCTTCTTCGTGCTGATGATGGCGCTTTCGATAGCCATCTGGCGCACGCGCATCGAGGAGGTGCGCATGGAGCGCAGAAGGCGCAAGGCCGAGATGCGCGAAGAGGGCACCTCCGACAGGACCGCGCTCTGGATCAAGGCGCACTATGCGCTTGTGCCGGCGACGCTCAACTTCTTCGGGGCGCTCGGGACTTTGAGCCGCGCCGGCATCATATTCGCATCGGTCCTTGCGGCGCTCGCGTTCCTCTATTCGGTCGGTGCGCTTCTTACGCCGCCTACAAGCCGCGAGCGCAAGCTCGCCAACATAAAGGGGATCGCGGCTTATTGCGTGGGCGCCATCATCTTCGCGATCGCAATAGCGATATTCGCCCCCGAGGGGATAGACAGGGAATTCTCCAAGACGAACAGCGTCGATGTCGCCGACCGCGTAACGAACCGCGACGAGGCTTACGCCAAGGCCGCCTGGGCCGTTTTCAAGGACCATATCGCCTGGGGCGTCGGCGGATGGGGATACCGCCACGCTTGCCTCGACAAGTTCCCCGACAAGATGGCCCAGATCTTCAGGAACGGCGGGGGCAGCGGCTGGGGCAACGTCCACAACGACTATCTCCAGTTCATGTGCGAGCACGGAATCATCGGCTTCGGGCTTATAATCGCGATATTCATCGCGCTTTTCTGGCCGCTTGCGAGGAAGTGGCACCAGCTCGGCAGGCTCGTGAGGTTCATGAAGCCAGAGAACCGTCCGCCGCACCCGAGGGCGCTCTACTGTCTGCCGCCCGGGGCGTTCTGGACGCTTGTCGGCTGCCTGGCCGTCATGATACATGCGCTCGGCGACTGCCCGTTGAGAAGCCCGGCCGTCCTGACCTCGCTTCTCGTCTCGCTCGCGGCGATAGACGGCTTCCTGCCGCGCGAGGACTGATTTTCAAAAAGAGGCTCCAATCCGGAAACGGAATCGAGGTGGTAGTGGAATGAATGCAAAATACGATCCAAAGTCGCCAAGGGCGGAAGAGTTCATAAACGACGCCGAAATCCTTGCGACGCTCAAGTACGCCGACGAGAACAAGTCCAACAGACCCCTTATAGAGGCCATAATAGAGAAGGCCCGCCCGAAAAGGACCCCCTCCGGTGCGCACTGCACGGCCCTGACGCACCGCGAGGCGTCCGTGCTTCTCGCCTGCGACCAGCCGGACCTCAACGAGCGCATATACAAGGTCGCCGAGGAGATAAAGCTCGCCTACTACGGCAACCGCATCGTCATATTCGCGCCGCTCTATCTCTCCAACTATTGCGTTAACGGCTGCCTCTACTGCCCGTACCACGCGAAGAACAGGACCATGCCGCGCAAGAAGCTCACGCAGGAGGAGCTTAAGGCCGAGGTTATCGCCCTGCAGGACATGGGGCACAAGCGCCTCGCGATCGAGGCTGGCGAGGATCCCATCCACAACCCGATAGAGTACATCCTCGACTGCATCAAGACGATATACTCCGTCCACCACAAGAACGGCGACATCCGCCGCGTGAACGTGAACATTGCGGCGACGACCGTCGAGAACTACAGGAAGCTCAAGGAGGCCGGCATCGGCACGTACATCCTCTTCCAGGGGACGTACCACAAGGAGAGCTACCTGAGGCTCCACCCCACCGGCCCCAAGCACGACTACGACTACCACACCGAGGCGATGGACCGCGCCATGGAGGGCGGCATCGACGACGTGGGGCTTGGCGTCCTCTTCGGTCTCGAGAAGTACCGCTACGAGTTCGCGGGGCTCATCATGCACGCGGAGCACCTTGAAGCCGTCCACGGCGTCGGGCCGCACACGATAAGCGTCCCCCGCGTAAAGCGCGCCGACGACATCGACCCCAACGAATTCGACGGCGGGATCGACGACGATACGTTCGCCAAGATCGCCGCCTGCATAAGGCTTGCGGTCCCCTATACGGGAATGATCGTCTCTACGCGCGAGTCCGAGGCCGTGAGGGCGCGCCTCCTCAAGCTCGGCATCTCGCAGGTGAGCGGCGCATCGAGGACGTCCGTCGGCGGCTATACGCAGAGCGACCGTCCGCACGACACCGAGCAGTTCGACGTCTCCGACCAGCGTACGCTCGATGACGTCGTCGCGTGGCTCATGGACAACGGCCACATCCCGAGCTTCTGCACGGCGTGCTACCGCGAAGGCCGCACGGGCGACAGGTTCATGAGCCTCTGCAAGAGCGGGCAGATACTCAACTGCTGCCATCCGAACGCGCTCATGACGCTCGCCGAGTACCTTGAGGACTACGCCTCGCCCGAGACGAAGCGCAAGGGCTACGAGATGATCGAGCGCGAGCTTGAGCGCATCCCCAAGGAGGGAGTAAGGCAGATCGCCAGGTCCAACATCGAGGCCATCAGAAACTCCAACAGGCGCGATTTCAGGTTCTAGGCAAATCGTGCTTGCAAAAGGCGGAGCGTTTTGGTATAATATCGTCTCATTTTTCGAGCAAGGAGAAGAGCAATGAGCCAGCATCGCAGTTTGAGAGGTTCCGGTAAGATTACGTCCAAGCGTAATGTCCTGAAGAGGTTTGAGCGTGTAGACCTCCTTCAGAAGCGCGGCGAATGGACGGAGACGAGCCGTGGTCTCGGGCTTAAGAAGACAAAGCCGGAAGCCTAAGGTGCAGTCCGCCGCGAAAGCGGATTCGAAGACTCGAAAAGCACCAGCCGGGAAAGCCTCCGTCAACAATGACGGGGGCTTTTTCGTTTGAAACGGGCCTTAAGAAGCATGGAGGGACTTTAAGCCGTGAAATTGAATGTGGTTGAGAAGATTCTCGCCTCCCATACCGTCGAGAGGGATTTGGGCGGCGGCGAGATCGGCATAAGGATAGACCAGACCCTCACCCAGGACGCCACCGGTACGATGGCGTACCTCCAGTTCGAGTCGATGGGGGTTCCCGCCGTGCGCAACGAGCTGGCCGTCTCCTATGTCGACCACAACACGGTCCAGATCGGCTTCGAGAACGCCGACGACCACGATTTCCTCCAGTCCATCGCGAAAAAGTACGGTATAGTGTACTCCAAGGCCGGCAACGGCATCTGCCACCAGCTCCACCTCGAAAGGTTCGGCGTGCCGGGAAAGACGCTTCTCGGAAGCGATTCCCACACCCCCACGGGCGGCGGGATCGGCATGATCGCCATTGGCGCAGGCGGCATCGACATTGCAGTCGCGATGGCGGGCGGGGCGTTCCACATACCTTCGCCGAAGGTGCGCGGGATAAAACTGACGGGCCGCCTCCCTAAGGGAACGAGCGCCAAGGACGTGATTCTCAAGGTCCTCGAGAAGTACGGCACAAAGGGGAATGTCGGCTGGATATTCGAGTATTTCGGATCAGGGGTAAGGACTCTCGACGTTCCGAGCAGGGCGACGATCGCCAACATGGGCGCGGAGCTCGGGGTGACGACATCGGTATTCCCGAGCGATGGAGTGACTAAGCAGTTCCTCGAGGCGCAGGGGCGCGGCGAAAGCTGGGTGCGGCTTGAGGCCGACAGGGGCGCAAAGTACGACGACGTCTGCGAGATCGACCTTTCCAGGATCGAGCCTCTAATGGCCGCCCCGCATTCGCCCGGCAATATCGTCAAGGTGAAGGACCTCAAAGGCAGGAAGGTCAACCAGATCCTTATCGGCAGCTGCACCAACAGCTCCTACCGCGACATCAGAACGGTCGCGCTCGCCCTCAAGGGCAAGCACGTGGCCGATGACGTTGAAGTCGGAATCGCCTGCGGCTCAAGGCAGGTCGTCAACATGCTCGCCGCCGACGGGAGCCTTGCGATCCTCCATTCCGCCGGCGTGAGGATGCTCGAGAACGCGTGCGGATTCTGCATCGGCGCGCATATGAGCCCCAGGACGGGCGCTGTATCCCTTCGCACCAACAACCGCAATTTCGAGGGCCGCAGCGGAACGAAGTCCGCCGAGGTCTATCTCGTCTCGCCCGAGACTGCGGCCGCAAGCGCCTTGACCGGCAAGGTGACGGATCCGCGCACAGAGCCCGTTAAGGCCGTCCCTGCGCCAAAGGCGTTTCCGGTGGACGATTCCATGTTCCTCTACCTCAAGACGGCCGGCAAGGGCGTCCGCAATGCTGAAATCGTCCGGGGCCCCAACATCGCTCCCGTTCCCAAGGGTGAACCGCTTGCCGCGAGCCTCAAGGCGGCCGTCGCCATCAAGGTAGGCGACAAGATAACGACCGACCACATAATGCCAGCAGGTGCGAGGCTCAAGTTCCGCTCGAACATCCCCCAGTACGCAAAGTTCGTGTTCGAGCCGTGCGACCCGACATTCCACGACAGGTGCCTCGCAAACAGGGAGAAGGGCATTGCGAACGTCATCGTCGCAGGGGAGAGCTACGGCCAGGGTTCAAGCCGCGAGCATGCGGCGCTCTGCCCGATGTATCTCGGAGTGAAGGCTGTCATAGCAAAGTCGATAGAGCGCATACATAGGGCGAATCTCATAAACTTTGGAATCGTTCCTCTAACGTTTGATGATGCCGCCGACTACGATAAGGTGGAGGCCGGCGAGATGATTGAACTTTGCGATATCGGCAAGGCCGTCGCCGGCGACGGGAAGGTGCAGGTAAAGACGGCAAAAGGTACGTTCACCGCCACGGCAACCCTTTCGGACCGCGAAAAGGAGATTGTTCTCGCCGGCGGGCTTCTTGCGTCAATAAAGGGAGGTGGGAAATGATTAACCCCGGCTGGCTCAAGGCTCGCGCCGCCGATGTAAGGCGTGTCGATGCGATAGACAGGAAGCTCTACGACCGCTACAGCGTCAAGCGCGGCCTCAGAAACGGCGACGGTACGGGCGTTCTGGTTGGCCTTACGACAATCGGTAACGTGCATGGTTACGTCGTCAGCGAAGGCGAAAAGACTGCCATCCCCGGCAAGCTGTACTATAGGGGCATCGATGTAGAAGAGCTTGTCATGGCCTGCCGCGGTGAGAACCGCCACGGGTTCGAGGAGTGCGCCTACCTGCTTCTTTTCGGAAGCCTACCCAACAAGGCGGAGCTTGAAAACTGGAACAGGATACTTGCAGAGCATAGGCGCCTTCCCGAGGGCTTCAAGGAGAACGGCATAATGCGTTCGCCGGGCAAGGACATAATGAACTCCATAGCCCGCGCCGTTCTGATGGCGTACACCTACGATACTACGCCCGACCTTCTCGACATAGAGACGAACTTGAGGCAGGCCATAGAGCTTATCGCCCAGTTCCCGACGATTGCCGCATACGCATATCAGGCAAAGGCCCACTACCACCTGGGGCAGAGCCTTATGATCCGCTACCCCGATCCTCTCAAGTCCACGGCCGAGAACATCCTGCTTCTCATCCGCGAGAACGGCAAGTACACGCAGCTTGAGGCGGACACGCTCGATCTGGCGCTCATACTCCACGCAGAGCATGGCGGCGGTAACAACTCAAGCTTTACGACGCATGTCGTGACCTCGTCCTACACTGACACCTACAGCGCAATCGCGGCAAGCGTCCTTTCCTTGAAGGGCGCAAGGCACGGCGGAGCGAACCTCAAGGTGATGCGCCAGATGAATGAGATGAAGCGCAACATCAAGGACTGGAAGGACAATGACGAGATTTCGGCCTACCTTGAGCGCATCGCCGAAAAGCAGGCAGGCGACGGAACAGGCCTTATATACGGCCTCGGTCATGCCGTCTATACGATAAGCGACCCCCGTGCGATGCTTTTGAGGGACAAGGCGATGAAGCTCGCGGCGGAGAAGGGCCGTTCAGACGAGTTTAACCTCTACCTGCAGGTGGAGAGGCGCGGCCCAGATGCCATAAAGAAGTTCCACTCCACGGCTGAGAACATCTGCGCCAATGTCGACCTTTTCAGCGGCTTCGTCTACGACATGCTCGATATACCCAAGGACCTCTACACGCCCCTCTTTGCGGTGGGGCGCGTGGTGGGCTGGTGCGCGCACAGGATGGAGGAGCTTACGAACGCAGGCCCGATAATCCGTCCTGCGTACAAGCCCATTTTCAAGCGCCATCCGTACACGAAGATCGCCGAGAGGGGTTGAGGTCAAGGTGATGCCATGGCAATGAAACGCATATTCCTGTCGCCCCCGTGGGTCGATTCGCGCGAGCGGGAAGCCGTAAAAAGGGCTTTCGACAGCGGCTACATCGCCCCGTGCGGGCCGATGGTTGACGAGTTCGAGCGCAAGCTCGCGCAGTTCTCCGGGATGGAGGCGGCCGCCGTCTCAAGCGGCACGGGCGCCATTGACCTTCTCATGATGGAGCTTGGCGTTGGGCGCGGGGACGTTGTGGTTTCGAGCGATCTCACGTTCATCGCGACGGTCGGCCCGGCCGTCCACAGGGGCGCAAGGCCCGTTTTCGTCGACAGCGACCCGGCCACCGGGACGATGGATCCCGGGCTCCTCGACGAGGCGCTTTCATCGTGCCGCGCGAAGTGCGTCGTCGCGGCCGACATATACGGCCAGTGCTGCGACTACGACGCCATCTCGGCTGTCTGCGAGCGCCACGGCGTGCCGCTTATCGTGGATGCGGCCGAATCGATGGGCGCAAAGTACAGGGGGCGCGAGGCAGGCGACGCGGGGATTGCAGGCGTATACAGCTTCAACGGGAACAAGATCATCACCACGTCGGGGGGCGGGGCCGTCCTTTCGCACGATGCGGAGCTTGTCGGGCGTGCGCGCAAGAGGGCGCAGCAGAGCCGCGAGAATGCCATATGGTACGAGCACCGCGAGGTCGGCTCCAACTACAGGATGTCGAACATCCTTGCGGCGGTAGGGATCGCGCAGCTTGAGAAGATGAAGCGCATCCTCAAGGCGAAGTACCGCGCGTACACGTTCTACAAGGGGCTTGTCGCCGCCGGCGAGGGGCTTTTCGCAGGTTCGTCCTTCTTCCCGTGCGGAAAGGATGTAACGCCCTCGCATTGGCTGAGCGTCGTCGAGTTCCCCGACATGGAGACGCGGGACGAAGTGCTGAGGCGGCTTGAGGCCGCGTCCATCGAGGCGAGGCCGGTATGGAAGCCGATGCACATGCAGAAGGTGTTCGAGGGCGAAAAGGTCTTCGGCGGTGCAGTGGCGGAGGATCTTTTCAGAAGGGGCGTATGCATGCCCAGCGGTGCAGGCCTCGATGATGGCGATTTCGGCAGGATTGCCGGGGCGCTCAAGTGAATCTAAAAAGCAAAGGAAGTGGGAAATGAGCAACCGTGCGCGAATGGCAGGAGTTAAGTCCGTTGCGAAGCTTAGGCCGTCGAGGCCGATGCCTCCCGGGCAGGTGCAGGAGGTCCCCTACGCCGAGGACGTCTTCAGCGTAAGGAAGATGAAGCAGTATCTCCCCAAGGACATCTGCAAGAAGCTCCTCTCCACGATTGAGAAGGGCGAACCTCTCGATCCGTCGATTGCAGGCGCCGTTGCGCACGCCATGAAGGAGTGGGCGCTTGATAGGGGCTGCACGCACTTCACCCACTGGTTCCAGCCTTTGACCGGCGTCACCGCCGAGAAGCACGACAGCTTCCTAGAGTTCGAGGGCGGCGAGCCGATAATGACGTTCTCCGGAAAGAACCTCATTGTCGGCGAGCCCGATGCGTCGAGCTTCCCTTCGGGCGGCATCCGCTCCACCGCCGAGGCGCGCGGCTACACGGCGTGGGACCCCACATCGCCGGCCTTCATCCGCCGCCACGGTACGGGCGCTACGCTCTGCATACCTACGGCGTTCTGCTCATATACAGGCGAGGCACTCGACAAGAAGACGCCTCTTCTTAGGTCAATGCAGGCTCTTACCAATAGCGCGCGCCGCCTCATGAAGTGCTTTGGCATGAACGAGGAGCATGTAGACATCACCCTAGGCGCAGAGCAGGAGTACTTCTTAATAGACAAGAACTTCTACATCGCAAGGCCCGATCTCGTCCAGTGCGGACGCACGCTCTTCGGCGCGGCGAGCGCCAAGCACCAGCAGCTTGAGGACCACTACTTTGGCTCCATTCCCTGCCGCATACTCGATTTCATGCACGAGGTGGAGACGGAGCTTTGGAGACTCGGGATCCCCGCGAAGACGCGCCATAACGAGGTGGCGCCGGCGCAGTTCGAGCTTGCGCCGCTCTTTGAGACGGTGAACCTCGCCTGCGACCACAACATGCTCGTTATGGAGACGTTGAGGGAGGTGGCCGACCGCCATGGTCTCGTGTGCCTTCTCCACGAGAAGCCTTTCGCGGGCATCAACGGAAGCGGAAAGCACAACAACTGGAGCGTAAGCTACGGGAAGAAGAACCTCCTTAACCCTGGCGACAACCCTGGCGACAACGCTGTGTTCCTGACGGTCCTCTGCTCGATAATCGCCGCCGTGGACGACCATGCCGACCTTTTGCGCTCGTCCGTGGCCTCCGCAGCGAATGACCACCGTCTTGGCGCGAACGAGGCGCCGCCGGCGATAATCTCCATCTATCTCGGAGATCAGCTCGCGTCAGTCATCGAGTCGCTTGAAAAGGGCGTCAACGCGAAAAGCACCTCCGGCGGCGTGATGAAGATCGGCGCCGACATGCTGCCGCCCCTCCCCAAGGATTCCACCGACCGCAACAGGACCTCGCCTTTCGCCTTCACCGGCAACAAGTTCGAGTTCCGCGCCCCCGGCTCCCAGCAGAGCTGCTCGTCGGCGAGCACCGTCTTCAACACGATAGTCGCCGAGGCGTTCGACAATATGGCCGATGCGCTTGAAAAGTTCCCCAAGGAGCGCTTCCACGAGATGCTGCAGGATCACCTCAGGGATCTCATAAAGGAGCACAAGCGCGTTCTCTTCAACGGCGACGGCTACACGGACGAGTGGGAGAAGGAGGCTGCGAGAAGGGGGCTTCCCAACGCGCGCACGACGCTCGATGCCGTTAAGGCGCTCGTCAAGGAGGAGAATGTCGCCCTCTTCGAGAGGTATGGAGTCCTCAACAGGCGCGAGCTTGAAAGCCGCTACGAGATTGCGGTGGACGGTTATGCCCGCAGGATCGCAATAGAGGCCAATATGGCTCTCGACATGGCAGGCTCCATGGTGTTCCCCGCCGTGAAGGCCGAGTATTCGGACAGCCTCGACGCGTACACCAAGGCGGTAGCCGCCGGAATTGTGAATGGTACGGATGCCCTCAAGGCGAACGTCGAGACTCTGGGTGCGGGGCTTGATTCTCTCAAGGCGTGCCTTGCGAGCCTCTCCTCTGCGATGGGCGGACCCGCCGATGCCGTCATCAAGGCGATGGCTGATCTGCGCGAGACCGTTGACGCACTTGAAAGGCGCGTCGCCGACGAACGCTGGCCCCTCCCTAAATACCGCGAGATGCTCTTCCTGTACTGACGCTATTTGCGGGGCGTCAGCCGAGCATGTCCTTGAGCGGTTCGAGGTTCCTCCCGCGGAGGAACGCGCCGCCGGACATCATGCCCTTGCCCTCCGGCTTCACGGCCGAAAGGAGAAGGGCCTTGTCGCCCGTGCGGACTATGGGGCCGCGCGGCGTCACGGCAAGAACGGTCCCCGGGAGCTCCGCGCGCCAGCGCTCGTCCATGTTTATGAACTCGACGCCGACGATGACGAGCCTTCCCGTATCCTTCTTGCGGAATCTTGACGGAAGGAATGTGTATGCGCCGGGCCACGGCGTAAAGGCCCTGAGCCTGCGCTCGATGGTGGCGGCGCTCTGGCTCCAGTCGATAAGACCGTCCGTCTTCTTGTGCTTGCGCGCGAAAGTGGCCTCGTCCTCCACCTGCGGTATCGGCGGCGGAAGCTTGCCGCTTGCCATGAGCTTCAATGTCTTGCCGAGGGCGACGCCGCCTGCGATCGCAAGCCTGTCCATGAGAGTCTCGCCGTTGTCGTCCTGGTATATCGGCTCGAAGTTCCTGTAGAGGATCGGGCCGTCGTCCATGCCGAGGCCCATCTTTATTATGCTTACGCCGGTAAGCTGGTCGCCGTTGAGGATCGCCTCCGTCACGGGGCTCGCGCCTCTGTACTTGGGAAGGAGCGAGAAATGGCAGTTGACGCATCCGAAGCGCGGCAGCTCCAGGATGTCGCGCTTCAGGAACTGGCCGAACGCCACGACGACAATGCAGTCCGGCTTCCATGCGCGTATCTGGTCGAGTACCTCCGGGACGTTTACGTTCTCAGGGGTGATGCAGGCGTTGATGCCGCGCTTCGTCGCATACGCGCGGCACGGGCACGGCGAAAGCTCGCGCCCGCGCCCGGCAGGGCGGTCGGGCTGCGTGACGACCCCCACGACATCGAGCGTCGGGAGCCTCAATATACCTCTAAGACACATCGCCGATGCGTCAGAAGAACCCATAAACACTATTCGCATGCTGAATGTACACCTCGTCTTCCTGTTTTACGTACGCGCACATTATACCATAAAATCGCCTCTTATGCAAAGGGCGCAAAAACGCGCTTGCAATCGCGGAGAAAATATGGTATACTAGACGGACTTCTGCTCAGAAGAGGCCACTTTAGCTCAGTAGGTAGAGCACATCCTTGGTAAGGATGAGGTCGGCGGTTCGATTCCGCTAGGTGGCTCCATTTGCGCGGGAGGAGATGAAGAAGAACAAACTCACAGGAGTCATCAAAATGGCAAAGGAAACCTTTAACCGCGGCGGCAAGCCGCACGTGAACGTCGGCACGATCGGCCATGTCGACCACGGCAAGACCACCCTCACGGCCGCCATCACGCACGTTCAGAGCCTCAAGGGCCTCTGCGAAGAGATCAAGTACGACCAGGTTGCCAAGGCTTCCGAGTCCGCAGGCCGTCGTGATGCCACCAAGATTCTTACGATTGCGTCCTCCCACGTCGAGTACGCCACCGAGAACCGCCACTATGCGCACGTTGACTGCCCCGGCCACGCCGACTACGTCAAGAACATGATCACCGGCGCTGCGCAGATGGATGGCGCGATCCTCGTCGTTTCCGCCGTCGACGGCGCGATGCCCCAGACGCGCGAGCACGTCCTTCTCGCCCGCCAGGTCGGCGTTCCGAAGATCGTCGTGTTCCTCAACAAGTGCGATCTCGTCGACGATCCCGAGATGCTCGACCTCGTCGAGATGGAGATCCGCGAGCTTCTTTCCAAGTACGAGTACGATGGCGACAACGCCCCCGTCGTCCGCGGCGCGGCCTATCCCGCCACCCAGGCGACCAGCGCCGACGATCCCGCCTGCGCTTGCATCACCGAGCTCATGAACGCTCTCGACACGTACATCCCCGAGCCCGTCCGCGAGCTTGACAAGCCCTTCCTCATGCCTATCGAGGACATATTCTCCATCGAAGGCCGCGGCACCGTCGTTACCGGCCGTGTCGAGCGCGGCGTCGTCAAGGTTGGCGACGAAGTCGAGATCGTCGGTCTCAAGCCCACGGCCAAGACGGCTGTCACGGGCGTCGAGATGTTCCGCAAGCTCCTCGACCAGGGTCAGGCCGGCGACAACATCGGTACGCTCCTCCGTGGTACGAAGAAGGAGGATGTCGAGCGCGGTCAGGTTCTCGCCAAGCCGGGTTCCATCACGCCTCACACCGAGTTCAAGGGCCAGGTCTACGTCCTCACGAAGGAGGAGGGTGGCCGCCACACCGCGTTCATGAAGGGCTATCGTCCCCAGTTCTACATCCGCACGACGGACGTTACGGGCGACATCTCCCTCCCCGAGGGCGTCGAGATGGTCATGCCTGGCGACAACGTCGCTATCGGCGTCAAGCTGATCGCCCCTGTCGCCCTTGAGGCGAAGATGCGTTTCGCTATCCGCGAAGGCGGCCGCACGGTCGGCGCCGGCACGGTCTCCGAAATCATCAAGTAATAGTCGAACGTCTCCTGTGAGATGCCCGTTCCCCGGCTCCCGGCCACGCCCCGTGGCCGGCCGGGGGCGGAAAAAAGAGGGAACGGGCAAGATTTCACTTGCGTTTGACGGAAGGATTTGGTAAAATGCCCCGCGAATTGGCTATATTGGCGTGCACAGAGTGCAAGCGTCGCAACTATACGACGACCCGCAACAAGCGTACGATGACCGAGCGCGTCGAGAAGACGAAATACTGCCCGTTCGATCGTAAGCATACGGTGCACAAAGAGGTTAAGTAAGGCTCTTTCAGGTTAGGGAAATAGCACAATGGCAGTGCAGCGGTCTCCAAAACCGCCTATGGGGGTTCGATTCCCTCTTTCCCTGCCAAATGTTTTGAGGAAGCGATGAAGGAATTTTTCAAGAAGACCAAGACGTACCTTGGCGAGGTGAAGGGCGAGGCCAAGCGTGTCACGTGGCCTGGCAAGCGCGAGCTCTATGATTCCACGGTCGTCGTCATTTCGTTCATCGTCATTCTTGCTCTGACCACGCTCGTCTACGACTGGGTCATTGAAAAGGCCATCGAAGTGGTCCATTGGGGCGTGATGGAAGGTCCCGTGCAATGAAGAAGGAATGGTACGTCCTCCATACGCTCACGGGTCAGGAGCAGAAGACCCAGAAGCAGATAATCGCCCGTGCAAAGATCGAAAGCATGGGCGATTACATCGGCGAGTGCATAATGCCGATGGAGAAGGTTACCGTCAAGAAGGACGGTAAAACCCGCGTAATAAACAGGAAGTTCTTCCCTGGATACCTTCTGTGCGAGATCGCGCTCTACAATGATGAGGCGGGTCTCGACGAAAAGGGCAAGAAGAAGGTTTACGAGAACGTTTGGCAGTTCCTGCGCTCGACGCCGGGACTGATCGGTTTTGTGGGCGGAGACCGCGAGCATCCGATCCCCCTCAAGCCGAGCGAGGTCGAGGCTATCCTCTCCAGCAAGCCCTCCGCGGCTGCCGAGGACAAGAAGCCCGCGATCAAGATAGATTTTGCCGTCGGCGAGACGGTGAAGGTAAACGACGGTCCGTTCATGGGTTTGACGGGCGTCGTCTCCATGGTCGATCCCGACAGGGGCAAGCTCAAGGTCGAAGTTTCCGTCTTCAACCGCAAGGTCCCTGTCGACGTCGAAAGCTACCAGCTGGAGAAGGTGAGCCAGGAAGAGCTGGCCGCCGATCCGCAGGCTTGAGGCGCCAGGTAGGCGGGCCGTCTGCACCGGGTGGGATGCCGGGAGGTCAGCCGTCAACGAGTAGAGGCATAAAATGGCGAAGAAAGTAAAAGGCGTCATCAAGCTTCAGATTCCGGCGGGAGCCGCGAATCCGGCGCCGCCGGTCGGTCCTGCGCTCGGTGCGCAGGGTGTGAACATCATGCAGTTCTGCAAGGAGTTCAACGCAAAGACCCAGAAGCAGGCCGGGCTGGTCATTCCGGTCATCATCACGGTTTACCAGGATCGCAGCTTCTCGCTGCAGTTCAAGTCGCCGCCCGCGTCGGTTCTCCTCAAGAAGGCCGCCGGCATCGCGAAGGGCTCTGGCGTTCCTAACAAGAACAAGGTCGGAAAGGTCACGAAGGCCGATTTGAAGGCGATCTTCGAGGCCAAGAAGGCCGACCTCAACACTGCGGACGAAGAGGCTGCGATGCGCATGATCGCCGGCACGGCCCGCAACATGGGCATCGAAGTCGTGGACTGAAGCCCTGAAAGGAACGAACAATGGCCAAGCATGGTAAGAAGTATATGAACACGCTGAAGGCGGCGCCCAAGGGCCCCGTCTCGGTGGAGGAAGCCGTCAAGTTCGTCAAGGCGCACGCCGGGGCGAAGTTCGACGAGACTGTCGATGTCTACATGAAGCTCGGCGCCGACACGAAGAAGACCGACACGCCCGTCAGGGGCAGCGTCCGCCTTCCGAACGGCTCGGGCAAGAACGTCCGCGTAGTCGTCTTCGCAGGCGGCGAGCACGCAGATCAGGCCAAGGCCGCAGGTGCCGATTTCGTCGGCATGGACGATCTTCTCGACAAGGTCGTCAAGGAAGGCTGGACCGATTTCGACGTCGCAATCGCCACGACCGAAGCGATGAAGTCCGTCCGCAAGGCGGCTCGCGTTCTCGGTCCCCGCGGCCTCATGCCCAACCCCAAGACGGGCACGGTCACGGACGATCCCGCATCCGCCGTCAAGGAGGCCAAGGCCGGCAAGGTCGATTTCCGCATGGACAAGACGGGCAACGTCGCGATCATCGCCGGAAAGCGCTCCTTCGAGGCCGACAAGCTCGTCGAGAACATCAGGGCGATCGTCTCCGCGGTCAAGGCCGCCAAGCCCAACACCGTCAAGGGCGCGTTCATCCGCAGCCTCACCATATCCTCCACGATGGGCGTTCCGGTTCCCGTGCAGCTCACGTCGGATGCCGAATAAGGAGTGATCTGAAATGAGAATCGAAAAGATTTCTATCCTGAACGAAGTCACCGAGCGCGTCAAGGACTCCGCCTACTGCTTCATCCTCAACTACGGCGGCGTCGGCGTCGCCGCAATGACGAAGCTCCGCGCAGCTCTCAGGGCGCACGACTCGCGCCTTCTCGTGGTCAAGAACTCCTTCCTCGCCAAGGTCGCGAAGGAGAAGGGCTGGCCCGAGGATGTCGAGAAGATGCTCTCCGGCCCGACGGCCGTCGTCACGGGCAAGGGCGAGGTCACAGACGTCGCCAAGGACGTGATGGCGTTCATCGACGACAACAAGGAGAAGGCCTCCGTCAAGGGCGCCGACTACGATGGCAAGATCGTCGATGCGTCCGTCGTCGAGGCGCTATCCAAGATCCCCGGAAAGGATCAGCTCCGCGCGATGTTCCTCTGCACGCTCAAGGAGCCTGCGGCGCGTCTCGCGCGCATCCTCAAGGCGAAGGCCGACAAGGAGGGCGGCGGCGAGGCCGCACCCGCCGAGGCTCCCGCCCAGGCGTAAGAGAAGGTAAACGGATTTGTAAAAGCCGCCCGAACGATAGGCCAAAGGCCGAAAGATAGGGCGGCCCCCCTGAGCATGAAACACGGCTCCGGTTGAAAAAAAAGAAAGAAGAGAAAGAAATGACGAACGAAGAACTCATCAAGGAACTCTCCGGGAAGACCATCCTCGAGATCAACGAACTTGTCAAGGCGCTTGAGGAAGCCTGGGGCGTTACAGCCGCCGCTCCCGTCGCCGTTGCAGCCGCCGGCGCCGCCGCCGCTCCCGTCGAGGAGAAGACGGAATTCGACGTCGTGCTCGCAGCCGTCGGTGCGAACAAGATCGCCGTCATCAAGGAAGTCCGCGCCATCACGGGCGCCGGCCTCAAGGACGCCAAGGACATGGTCGAGGGCGCTCCCAAGACCGTCAAGGAGGGTGTCTCCAAGGAAGAGGCGCAGAAGATCAAGGAGCAGCTCGAGAAGGCTGGCGCCAAGGTCGAGATCAAGTAGTCCTTGCTCAGCGCACATGGAAGGCGATCCGTCCGTCAGGGCGGGTCGCTTTTTTTGTGCCGATTTGAGATTTTTTGCATTTATCTCTTGACCTTTCTGCTTAAAAAGTGTAGTCTTATAGCAATGTAAAATTCCACGAAAGGCTACTGGCCTAAAGGAGCGATCATGAAGGTTGAAGTGTTCAAGACCAAGGAAGAGGCTAATGAAGCCGCCGCCAAGGTTTTCATCGATGCTGTAAACGCCAATCCCAACATCATTCTGGGGCTTGCAACGGGCGGAACGCCCGAAGGCCTGTACGCCGTCCTTGCGGACGCCAACAAGGCCGGCAAGGTGAGCTTCAAGACGGTCAGGAGCTGGAACCTCGACGAGTACGTCGGCCTCCCGAAGGAGCATCCCGAGACGTACCGCAACTTCATGAACCGCAAGCTCTTCGACAATATCGACATCGACAAGGCCAATACGCACGTCCTCAACGGCCTCGCCACCGACAAGGAAGGCGAGTGCGCGGCGTACGAGGCCTCGCTCAAGGCCGCCGGCGGCGTCGACATCCAGCTTCTCGGCATCGGCTCCGACGGGCACATCGCCTTCAACGAGCCCGGAAGCCCGTTTGACAGCCGCACGCGCGAGGTCTTCCTCGAGCAGCAGACGATCGACGACAACGCCCGCTTCTTCGACGGCGACAAGTCCAAGGTCCCGACGAGCGCGCTTTCGATGGGCATCGCCACGATCCTCGACGCGAAGAAGATCGTCCTTCTCGCGTACGGCGCGAACAAGGCGCAGGCCGTCAGGGACGCCGTAAAGGGCACGCCCGATGTGAAGTGCCCCGCGAGCGCCCTCCAGTCCCATCCCGATGTGACGTTCTACTGCGACGAGGCGGCCGCGAGCCTCCTCTAGTAGAGTCCGCGCAAAACAGGAAACTCTTTCCAAAACACAGAAAGGTCAGAAGCAATGGCTTACAAGAAACTCCAGGGGCTCATCGCCGCCGCGCACACCCCGTTCAACGCCGACGGTTCGGTGAACCTCGATCTCATCCCCAAGCAGGCTGAGACTCTCGTCAAGCAGAAGGTCACCGGCGTCTACATCTCCGGCACCACCGGCGAGGGCATCTGCTGCTCCATCGAGGAGCGCAAGGCCGTGTTCGACGCATGGGTGAAGGCCGCCAAGGGCAAGCTCTTCCTCATCGCGCACATCGGCGCGCTGGCTCTCCCCGATGTCCAGGAGCTCGGTGCCTACGCCGTCAAGTGCGGCATGGACGCCACCTCCATCGTCCCGCCGAACTTCTTCAAGCCCGGCAGCGTCGATGCGCTCGTCGCCTACCTCAAGGAGGCGCTCAAGACGTCCACCAAGCTTCCGTTCTACTACTACCACACCTCGATGAGCGGCGTCACGTTCGACATGCAGAAGTTCCTTGAGGCCGCCGACGGCAAGATCAAGAACCTCGCCGGCATCAAGTTCAACTACCCCGACCTCTACATGTTCCAGCGCTGCCAGAGGGCTTGCGGCGGAAAGTACGACATCACCTGGGGCATCGACGAGTGGTTCTCCGGCGCGGTCGCGATCGGCGCCCAGTCCGCCATCGGCTCCACGTACAACTACTCCGCGGGCATCTACTACAAGATCTGGGATGCCGTCAAGAAGGGCGACCTCAAGAAGGCCCAGGCCGGCATGAAGAAGGTCTGCGACATCGTCGACATCCTCGTGCAGTACGGCGGCGTCGCCGGCGGCAAGGCCATGATGGCCGTCTGGGGGCTCGACATGGGCGGCGTCAGGCTTCCCAACGTCTCGCTCTCCGATGAGGCCAAGGCCGACTGCGTGGCCCGTCTCAAGAAGATCGGCTACAAGTGATCCTTCAGGCAATGCGGATGGAGCAGGGCGCCGCAGATCTGCGGCGCCCTGCCAATAATGCCAATAAAGGAGTCTAGAACATGATGAATGCCAAGACGTATCTCGCCTCGTGGGCGGACCTCTACAAGGGCGACCTTGTAGACGACATCATGCCGTTCTGGATGAAGAACGGCGTCGACTGGAAGAACGGGGGCGTCTACACGTGCCTCGACCGCGACGGCTCCATAATGGACACCACGAAGAGCGTCTGGTTCCAGGGCCGCTTCGGATTCACGCTTTCGTACGCGTACAACAACGTCGAGCGCAACGAGGAGTGGCTCAAGGCGGCGAAGAACCAGCTCGACTTCATCGAGAAGCTCTTCGACGACAGGGGCAGGATGTACTTCGAGGTTACCGCCGAGGGCGTTGGCCTCAGGATGCGCCGGTACGTCTTCAGCGAATGCTTCGCGGCGATAGCCATGGCCGAATACGCCAAGGCTTCGGGCGACATGTCGTACGCCACGAAGGCGGTCGAGCTTTTCAAGCGCATACAGGGCTTCACGAAGGATCCGGCGATGATGCCGGCGAAGTGCGAGCCCACCTTGAAGACGCAGGGCCATTCGCTCACGATGATCCTCATCAACGTCGCGAACGTCCTCAAGCAGGTTTCGGACGATCCGGCGCTCGACGAACAGATCACCGAGTCGATCCGCCTTCTCACATCGTACTTCATCCACCCGGAGTTCAAGGCCCTCCTGGAGACCGTCGGCCCGAACGGCGAGTTCATCGACACGATCGCCGGCAGGACGATCAACCCCGGCCACTGCATCGAGACGAGCTGGTTCCTGATGGACGTGGCCGCCGCCAGGGGAGACAGGGAGCTTGAAAAAACGGCCCTCAAGATCCTCGACTGGTCCCTCGACTGGGGCTGGGACGACGAGTACGGCGGGCTCATAAGCTTCAAGGACTGCCGCAACCTCCCGCCGCAGTGCTACGAGCAGGACATGAAGTTCTGGTGGCCGCAGTGCGGGACGATCATCGCCACGCTCTACGCCTACAAGGTCACCGGCGACGAGAAGTACCTCAGGTGGCACAGGCGCATCAGCGACTGGACGTATTCGCACCTCCCCGATCCGCAGTACGGTGAGTGGTACGGCTACCTGCACCACGACGGCAGCGTCGCGCAGCACGCGAAGGGCAACATCTTCAAGGGCCCGTTCCATATCCCGCGCATGATGGTCAAGAGCTACCTTCTCTGCAGGGAAATTCTGGAAAGGCTGTAAATGCTCGACTGGCTATGGGCGGCCTTCGACTGGCTCTGCAGCGAGGCCGCCTTCAACTTCTGTCTCACGCTTACAGGCGTCCTTTCGGGCGCCATTTCCGGCATACGTCTGGCGAGCGCAAAGAAGTTCGACTGGTTCGGTGCGTACATAGTCGGGCTTGCAACGGCGCTCGGCGGCGGCACCACCCGCGACATGCTTCTCGGGCAGCCGGTCTTCTGGCTCAGAGATCCGACGTACCTCATAGTGACATTCCTGGCCCTCGTTGCCGTGGGCGTATTCGGAAGGCATCTCATAAGCCAGGATCTTACGTGGTTCATATTCGACACCATCGGGCTTGGGGTCTTCACCGTTATGGGAATCGAGAAGACCCTGCACCTCGGCTACTCCTGGTGGGCGGCCGTGGCGATGGGCACCGTCACCGGCGCGGGCGGCGGCATAATGCGCGACATACTCATAAACGTCGAGCCGCTCGTCTTCCGCAAGGAGGTGTACGCCCTCTGCTGCGTGGCTGGATCGTTCGTCTTCTGCTTCTGCGACGAGATATGCCACCTCGACTGGCGCATCTGCGCCGTCATCGGAGGCGGCACCGTCATCGTGATGCGCCTTCTCGCGGTCAAGTACAAGCTCAGCCTCCCTAGCCTCTATGCAAGGAACATCGAGGGTAAAAGCCCCCCGCCGCGCTCGCGCTCGCCGATGAAAGTCTGAACCATGGCCGGGAGGGATGAATGAACAGCTTCTTCGACAAGGTGGCCGGCAGGCTCGACAAGCTCGACCCGCGCAGTCTCGAGCGCCAGTACAGGCTCATAGCCGGCGAGATGGCGTTCTTCGAGGGCGTCCTGGGCGCGCTTGAGGAAGGCGTCATAGCGGCCGGCTCCGACGGAACCTTGAAGTACGCCAACGGCGCCGCGGCGCACATGCTAGGATTTGACGCCGCCAAGTCCAGGGGAAGGCGGCTTTCGAAGGTGATCCCCGACTGGGACTGGGACTCCATCCTTGCGCCCGACTCAGGCGGGTGGACGAAGAGGACGGTGCGCGAATTCGAGGTGACGTACCCCGAAAGGCGCGTAATAGAGCTCTCCGCGCTGCCGCGCGAACCTCTCACCGTTGTCATATTGAGGGACGTCACCATCGAACGCCGCCGCGAGGCCGAGCAGCTCGAAAGCGGGCGCACGGAGGCCGTGATGGATCTCGCCGCGCAGGTGGCGCACGAGATAGGCAACCCCCTCAACGCGCTTTCGCTCAACCTCCAGCTCCTCCAGCGCTCGCTCGCCCGCGACGATTTCGCCTCCAGGCGCGAGGATGCCATGAACGACGTGAAGGTGATGCAGGGGGAGGTAAAGCGGCTCGACGGGATAATAAGGGGGTTCCTCGGTGCGTTGAGGCCCAAGCAGGTTGAACTCAAGCCGGGGAGCGTGGCAGATCCGCTGAGAAAGACGCTCTCCGCGCTCAAGGGGAGGTTCGAGGGCCGATCCATAAGGGTGACCGTGGATCTACCGCCGGCGCTTCCTCCCGTCATGATAGACGCCGGGCAGATGGAGCAGGTCTTCTTCAACATAGTCAAGAACGCCCTAGAGGCCATGAAGGACGGAGGCGGGCTTTCAATCGACGTCTCAAGCGACGACAGGGATGTGATCGTCACGTTCCGCGACAACGGCAAGGGCATGGCCGGAGAGACGCTTAAAGGCATATTCGCGCCCTACATGACAACGAAGGAGAAGGGGACGGGCCTCGGGCTCATGCTTTCGCAGCGCATCGTAAGGGCGCACGGGGGCGCGATAGAGGTTTCGAGCCGCGAAGGCGAGGGGGCGTCGTTCACAGTGCGTCTGCCGAGGATGGCAAGGCGCGTAAGGGAGCTTTCTGAGAGATGAACACGATACTTGTCGTTGACGACGAAAAGGATACGCGCGAGCTGATGGCGCGGGCTTTGGGGGCGGAATGGCCAGTGGTGACCGCACCTGACGCGGAGGCCGCCATGCGCCTTCTCGGGGCCGATCCGTCGATAAGGCTCATGCTAAGCGACATCCGCATGCCTGGCGTGAACGGTATGGAGCTTCTCAAGGCCGCCAAGGCTGCGCGTCCCGATCTTACAGTGATGCTCCTTACGGCGTACGGAAGCGTCGAGCAGGCAGTTGCGGCCATGAAGGACGGGGCCGAGGATTTCCTCGTGAAGCCTGTCGATCTCGACCAGCTTGAGGCCCGCGTCAGGATGGCCATGAAGAACCTTGAGCTCAGCGACGAGGTCGCCAATCTCAGAAGGCAGGTGAACGACAGGTACGGCCTAGAGAGCATTACGGGCGAGAGCGAAGCCATGAAGAAGGTCTTTGCGCTTGTGAGGCAGGCTGCGCCGACGGATGCGACCGTCCTCATCGAAGGCCCGAGCGGAACGGGCAAGGAGCTTGTGGCGCACGCCATACACAACCTGAGCCAGCGCTCCAAGGGGCCGTTCATCGCCGTCGAATGCGCGGCATTGACGGGAAGCCTCCTCGAAAGCGAGCTTTTCGGGCACGAGAAGGGCGCCTTCACCGATGCCTTCCAGCGCAGGATCGGCCGTTTCGAGGCGGCAGACAAGGGAACCATATTCCTCGACGAGATATCCGAGATACCGCCCTCCACGCAGGTCAAGCTCCTCAGGGTTCTCGAAACGCGCAGCTTCGAGCGCGTGGGCGGCACCGAGACGATCAAGACCGACATAAGGATCGTCGCCGCCTGCAACAGGAGCCTTGCGAAGCTTGTCGCCGAAGGGAAGTTCAGGGAGGATCTCTACTACAGGCTTAACGTGGTGGATATACGCCTTCCTCCCCTCAAGGACCGCGCGGGCGACATCCCGCTCATAGCCATGCGCTACCTGAAGGAGTTCTCCGCCGCCAACGGCGGCAGGGTTACGGGGATATCCCCGGGCGCCATGAAGATGCTCGAGTCTTACCCCTGGCCGGGGAACGTGCGCGAGCTCAGGAACACGATGGAGAAGATGGTCGTCCTCTCGCAGGGAGGGATCCTTGGCGAGGACGACGTCCCCGAAAATGTGAAGGGCATCGGCTTTTCGCCGTCGTCGCCCTCCATGGCCCAGGGCTCCACGCTTGGGGAGACGGAGCGCGCGAGCATAATCGATGCGCTGCGCCGCAGCGGCGGCAACCGCAGCAAGGCCGCAGAGCTCCTAGGCATATCGAGGCGCACGCTCTACCGCAAGCTCGACGAGTACGCCGCGCAGGGGATCGAGGTGTAGGGATGCAGGGCGAGCGCGCACCAGACATACCTGGAATAAGGTTCCTTTCCGTCGCAGGGCGCGGCGGGATGAGCGTCGTCTGGCGCGCATGGCACGAGAGGCTCAAGCGCGAGGTCGCGGTCAAGGTGATGGACGAGGCCTTCTCGCGCAGCGCGAGGGACGTGAGGCAGTTCATGGTCGAGTCCCGCGCGATGGAGAGCCTTGTGCATCCTAACATCGTCCATGCCATGGAGGCCGACTGCAACGGCGGGCGCTACTACTTCGTCATGGATTACGTCGGCGGGTACACGATGGGCCAGCTTCTCGCGAGGAAGGGGAAGATTTCGGAGAGCGACTCGCTCATGACGGCGGGGGCCGTGGCGGACGCGCTCTCCTACGCATGGAGCAGCTTCGGCATGGTGCACTGCGACATCAAGCCGGACAACATAATGGTCGATCTCGACGGCACGATAAAGCTCATGGATCTCGGCCTCTGCCGCGCCGCGGGGGTGTCGCACGCAAACGTCGCGGATGACGAGGTCGTCGGGACGCCCGCATACATCTCGCCCGAGCAGATATTCGGCGACGTCGAGCTCGACTGCCGCTCCGACATATATTCGCTCGGCGCGACGCTCTACCATTTCACCGCCGGGCGCATGATGTATCCCGGCTTCTCGAACGACGACACCTTGAGGGCCCACGCCGATCCGGCGGTGAAGGCGCCCGATCCAAGGCGCTTTACGCCCTCTCTCAGCGAGGGGTTCGTGAGGATCCTCGAAAAGTCGCTTGCGGTGGACCGCGCCGAGCGGTACGCCGGATGGGATGCGTTCCTGGCCGATGTCGCAGCCGTCGACAGCGGTGAAATGCCCGAGCCGTTCGCCGGCGCTGCGAGTTCGATGGAAAGGGGGGCTTGAGACTTGGATTTACAGCTTAAGGTCCTATGCGTCGCGCGCATAGACAGGCAGAAGAGCCAGATGATGCTTGTGGAGGCGCTTGCGCGCCACCCCGGCATGGCGCTGAGGCTTGCCGGTCCCGTCACGCAGCCCGACTACATGGAGGAGATGCTCGCGCGCGCCAGGGAGCTCGGAGTCGAAGACCGCATGTCGTTCGCCGGGGCGCTCAAGCCCGAGAGCGACGAGCTTCTGCGCGAATACCGCTCGGCGGACGTCTTCATCCTTCCGAGCCGCCACGAGCCGTTCGGGATAGTCGTCCTTGAGGCGTGGGCCGCAGGTCTCCCGGTCATCGGCAGCGACGTCGGAGGGCTTGGGAAACTCATGGCGGCGCACCCCGGCGCGGCGATTCCCTTCGAGCCCGGCAGCGCCCTTTCGCTCGACGGGGCCATCGCGCGCTTCACCGGCGGGGGGCAGAAACTGCGCCTTGAAATGTCGGAATGCGCCAGAAATGCGGCAAAAGAGTACGATTGGTCGAAACTCGGCGAAAAACTAGTTGATTTCTACTCTGAAATATGATTTAATATTGCAAATTAGGTTTTTGTCCGACGGCACAGCAGGATGGAAGAGGAACTCACAGAGGAAGAGCGCGCCCAGATGCGCAAGTTCGCCGCCTTGCAGAAGGTGGCGGGCGGCATTCTGTCTAAATGGAGCTGGCTTCTTACGTCGCTCTTCGTCTTTCTCACTGCGCTCTTCTCTGTGATACTCGTCTGGCACTACGCGAAAAGCGAACACCGCTTCGACGCCACGACGAGGCTCATGTACAATCCTCGCAAGGTGACGCGCGTCGACAACATAAGCGACAAGCAGCTGATGACGATACTCGAGAGGACCTCCCTCAAAAGGCGCGTCGGCGAGCTTGTGCAGATGCAGCTTGCGGAGAAGGAGTGCCTCTCCATCGATCTGGAGGTGGTGCAGGAGCGCAAGCCCGCGAACCTTTTCACGCTCACGGCGCACGCGCCTACGTGGGTTGGCGCCGTGAGGAAGGTCAACGCGTACGCGGAGGTGCTGATCGACGAGTACATCAAGTTCAGGCGCGAGGATCTCGACAACTGGCGCTCGTCGATACTTTTGAGGAAGAACCATCTCCAGAAGCAGATTGCGGATCTTGAAAGCGAGGAGACGATCGCCAAGGGCAAGACGGGCGTAGCCTCCCCGGTGGAGACTCTCACGACGCTCAACCAGCTGATCTCCGACCAGAGGCGCAACCTCTCCATGCTTAGCGTCGAGGTGGCGAACGAGGAGGTCAAGAGGCGCAAGCTCGAGAAGTCCGTCGGCGATATAGGCCCCGCCATCATCGCGAGCGCGTCGCTCATCCGCAAGAAGAGCGCGCAGATCGCCGAGATGGACAAGGAGCTTGCGGAGCTGCGCCAGGTATACACGGATCTCAACCCCAAGGTCAAGGGCAAGATAGACGACCGTCTCGCCCTCGTCGAGGACTATGTGGCCATCTTGAAGGAGCGCGGCATCGAGGGAATCTCCATCGAGGACGTGGAGCGCGTCGAGAAGGCGGCGAGCGAGCTTGCGGACGTATCGCTCAGGATCGAGGTCCTGGCCGAGAACCAGCGCTCGCTTGAGCAGGAGATCAAGAGCAACGAGCAGCGTTCCGCCGTCCTTACGGAGGTGATCCCTTCGATCGAGCGTCTGAGGATAAGGCGCGACGACCTTGGAAGGACGATGCGCGATCTGGATGACCAGCTTGAGGACATCGCCTACCTCCAGATGTCCGTGGAGAACGACCTCCAGCAGATCGAGCGCGCTGGCGGCGCGGGCGACAAGAATCCGCTGAGGGTGAAGAACTTCATATTCGCGGCGGGCGGCGCGGCCATCTGCACGTGCGCTGTCGGGCTCTGGATACTCATGCTCGAGTTCGTGAGCGGCAAGGTTCGCGGCGCGGCCGAGCTTGCGGCATGGGGCGACGTGACGGTCGTCGGCTCCATCCCGAAGGCGGACGCCCTCCCGGAGGACGAGGAGCGCGACGTGATGGGCGTCGTGGCGCTCAACTTCTGCAATGTCGAGATACCCAAGCAGGTGATACTCGTATGCAGGCTGCCGGGCGTGCTGGTGCAGAAGAAGTTCGCCGACGCCCTCGACTGGTCGCTCTCCATGGCCGGGCAGAGGCACTTCGTCCTGGAGATAGTCCCGAGCGTCGGGTTCGAGCCGCCGGAGGATTGCAAGAACAGCCTCATCAACGTGGTCCACAACGGGACGAACGGATACTTCCCGGTCGCGAACAGGTACTCCCTCGCGCCTACGGAGCTTCAGATGCTCCAGGCCGATCTCGATGCGCTCAAGGGCGACTTCGAAAACATATTCGTCCTCATGCCGGGCGGGCTGAGAAAGGGCGGAAGCTTCTTCTCGCAGATCCTCGGCGTGTGCGATTCGGCATTCATCTTCATCGCGGCCGACAAGACGCCGCGCCAGTGGCTCGCATACACGAGGCGCCACATAACCGAGGTCGGCAAGCCCATGATCGGGCTTGTGACGGGCGCATCCGCATCGGTGGTGCGCAAGGAAATGGAGTCGCACAAATGACGTACGGATCCAAAGAGCCGGGCTTCGCCGCCCGGCTGGCGCGCGCCGCGCTCGCCGCCGCCGTCGCTGCGGTTTTCGCGGGCGGATGCTATTTCGACAGGCTCACCGGCAACTACGAGGATGTGATGGCGAGCGGCAGGCTCGAGGACAGCGCGGCCGTCCTCGAGGAGAGCGGAATGGACGAGGAGTCCGATCGCGCGAGGCGCGAGGTCCTCGAAAAGATCTCCGAGGAGGAGGGGCAGGCATACCGCATCAACGCGGGCGACAAGATCGAGGTGCGCGTGTACGGCCACGAGGACCTTGGCGTCGTCACGAGGGTCGGCCCGGACGGAAGCATCGGCATGGTCTTTCTCGGGCAGGTGATGGTCAGCGGGCGCACGATCAAGGAGGCCGCCGAGGTGATCGAGGACGGGCTGTCCCCGTATGTGAAGCATCCTGTCGTCGGCGTCACGGTGATGGAGGTCTCGAGCGAGACGATCACGATATCGGGCTCGTGCGGCAAGCCGGGGATGTACAACATCTCAAGCTCCACCCGCCTTGCCGACGCCTACGCGCTCGCCGGAGGCAGCGCGCAGCGCCTCTTCAACGGCGTTGACGTGGACATCGCCGATCTGGAGCACTCCGTTCTGGTGCGCGACGGAGAGATCCTGCCCGTAGATTTCGCGAGCGCCATCTGCGAGGGCGACAGGCTCAACAACATAAGGCTCGTCAAAGGCGACTACATCTACATAGCGCAGAGGATGGAGTCGAGCATAACGATCTGCGGCGAGGTCAAGGTGCCGCAGAGGCGCCTCTACGAGACGGGATGCGGCCTCATCGAGGCCCTCACGTACGCCGGGTGGATGCTCGACTCGCACTGGAGCCACGTGATACTCATCCGCAACGGGCTCTCCAACCCGAAGATGTACAAGATAGACGTGGACGGGATCATGTCGGGCAAGTGCAAGAACATAAAGCTCCAGCCGAACGACATAATCTACGTGCCTAAGGACAACCTTGCGGAGTACAACGTGTTCGTGAAGAAGCTTCTCCCGACGGGGCAGCTCCTGAACCTGTTCACGAACGGCAAGCTCGTTTCGGTCTCCGCGCCGCTCTAGGGCAGGGATGAAATACTTCGTCTTCATCGTTGCCGCGCTGGGCGTTCCGCCGCTTTCGTTCCTTCTGCACATCAACAGGCGGTGGATGAAGTATGCGTTCTGGGGCATGATAGCGGCGATGGCGCTCTACCACTCGACGTCCATCAACTTCTTCTCGGACGAGTTCTACCGCGGCAGTTCGCGCGGCATGGAGATAAGTCTCGTATACCTCTTCTCGTTCGCGGTTCTCGGGGCCTTTCTCATAAGGCACAAGCTCAGGGCGTGGATCCCCGAGTGGGGACTCAGGTTCTACGTCATCTACTTCCTCCTCTGCCTTCCGAGCCTTATAGAGGCTGACGACCTGCTCATCTCCTGGTACGAGATCTGGAAGATGATAATGCTCTACTTCTTCTACCTTTCGGTGTACACGTACCTTACCGTCACGGATGACGTCAAGACGGTCCTTAAGGGCCTTGCGGCGTTTGCGATCGGGAACCTTGCGATGATCGCAAAGGACCATCTCCTTGGCGTATACCAGCCGCACGGATTCTTTCCGCACCAGAACGCGATGGCCGTTGGGATAATGCTTTTCGCCTCGCTCTTCTTCGCGGGGTACATCTTCAACGGCATCAGGGGGAAGTTCGGGAAGATGTGCCTTATGGCGTTCGCTTGCTCGGCGGTTGCGATCATGAGGTCCTATTCGCGCGTCGCGATGCTTCTTCTCCCGTTCGCGCTTGGGCTCGTGTCGTTCAACTGCATCTGCCTGGGCAAGGCCAAGAGGTGGGTTCCCAAGCTCGTTCCCATTGCGGCCGTCGGCGCGCTTGGCGTACTGGTGATGCTCCCGAGGATAATCGAGAGATTCGTCAACGCTCCGGAGTCGTCCAAGAATACGCGCATAGAGCTCGCCCTCTGCGCGCGAGAGATGATACGCGACGAGCCGTGGACGGGCGTAGGCATAAACAACTGGGGCATAAAGATCAATCCGCCCTACGATTACGCGGAAAGGGCGGGCCGCGAGACGAACCGCGGCTCGGAGTTCAAGGATGGCATCGTGGAGACGGTGTACCTGCTCGTGTGCGCTGAATGCGGCGTACCGGCCCTGCTCGGGCTTGTCGCGTGGTT
Organism: Kiritimatiellia bacterium; assembly: GCA_045636065.1. Lineage (GTDB taxonomy): Bacteria > Verrucomicrobiota > Kiritimatiellia > RFP12 > UBA1067 > RGIG5050. The sequence goes on along the minus strand of JAZTWW010000054.1, from coordinate 1,996 downwards.
CGGCTGGTACTGGATATCGTGCGTGAGGCTCATGAAGCAGCTGAAGGGGACGCAGTGGTTCTTCATACCTGCGGGCTTCATAGGCGGTTTCATCGTGACGTGCCTCCAGAGCTGTTTCGAATGGGTCTACCGCCAGCAGCTCAATCTCATCTGCCTCATGTTCATGTTCGCTCTTATAAGCTACCTCAACAAGAACTGGCAGAAGCTCGTCAAGTCGCGTTCGCACCACACCTTGCGCTGGCTTCAGTGAACGTTTTTAAACTGCCGAAAATTTGCGGTTGACAAATTCGCTGTGATTCGGTAGAATACCGAGCCATCTTTCACGAGGGAAGGGGTAATTCCATCGGGGAGGACGGAAGGAGAAATAATAAAAATGCGAGTCAAGAAGAGTGCGGATGCGGTCAAGACAGTGACTGCGAAGAAGGTCGCCGTGAAGGCTACCGCCCCCAAGGCGAAAAAGCCGGCGGCGAAGTCGGTGACGTTCACGTTCCGTGCGGACGCGGGCAAGCAGGTGTTCCTGTCGGGCAGCTTCCTGAATTGGGACCCGGCCGGAAAGCCGATGGCTGACAAGAAGAACGAAGGCGTATATACGGTCAGCGTCAAGCTGGCTCCGGGCCGCTACGAGTACAAGTATGTGGTTGACGGAGTGTGGTGCGCGGATCCCGAGTGCGTCGACTTCGTCCAGAACGACCGCGGCACGCTCAACAGCGTCATCGAAGTGAAGTAGTCCGGATCTTTTCCGGTCTATGAAAATGCGTCGAGGTTTTCCCTACTCGGCGCACTTTTTTTTTATTCTTTTCAAACCATGGCCGCGACGGATCCGCGCCGCGGCGACCAGCGGCGGCTTAAGGGCCGTCAGCCGCCATCAAGGTCGACGCGCGTGCGCATGGCCTTCTTTTCTGAGTGGGCATGCTTGTCGGCGAGCATCTTCTCCTTCTGGCGCCTTGAGCGCCGCCTCTTCTGGCGCTTTATCTTCTCGCGCCTCGCCTGCTCGGCCGTCTTGCGCCCCAGTTCGCGCGCCAGGATCATCTCGGCGAGCTGCCGCCTTGCGAGCCACCTGTTCGTTTCCCTGCTGCGCGTTTCGCCGCATCTCACCTGAAGCCCGGAAGGCGCGTGGTAGAGCCTCACGTTGGACGAGGTCTTGTTCGTCTTCTGCCCGCCGGGGCCGCCTCCGAGTATGAACGTCTCTTCGAGGTCGTCCTCGAACACGGACGCCTCCTGCATCAAAGATTTTATTTTTGCTATTGTCTCAGGCGCTATCATTTGATATAATCTTTCATCATGAAAAAAGTCCTTGTTCCTTTTGCCGAGGGCTTCGAGGAAGTCGAAGCCGTAACCGTCGTCGATATACTGCGCCGTGGGGGCGTTGATGTCGTTACAGCATCCCTTGCAGGCCCGCTTGTGACGGGCGCGCACGGCATGCGCATCGAAGCCGACCGCATCCTCAGCGAAGTGCTCGAAGAAGAGTATGACGCTATTATACTACCTGGCGGCGGAAAAGGCACGGAAAATCTTATGGAAAGTGAGCCGCTCAAGGAAAGGCTGCGCCGCCAGAAGGATGCCGGAAGGCTGGTGGCGGCCATATGCGCGGCTCCAATGGTGCTTGATGAAGCGGGAGTCATCACGGGCGAGGAGGTTACGTGCTACCCCACGTGCGCGCAGCAGATGCACTGCCGCGTTGAGAACGTCCCCGTCATCGCCGACGGCAATATAATAACGGGGCAGGGCCCGGGGGCCGCTTTGCTCTTCTCGCTAGTCATACTTCAGCACTTGAGAAGCGAAGTAAAGGCCCGCGAAGTCGCCGCAGGGCTTGTTACGGACGTTTTCTAAGTTAAACTTGCTGGAAAACGGCTCATTTTTGCAGTTATGCGGTTTTTGTAAATTTTTTGAAGAAACCGCTTGCATTCGGATGGGCTTTTTGGTATACTACACACCCGTCGCCCCGCGAGAGGCGGCCCGATCTTTGAGAGACGATGGTGCTTTAAATGGCGCTGAA
>JAZTWW010000053.1:0-4041 GCA_045636065.1 Kiritimatiellia bacterium | reverse complement strand
AATATGTTCCAGCCGTTTGCGCGAAGCTCCCCGACGCGCTTGCCGTAGCTGTGGGACGATACAGGCAGCGTAAGAGCATTGGCCGTGCGCGGCGTAATTGTGAGCGGCCTGAATGCGCGGGAGAGTCCGGCAATGGGGATTATCACCTCGGCGGAATCCGGCGATGCCGTGAAATGTGTTGCGCGGGCACCTTTCTCGATGTGGCCCGTGGGCGTCGCTCCGAGACGGTGCGCGGATATGTGATGGCGCGGCGCAATACGCGAGAGATGATTGCGCACAAGAATTCTCACGGCATTTGCGGCAACGGAAAACAGCAGTCGGCGTCCTTCGCTCTTCACGAGGTCAAGCCACTTGCCGAGATTCCGGGGATGTATCACCTTGAGCGTCATGCAATGCCCTCCATGAGCTGAGGGAATCCGTAGCGCTCCACCGCTTCGGCGATGTCACGCTTGCCGGGAGAGAGCGATGCGAGAGAGGGAGCGGCGATATCTTCGTCTTCCTTGATGAGGCCGAGCGCAATGCACTTGTCGCGATCAACTTCAACCCAGTCCATGCCGGACGAGAACGCGAAAGGCGGATAAGGGTTGCCGAGGGTGTCCTTGTATCCCCCGGCTCCATTGCCGAGATGCTGCCAGATAGGGGATGTTTTAAGGGCGATTAAACGGTCTTTCAAGGCTCCTTCAAAATTGCATGCAAGCCCCGCCGCCGCCCAGCGGCGATCCCAGTCGGGGCGCGGCACGGCGCGTGTTTCAAGCCTTGTGAGCTCCCATGCGGGCCACATGGCGACGGTGGCCTCTGTCTGCTCCGAGAGCATGGCGACCGATGCCGCCATCTGGCGCTGCGTGTCGATGATGAGATTCAGTCGCCGTATGCTCGCCGGGTTCGTGATGCCGCCGCCATCCTGCGGAGAGTGCCCCATCTGCTCAAGGAGTGTTACGAGCTTGAGCCGTGCGTCTGCCTGGTTTATCTCACCGGCGGCGATCTGTGCGCACACATCGCGGATCTTGGCGAGATAGCGCGCATACTCAATCCGCGCCGAGACTATGCTGCGCTGGAGTATCTCGCGGGCGATCTGCTCGCGAATCTCGTCGCTGCCGAGAGAAGTCGGCAGAAGCTCCTTTATTCGTATGACGTCGGTGGCTGTCATAGGGTGTCAAGCCTGCGTTCGGGACGGATCGCGGCGAATGACGGAAGCGCCGCGCCGGATGTGGCGGTGACTTCGTGAGGCTCGACCTTCATTCGGCCGGAGCCTACCTCCTTGAAAATCGAAAGCGCATCCTCGCGCGCGCGGCGGCGCGGCTCCGATATCTCCACGGAGAACCGCTTGAGGAGAACGTAGGCCGCGTAGTCCATCGCAGGCGCGAGGAGCGATGGCGGCATGAGGTTTTCGTCTTCCGGAAGCGTCATGCCGCCCGCCCGGACGTACCCGCGCACGAGCTGCACGGTGCGTCTCAGGTTCGCATCAACCACATCCGAAAAGTCTGCGGATGCGGAGAATGCGTCAATCTCCTCGGAGGAGATCGTCGCCGTGAGGTCTTCGCGCGTGGGTTTTATCCAGGACATGTCTTTGCTCCTTAGGAGGCCGTGCCGACCTTGATGATGCCGTGCGTCTTCTCGGCGTCAGCCGAAGCGGAGACCGCAGCGCAGCCGAACCACAGATCGCCGTTGACGACCTCGCGGTTGATCCCTTGGTCGGTGGCGACGACGATGCCGATGGAAAGGCCGCTGTCCGGATCGGTCTCGACGCCGCTCTCCTTGTAGTCGGCAACGAGCGCCGGGACGCGGGCCATGAAGCCGAGCGAGCCGTACGGCACGATTGCGGCGCGGGCGGTCATTCCGGAGAGGACGATCACCTTCTTGAAGCCGAGTTCCTCTGCAAGCGCGGCAGGGGACGCGGAGAGGTGCGCGGCATGCATGATGGCCTTGAGGTTCGCATACTCCGTGCCGTTCAGCACGAGGCAGCTGTCCATCGGGTTGAACCAGTCCTTCGACGTGGCGAGCTTGTCGTAGTCGGTGATCGCGGCAGTTCCCGGAAGCGTGACGCCCGTGGAGGCGGTGCAGCCGTCGAGCGCCTTCTTGATCGCGGCCACGGCCGCCATCGAGATGCCTGCGCCGCAGCGCTTGGAGAAGAGCTGCTTCACGCGGCTTTCGTTCGCGCCGTTGTCGAGATCCGTGCCCTTGAGGTCGAAGCCCTGAAGGTAGTGCGAGGCCGTGAGCGTAGCCCAGTCGGTGTTTCCGCCGGTGAGGTAGTTGTTGGTCTCTTCGTTGAAGGCGAGAGCCGCGCCGACGGTGGAGAGCGGAACCTTTACCGTCGATCCGGGCCTGATGTCGATTCCGGGAGCCTCGGCGGAGAAGTCCGTCGGTCCCAAAGCGTCGATGATGTCAAGCGCGGGTTTGATGTGCCCGAAAAGCGCCTCGATGGAGAGCGTAAGGGCGGGAGAGTTGAGTGCCATGTTATCGGTCCTTTTTTTTCGTGTGTTTGTTTTGTGGTGTCGGTTAGAATTCGGAGCAGTGCTCCTTGAAATACTTGGCGCGTTCGGCGGGCGGAAGCGCAGCCATTTCGGCGCGTGCGTCGCCCGGCGTCTTCGCCGTCTTGATTTCAGGGTGTTTGCCCATCGAGTTGATAAGCGGCTTCTCGGGGATTTTCGTCTCCTTCGCCTCCTTCTTCGCCTTGAATGCGTTCACGAGCGTCTTGGCTACCTCGGGGGCGGCCTTGTAGGCGTTCTTGAGCGCTTCCTTCTCGGTTTCGTCCTCGGTGTTCGCGTTGGCGAACGCCTCGGCTTCGGCTTCGGCCTTCTGAGCCTTGGCGGCTTCGACCTCGCCTTTCAGTGCCGTGACTGCGCTCAGCACGTCTTCATCGGACGACTCCGGCGCAAGCCCCAGCAGTTCCTTGAGTTTATCCATTTCGGGATTCTCCTTTGGTGTTTCCGGACTTACCTCCGGCGGTTTGTGCTTGCGCACGGAATTCAAAATCGGTTTGCCGCCGATCTGCGGGCGGTTTGTGAGCCCTACGCGCAGAAGCTTCTTCGGGCGGTTGTTCCTGTCGACATTCCAGACGGGAGAAACGAACCGGTACCGTCTTCCGGAAATCGCTTCGGCTCCCTTGTCGGTGAACCTGAAGCTTCCCCAAAGTCCCGACTCCTCGTCAAACCTCAACGACTCGATCCAGGCCGCCGCCTCGGTATGCTCGCCATCTTCGCTTGCGTGGTCGAAGTCCACAAGAATCGGCTCCTCGAACATTTCTGCAACATGCTTTAAAGCCTGTTTATCGCACAGCTGATGTTGCCATCCGTCCTCGGAGAGGTTGTTGAACTCCCCGATGGGGCAGATCTGCACTTCGATGACATCTCCGCTTTTTACCGTTTCCGGCAGCTGTCCTTTCATGTCCATGTCTTTTCCTCTTGCTTTCAAAATCCAGTTGTGGTATCTTTTGTCCCGTTGTGGGCGAAATGGGCCGAAGCACCAGTAGTTCGCGACCTGGCGAAGATAGCCGGCAATGTCTTCTAACCTTTTCTCTTTTTGCCTTTCCTGTTGGGGACGATGGTGAAAACCTGTTCTATCGAATCTTTCCCCGGTTCAGAAACAGCCAATATCCCAAACTTGTCGAAAGCCTTTGTGTAGAGGGTGCGGTTTTCAAGCCCCTTATGATTCTTATCTACCACGTCGGGCTCTGTGACCGTCTTGACGGCAAACATCAATCGCGTCTTTCTTGCATCGGCATCGCCCTTGAGATGGGAGTCGATATGGGTGAGAAGCTTTTCACCGAAGCCTACTTGCTTGCCTTCAGGATTTTTAACGTAGAAACCTTCCTTGAGCGCAGCTTCTGCATCCTTCGTTGAGATTGTCTTCGGCTCCTTTGCCGAAAGCAGTCCCTTCACCAGCTCCGAGTGCTGGTGGTTCGGGTGGGTGCATCCGGCGTCGCCGATGAAGCCGCCGTCCTGTGGGCAGTGTCCGCTCATTCGTCGTCTCCCATGATGTCGTCCCAGATCTTCTCCGCCTCTTGCTGGCTTAATGTTGCCATTGTGGAATTGTTGCCAGTTC
>JAZTWW010000052.1:0-25202 GCA_045636065.1 Kiritimatiellia bacterium | reverse complement strand
TTCATGGAGTATGCCGAATGGTGCGACGGATAGCCGTCAACCATCGCAATTCACCCGAAAACACTTGCAAAATCGCCCTCGCCCCTGTAAACATTGGGGTAGATGCACTTTCATTGTCCAAAAATGGGTAAACTCCAGGGATTTTTTGGGGAACAGAAATGGCAAATTCTAACGGGTCGGCAAAAAAGAGAGGAAGACCATACTTTAGCCGTAAGCACTAATCGACCGCATGGTTCCGCTCCGCCGACCTGCCCGATTCTCGTAGTTTCGACCTGCGGCTCCGGCAAACTACGCGCATCCTGCCATCCTCTGCCCCCTTCATGGGCCAATGGACAATCTGCGCCCGCAGGTCTGTCCGGCTCCTATCGTCTAGATTCTGCCTGACGGCACGGCAATAAGAGGGCTCAAAACGGAGCGTCCATCTCGGCAAGGACCGCCGTGACTGTCTTGCGCAGCTTCTCCGTGAGGCGCTTGCGGATCTGGTAGAGGTTGTCGCGCGAGACGCTGTAGAGGCGCATGACGGACTCCGTGTCCTGACCCTCGACCGCGCTCGCCACAAACGCCGCGTAGTGCTCCGGCCGGACATCGGGCTTGATGCGGCGAAGCGCCTCCTCCAGCGCGGCGGCCTGCCATTCGCGTTTGGAGAAAGCCTCGTCCTCCGCGGAGTACGCCGCCGCCTTGGCCTCCTCCCAGAACGCAACCTTCAGGTCCGTGTCGCGCTTGCCGGATTTCAGCCTGTCCGTGACGCGCCAATGGACGAGTCCCGTAAGATATGACCTGAATTTGCCCTTCGCGCGGTCGTACTTGAACGCCGGTAGATTCCGCGCAAGGTCAGCGAACACGACCTGCACGATGTCGTCCGCGTCCTCCGGCCTTAGCCCCTTCGACCGCGCGATGGAGAACACGAATCCGGCGTAGAGGTCGAAGAGCCGCTGCCACGCCGCCTCGTTCTCGGTGTTCGCGACCGCCCTGATGACGCTTGAACGCGTCGTCTCATTGTTGAAGTGCCTGTATGTCATGTCGATGTTTATTCTCCGTCGATGCTATAATCCTCTATGCACTCTTGCAATTTTACCGCCAACTCTTGGGCAAGGGGGTTGATGTCGTTCTCGATCAAACGACATTCCTCCTCATAGATTTTCCACGCCCGACGGTATTCCGCCATGTCATCCATACCTTCCCGCGTCTGTTTTTCCCCTTCTTCACGCAAGGCGGATATTTCACGCCGGAGCGATTCCTGTCTCGCCATAAGTTCGGCAAACCTGTTCTTTAGCACCATAAGATTTTGAGACTTGGTCTTGTCGAATGCCGCCGTTTTATCAACAACCAACTGAATCTTGTCCGGCTCATGCATATATGGGTCAACACTCCAAGACCGATGTTCCAATTCCCATTTGATTTCTTTCTGCTCAAGACAGTGATCCCATTTATGTTTTATGTCGCCTAGATACGATTTTCGTTTGTAAAACACACCATCAATCCCACTCGTTAGTTTTTGAGACAAACTTTCCATTTCTTTGACGATTTTCTTCGCCCGCAGAAACTCATCCACGGCTTCAAGGCCCCTCGACTCCTTCTCCTTGGCCTTTCCGCGCAATTCGTCAAACTGCCGTTGCAAATCCTCCTCCTTGACAATAAGTTCAAGTGCCTTGTCAATGAGCGTCTGAAGCGCACTCGCTCTCGTTTTGTCAATCTCTCCTATTTTGGCAACATCCCCCTTGATGGTTTCTGCAAAACGTCTGATTTTATCAATTCCTCGTCTAGCCCCGTCAATATTCTTCTTTGCGAAATAAGTGCTTATCCCATCATCATAAGAATTCCAAAAGTCATGCTGCATCGCCTTGATGTAATCCTGCTTGTTCCTTTCGGATTCCGATTCTGGCTGTATGGCAATGTCGGCAGGAATACCTAAATCACCTAACATTCCTTGAATATCCGCGACCCCCTTTTCCACACTGCCCTGAATGCGTTGGCGCTCTTCGCGAGACTGGCGTTCGACACGATCATTCAGTTCGGCGAGTTCCCGTTGCGCGCGTCTGCCCGCGATTACGGCAAATGCTGCGGCGGCAACGATAGCCATGGCACCAACCACAATCGCGGCTTTCGCCATGCGCGATCCTAAGACTGCCGAGACGCGCATTTTCCGCCGCAGGGCCGCAAGATCCTTCAGCAGTGCCTTGGCGGACTGGTGGCGCTTGGCCGGCGTCGGGTCGGTCGCCTTGTTGAGGATGCGCCACCACGCCGGGAAGAGCGCGGCGCCGGTGTCCGCCTCCATCGCCGGGCCTTTGTCGAGCTCTTCGAGCTGCCGACCGAAGCTCGCGGCCTTAAGCGTGAGGCCGAGGCTGTAGATGTCGCCCGCCGCGTCCGTGAACTTCCTTTCCGGCGGAAGGTACCCGGGCGTCCCGACGGTCGATACGGCGGCGGTCTCCTCGACGACAAGCCCCGGATCGGAAAGGACGGGGCGTCCGCCGACATACAGCACGTTCGCGGGTTTGATGTCGCGGTGGAGGAGATGGTGCCGCTGGAGCGCGGCGAGCCCCTTCGCAAGCGCGATGGCCAGTCCGACGCACTCCTTGAGCGGCAGCGCCTTCTCCCCATCGATCACGCGGGCAAGCGTCTTCGGACGATAACCGGACGACGCATCCTGCGATCCGCCGAATTCGTCGTCCGCAAGGTCCATCACCGTGTAGAAGCCCCAGTCCGTCTCGGCGAGCGCCCTCATGCGGACAAGACCCTCCTGCGGCGGGATCGACCTGTATAGCTTCGCGCCGCGCAACTCGCGCTCATAGCGCTCGTCGCCCACTGCGTCGCGCCGGCAGACCTTCACCGCCGCGTGTTCGCCGCCCGGCCCGACGGCCAAGTGGACCGTCCCGTACGCGCCGCGTCCGATCTCCCGCAGGAGCTTCCAGTCCCCGCAGGACTCCTCGCCTGCGCCGTTCTCTTCTACGCTCTCCATGCAACAGATTCTACCATTTCGGACGGCGGACAATCAAGCGGAAACTAACGGATATTCACACAACGCGGATTTTCGTCGCCTCCCAGACCGATGGACGAAGCCCTGCGACAAATCCAGCCGGCAGACATGTCCAGATGCGCCCGGCCGGATTTGTCAGATTCTGGAATCTGCACCGTATATGATTCCGCATGACTACTGACAAAAAAGCAGAATCGAGATTCGCAAGGACGAAGTTCCTCGCGGCGACGCTTCTCTCGTCGCCGGCGGTGGCGTTCGTCTATTCGCCGCTGCTGGTCGCGCAGACCGCCGCCGGAATCGCCGTCCCCTTCGCGACGGGACGCTTCATCGACGCGCTCGTCGCCGGCTCGCCGCCCGCCGCGCCATTCGCCATCCTCGCCGCCCTGCTGCTCGCCAGGGCCGCACTGTCGCCGTGCCTCCAGCGGCTTGTCCTCTCCCGGTCGCGGAATATTGAACTAGACATCCAGAATCGGGTTCTAGACGCCGTGATGGGCTTCCCGCCAGCCGAGCTTTCGCCGCTTGCCGACGGAACACTTGTCGCGAAACTCACACGCGACGCGGGCGCCGTGGGAAGATTCGTGAGCGGACTCTACCCGCGCCTTCTCGCCGCCGTTGTCACGATGTTCGCCGCAGGCCTCGCCCTCCACTCGCGCTCCGCCGCGCTTAGCATTTCATTCGCCGCGTTCATCCCCTTCTGCATCGGCCTTTTCATTCCGTTCGCGCGGCGCTTCGCGACAAGCTCCCACGCCGTGCGCAAGAAAAGCGATGGCGCATTCTCCGCGCTCTTCGACTTCTTCCGCTCGCTCCCCTTCCTCCGTATGCTCGACGCCGAGCGCCGCTTCGCGGACGCCCCGCGCAGGTCCATGCGCGAGCTCAGGGACGGCAACGACGAGATGGACAGCCTGACGACCGCGTTCGGCGCGCTCCTCGGCGCGGTTCTCGTGGTCGGCGAGGTCGCCGTCCTTGGCGTGGCGGGGATGTTCGCCGCGAAAGGCGCGATCCCCGTCGGCGACGTCGTCGTCTATCAGATGCTCTTCCTCGCGGCGATGCAGTCCGTGCAGGGCATAGTCTCGCTGCTGCCCGAGACGGCGACGCTCCGCGAGGGAGTCGATTCGCTGAACGAAATACTCGCCCACGCGCCGCCTAGTAGCGGCGGGCGCAAATTCGACGCGCTGGAAAGCGTCGAATTCCGCAACGTCACGTTCGCCTATCCCGGCGCGGACGCAAGGCGGGCCGTCGTCAAGGACTTCTCGGCGGTCTTCCGCGCCGGCAGGGTCGTCGCGCTCGTCGGGGCCAACGGCGCCGGAAAGACGACCCTCCTCAAGCTTGCAACGGCCGCACTCGAACCGCAGTCCGGCGAAATACTCGTCAACGGCTCGCCAATGCCGTCGCTCGACGAGGGCGTTTTCCGGCGCAAGATCGGGATCGTGTTCCAGGACAGCCTGGTCGTCTCTGGCACGGTGCGCGACAACATAACGCTGCGCGACCCCGCGTTCACGGAGGAAGATGTCGTGGAGGCGATTGCGCTTAGCGGACTCGGCGAAGTCGTCGGACGGCTGCCCGACGGACTCGACACGCGCGTCGGGCTCGGGGGACAGTCCCTCTCCGGCGGCGAGATGCAGCGCCTCGCCATCGCCCACGCACTCGTCCGCAAACCGGGACTCCTTGTCCTGGACGAAGTGACGAACCACCTCGACGCGGACGCACGCGCCGCGTTCGGGAAACTCCTGCGCCGACTCGCGCCGGGGCGCATCGTCCTCGTCGTCAGCCACGACCCTGCGCTCATCGACCTCTGCGACGAAAAAATCTTTTGTCAGATTCCGGAAAAGCCGTCGTATATTAGCGCGTAGTGGACGGGTGTTCGCTGCTTTGGTTAACCAAAACAGAAAGGGAAACAACAATGACACCAAATGACATCGCGACCGACGTCAACGGGCTCAAGCCTGTGGGCGGCGGAGATATCACTGGCTCCGTGTCGGGCTCACAGAGCTTCGTCGGCCAGAACTGGTCGATAGATGACTGGAACAACTGGGGCTGAAAGACAGCAATCCAGCAAATGTTGGGGCTGGCTTTCGCCAGCCCCACTTCATCAACAACAAAATGGATATCCTCCCATGATCTTCATCGCAACATGTAGCCAGGACACGACCACCGACATTGTCCTTGGAGAATTTGACGAAGCCGACATTCTTCGATTTGACATCAATAGGCCAGAGGATTTCGTCTGGGACTTCCACTGCAATGGATTTCGCATTGCAGACAATAGAAACGGCAAGGAAATCTCAAACAAATCGTTCACCTCCTTCTATCTTCGAAAGCCTCTGTACTTCAATCCTATCGCAGTGCCCAAATATGGCTGTGTCGCGAACTGGTGCAGAGAGGAGACCATAGAGCTCTTCACGGACTTTTTCCGCGAGTGCCAGAGCCGTGGACTCGTCGCACTTGTCTGCTGCCAAAGCAACAAATACGGCAAATTGCGGCAGTTGCTCGTTGCCAAGAAGCATTTCCGCGTTGCGCCTTGGCACTTCTTCCACGGAGCGCTGCCAGAAGAACTGACGGACGGCAGATGGGTAGTAAAGTCCAATACGGCCACTCCAATAGGCAAAAACAAGGCGTTTTTCGTAAAGGAGGTCGATCCCGCCGCGCTGGACCTTTCCTATCCCTGGTTTGTGCAGGAGCGGATCGACGGCGAAGAGGAGGTGACTGTCGTCTATGTTGACGGCAAGACCTACGCGGCGAGTGCGCCGCGCAGGTCTTTCGACGGCGAAGACTCGCGAAAGTCGATTTTCATAAGTCAAGCAGCATGGCCGCGATGCGAGCTGTCGCCCGCCGAGGAACGCGCCATCAAAGGCTTTATGGACGAGACGGGCTACAGGTTCGGACGATTCGACTTCATCCGCAAGGACGGCGAGCTGTGGTTCCTGGAGCTGAACCCGAACGGACAGTGGGCGTGGCTCGACGAGAAGAACGAACACGGCCTCGTCTCGATGGTCGCCGACGCGATCAAGGCCGAGGACCGCGCGCACAAGGCGAATCGCGCATAGGCTGGTTATTCCGCAGCTGCGTCCATTGTGAGGACGGCTTCTCCCGTCGCACAGTTTACGACCTTGGCCTTGCATTCGTTGAACACGACTGCAAGGGTGTACTTCCGTCCGTATGGGGCGCCGCATTCAAGATTCGGCATCCATCTTACGTCCTTGCCGCAGGGCAGTTTCTCCGCCTTCACCAACATTCCATTTGAAAACAGCCCCAGCCAGCAATTGGCGAGGGAGTCGCTCTTTATGCCGTCCTCGTCGAAGTTGGCCGACATATCCGTGAAAATCAAGGCAAAGGCCTTGCCGTAACACGCAGGCCAGAAGTAATGGTCGTACAGCATTGCGGACATTTCGATGCCGTCACGTTCCCTGTTCATCCACCTGGCCCGGCCGTCTTTGAACTGAACATCGATGCCGTCGAGCCTGCCTCGCGCGTTCTTGTTCCGGTCGTAGGCATCCCAGCGATCCCAAATCTCACAATGCGAAACAAGCAAGCCGTAATAAAGCTCGTCTATGGAACTGTACTTCAGCATCCTCTCGACCATCTGATCGCGGCGCTTTGAATCCTGTTCCTTGCAAACCTGATGGCGCAGTATTCGAGGCTTCCACTCTTTTATGAACTTCTCTATGTCGGCGTAGTCTTCCGCCATTCCGGCCGTAGTGTAGTTCGTGTAGCCGGCGACGTGTTTCAGCCACTCCCGCTCGAACTCCTTCTTGAGCGTGGCCGTATCGTAGTCCAGCACATATTCTGCTCTGTTGACCGGTTCTGATTTCCGAACGACGGTGCCGTCTGGGTTAATCCATTCGTCGTACCAGGCTGCCCCAAGGGGATCCCCGTTCTTTTCGTAAATGCAGGTTTTCTTGTTCTGAACCAAGATCGTGCCGTCCGGCTCCTCTTCGCACGTATCGCCGTCGCCGACAACCCGAAACGTGTTTTCGCGCAAGTCGAAGCGACAGACGACGTTATACGTGCAGGTATGCGGATTGCAGACGAGCCAGATTGAATGCCCATCCTGCGACAACCTGGCTTTCAAGACCATGAAGCACTCGCGAACATCCCTCGCACGGTCTTTGCACCATCCGTTCATGCCGTCGGCATCCTTCCAGTTGCCGCCGGATGTCATCAAAAGCCGCCATCCGTCCGTCCCGTCTGCCGTGCGCCACCGAAGGAAAAGCGAATTGCGGCAAAGACGCGGTCCTTCGGAGTTGGCTTTCCTCTCCGCCTCGTTGAATGTTGCGTCTGCATCCGTCTCGCCCGCAAACATGGCGAGCGCGTCAAGCAGTGTGACGTTCTTCGGGACTGCGCACGGCGCATTCGACAGCGTCGTCCAATCGCCAGAGGACGATGCGGCGCTTCGCGCACCGCAGTCAGGCATAGCTGCCTCGGCGCCGCCATCCGGCGCATATCTGCATCCCGCCGCGGCGATCAGCGCCGCCGCGCCGGCAAGAATCGTTTTCATCATGTTCATGCTTTTGTTCCCTGCGTGCCATTGATGCTCCACCACGTACTCGACGCTCGCGGCAAAATCTTACACAAATATACGCCGCCATCGGCCAAATCTGACACCGCCCATCCCGCGATTACGCTACGGACGAAAAATGAGAACGATATGCGGAAAATCTCAAACGCCGCTATCTCGCAAAAATTGCTAGAATGTCATCCGAGACCTGCGATGTCATTGGGGGTCTCCCTATTGGCTCTGACAATGGTCTCCCCAGAGCTCAGAAATGGTAAATTCTAACGGGTCGGCAAAAAAGAGAGGAAGGCCATGGGGTTCAACGAAGGACAAAGGCAGACAACACCACCCCCATAGCACTGGATAAACTCAATCCACAGGGAATCACTCAACGGAGAGACTGCTTATGCGTATGATTCACGTCTTGCCCAGGCGTCTTAGGGAGTTCTTGCTGCCCCACTCCTTTTACAAGTCACCCATGCGCGAAGGCGGTTCAAGTCGCTTGATCGCCTCTATCGTGCCTGTCCTCCGTCTTGTCCACCGTAGCCTCGGCGAAGGTGGAAGCGCGCAGCGCGAAGGAGGATCGTCTCTCTGCGCCATCACCATAGTCTCTACTCCACCATTTCTACTTCACCAATGGTTCTGGTCCTCTAGACTCAAAGAATATTAACACTTAAATTCAATTGTTTGCGTCGTGACCTTGCACCCCTTACGGTAGTACTCAAGAAGAATTGACTTCCGCTTATAGTCTATTTCATAATAAACGCCCAATACATATCGACAAACATGTTCAGGGAGTGCTTTACCGTCAAAAGACCAAAGATTGTCAAACGAATCTTTTGTAAGAGCAATAAGCCTTTCTCGGTCTTTATCCTTACGCACACGAGTAGCTATAGACTTCTTCATCTCAATTGCGATCAGATTGTCCTGCTTTACAATTTCTCCACGACTATGGACTATCAAATCACAATTAATGGGGATAATTTCAAGAAACGGTCCTTTAATGGTCTTGTATATAGTCTTGATCGCACCCTTGTTGCGATTGTATTCAACATCCACATAATATCCAGCATATCTCGTATCGTGACGAATAATATCATGAATGTGGAGCATCAAAGCGCCGCATAAAGTTCTTTCAGAAACTTGGTTGGCAAGCAACGCCTTGTCATGCTTCAAGAATGCAGTATTTGCTCTCTCAAACAGTCTAACCATATCATGATAGCTCTTCATACAGAACTCACCTCGTATCTCATTTCAGCCGCTCGCAGAGCGGCAGGATTTCTTCCAGTTTGGCGACAATGCGCTTCTGCTCGGCAAGGGGCGGGAGGGGGATGAGCATGTTGCGCAGAATCGTATGATTAAGATTGCTCATAGTTGTTCCTACAGATTCACCGCCCAAATACAGCTTCGCATAAGGCGTTGAAAATAGTCTACTTATATACTCAACAAAAATATTTTTGTCAGGCTCCAAGAAAAACGAACCTGTTCCACACAGCCAACCATCCTCTTCCCTTGAAACGACTGCACAACGCCCCATCTCACCCCTACGCCCCATCACAATCATCCCCTCATGTAATATATAGCCAGCAAGCCTTTCACGTGTTTCTTCTGAGACCATCATTTTTTGTGATGGGATAATTCTCCCACCAACAATGTTTGCTGGATTTACCAGTGGGATGCCATTTTCTATATAGTCAGCCTTGTGAAGCATACTTCCAAATGGCCCCGTAGAAATTGTTGTCATTAAATCAGACAACCTCACCCACTCCCAGCTTTCGGGGATGTCGAAGGGTTTTTCGTCGTCGGGGATTTTCTCACGCGGAGACGCGGAGAGCGCAGAGGCGCTTTTCCCTCTGCGGCTCTGCGGCTCTGCGCGAGAATTCTTCTTTGCGCCCTTTGCGTTCTTTGCGGCAAAAATCTTCTCCAGCAACTCTGCCGCCGTGCCTTCTTCGGGGCGCTGCTCGACGAGCTTGCCCTGAATCGCCATCTGGAGAACGGACTTCTGCATGTCCACGGGGAAGCGCTTGTTGAAGTCCTCCAACTTGCTCCACGCCTTTTCGTAGCGGTCGATCAGCGGCAGCAGTTCCTCGATCTTCGCCACGATGCGCTTCTGCTCGGCAAGGGGAGGGAGGGGGATGGGCCGAAGCAACATCGTCTTGCGGTCAATGCCAGGTATCATACTATTGGCCGCCGCTTTCAGAGATTGAACACTGGCCGCGAGAAAGACTTTTACATAATGCAAATCAATTGACGCTGATGATATTGCCATTATTTGCCGTGCTATGTGGATGTCGCCAATAGCATTGAAAGCCATTGCACCAACAGTCCCTTTACAGGTGATAAGTAAATCTCCAATATGGGAAATCGTTACTGGGCGATCTGTCCAACGGTTTACGAGCAAATTACCATTGGCAAAATTGCTAGCTCCTGTCATGTAAGGATATTTCTTCGGTGTTGCCGAATACTCGCTTGGCTCCAAATCACGACCGGAAAGCAAAGAAATCACATCCCCCAACCTCACCCACTCCCAGCTTTCGGGGATGTCGAAGGGTTTATCGTCGTCGGGTATTTTCTCACGCGGAGACGCGGAGAGCGCGGAGGTCTTCTTTTCTCCGCGTGCTCCGCGGCTCCGCGTGAGATCTTTCTTTGCGCCCTTTGCGTTCTTTGTGGCTAAAATCTTCTCCAGCAGTTCCGCCGCCGTGCCTTCTTCGGGGCGCTGCTCGACGAGCTTGCCCTGGATGGCGAGCTGGAGAATGCTGTTCTTGAGTTCCTGCGGGGTCATTCGGGTCTCTTCCCCTCCGATTTCGCCTGTTCCGCAAGCGCCTTTTCGGCGATTTTCACATGGCCGAATTTCTGAAGACCGACAATGAAGATGTCCTGTGCCGTGCGGCACGTGTCAAGGAGCCGCAAACGGCTACCCTGCCGCCATTCCTGAAGCCCAAGATAATAGAACTTCCGCATGTCGTCGGCGATGATGAACGGCGTGATGCCATACTTGAGACACTCCTTCAGCAGGATCAAGCGCCCGACGCGCCCATTACCATCCTGGAAAGGATGTATCTGCTCGAATCGCACATGCAGGTCGAGCAGATTCTCGAAGGACTTCTCCGCCCCCTTCCACCAGCCAAGCAGCTTCGCCATCTCACGACGTACATTCTTGGCAGGGCATGTCTCCATTTCGCCGACGACATTGTCGAGGAGCTTGTAGTCGCCCACGGCGAACCACTCCTTGCGGCTGTCGGTCGTGCCGCTCTTGAGCTGATGGTGCAGTTCCTTGATGTAGTGTTCCGTCAGCGCGGCGCCAGCGGACTCTATCACGATGTCGATGCAGCGGAAATGGTTCGCCGTCTCCACGATGTTGTCAACCGGAAGATTGCCCGGCAAATCTCCAATTGTCTTCGTTTCGAATATCCAGCGGGTCTGCTCGTGCGTGAGGCGACTGCCCTCGATGTGGTTCGAGTTGTAGGTGAAGTCGATCTGAAGACGATGGTAGAGTCCACCTGAAATGCGGCCCCTTTTCTCCGACTTCAAAGCTTCAAGCACGCTTGTCGGCAATCCCCGCGCACGGGGCTTGCGCTTAGGGCGTTCCGCATCAGCAGGAATCCGCCAAGACTTCCCCTCAAGGGTTGTTCCAGGAACATTCCCCTTTTCGCAGTGGATCTGGACGCTTCGCGGCGTCAAGCCCCATTTTTTTGCAGCTTCGGCAACAGTCATGTACTTCATTGGCAGCCTCCTTGCGAAACTTTCACATCCTGAAACGAAACTTATCCCGCCTATTTTTGATATCGATTTTGGCAAAATACATTTCGCTCAGCATGCCTTTCCTCCGAGCTTCGCGGTGATTTCGGCGAGCACGCGGTCGATCTCGGCGTTGAGCGAGGAGCGCTCCTCCTGATAGCGCTGGATCAAATCCATCGGCGCGAGGATTTCCTCTTCGACGTGCGGATAGCCGCACTGATCGAGGTTGTAGCCAAGCTCTTCGGCGAGCTGACGTGCCGTGAACCTCTTCGCCTTGTCGAAGCCATCCTCCGACAGCTCCGTGCGGTTATTCCACCATTCGACGACGGGATCGAAGTGCTCGAGCTTCATCGGCTTCGTCTTGGAGAAGTGCTTGTATCCTTCCGGCATGTCGAGGCGGTAGAACCAGGTCTCCTTGGTGGGCTGGGTGCGGTCGAAGAAGAGGATGTTCGTCGTGATGGAGGTGTAGGGCGAGAAAACGCTGCCGGGCATGCGGATCACGGTGTGCAGGTTGAATTCGGCGAGCAGCTTCTTCTTGATGCTCACCTTTGCGTTGTCCGTGCCGAAGAGGAATCCGTCGGGCAGGATCACCGCCGCGCGGCCGTTCTTCTTCAGGCGGTACATTATCACAGACATGAAGAGATCCGCCGTCTCGGAGCTCGCGAGGTCGGCGGGGAAGTGGCTCTTCACGTCCGTCTTCTCGCTGCCGCCGTAGGGCGGATTCATGAGGACGACGTCGAACTGGTCGCTCTCGGTGTAGTCCAGGACGTCGTGCAGGAGGGAGTTTGCGTGGAACACCTGCGGCACGTCCAGGTCGTGCAGGAGCATGTTTGTGATGCAGAGCATGTAGGGGAACTGCTTCTTCTCGATGCCATAGATGGAGTTGCCGTAGGCCTCGCGGTCTTCCGTCGTCTTGACCGCGCGTTCCAGTTCCTTCAGCCAGCTCGTGATGAACCCGCCGGTACCGCAGGCGAAGTCCGCCATCTTCTCGCCGATCTTCGGCTTAATCATCTTCGCCATGAAGTCGGTCACGGCGCGGGGCGTGTAGAACTCGCCGGCGGAGCCTGCGCTCTGCAGTTCCTTCAGGATGGACTCGTAGATTTCCCCGAAGGCGTGGCTTTCCTCGTAGTCGGCAAGGTCGAGGCCGTCGATCACGTTCACGACCTGGCGGAGAAGGACGCCGTCCTTCATGTAGTTATTGGCATCCGCGAAGGTGGTCTGCACGATGGCCTTGCGGATGGGCGTGGAGGCGGTCACCGGCAGCTTCTTGAGGGTTGGGAACAGGGTGTTGTCCACGAAATCGAGCAATCGGTCGCCGGTCATGGCGGAGCCGGAACGGTCGTCGACCGCCCAGTTCGCCCAGCGGCACGCCTCGGGGATGATGGAGACGTAGCCGTCGTCGTTCCACTCCCAGTCCTTTTCCTTCGCGTCGTACACTTTCAGGAACAGCATCCATGCGATCTGCTCGATGCGCTGGGCATCGCCGTTGATGCCCGCGTCGTTGCGCATGATGTCGCGCAGCCGCTTTACGAATCCCGATAAGTTGCCCATCTTTTATCCTGCCTTGTAAAGTTCTTCCTCAAGTTCGCGGACGGCCTTCAGATAGCCTTTCTTGCCGCCGAAATAGCCGGCGATCCGCATGGGGCTGCCGAATCGCCTGAACGGATCAAGCAGGAGAAGCGCCGTCTTCTCGATCTCGTAGATGCCCACGTTCTTGTACTTCTCGAGCAAGACCTCCAGGACCTCGCGCGCGACGCCGCCGTATCGGCTGAGGAAATCGCGCTTCTTGACGTTTTCCGCCCGTTCGCGGCGGGTCAGCGGCTTCTGGTCGAAGGCGACGTGGCAGATGAAGTCGAAGTCGTCGACATCGGACATGCCCTCTTCCTCCTTCATCAGGTCAAGGTCGATGCCCTGTTCCATTAGGAGTTCTCGGATCGCCTCTTTCTTCTCCTCGGCGGTCCACCGGTGGATGAAGTTGTCGAGGGAGGCATATTTGCCGAGGACGTTGACCCGCGTGTAGTCGACCATGCTTTCCTGGGTCAGGAGCCGTCCCTCGGAGTCGTAGATCGAAACCCTCGTGCCGCAGATGTGAACCTCGCAGCCCTCCGCGGGCACGACATACCTGTTCGTGGACGGCGGATCGTCGCCCGGCCCTTCCAGACGCGGCGTCGATTCGTGATCGGGATTGAAGCCTTCGTCAATCTCGATCGGACCGTCCCAGTCGGGATCGGCGAACAGCCTCGTCACGTTGCGGAAATCCATCACCACGAAGAAGCTCTTGCCGTCCTTCTCGCGCAGGCGGGTGCCGCGTCCGATGATCTGCTTGAACTCCGTCATGGAGCCGATCATCTCGTCGAGGACGATCAGCTTCGTCATCTTGCAGTCCGCGCCAGTGGAAAGCAGCTTCGACGTCGTCGCGATGACCGGATACGGCGCGGACACGGAAATGAAGTAGTCGAGCTTGCTCTTGCCGTAGGCGTCGGAACCGGTGATGCGCACGACATAGTCGGGATTCTCCCTGACCATGTCGGCGTTAAGGTTGTTCAGCTCGACGCGCATGCGTTCGGCATGTTCTTCCGTAGCGCAGAACACGATGGTCTTCTGCATCCTGCCGGTGCGCTTCAGGTAGTTGGTGATTTCCTTCGCGACCTGGTACGTGCGGTCCTCAAGGACGATGTTGTAGTCGAAGTCGCTGTTGGTGTAGATGCGGTCTTCGATTTCGTTCCCGAACTTGTCGAGCTGGCCTTTGTAGGGACGCCAGCCGTCCGATATGTCGGTCTTGACGTTGATCACCCTGAAAGGCGCCAGAAAGCCGTCGTCGATCCCCTCGCGCAGGCTGTAGGTGTAGATCGGCTCGCCGAAGTAGTCGATGTTGGAGATGTATTTGGTCTCCTTCGGCGTCGCGGTCATGCCGATTTGCGTGGCCGACGAGAAATAGTCGAGGATCCTGCGCCAGTTGCCGTCCCTCTTCGCGGATCCCCGGTGGCATTCGTCGACGATGACGAGGTCGAAGAAGTCCTTGCTGAAGAGCTGCGCGAACCGTGCGACCATTTCCTCGCCGTTTCCTTCATCCTCGGCTTCCTCGTTGCCCGCGAGCTGCTGGTAGAGGGAGAAGTACACTTCATGCGACGTGACGGTGACGGGGTCGTCCTTGACGAAGTTGATCTTGTGTATCGTCTTTTCAAGCGGGGAGAAGTCCTGCTGGATCGACTGGTCTACAAGGATATTCCGATCGGCCAAGTACAAGACCTTCTTCTGCAAGCCGCATTTCAGCAGACGGTAGACGATCTGAAAGGCCGTATAGGTCTTCCCGGTACCCGTGGCCATCACCAGCAGAAGGCGTTTCTGTCCTCTCGCTATCGCCTCGACGACCCTGTTGATGGCGTTGCGCTGATAGTAGCGCGGATCGTATGTGCCTTGGCTGGAATAATACGGTTGCGCGATGACCTTTTTCTCGTCAGCGGAGACGCCCTTGCCGCCGTTAGATTCACTCTCCCAGCGGCCGGACAGCTCTTCAACGGTCGGGAACCCGTCAAGCGGCAAGGTGCGCTCAAGGCCCGTCAGGAGATCGTGTTCCTGAAACCCGTCGCCGTTGGAGCTGTAGGCGAACGGGATGTCCTGCATGCGCGCGTATGTGATCGCCTGCTGGAGTCCGTAGGAGACGGAATGGTTGTTGTCCTTGGCCTCGACAATGGCGATTGGCTTGTTTGGCGCAAGATACAGAACGTAATCGGCCTTCTTGGGATTCTCGCGCACGACGAAGTTCCCCCTGATGTTGACTCGGCCGTCGGTGATCTTGGTCTCCATTGTCATCTGATGACGGCCCCACTTGGACTCAATTGCAGGCGTGATGAACTGCAACTTGATGTCCTCCTCCGTCATCTGCTTTTTGTCCAAGATCATTCCGGCTCTCCCACGTTAGCACAACACATCCAGCCGGACGGTCTCGTTCGGCTGATAGACGACTATCTGGTTCTCGCTTGCGGTCATTTGGCTTTACCTTTCACACACATACATTATACCATAATTCGCTGGAAATTCACAGGTGGATTTTTTGGGAGAAGGGATAAAAGGGATAAAAGGGATATAAGCGATAAATCCGATGATATGGAGTTTGGATGGGTTGAAGGGATAGAGGGAGGGGTGAGAGGGAGGGATGAGAGGGAGGGAAGAGAGGGAGGGAAGAGGTGATAGAGAGATGCGGAGCCGGGGATAAGCCCGGCTCCGCATACGTGCTTGAGATGCTAAAAACCCGAAGGGAGGCTGCTACTGCTTCTTGCCGTAGACTTTATTGAGACCCTTCCAGGTGAAATACGTCAACCCTGCCGTGCAGATCGTGAGCATCCACTTGTTGAGAAAGATCTTCATGCACAGCTTTATCGGCGCCCAAAGGCAGCCTCCAAGCTTCTTGAGCGCCTTTGAACGCGCCGCCTTCGCCGCCTGCCTGCACGGTTCCGAGCAGAACACCTCGTCATTGGCGCTGGGATGGAGCGTAAAGCCCCAGCCGACGCCGCCTCCTGCGGGTATATACGCCCCACACATGCGGCAATTGCCGCCTTCGCCACGTGTAGCCATCGAGTTACTCCGTTATACGCCCTTTGCCGTTCCGCGGCAGAAGAAATAGGGCGCAATCCACTGCCGCGTTTCCGGCGAAGCCCCCTTCTTCAACCGAAGAGCCGACTTCGCCTCTATATCATACTGTAACCCAACGGCAAAATCTCACGCAAAATCTCACGCTAATAAACGTCGCGTTGAAGCATTTCCAGGATTTCCTCGTGTTCCCTCTGCAGCATGTCCTCTGCACGAGCGCGGCCCGACTCGATGCCTCGCCACGCAATAAACGCGGCAGCGGCAAGACCTGCGGCGGCAAGCAGCGCCAGAAGCGAACACGACAGGCGATGGCGCGCACGGACAGCGCGCGCAAGAGATGCGACATCTTGATAGCGATGCGCAGGAATCGACGATGTCGCACGCTCGATTATCCGCTTCCATGCCCTTGGCGGTTTACCGCAGAAGCAGCTGTCGGCTAGAACGCCGAGCGAGTGGATGTCCGACGCCTCGGTAGCCTCGCCGCGCTCCATCTGCTCCGGCGCGCTGTAGCCTGGCGTGCCGGCGCGGTGGGCGGGATCAGGGGTGCCCACTTCCTTCGCAAGGCCTAGATCGGCCAGTATCGGTTCATCGTGGCCATCTGGCCGCCAGAGGATGTTGCCCGGCTTTATGTCGCAATGTACAAGCCCGAGCGCATGAAGTTCCGCGACGGCCTCGCATACCTTAAGCATGTACCTGGCAACGGCACCGTCGCCATGAGGCAAGTCACCAGGCTCAAGAAGCTCCATGGCAAGATAGGATGTGCCGTTCGCCTCGCCGTATGCGAGAAAACGCGGGAAGGCGGCGGATCTGAGCCTTGCGAGCAGCTTCGCCTCGCCGGTGAACCGCGCCTTCGCGCGCTCGCCGTCGCGCACGAGCACCTTTACGGCGGCGGGCGTACCAAGCTTCACATGCTCCGCGCAGTACACCTCGCCGCTCCCGCCGCGGCCTATGAACGCGGTGAGGCGCCAATCGCCGAACGAGGTGCCAGGTGCAAAGCGGGATTCCGGCGCCACGGGCACATGCGAGGCGCAACGCCCGGCGATATCATCATCACACATCGCCCGCCGCCTCCAGCTCCCGCACAAGCTCTCTCAGGCGGGCCATGGCGCGGCTTTTCGCCTGGTCTACGGCATGGCGCGTCATCTTGAATGACGCCGCGACCGCTTCTGGCGATTCATTGTTGATGGCCGTGCGCTCGAATATGCGCTTCGTGCGGTCCGCCACCGTTTCGTCGGCTAGAAACCGGCGAAGGGCGATTTCAAAGACGGCCTCGCGAAATGACGCATCTTCATCGGATGGCGGATTCCCGACAGGCGCATTCGCGTACTCAGCAAGCTTTTCGCCCTCGCGCATCCGTTTGCGCAGAATCCCAGTTGCGTTGTTGCGGAGGATGCCCGTGAGATAATTGTGGAAGTAGCCCTTCTCATCCGGCGAGTAGCGGTAGTCAGGCAGCACCTTGCAGAGCGCTACGAGCGTTTCCTGGATGACGTCGTCCGCCTCGACGGACGGGAAACGCTCACGCATGAACGCCTCCATCATCGGCCGGTATCTGGCCGCAAACTCGCTCCAGCGAGCATTCGCCGGATCTTGCGCGATATCGCGCAGAAGAGTAGTGGATGTAGTCGGTATGTCAGCCATAAGGGGGTGGTATTATATCATAATTCGCTTGAAAAACACAGGTGGATTTTTGGGGTGGATTTAAAGTGGCTAGCCGATTTTGGGGGAGAAGGGATAGAAGGGATAAACGCGATAAAAGCGATAAATCCAATGAATGGACTTTGATTGGGCAAGAGCGATAATAGTGATAAACCGGGAGGATGGATTGTGGATGGGCAGGAGGGATAATAGCGATAGATTGGGTGGATGGATTGTGGATGGGCGAGAGGCATACAAGCGATAGATCGGGTGGATGGGCTGGGAATGGGTATCCCCAACTAGGCTTACCAAAAGCCCCAATCACCGAAATATATCACGTATACGGCAAGAGCGAGATTGGTCGTAACGTGCGCGGCTATGGCGGAGGCAAGTCCACGCCTCATCGCAACGAGCTGGTACACGGCTCCGCACGCCGCAGCCACAACAAACCTCGGCGAATGCTCAAGGGCGAAAAGAGCGACAGTCCAGATGAACGCCTGGGCGTCGAACGACGAAAGCTCCACCTCGCGCCACCTCTCCGCGCGCTGTATCCACCTGTAAAGGAACGACCTGAAGAAAAGCTCCTCCACGGGAGCGATGACGAAAGCGCTGCCTGCGAGCTTCATCCACATAAGGGCGCTTCCGCATACAGCCGGATCGTACGGGCTCGGGCCTGACGGCTCGGGTACGGGAACGCCGAACGGCCATAGAATCCACCGCCTGTAGAATGCCATGTGCTCTGGAAGGATCCAGAACGCCGCGACGAAAAGCCCTGCGGCGAGCCCCACGAAAAGAGCGGAAAAAGAGAAACGAGTCCTTGCCGGACGCGGGCCGTCCCCGCGATGCGCCAGGACTAGGCACAATGCGAGCGCAGCAAGGGTGGCGGCGCTTCTTATGGCATAGTTCAAGGCCGTCTGCGGCAGCAGCGACTGAAGCGCGATCCAGACGGCAAACGGCACCGCCGGAAGATATGCCCTTACCTTGTTCATAGTCTACATCCTGTTCTTGACCCTTTTCGTCGCCACGGCCGTAAGGGGATCTTCCGGCCAGTAGTGTTTGGGGTAGCGTCCCCTCAAGTCCTTGCGCACCAGCTGATAGCTCGTTTTCCAGAATCCTGCGAGATCCTTGGTTATCTGCACGGGCCTCTGCGCGGGCGAGAGAAGGTGCATCACTATGGGAACGCGGCCGCCCGCTATCATCGGCGTGGATTCGAGCCCGAACGTCTCCTGGAGCCTTACGGCGACGAAAGGCTCGCCCTCCTCGTAGTGTATCGTCATGACGCTTCCGCTCGGGACGGGCATCTTCGCGGGAGCGAGCCTATCGAGTTCGCGCCTGTCCTTTCCGGCCGCACCCAGCGCCGCATCGAGAACTGCCGAAAGATCAAGCCTCTCAAGATGGGTCCACCTGTTCATTCCAAGCGTGAACGGGCCGAGAAACCCTTCAAGATCCGCCTCGATCGCTCCATCGTCCACGCGAGGCCATCCACCGTCGGGAATGGTGCGCGCAAGGAACGAAATCCTGGCCTGGAGCTGCCTCGCCGCCGGCGTCCACGGCAGAAGCCCCACACCTTTCCTCCTTATGCCGTCAAAGAGCGCGCGCTGGACTTCACCGGGATCGGGCTTGGGCTGCGCACCTTCTCGGACGGTCATGCGCCCCAGCTTCACGGCCCTTACGGCTTTGACGCATTCGCTGCGCTGGTCCCAGAAAGTCTCCGTCTCCTCGCGCATCAAAGGCGCGAACATCTCCTCTATCGCTTCCTCCGAGATCGGCGCAGCCAAGAGTGCCTTGGCGTCGGCGCGCTGGACGAAGCCCGCGCCGCTCGCCGTATCGTTGAGTTCGCACATCACAAGATAGTCGCTTGATGATATGGCCTCTGTCCTCTCCATCCACGCGCCTCTTCCGGAAACCATCGTGAATGTAGAATTGCCCCTGTTCTTCGCGATCCTGTCGGGATAGGCGTATGCAAGGATCTCACCGGCCTCGCGCATCTCGCCCGCATCGGGGCCGCCGGCGCCGCGCCCCCATCTTTTCGCAAGCTCCCTCACGCGGCGCGAAAACGGCGACTGTCCGGCGTTTGCGGCGTCCTCAAGGCGGCGGACATCCGTTTCATGGCGCAGCGCGCCGCCGGGACGCTCGTCTAGTATGGCGGCAAGCGTCGCGCTGCGCCTGCCTGGAACGGCGAGCATCATCGCCGCGAGCCTCGGATGCGCGCCAAAGGCAGCCATCGCCTTGCCGCGCTGCGTCAGGCGGCGGCGGTCATCCGCAAGCGCGCCGAGCATATGCAGGAGCTCTTTGGCCTGCTCCCAGGGATGGGCCTGCGGCGGCGTGAGCCACGGAAGAGCGTAGATGTCGGTCGTTCCCCACGAGGCCGCCGTGAGAACCGTTGGAGCCAAGTCGGCATCGAGTATCTCGGGTGTCATGTGCGGCTTGAGAAGCCTGTCTTCTGCCTCGGTCCAGAGCCTTATGCAGACGCCTGGGCGTGTACGGCCGGCGCGGCCCCTGCGCTGATCGGCCCTGTCGCGGGTGATCGGCAGCGTCTCAAGCCTCTGCATGCCGCTGGCGCTCGAGAAGCGGCCGACGCGCATAAGCCCGGAATCTATCACGACGGACACTCCGTCTATCGTGACGCTCGTCTCGGCGATGCTTGTAGCGAGGATCACCTTGCGCCTGCCGGACGGCATGAATACGGCATCCTGCTCCTCTTTGGGGAGCGCGCCATAGAGTGGCAGCACGGCCACGCCCTCCGCTTGCACGCCTTCGTCCCGAAGGATCTCAAGCGTGCGCCTTATCTCGCCTTCCCCCGGGAGGAAGCAAAGGATATCTCCACCTTCCTCGCGCAGGGCGCGCATCACCGCGCCCGCCATAACGGACGGCATGGGGGACTGGGGGCTTTCCTTCAAAAAGCGCGTCTCTACCGGGAACATCCTTCCTTCGGCGCGGATTATCTCGGCGCCTCCAAGATGCTCGGCGACGGGGCCTGCGTCCAGGGTAGCGCTCATTACGAGGATCCTCAGATCCTCCCTCAGTGCGCGCCTCGCATCGAGCGCCATTGCGAACGCGAGATCGCACTGTAGGCTTCGCTCGTGGAATTCGTCGAAGATCACAAGGCCAGTGTCGGAGAGCTCCGGATCGGACAAAAGCCGCTGCGCGAGAAGCCCCTCGGTGACGATCTCAAGGCGCGTTTCCCTGCCGGCCTCCCTTTCAAGGCGCACCTGATAGCCCACGAGCGAACCGAGCCGGACGCCAAGCTTGGAGGCGATGTACTTCGCCGAATTGCGCGCGGCGAGGCGGCGAGGTTCGAGCATCAGGATCTTGCGGCCTTTGAGGAAAGGCGCGTGAAGCAGGGCGGGGGGGATGCAGGTCGTCTTGCCGCTTCCGGGCGGAGCCGTAAGCACCACGGGGCGGTTCTTTTCAAGAGCCGCCTTTACCTCGTCTATGACCTCCTCCGCAGGAAACATTCCGGTTCTATCCCCTTCAACTGCGCAACGGCTGGAATGATACCATATTTTGGGGGAATTCGCCGCCCGGCGGCCGTGGCTACCGTCTTGGAGGCCTTGCCCCTGCCGCGGAGTTGGCCTTCTTTATCGCTTTGTCGATGGCAGGCACCACGGCGGCCAATGGAGCTGCGACGACTCCCACAAGATGCACATCGGCTTCCGCCAGCACGGTTTCGCCCTTTGCATTGATCCTTATCGAATTCACGATCCTTGCGATCTTGTCGAACTCCTCCCCGTCTGGCAGGTTCTTGATCCCCATCTTGCCCATCACGAGGCCCATGTGAAGAAAGCCCAGCATCTTCTGCGCGGCATCCTCCGAGCGCGTATCGATCTCGATCTTCGTCTTCCCGTTGTCGCACCACATGCAGATGGAGCGGATATCCAAGACTACGCAGACGTCCGCCGGCACCATATTCCCGCCAAGTTCACGCACGATACTCTCGCGGACTTTCGGGTCGTCGAGATTGTCGGCAAGCTCACGGGCCCTCCTGAGCTCTACCGGGTCGTCGCCGGCCGCAGACTCGGCGAACGTGCGCGCCATCTTGCGCGAAAGGATGTCGAGCCCCGTCACTTTAAGGCGGATCGGATCTGCCTTGAAATCCTTGAAGTCCGCGCTTGCACCTTTGCCGTCGCGGTAAAGCGCCACCTGATCGCTGAACGCCTTCGGGGACGTGGCGGCGACGAGAAGCTTCCCTTCCACCGATCCTATGACAGGCTCAAGGCCGGTCTGCTCCATGAATTTCACATCATCCTTATCCACGGGCCTTGCGATGAGGACGTCCTCGCCGGAGATCCTGCCGTCCTCGAACTGGTCCTTGCCTTTCTTTGCGGCCTGCTTCTTGAGAAGTTCCGAGATCTTTGCAAAGTCGTGGTCCACCCGCACGACGAAAGCCAGGTCCGGGATGCTCTCTGGTTCGGCGAGGTCCCCATTTCCGGAGACTTTGAATTCGGGCGTGCCGCATGAATATGCCACCCATTCAAAATCGGCTTTGCCGAGGCCCGACTCGTCGAGGAATATCCTGAGGTCCTCCGGAATATCGGGATTGGAAAGGGATATCTTGGGGATGATCTCTTCAGCCTTCCTCTTGCCAAGGATATCCACCAGGAGCTCATTCAGATGGGCGCTCGCGCCATCGATGTCCACGACAAGCGCGAAGATGGCGCCTTGCGCAATCCTCGGCGAGTCGTACGAGGGTTTCAAGACGAGGCTTTCGCCATCAGAGCCGCAACCTGAGATACCTGCGCAGAACAGCGCCACCGACAGTAGCTTGGATATGGTTTTCATGATTGTGAATTTTAGCAGAACCTCCCCGAGAAGTCAAGTTCCCCATTCCCCATTCCCATTCCCCATTCCCCATTCCCCAGAATTGTCGCGAAATTGTTACTTTATTGCGACTTTCCCGTGATTTTCAGGTTGTATAATTGTGTCCGCCCTATAAGGGTGCAACAAAAACCAAGACAAACCAAATCAGGAAAGGACACCAATGGAGACGATGAAAGCGATGATGGTTGCCGCGCTTGCGGCAATTGCATTCGGCGCTGTGCCGGTTATGGCTGACGCCGGCGCCGGACAGTCGATCGGGACGCCTGCGCCGCAGCAGGAGTGCGCTGCCGTGAAGGGAGCGGACCTTGCCGGGTCCGAAGCCGCAGACGCCCAGGGAGCCGGAGATGCGGCGGCGGACGAGACGGTATCGCCGGACGGGGATTCCGGGAAGAGGAAGCCCCGCGCAAGGCGCAAGGGCGAGCGCAAGGATGCGGTAAAGGAATACAATGCGGGCAACGGCCCCATGAGGGATCGTGTGGCCGCGCCGGTGAATGACGACTGGCCGGAAACGGGATTCTGGCTTTCTACGCTAAGCGGTGCGCGCCACAACAGCTCGTGCGAAAACTACCGCAAGACAAGAGGATATCCCTGCGGCAGTACGGATGGCCGTCCCTGCGGAAAGTGCGGCGGCTGACCGGACGCTAGAAGAAGAGATCGAAACTCCTTGCGATGACGGGGCCGAGAAGTATGACGAACACCGCCGGAAAGATGAACAGCAGAAGCGGCGCAAGCATCTTGACGGGAGCCTCGTTCGCAAGCTTCTCGGCCCTGTCGAAACGGCGCGATCTCAGCTGATCCGACTGGATGCGGAGTATCGCGCCTATTGAAACGCCAAGCTCGTCGGCCTGCACGAGTGCATGCACGACACTCTTGAGGTCGCTCTGCCCCGTGCGCGATGCCATGTTCCTCAAGGCGGTGCGCCTTGGAGTCCCCAGCTGTATCTCGCGGGTCATCCTCAGAAGCTCCTCGTTGAGCGGATCCATGCGCCTTTTCCCGCAGTTCCTCTGGAGTGCGCCCATGAAGTCCATGCCGGCCTCGACGCTCAAGGTGAGCAGATCGAGGACGAACGGCAGCGCGCGCATTATCGACTCGTGCCGCCTCTTGACGGCCCCTTTAAGCCACATGCCGGGATAGAGGCAGAAAAGGATATAGGAGGCAGCCGACATCAAAATCGCGTTCGACGCGGAAAGCGCATTGCCGCCAGATGCCGCCGAGAGCGAAATGAATGCGAGCGAAAATGCCGTTCCGCATACAACCGGCGCCAGGATCTTGAGGGCTATGAACTCGGACGCCCCTATAAGCCCGTCCAGCCCTGCCATTGCAATCATGGCCCCGGCTTTCGATCGCGCATCGTCAAAGGACGGTCTTGACACAAAGCGCGTGAGGTTCGGCGCAAGCGGCAGAAGGAGCTTGACGATGAGAGGGATGCTCCTCGCCTCGCGCCTGCCGTCCGCAAGCGTCACATAAGTCATCTCCCTGGCGACGCTCCCGGCATACGCGAAGAAAAGCGCCGCCGCGATGGCCCAGAGCGCCGTTATGGCATATGGCAGGAACTCGGCGGGAAGCGTCATCTCTCTACGCCCCGAAGCACATGATCTGCCGCTCGAAGCCGAATGTCATCGCTATGAGGGCGGAGCGGATCCACATGCCGTTGCGCATCTGGCGCCAGTACATGGCGCGGGGATCGCGGTCGCAGCAGGTGGCGATCTCGTCGCGTCGCGGAAGCGGGTGCATTATCACGCCGTCCTTGGGAAGGAGCTTGAGCTCCTCGGCTCCGAACTTGAAGCGGCTTGTGTCGATGCGGGCGCTTTCGCCCTTCGATTCGTCCCACTCGTCCTGGATGCGCGTCATGTAGACGGCGTCGGAGAGGCTTACCGCCTCCTTGAGATTGTCGGAGACGGCATACTCCACGCCCTTCTCGCGCAGGATGGCAAGGACGTCATCGGGGACCTGAAGCTGCTTCGGGGCGACGAACACCTGGCGGATGTTGTCGAAGTTCGTAAGAAGGTAGCTGAGGCTTCTCACGGTCCTGCCCCTAAGGAGGTCGCCGCAGAACGTGACCGTCCTGTTGGAGAGGCCGCCCTTCTTCTCGAAAGACCGCAAAAGGGTGTATATGTCAAGAAGCGCCTGCGTGGGGTGCTGGTCCTTGCCCGAGCCGGCGTTGAGGATAGGTATCGGGCGGGAGCTGTTCGAAAGCTCCCACGCCATCTGCTCGGCGAGGCCCTTCTCGGGGCAGCGCATTATGATAAGATCGAAGTAGCTGGAGAATGTCCGGATGGTGTCGGTCTTCGATTCGCCCTTCGCTTCGCTGGATGTGGTGGCGTCGCGGACGCTTCCCGTGGTGAGGCCGAGGATCTGGCATGCCGCAAGGTGCGAGAGGAACGTGCGCGAGCTTGGCTGGGAGAAGTAAAGCATGGCCCTTTTATGTGAGAGGAGGCTCTTGAGGTAGAGCGCGCCCTCCTTTGATTTGGCCATGAAGCGGATCCTGTTGGCGAGGGCCGCGAGCCGTTCCAGGAGGGGCCTGTCGAACTGCTGGGCGAAAAGTGTGTGGAACGGCGCTCCGGTGCCGTCATCGTTCTCAAGGTACGGGCGCTTAGCCTCAAGCGGGAGACGCTCGAAGTCCTCCCAGGAAATCGTCTGAAGGGTCTTGTGCATGGTTCTGGTATCCTTTGCTGGACGCTAGTATACCATATTTTATTCCGGAATTCCAACGGTTTTCGCTCCGCAATGGGCGAACAGCCGCTTCCCATGCGTCGTATTGTAGGCGCAGTTTGGGGAAGCACGCTGCGCAATGCGCGGCATTAATGCGGATGGTGTGCTGGCTATGTGCGGATTGGCTTACGCGATTGGTATTCGAGGCTTTCCGGTCTCCTTCGCCCCTGCGAGCGCCCGGGCCCGTAAGTTTATGATATGAGAAAGTTTTTCGGGCCCTCGCGCGGCCTCTTGCGACTT
>JAZTWW010000051.1:0-4216 GCA_045636065.1 Kiritimatiellia bacterium | reverse complement strand
CAAAACGAGAACCGGGTCGGCCGGCGACGAACCGCGGTTTTCCTCTTCGGCGTATTGAACCATATGCGACCAATATTTCGCCGTCGACGCGTAGCCGGGCGTGTGGTCGATCAGCTTGAACTCCGCGTCGCCGATATCGTTGTCGATCGTCTTCGGAACGCCGACCACGCTTATCGAGAGCTTGCGCTTCATGCACTCCTCCGCGACGTCGCGCGCGCACCTCAAGGAGCCGTCGCCGCCGATGCAGAAGAGGATGTTGATGTTCATCCTAACGAGCGTATCGACGATCTCCTCCGTCGGCTGCTGGCCGCGCGACGAGCCGAGAATCGTGCCGCCGATCTCATGGATCGTGTCGACCGCATCGGCATCAAGGAGGACGGGCTGGTAGCCGAATCTCGGTATGAGGCCGGCATAGCCGTACTTGATGCCGAAGATCGTCTTCACGCCGTAGTCGAACGAAAGGATTTCGACAAGACCCTTGATGACGTTGTTGAGGCCCGGGCAGAGTCCGCCCGCCGTGAGGATTCCGACGCGCGTCCAGCTCGGATCGTGGTATATCTTAGCCCTGGGGCCGGCGCGCTCGAAGCTCGGCTCGTGGCCCAGCTTCTCCGTGAGATAGTTCCGCCACGGAATCGATTCCGTCCAGAGTATGCGTTCTCCCTCCGAGACGAATTCGTGGTGCCTGACGGGCGAGTCGATCTTGCATTCGCCAAGCGTGGCGACGTCACACGTGTACGTGACGGGATCGGCAAAGATCTTGTTCAATGTTGGCGTCAACGATTCCCTTTTCAGTTTTGCGGGCATTGAAGAGCTCCTTTCAAAGTCAAGTCTCCACTATTATACCACAACGGCACACCTACGGCAATACCGTATTTCGCCCGACAGGCGGAAAGAGGTCACTCCGCTTCAAGGCGGCTTGCGAGATCGCGTATGCGGCGCGATGTCCTCACGGCGCAGAACTGCTTTCCGCACATGGAGCAGTGGTCGTCGCCGTGCGCGATGTCCGTGAAGGCCCGCGTCTTGAGCCAGCGCGCCTTTGCGCGCGCGGGATCAAGCGAAAGCTCGAACTGACGGTCCCAGTCGAAGGCCGCGCGGGCGTCTGACATGGCGTCGTCGCGGTCGCGCGCGCCCTTGAGCCCGCGCGCCACGTCGGCGGCGTGCGCCGCGATGCGGTATGCGATGCATCCCTGGTGCACCTCCTCCGCGTCAGGAAGCCCAAGGTGCTCGGCGGGAGTTACGTAGCAGAGAAGCGACGCCCCGTAAGTGGCGGCAGCCGTGGCGCCTATGGCGGATACGATGTGGTCGTAGCCGGGGGCAATGTCGGTCGTGACGGGCCCAAGGACGTAGAACGGCGCCTTCCTGCACACGCTCTGCTGGCGCTCCATGTTCATCCTTATCTGATCGAACGGCACATGCCCCGGGCCTTCGACCATCACCTGCACGCCGCGCTCGCGGCAGCGCTCGACAAGCTCGCCCAGAACGTCCAGCTCGCCGAACTGCGCGTCATCCGACGCATCGGCAAGGCATCCGGGCCTGAGCCCATCGCCGAGCGAGACCGTCACATCGTGCTCGACGAGGATGTCCATCACCTCGTCCCAGCGCGTATAGAGCGGATTCTCGATGCGGTTCTCCATCATCCACTCGGCCATTATGGCACCGCCGCGGGAGACGATGCCCATCCTGCGCTTCATTGCAAGGGGTATGTGCCTTAGAAGAAGGCCGGCGTGCAGCGTCATGAAATCGACGCCCTGCTCCGCCTGGTCGCGGATGACATCGAGAAGGAAGGAGGGATCCATCTTCGGGATGTCGCCTTCAAGGCGCGAGACCGTCTCGTATACCGGCACGGTTCCGAGCGGTTTATCGCTCGCATCGAGCATCCCCTGGCGTATGGCCTTGAGATCGTCCTGCCCGACGGAAAGGTCCATCACGAAATCCGCGCCCGCATCGAGCGCAACCTTGAGCTTGTCGAGCTCGTCGCCGCGCCCCGAGTGCGTAACGCTGCGCCCAAGATTGGCGTTTATCTTCGTCGTGAACATCCGCCCCACGCCGACCGGTTTCGCGTTTCTGTGGTGGATGTTAAGAGGTATCACCGCCTCGCCTGAGGCCACAGCGGCGCGTACGGTCTCCTCGTCGACATGCTCGTCCGCGGCCACGGTCTTCATGGCTTCGGTAACAATGCCCTTCCGGGCTGCCTGCAACTGCGTCATCATCACTCCTCCTGGCATTCGGACCGTCATGGACGGCCCATCAACCCCTTAAGCCGGGTCTTAAGCTCCTCGGTTCTCGGCGTCTCCAACTTGGATACGTCGTTTTTCTCGCCTAGATCGCATTCCAGATTGAAAAGCATCGCCTGTGTGCCGTCCGTGACGAGCTTCCAGCTCCCGGACCTGAAGCCGCGCCACGCTCCCCACCCCGGCTCCGAGATCAGTTCGTCGCGCCCCTTGGGATCGAGGCCGAGCAGGGAACGCGAAAGCTCCTGGCTGTCGCCCATGGAGCCGTCGGGTATATCAGCGCCAACTATGGCCGCGATGCTGCGGGCGAAATCCGTCTGGCTCAAAAGCGCGCAGCTGACGGCCCCCTTCGGGGTATGGCCCGGCCAGCTTACGATCATGGGAACGCGCGTTCCGCCTTCCATCACGGTATACTTGCCGCCCGAGAACGGCCCTGCCGGATTGACGCCCTTGCGGGAGTACTCCTCCACGGCGCCGTCCAGATAGCCGTCGCCTATCGCAGGGCCGTTGTCGCTTGTGAAGATGAAAAGGGCGTCCTCGTAGCCGTGGGCCTTGAGGCTTGAGCGCACCTTGCCGAGGGTGTCGTCCATCTGGACGGTCGCATCACCCCTTATGCCAAGGCCGCTGCGGCCCCTGTGGCGCATGTGCGGATCGCGCGGGACGTGGATGTCGCTCGTGCAGAAGTAGAGGAAGACGTCGCGGCCTTCGCTTTCAGAAAGGAACCTTTCCGCCTCTAGTGCAAGCGTGTCGGCCATCTCCTGATCCTTCCATCTCGCGGCATGTCCGCCGCGCATATGGCCTATTCTCGATATGCCGTCTATGATGGTCTTGTCGTGCTGGGCATCGGAACTGCGGCCCCATGCCTTGAGAAGCCCGGGATCAGTAAGGGCCGTAACCTCGCCCGGCCAGAGCGGCTTCGGATCGCGCGAGTATGATATCTCAATTGGATCGTCCTTTTCAAGGCCGACGACCGTTCCGTTTCTCAGGAAGACGCAGGGGACCCGGTCGGCCGTGGCCGCCATGATGTAGCTGTAGTCGAAGCCGACTTCATTTGGCCCGGGGCTTATGCGCCTGTTCCAGTCCGTCGGAGCGTTGCCCTCGCCAAGCCCGAGATGCCATTTCCCGATCGCCGCCGTCCTGTATCCGGCCTTGCGCATCATCGAAGGCAGCGTAAGGGGGCCTTCCCCTTCCACCGGCAGTATGAGCTTCGCGTCCCCGTCGAGTATCCTGTTGTTGGGGCGGCGGAATGCGTAGCGGCCTGTGAGGAGGGAGTATCTGCTGGGGGAGCATACGCTTGTGGCCGAGTGGGCATCGGTGAACCTGACGCCCTCCGCGGCGAGGGCGTCGAGGTTGGGAGTGGGGACTTCGACGCCTCCATACGATGCGGTATCGCCCCAGCCGAGGTCGTCGGCATAGAATATGACAACGGCATGGGGGCGTGCAAAGGCGGCCGCCGCGAGCATAAGAGCAGTGGATAACGCAAGGAGCCGAAATCTGGGTGATTCTTTCATGGGGTGCAGTCCTATTTCGCCGCGAAGGCGGAGCCGGTCCAGGTGAGCGAAAGTTCGGTCGAATAGCCGGGGAAGGTGCCCTTGGGCGGGAGGTGGATGAAGAGCGAATAGGTGTCGGCGCCTGTGGGGATGAGAGGCGCGGTGGTGGAGGCCGTGGCGGTGACGGGCTTCCCGGTACGCGCATTGACGCCAGTCACAAAGGTCCCCTTCACCGTGGCGACGCCGGTTGCCGCGACCTTGACGGTCAGCGTGTCGCCGTCAGTGGGAAGCCCGTCCGCCGTCCCGCTCAAGGTGAGGATGGGAGCCTTCGCCATCTTCGCCGCAACGGGCTTCAAGGCAGTGCCCTTCCAGAGGTTCTGGTACGCGATCCAATCGGCCCCTTCGGCGACACCAAGCAATGTGCCGTCATCAAGCGCAATCTCGCTTTCGCTCACCGTAACGGTGTTGGTGGTCACCGCCTTGCCCGCCTTCTCG
>JAZTWW010000050.1:0-20913 GCA_045636065.1 Kiritimatiellia bacterium | reverse complement strand
TATCGTTCCAAGCCTTCCACAAAAAACCTCCTAAATCAGAACGGAACATGTATCTGTTCTCTTTCATCTTATCGCGCGCTTTTTAGTTCTTTCTTGTATTTGTAAAAACCATTGATTATAAAAGAAAAAGTCAGGCCTCGCCAGAAATCTGGCGAGGCCGTGTCATGGTGGAGGTGGGGGGAGTTGAACCCCCGTCCGGAAAGGCTTTGGCCGAACGTCTACGCGCATATGCCGCCTTTGATCCCGGAAGCGGTATGCCGACGGCCGGGCTTATCCGCTTCCCCGCACCCGATTGTACATGCCTGGGCGCCCAGGTGTCAGGCCCCCAAACACGTCCTGCGGAAGTTATGCCGCACAAGGCCTAGCAGGCGTTGGCCAGGGCGACATCGGGGCCGTAATCAGGCCGCGAGTCTATAATCGCTGTTCGCAATTACTTTTTTACCGGATGATTAACGAGGCCAACCGGCATCCTCGGCACGCAATCCGGTCTCCACGCATCCCGTCGAAACCGTATCACCCCCATTGCAAGAAAGGCTGCCAAACGAGCCATATCTTTTCAAAAGAGTGCGATTATTATACCATAATCCGCGCGCGCTTGCAAGAGGGGCGCATTTTTGGTATAATACCCCAAATTTCATCTGACAGAAAAGGAGCAAAAAATGGGCGAGGTAATAGGTGCGGGCGAGCTGCACAAGGGCGTGAAGCTGCTTATCGATGGCGAGCCTTGGGAAATCGTGGAGTTCGACTTCTCCAAGCCGGGCAAGGGACAGGCGATCTACAACTGCCGCATGCGCAACATGATCACCGGCGGCGGCATGACGAGAAGCTACAGGAGCGGCGACAAGTTCGAGAAGCCGGACCTGATGCAGCGCGATCTCACGTTCTCCTACGAGGACGGCGGCGCGTTCGTCTTCACCGACGACAACTACGAGGAGATCCGCGTCACCGCGGAGGTGATGGGCGACAAGAAGTACTTCCTCATGGACGAGATGGTCGTCCAGGGCCTCATCTTCGACGAGAAGGTGATCGGCGTCTCCCTGCCGCAGCTCGTCGAGCGCAAGGTCATCAAGGTCGAGCCGGGCGTCAAGGGCAACACCGCCTCCGGCAAGGTGACGAAGCCCGCCACCGTCGAGGGTGGATACGTGTGCGCAGTCCCGCTCTTCATCAACGAGGGCGACGTGATCCGCATCACCACCGAGACCGGCGAGTACAACGACCGCATTTCCACCAGGTAAGGAGGCATCGGCAATGAAGATTCTCGTAACCGGAGGCGCGGGCTACATCGGCTCGCATACAGTTCTCGAACTTCTCAAGATCGGGCATGACGTCGTTGTCGTTGACAACCTCTGCAATTCCTGCGAGGAGTCCTTGAAGCGCGTCGCCGAGCTCGCCGGCAAGGCCGCGAAGTTCTACAAGGTGGACATCCGCGACGAGGCTGCGCTGAGCGACGTCGTCGCTGCCGAGAAGCCGTTCGACGCGACGATCCACTTCGGCGCGCTCAAGGCCGTCGGCGAGTCCACACAGATCCCCCTCAAGTACTACGAGAACAACCTCG
This sequence comes from Kiritimatiellia bacterium, assembly GCA_045636065.1. GTDB lineage: Bacteria > Verrucomicrobiota > Kiritimatiellia > RFP12 > UBA1067 > RGIG5050. Next base: position 19,358 of record JAZTWW010000050.1, on the reverse strand, counting down.
GCGGAACGTTCACGCTCCTCAAGGTCCTCTCGGCGCACAACTGCAAGAACATCGTGTTCTCGTCGTCCGCTACGGTGTACGGCGATCCCGCGAGCGTGCCGATCCGCGAGGATTTCCCCACGCCCGGCTGCACCAACCCCTACGGCTGGACGAAGCTCATGATGGAGCAGGTTTTCCGCGACGTGCAGAAGGCCGATCCCGAGTGGAACACGATCCTCCTGAGGTACTTCAACCCGATCGGCGCGCACGAGTCCGGCCGCATCGGCGAAGACCCCGCCGGCATCCCCAACAACCTCCTGCCGTTCGTCGCGCAGGTGGCCGTCGGCCGCCGCAAAGAGCTTAACGTGTTCGGCAACGACTATCCCACGGTCGACGGAACGGGCGTGCGCGACTACATCCATGTGGTCGATCTCGCGCTTGCGCACGTCAAGGCCGTCGAGAAGCTTGCGGGCAAGCCCGGCTTCAAGATCTACAACCTCGGCACCGGCAACGGCTATTCCGTCCTTCAGGTCGTCAAGGCCTTCGAGAAGGCGAGCGGCCGCCAGGTCCCGTACGTCATCAAGCCCCGCCGCCCCGGTGACATCGCCGAGTGCTGGGCCGATCCCTCGCTCGCCGCGAAGGAGCTCGGCTGGAAGGCTACGCGCGGCATAGACGAAATGTGCCGCGACGCGTGGAACTGGCAGAGCCAGAACCCCTATGGATACAAGGGCGAGAACGCTTGATGCCGTTCTTTGCGCGTTGGGGGAGGCCCTGACGCTCGAAAGCGAGCTGGGAACGCGCGCGGTTGAGATTGACCGCGCGCTTCTTTCGCCGCTTTCGTATGCTAAAGAGCCCGAAAGGGTCGAGTCTAAGGCACCTGCTCCCAAGCCTGAGGCACCCGCTCTGGAGCCTAAAGTCCAGGCTCCAGAGCCTAAGACCCAGCCGGCTCCGGAGCCCGCCTCGCCTGATATTCCGCTTTACGCATTCCTCTCGTTCAAGCAGCTTACCTTGAAGGGGCTTGGCCTTTTGGGCAGGATGGTCACGGCGATGAATCTCCCCGAAGGCTCCTGGACGGTCGAATGCCTTGCCAGGTGCGGCGGCGCGCTCCCTCCCGCGAAGGTTTACATCCTTCTCGGGCGCGATACGCAAAAGGCCCTGTTGCCGTCGCAGCCTGCGCTTCGCGGCCATTGGGTCGAGGTGGCCGGCGTTCCCGCGATCTCCACGTATTCGCCGGATTTCATACTCGACAATTTCGGAGACGACCCCGCCGCGTCGAGAAAGGTCAAGCTGTGCGTCTGGGGCGACCTTAAATCCGCCCTTGCGCGTCTTGGACGCACACCGAGGACGGAAGGGTAGCCGATGCTCGCCGCAGTGGCAGGATTCGCCTTCGCTATCGCAATGCTCGCCTCGCAGGGCGCGGCGCTGGCCATGCGCGCGAAGCGGGTCCTCGTAAGATCGAGCCCCTATGAACCGTCCGCGGAAGCGTTCGCCGGATACTTGGCAGAAGTAGCGTCGCACCTTGACGAAAAGCCGGAACCCCTTGCCATGACGCTCGACGGAGGCGGAAGGGCGCATGAAATCGATTTCCTCCCCGATGGGCGCATGTCCGTCTCGATCGACGGCGCGGGCCGGCACGTCTTTTCGCTCCGTCGCCGCTGGATTCCTGAGCATCCGGTCCCCTTGCGGTTCGGCGCCGGCGGCGGCCAGGCCAGACTATACGTGAGGCCGGCTTCGGCAAACAGGTTCCATGTAGGCGGCATCCCTGCGCCTTCCCTGAGGGCGATGTCCGCCTTGGCCGCCATCTTCGCCGCATCGGCCATTCTCGCGACCTTCACGCTCTTGCGCGCAGCGTTCCTTTTTACGGCGGGCATCGCCTTAGGCGCCTTCGCTTTTGCGGCCGTGTGCGGCGCCCTGCGCATCGCTTCACGCGCGCCGCGCTCCCTCTCTGGGCGGCGCGGGCAGATAGCAATAGTCTTCATCCTCCTTATCGCGGTCCTCGCGCTTCTCGCGGCAATGAACGCCGACGTGTTCCTTTCTGTGCTCAAGAAGAACAGAATGCAGAACGCAGGGGACGCCGCAGCGCTCGCCGCCGCAAGAAGCCAGGGGATGCTCCTCAATGACATTGGCAGGCTCAACCTGGAGCGGGTCGAAGCGATCCTAGAAGGGGATTTCGAAGGTGCCGCCGAGAAGCTGGCGAAGCAGGACTGGCTGAGACTCGTCGGGCCAATCGAAGGGCCGCTTTATGCCGCGCAGGCGGCGGCCCGGGAGAACGGTGCGCCAGTGAACGAAGGGATGGCTAAGATCCTTAGGATGCGCGCCAATGCATTGAGGATGTACGGCGCGTCGCTCGATCCCGAGGCGAAGACTCGCCTTGAGCTCTATGCTACAGCCCTCGAGAACTCCATAGACGGCACCGGCGGAATAGCGGCCGGGCCGGACAACATGATCATGTTCGACTTCGACCCTGACGGCCACATGCTCTACAGGAAGGATTTCTACGATGCGGTCGTAGGCCTCAACTGGTGCTGGTTCCATTTCTACGCCCCTGATCTCCTCGATGCCCATTGTTCCCGCTCCGATTGGGCCAGGCTCCCGGACCCAGGCGCGTTTGATGCGCTCGGCAATTCCGAGGTCTTCCCGCTTGGCGTATCGATGCGCCCCGCAGACATCGTGGCGGCGGTCGGGGCCGACAATCTCGCGGACGCTCTCCACGACGCGGGGCTCGCCGCATATTGGACGGCCGATATGATCGCCTCGAACGACGTTCTAAGGGCGTCGACGAACGTCTGGTGCTTCTACGACTCCCGCTGGGACGGGTGGGAGAGCGCAATGGATCTCAAGGAGTTCATGGCCGGCGACGTAAAGGACGAGTACGATGTCGAAGGGGCTTCGGCCGTCGTCAGGGTCATTGACGATTTCGAGCCGGCCTCGCCGTCGGCCGGGAGCAGGACGGTCGTCTGGACGGCCGCCGCGAAACCGCTCGGCTGCATAGTCGATCAGACGGGCGCGCGCCACAAATGTACGGCATACGGCCGCTTGGTCCTGCCGTCGTTCACGGCGGCGAGGCTCATACCCGTCGATGCGGCCACCGGCAGCTCCGGGGAGACGGCGGACCTCCCCTGGATGATGCACGTTTTCATCCATCTGCCGCAGTACTTCCGAAGCGGCCCAAGGCGCGACGGGTGCACATGGTGCGAGGCTTTGCGCAAGTGGGAGCAGGGGGTCTTCCGGCAGAGGGGCCGACTCTGGCTCTCTTTAAATTCGCATACGTGCCTTAGGCCGAGAAGCGGCGGCGTCCATAGAAGCGGAGGGCGAAGACATGGCCACTAAAGCTTCCAAGCGTGCACAGGCCTTCATCGAGACGGCTCTTCTCATGCTGGCGTTCGCCATAGTTCTCGCGGCGTTCGCGGCTATCGCCGGGATTGCGCTCGAGTCCATGTCGATGCAGTCGAACCTCAGGGCCGATGCAGGAGCGAACGCCCTCAACGCCACGGCCGGCACGATGGGCCATTCATTCAACACCTCCCCGTACGCCGCCACGGTCTATTCGGCCAAGAGAGACGTAAAGGAGATCGATCTTCCCGGGATCGCATCTGAGTTCCTGACGGGTTCCCGGAAGGCAAAGACGACATTCAGCGTTTCAATGCCGGTGATGGGGCTTTAGCGAGGAGGCGGAACTTGACGACAAGCGACATATTCAGGGATTCGCGCGTGCAGCGCGTGCGCGAGCTGAAGGCGGAGAACGCCGCGCTCAAGGCGTCGCTCGCCGCCGCGCGCGAATCGCTTGCGATGTGGGAGGCGCATTTCCCGCTTGCCGTACGCGCATGCCTCGATGCCCAATCGATCCCCGATGGCGGGCGGCTCGTGGCTGTCGACGGGTGGAACTTTCTCCTCAACACGTCCACAAGGACGCTCGACGCTCTTCTCGCCCTTGCGCGCTCGTACCTTGCAGCCCATCCGCTTGACATGGTGTGGGTCGTCATGGACGGGGCGAAGGCCGCCGCCTTGGAGGAGGCCCGCCTTAGGGTAAGCTATACGGGCGGCGAGGGGCTTCACAGGGCCGACAGGCTCGTCCTCGATTTCCTGAGGGCGCTCAAGCTCGCAGGTCGCGCCGCCCGCGTTGCGGTCGTTACGGGCGACAGGGATTTCATTCAAGAGGCGGTTCGCCTCGGTGCGGAAGGATGGTCAAGAGATGAATTCGCTCACCTATGCTGAACAGGCGCTTTTCATGCTGCCGAAGGAAGTCGCCAATGGAAAGGTCCTCGTTGCGGGCAACCGCTCCGGGGCGTTTCCCCTGGAGCTTCTTTCGCGCGGGCTTGACGTAAAGATCCACGTCTTCGACATACACCACTTCAAGGCCGTCCGCGACAGGATGAACGCCGCAGGCGCCTCGCCCGTCGAAAGGCTCTTCTGCACTCCATACGTGCCTGAAGGCCCGTACGATGCGGCTTTCTTCCAGACTACGCCGCGCTCGATGAGCGCCGAGCTCGTCCTCGACCAGCTTGAGGACATCCACGAGAACCTCAAGGATGGAGGCGTCCTCTACGCGAGCTTCGAAGGGGACAGGGACGACGCGCTCGCCACGGTCAAGAAGGTGTTCGCGAAGGCGGGGCCCGTGGAGCTCAAGCCGAAGGAGGCTTTGACAAAGTACGAGCTGCGCGGGTTCGAAAGGTTCAAGCGCCATGTGACCGTCTTCAGATGCGTAAGGAAGGGGCCGCTTGAAAAGAGGCGGAACTTCTCCGCGCTCTGGGATGCAAGCGTCCCGGGAGACGAGACTCTCAAGTTCGAAAGCCTCCCGGGCTGCTTCTGCCACCGCCGCGTCGATGCGGGCGGGCTGGCGCTCGCCGAAATCGCATGCCGCGAGATAAAAGGCGGAATGAAGGTCGTCGACATGGGCGCGGGGTGCGGACTTGTGGGGCTTCTTGCCGCCATGCACGCAAAGGCTGATGGAGGCGTGGGGCTAACCTTGATCGACTCGCACGCGAGAGCCGTCGAGGCTTCAAGGCGCAATGCCTCAAGGTTCGGTCTTGATGGCGTCGATTTCGTCCTGAGCGACGACGGCTTGAACCGCAAGGTCGTTGGCGAGTACGACCTTTTCCTCGGGAACCCTCCGTACTACAGCGAATACAAGATCGCCGAGACGTTCATCTCCACGGCATGGCGCATCCTCAAGAAGGGTGGCGTGTGCCTTAGTGTCGTGAAGACCGCCACGGGGCTCAAGGCCCTCCAGGAGAAGTACTTCGGCAAGGTAGATGTGATTGCAAGGCGCGGATACGCCGTTCTGAGGAGCGTCAGGTGAGCGGAAGCCGCACATATGTCGGGCGTCTCGCCCCGTCCCCCACAGGTGCGCTGCACCTCGGGAACGTGCGCACTTTCATGATCGCCTGGCTCAGGGCCAGGCAGGCCGGAGGGCGGCTCGTATACAGGACGGAGGACCTTGACCATCCCCGCGACAAGGCCGGCGCCGCGAAGGAGGCGATGGACGATCTGAGGTGGCTCGGCTTCGACTGGGACGAGGAGTATGTCCAGAGCGAACGCAAGGCTCTCTACCGCGAGGCGGTCGATTCGCTTTTCGCGCGCGGCCTCGCCTATCCATGCACGTGTTCGCGCCGCGACGTGGAGGCTGCGCAGTCAGCGCCGCACGACGGCGAACAGCTCTTCTATCCCTCGACCTGCAAGGGACGGTACTTTAGCTGGGATGATGCCGCTTCGGCGATAGCCCCAAGAACGCCTTGCTGGCGCTTCAGCGCCTCCGATCCGCTCGTCTACGATGGCCCGGTCAAGTTCGACGACGTTTTTGCCGGCCATTGCTCCGTGGACGTACCCGCCGTCCTGGGCGACTTTCCGCTCGCCCGCGACAGGGACGGCGCCGGATACACTCTTGCGGTTGTCGTGGACGACCTTGAGATGGGGATAACGGAGGTTGTAAGAGGCGACGATCTCCTTGCCGCGACGCCGGCGCAGATCATGGTGGCGCGCGCCCTTGGCGGCGCGGCGCCGTCGTATTGCCATGTGCCGCTCGTCGTCGGCCCCGACGGAAGGCGCCTTGCGAAGCGCCACGGCGACACCAGGATCTCGCGCTACAGGGCCGAGGGCCTAAGCCCTGAGGCGATAATAGGAAAGCTTGCCTTTACATGCGGCTGGGGCGACGGTTCGCCCGTGGGGCTCAAGGATCTCGTCGGCGAGGCGACGCTGGACACCGTTCCGCACCGCCCGGTGGGCATAGATGAGTGGAGGATGCAAAATGGCTGAATGGATTTTCAGGATAGTTGCGGTCATCGCATGTCTTGGAGGCGCGGCCGCGCTTCTTAGAGGGGACAGGCTCCATCCCGCGCTTGAGGCGATAAGGCGTGTGCGCGAGCGTGACGGCGATGCGAAAGCGGCGAGGACGCGCCCGAAAGAGCCCAAGGCGTGGAAGAAGGCGCTTGCCTTCCTCCTTGTGGTCATAGCCGCAGTATGCGCCATGGCCGGCGGAGCGGAGATGGGGATACAGACGACTCTCGACAGGCGCGGGTTCTACGTCGGGTGCATAGATGGAGTGTGGGGTCTTAAAAGCAGCATGGCTCTTGATGCGTACGCCCGCAGTATAGGGCACGCGCCGTTTCCCTGCGCCACGGCCGAGGAGCGCGAAAAGACGCTTCAGGAGCTTTGGAAGGACAACTTCGAGATTCCGCCGCTTCTGAAAACGGTCACCGTGGACGACGAGGCGATGGAGGCCGTGATGGGGCCTCTTCCCGCGACGCCGGCCGAGAAGTCGGAGTACACCGATCTCGGGTACGAGACGCTTCTCGAATACTATTCCGAGCTTGGGCACTCGTCGCAGAAGGCCGTGAAGAAGCTGAACCCCTCCGTCCAATGGCCGGATCCGCCCCCGGGCACGAAGGTTGTGATCCCCAACGTGAACGACGAGCAGTTCCTTTCGATGGAAGAGCGTGAACGGCGCAAGACCGCCAAAGCGGCGCGGCTTGAAGTGCGCTGGGGCGGGCCATTGCCGCCGAGCGTGACGGCGTACGATGCGAAGGGCACGGTCATATCGTTCGCGCCATGCTCGATCGCGGCGTCGAAGGAGAATCTTCCGCCGGAAGGGGAGCTTAAGGTGGTGTCGCTTGCGGAGAACCCGAACTACACCTATACGCCCGAAAAGCCTGGCGAGGGCAACGGCCGCTGCATACTCCCTCCCGGGCCCAACAACCCCGTCGGGCGCGCATGGATCGGGCTTTCGCTTCCCGGGTACGGAATCCACGGCACCCCGTACCCCGAGCAGATCGGCAGGGCCGAGAGCCACGGCTGCTTCAGGCTCGCGAACTGGAACGCGGTGCATTTCTACAATCTCGTCGACGTGGGCACCCCCGTCGTCATAAAGGTGAGCAAATAGAATGATTACGGCAGAGGAACTTTCATCGTGGACGGGCGCCGCCGCAGGAGCGGCAGCCGAAGGCCGTTCGTTCGAGGGCGTCGATTTCGATTCGCGCAGGATAAAGCCCGGGATGATGTACGTGGCGCTCAAGGGCGAGAAGGCCGATGGGCACGATTTCGTCCGCGCGGCGATCGCATCCGGCGCATCGCTTGCGCTTGTCAGGAGGTCGTGGGCGGAGAAGGAGGATGGCGCGCAAGACCTCCCTCTCGTCGCGGTGGACGATCCCCTTGCAGCTCTCCAGGCGGCCGCGCGCAGTTACCGCGCCGCGCTGCGCGAGGGTGGGATGGTCGCCGTCGGCGTAACGGGAAGCGCCGGGAAGACGACAACAAAGGAGCTTCTCAAGACTTTCCTTTCGACCGTGGGGAAAACCCATGCGACGGCGGGGAACTTCAACAACGATCTCGGGCTTCCAGTGACCGTTCTCTCCACGCCGCGCGACGCGAAATTCGCCGTGTACGAGATGGGGACCAACCATCCGGGCGAGATTGCGCCACTTGCGGCGATAGCCCAGCCTGACGCCGGAGTCATAGCCTCGATCGGCGATGCGCACATCGAGTTCTTCAAGACGCGCGACGGAACGGCCCGCGAGAAGGGTGCGCTTCTCGCGGCTCTTCCGCCTGACGGTTTCGCGGCCCTTGGCTCGTGGTGCGACAGGCTGGATATCCTCAAGTCGATCTCGCGCGCGCCGGTTGCTGTCGTTCCAGATGATGATGAGGCGTTCCGGCTGATCAGGGAGGCTCTTAAGCTGCGGCTTCCGGGCGTCCACAATGCGCGCAACGCGCGCCTCGCCTGGGAGGTCGCCCGGAGATTCGGCGCAAAGATGGAAGACTGCCTCAAGTCCCTAGCGGATTTCAGTCTTCCCGGGGGACGCTGGAGCGTAAGCGAAAGTGGCGGCGTGGTGTATATAGACGATGCCTACAACGCCAATCCCGCAAGCATGATCGCGAGCCTCGAGACTTTCAAGACGGTCGAGGGGCGCGATGGCGCGTTCTCAAGGAGGATAGTCGTTCTGGGCGACATGTTCGAGCTCGGAGACAACGAGGAGTCGCTGCACCGCAAGGTGGGAAGAAGGGCGCGGGAGCTCGGATTCGAAGCGTATCTTCTTGTCGGTACGAGGGCATCCAGGTGGATCGGCGAGGAGGTGGCGGCCGGCCTTGGCTGCGACGTCAACGTCATTACCGCCAAGGACTCGTCCGAGGCCAAGCTCCTTCTCGCAAAGCTGGTGCGCCCGGGCGATGCCGTCCTCCTCAAAGGCAGCCGCGGCATGGCCCTCGAGCGCGCACTGCCGGAAGGCTAAGTTAAACAATAACAGATTTTCAAGTGGAGAAAGGAACAAAACCGTGACAACAGAAAAAATGATCAATGGCAAGCGAACGAGACTCGCGGTCAAAAGGAATTGTCTTGTGTATGCTTTGGCACTTTTGCTTTTCTCATTTAGTTGCAAGGCGAATGATATTTCGGTTGAAGAGCAAGTTGCTGCGATAAAGCAGGCGACAGCCAGTCTTGTAGGTACTGAGTGGGACAAGTGTTCAATCGAATTAAAATTGGATTTTCTAGAAGGATTTGTGCAAGCAGGGGTTCCAAATGAAGTTGTCCTAGCTTTGGCGGAAGAGCTGTTGGTTGAGAGTGCCAACGGGCCGCAAATACAGAATAAGGGCAACCATAACACACCCGATATAAAGCAGCCCCTGCCTGGAAACAGTAATGAAAGGAGTTCTAATGTTGCGCCACCGCCCATTGTGGCGTCGCCAGTGTCTCCTATTATAGGTGGAGGAGTGTCAAGTCATTATCAACCGACAGAACAATTGGGGGATCCCGGAATGTGGTTCCCAGATTATAATGAGTATCATCCCAAAGGCGTAGTGTTCGACCCCGCTTTTAACGACCCAGAAGTTATTAGGGCGGCAGAAACCAGTAGGAAGGCCAGTAGGTATTTTACTGAAAGGCAAGCTGCCCAACTTGATGAAAGGAGGGCGGACTTGGAAGCACGTAGAATACACAACGAAGATATGAGACAGAAGCATGAGTTGGAAATAGACCGGATAACAGGAACAACGCAGGCAGAGCGAAAGACAATGGCAGAACATAATCTCGAAGAGGTTTCTCATAAAGGCGCTTATGGAAATGCTGATCCGATAAAAATTGATCGTAATACCGGAGAACTCTATCGTGTGAATCCTGATGGGTCTATGAGAAAGATATACATCAATGGAGTCCCAGCGAGATTAGACAGGTAACCACAAACTGCAAGTTGCGGTTCCGTGCTGAAAGCGCTCTAAAGGGGTATTATCTCCATATAGTGGTATTAATAGAGGTATTTGCCGGTGCGCTTACTTCCGCAATCCACACACAAGAAAATTAAAGGTTGAGAACACGTTGGTTTTTTGGTAAAATGATGGCGCAAATGAAACTGTCAATGTCCATTTCGCTAGCGGTGTGTGCACTTTGGTCTGGAGTGTGCGCGTGGTCGGATTTCGCTGGCGTAAGAAATGCAATGGATGCTTTGGAATCCTCAATCCCGCCTCGTCATTTGGAGCCAGAGTCGGTCATGGAGATAGGTGGAATGTACTTTCAGAACACTTCTCAATTCCGTTCTTTCGCCTCTGAGGTTTCCAATGATTGGTATAATGTTCTGACGCATATTGATGATATAGCCACAAACCAGACGGAGAGATGTTTCATTTTGGGGGTGGGGTGGCAGTATGGCTGGGAATTCCATTTGCCGTTTTTCAATAAGCTTGCCGATGAATGCCTGGAAGGTAATGTGTCTTTGCAGGAGCTTTGCTGGTATGAAGCCTTCTCAGGTCGCAGAGGTATAAAGGAAAACTTCTACAGGCTTTATTACGAACCGGCGGTCAGCAATCTGATCATTAAGCTTATAAGCATAACAGGTGAGACGAATAGCTATGAAAATATATTGTCTGGAGCAGAATCTGCTTTTGTGGACGAATATATCCAACATGGGGTTTTCTATGCACCGGAATAAATTTTGTGCAAGCCTTTCCTGGACAGCACACTGCGCGACTTGATGCGTGCGATGAACAACCAGCCGGTTCCAATGAAATAATTATCGGGTCGACTCCAGCCTACATTTCGCTGAGAGAGAGGCCGCGGCATTCGCTGGCGAGGCTGCGAAGGTCGGGATTCTTGGCGTAGAATGCCTCGGTCTTCGCCTTGAGCGCCGCGAGATCGATCCGGCGCTCGTCGCGTTTGATCTCATAGAAGTCGAGCCGCCCGTTTATGGCGTCTTCGCAGACTAGGTCGATTTCGTTCTCGCCCCTCCTGTCCCACCATCCGCCCATGCGCGTGTATGACGTGTCCTCTGCGAATTTCCAGAAGAAGTAGCGTTCCAGCGCGTAGCCGGAGAAGGCGTCGAGGTCGCGAGCCGTGAGCGACTGGAGTTCCTTGAAGCGTCCGAGCTCGATCATCGACTGGTTGCGGTATATGAAGCGGAACCAGAAGCGGAAGAAGCAGTCGTCGATGCGGTAGTGGCAGTTCTTGTTTCTCGTCTTCTCGAAGATCGGACGGGTTTGCGATACGATGGAGTAGTCGCGCTCAAGCTTTGTGAGATAGCCCCCGACATCTATGCCAAGAAGGGTGCTGAGTTCGGCGAACGTGGTCTTTCCTGCGGCGATGCCGGCGAGTATGGCGAAATACGTGCCGTAATCGCGCCCGAATTCCTCTATCAGGATGGTTTTGCCTTCGTCAACGAAAGTCGTGACCGGGCCGAACACCGTTTTTAGCATGGCGGCGCGGGTGAAGGCCCGTGCGTCCATGAAAAGCTCGACATATCTGGCTATGCCGCCCGTTATCGTCCAGAGATCGAGGAAATCGGATGAGGTTCGATTCGCTGGGGCGTGGGCGGAGAATATCTCCTTGAGCGTCGAGACCGGAAACGGCTTGAGCTCAAGCCTTCCTGTGTTGCGCCCGTAGAGAGGTTCGGCGTAGCTGAAGAAGACCTTGTGCATAAGCCGGTTCACGCTGCCGCAGAAGATGAGGTTGATGCGCGAGGTCTTGTGCAGCTTGTCCCATATCCCGGCGACTTCGCCGTAGACCTCGGGCGCGGTGCGATCGAACTCCTGGAACTCGTCCACGACCAGTGTCAGCGGTGTGGTTTCTGCCTTTTCCATGATGAAACGGAAGATGTCGGCGAAACGCTCTATGCGCCCCGGCATCGGGCGAGAGAAGACACGGGCGATTTCTCTCTGGAGGTTTTCGCAGACTATCGCCTGCGGCGCGCGGGTGATGAGGAAATAGACGAATGGCGCTTTGCCGTCATCAAGCGCGTGGGTTATAAGCTCCGTTTTGCCTACACGGCGTCGCCCCGTGACAACCGTCATGCGGGCGGCGGTTCTCGAGTCGTCGCGGATTTTTAGAAGTTCAGCAGTCTCAGTCTCACGGCCAAAGAATTTCATTTCTTTCTCCTTCCACCGTAGTTGACAAATACGCAGTTAGCAAACGGCTGTTTGTCAACACGGCGGTATTATACCACAATCCGGATCCTCGCGCAAGGGGTGGTAAGCGGAAATGTCGAGGCCACGGAAGGGACTTTAATGAGTTGGGTGTGGATTAATGTTTGACTCATATGATGGATTGTGGTATCATATACGGAAAAATTCCGCATGGTGCGGGTTCCAACAGGAGAGATGATAAGATGAAAATCAAGTTCGGTGACGTCGCTGAAAACATCACGACGCGCAAGGAGTTCCCTCTCGCTAAGGCCAAGAAGGTTCTTGAAAAGATGACAGTGGCCGTTCTCGGATATGGAATCCAGGGCCCGGGACAGGCCCTCAACATGCGCGACAACGGCATCAACGTGATCGTCGGCCAGCGCAAGAACACGAAGGCGAACAGCTCCTGGATGCGCGCGAAGAAGGACGGCTGGGTCGAGGGCAAGACGCTCTTCTCCCTTGAAGAGGCCGCCGAAAAGGGCGATATCATCATGATGCTCGTCTCCGACGGAAGCGTCGGCGAGGTCTGGAAGAAGATCGAGAAGTCCGTCACCCCCGGGAAGTTCCTCTACTTCTCGCACGGCTTCGGATACGTCTACAACAAGCTCACCGGCATCAAGCCGCAGAAGGGCGTCGGCATCATCATGGTCGCCCCCAAGGGCTCGGGCACCAGCGTCAGGCGCAACTTCTTGAGCGGCGCGGGCATCAACAGCTCCTTCGCGTTCGAGCCCAACGGCATGGGCGCCAAGAAGGTCGAGGAGGTCACCAAGGCCATCGGCATCGCCGTCGGCTCCGGCTACCTCTTCCCCACCACCTTCCAGAACGAGGTCACGAGCGATCTCGTCGGCGAGCGCGGCATCCTGATGGGTGCGCTCGCGGGCGTGATGGAAGCCCAGTTCGAGACTTTGAGGGCCAACGGCCACAGCCCGTCCGAAGCGTTCAACGAGACGTGCGAGGAGCTTACCCAGTCGCTCATCCGCCTCGTCGACGAGAACGGCATGGACTGGATGTACGGCAACTGCTCGCAGACCGCGCAGCACGGCGCGCTCAAGTGGAGGCCCATCTTCAAGAAGGCTGTCGCCCCCGTCTTCAGCCGCCTCTACAAGTCCGTCAAGTCGATGCAGGAGGCCAAGGAGGTCATCAGGGATACCGGCTGCGCCGACTACAAGGAGAAGATGCTCGTCAAGCTCCAGGATCTCCACGACCACGAGATGTGGCGCGCAGGCGCGGCCGTCCGCTCGCTGAGGCCGCATGAGGGCGTCAAGGCCGGCGCGGCAACTGCGGCCGGCGTCGCCGGGCGCAAGGTCGTCAAGTGATGCTTCACGGCAGGCCATGCGAACTCTCCCGCTCCATAGGGGCGGTGGCGTTCGCCATGAGTGCGGACGCGGACGGATCGATGCCGTCCGCGTCCGTTCTGTCAACGCCCGCCGCCCGCCGCGCGGCCGCGTCCTGGTCGGAGCGGTCCATCCCCATGCGCGGCGAGAGGGGATCGTTCATCATGTGGGTAGAGGGCGACCAAAGCCGTTTCACCGTGTGTGCCCTTGCGAAGGAGAGGATGGCCCTCACCGTCCGCGTGGAGGATGCATGGCGCGCCGTGGGCGGCCAGCCTTCCGCGGAAGGCTCCGCGCCCCTATACTCCGCCCGCATCCTCCGCGACGGCGATGCCGCCGGAAAGCCGGGCGAGGACGAGGTTTCGCTTGAAGGCGTCGCCCCGGATGCGAGAATTTTCATCGACATCGATGCAGGCGGCGGGTTTGTCATGGAGTTTACCGGAGAAGTCAAGTGATAGACGCGCATACCCATTCGCTCAACAAGGCCGCAACGCGATCTTTCGTGGCCGCCTCGGATGTCGCCAGCTGGAGCGCCGCCGCAGACGCGCCTCTAGCGGGCGGAGTCGCGTTCTACGGCATCCACCCATGGTTCGCCGGGACGTGGTGCGAGCTTATGGGCGTCGAGCTCGCAAGGGCCCTTAGCGCCGACCCGTCGGCGGGCGTAGGGGAGATCGGCCTTGACAGGCTTCGCACGAAAGAGATATCCCCCGAGCAGCGGTCCGCTTTCCTCGCGCAGCTTAGGATCGCCGCAGGGTTCGGCCGCCCGGCCGTCCTGCACGGCGCGAAGTGCTGGGGCGAGACGGTGAAGGCCGCCTCGCAGTTCAAGGGCAGGATACCCACGTTCCTCTTCCACGGCTTCTCCAGAAGCGAAGGACTACTTGATGAGATATACGCGCTCGGCGGATACGTGTCCGTCGGGCCGCAGATACTTAACGACCATGCCGTCAACCTGCGCTCGATGGTTCCGCGCCTCAGGCTCGATAGGCTCCTTGTTGAGACGGACGGGGCGGATGTCCCCATAGCGGAGGTCTCGCGCAAGGTGGCCGGGCTTAGGGGAATCCCACCTGAGGAGTTCGATGGCATCGCCGATTCGAACGCCGTCCGCTTTGCGGAGGGCCGCACATGACCCCGTCCGACCTGACGCGCAGGATACTCATCGGATGGGGCGGAATGGATGTTTTCAACGCCGCCGTCAGGATCGCCCATAGAGGCGGCGTCGAGGCGGAGTGGCGGCCCAAGGACCATACGATACACGGCCGCATCGAAAACGAGGGCGGCTGGTACAGGAAGCTCTGGCTGCGGCTCATGGACGACGGAACCGTCGAGCCGCACTGCTCGTGCGAAAGGTGCCAGCGGCACGGGATGATCTGCGAGCATGTGGTGGTCCTTGCGATGCTTGAGATGCTCAAGGCGACGAGGCCAACGGAGGAGGAGATCGCCAAGAAGAACGAGCATCTCTTCCCGCCCGAGGCGCGTGCGACGCGCGAGGCGCCCGTTGATGTGATCCTCGAAGTCGAATTCTTCGAGGACGACGGGAAGCTCGATCTTTTTCCTGTGGCGAAGCTTCCCTTCGAGAACATAGCAAGCCGGCAGAGGTTCGTCGTAATCGGCCCGAGGGGGTATGTCCAGGCGGGCGGCAGGTGGTTCCCGATAAGGAAGGTGTTCCCCGCGCCATTCCAGACGCTCTACGAAAAGGACGAAATAATCGAGCGGCGCAACGTCCCCGCGTTCATCAGGCAGACGCTGCCAATACTGCGCCGCTTCTCCGAGGTTTCGATGGATCCTGGCGACGATCTCTTCCGTTTCGTCCCGGACAAACCCAGGTTCAGGGCCGAGGTTGTCGGAAGCCCCGCATCGCTCACGGTGAAGCTCATTGCCGTCTACGGCGATATGGAGTGCGAGGCTACGAAGGGCGCTCCCCCGGACAGCATCTGCCGCCCCGACCCCGAGGATCTACTCCTCTACCACATGCGCAACCTGGAGGCGGAGCGCGCCGCCGTCGAGATGCTGCGCGAGCTCGGGTTCGAGGACCTTTCGCTCGATTCGTCGGCGGCCCCCCGCGCGCGCGGAAGCGCCCCGGCGCCGCTTCAGATCGTCGGCTCCACCGAGGTGCTCAACTTCATCGGCGCCGGATATCCGAGGCTCGTGAGGGAAGGGTGGAAGGTGAAGCTCTCCGAGAGGCTCAACTCCTACATGGACAGCCTCGACTCCATCGTCCCAGTCGCCGACATCGAGGACAATCCCGACGGCAGCTTCGACGTGGGCTACAGGTTCGAGACGCTTGCTGGGCGTAAGGTGTCGCACGCCGAGCTCCAGACCGCCCTCAACATGGGCAATTCGTTCCTCCGCATTGACGGCAGGACCGCGTATTTCGACGCCGGCGCCGTGAAGGCGATGCGCGAGGTGTTCTCGGACTGCCCGAGCGGCGAGGGCCGCAGAGGCGGGCATTTCCGCGTCCCTGGCGCCTACGCGCCGTACGTCCGCTCAAGCCTCGACACCGTCGGCGCTGAGTTCGACGACGAGAAGGCCCCCAACTGGCGCGAGACGGCCATAAAGCGCTGCCACGACGAGCATTCGCGCTTCGAGCCGGTGGATTTAGGTCCGCTGGAGAACACCTTGAGGCCGTACCAGAAGGAGGGCGTCTATTGGATGCGTTTCCTGGAGAAGAGCGGGCTCTCGGGGCTTCTCGCGGACGAGATGGGCCTTGGAAAGACGCTCCAGACGCTTACGTGGCTCTCCCTGCGGCGCGTCGATCCCGATGCGCGCGGAAAGCCCGCTCTCGTCATATGCCCCACATCGCTCGTCGCCAACTGGGACGCGGAGGCCGCGAAGTTCACGCCCCACTTGAAAAGGCTCGTCATAAGCGGAGCGGACCGGGCCGATGATTTCGGGAGGATAGAGAAGGCTGATCTCGTCATCACTAGCTATGCGCTTTTGCAGCGCGATCTGGAGGCGGCGTGGCTCGGGAAGACGTTCGGCGTAGTCGTCCTCGACGAGGCGCAGCACATAAAGAACCGTTCCACCAGGAACGCGAAAAGCGCAAAGGCCGTCAAAAGCGTGCAGAAGCTCGTCCTTACGGGAACGCCAGTCGAGAACAGCGTTGCGGACGTATGGAGCATATTCGACTTTCTCATGCCGGACTACCTTGGCGAATACGACCATTTCAAGGCCACGGTCGAGGATCCTGTTGCGGCCGGTGGGCAGGAGGGGCGCGAGGCGCAGGAGAGGCTCAGGCGCAAGCTCCATCCGTTCATCCTGAGAAGGCTCAAGAAGGATGTCGCCAAGGATCTCCCCGACAAGATAACTGGCGTGAGGTACTGCCCGATGTCGCTTGAGCAGTCGAGGCTCTACGCGAAGCTTCTCGGCGAGGCGCGCGGCAAGATCGGCGACGCCGTCAAGTCGAAGGGGTTCAAGGCGGCGAAGTTCGAGATACTTGCGATGCTGATGCGGCTTAGGCAGGTTGCGAACGATGCGGCGCTTCTCAAGGAGATGCGCGAGAAGGGCGTTCAAGGCGGGGTCGAGACGAGCGGGAAGCTCGACGTCTTTTTCGAGCTTCTTGACGAGGCGATGGACGGCGGGCACAGAGCGCTCGTCTTCTCGCAGTTCGTCGGCGAGCTTTCGATCCTGAGGCGCGAGCTTGAAGGGCGCGGCATAAGCTACTGCTACCTGGACGGGTCGACAAAGGACAGGCTCGGCGAATGCCGCAGGTTCAATACGGACGAGTCGATCCCCGTCTTTCTCATATCGCTCCATGCCGGCGGCACGGGGTTGAACCTCACCGGTGCCGACATGGTTGTCCATTTCGATCCGTGGTGGAATCCCGCCGTGGAGGCGCAGGCAACCGACAGGGCGCACCGCATCGGCCAGAAGCGTACGGTGAATGTAGTCAAGCTTATAACGAGCCATACCGTCGAGGAGCGGGTTCTGGAGCTCCAGGAGCGCAAGCAGTCCGTGATCGACGCCACCGTCGGCCGCAGCGACGAGGATATCCTCTCGCACCTCACATACGACGATGTCCGCTCCCTTATCGGGCTTTAGCCGCAACCTCCGGTGCGCTTACTTCCGCAATCCACACCGCAATCCACAAACGACAAAGCAATCATGGCGGTTGCCCTAGACCAGCGGCAGCAGACATGGTATAATATGTAGGTCATGGTGACTGCAGATATACTGGCAAAGGGTGAGGCGAAAAGCGAGGCGTTGGATGAAAACGAACTCGCGCATCTTGTTGCACTCGCGCCTGGCGGCGATGAAGAGACGGCGTTATTTGAGGCGGCGTACAGGGTCAAGTGCCGCGAAATTGGCCAGCGCGTCTCGATACGCGGCCTTATTGAGGCCGGGAATGTGTGCGCAAAGGATTGCTACTACTGCGGCATACGCCGTTCTAATGCGAATCTGCAGCGGTATAGTCTAGGTGCGGATGAGATTGTGGCGCTCTCGCGCCAGGCGAAAGAGCTTGGGTACGCGTCGGTGGTGATTCAGACTGGCGAAATCGAGAGCGAAGCGCATACGGCATTCATTGAGGATGTGCTGCGTCGCATTGCCCCACTTGATTTGGGAGTGACGCTATCGCTCGGTGAGCAGACCGAGGAGACGTATCGGCGGTGGCGCGAGGCCGGAGCGACGCGCTACCTGCTGCGCATCGAGACGTCGAACCGTGAGCTATACGCGAAACTTCACCCTGCCGACCATAGCTGGGAGAGGCGGCGCGATTGCCTGCTTGCGCTTGGCCGCTGCGGCTATCAGGTGGGTACGGGCGTCATGTGTGGGCTCCCTGGCCAGACGCCGCATGACCTTGCGCGTGACATAATCTTCTACCGCGACATTGGTGCGCACATGATTGGCATGGGCCCGTGGATACCGCATCACGATGCGCCGCTGAAGCGGCTTTCCGGAGCTGACGCGCCAGAATCGACCGCCAAAGCCCAGCTTCATCTTGGACTACGGATGATTGCGGCGACGCGGCTTTATCTGCATGATGTGAACATAGCTGCGGCGACGGCGCTTCAGGCGTTGGAGGATGATGGGCGTGAGCAGGGGATAAAGGCGGGCGCCAATGTCATTATGCCGAATGTGACGGCGACGGAGTATCGGCGAGCGTATCAGCTCTATGACGGCAAGCCCTGTCTAGACGAGAATGCCGGCATGTGCCGCCGTTGTTTGGATATGAGGCTTGCGTCGATCGGTGAGTCAATCCTCTACAACGAACGCGGGGATTCAAAGGCGTTTTTCAGGTCGCTTGATTGTCCGTTCGTTGGTGGCGCGAAGGAGAAAAAGTGACGAGGATACTTTATGTTTCAAGTACTCGGTTGCCATGGTTCGCAAAGGGTGTGAGTGCTACTGAGCATTTTGAGAATGCACCTTACAGCATTGATGCCATCGGATACAACCTAGAAAAACGCGGGTGGTGTGTCGCATGGCTTGGATGGCATGAAACAAAAAATCCATTCCGGCTTGCCAGAGAGATTGATGAGTTCAAGCCAGATATAATATATAAATATGGTTCAACGGTCGCGATTCATCCGCTGTTTTGCCGCAAATTCCTATGTCGGTATAAGGCGTTCAAGGTGGTTCATGGATGGGACGACCATTACGGACGCATTTGGGGCGACCTTTTCGGGTGGCCCGGTAAAGTGTTTATGGATTGGGTTGAGAAGCGCATCGTAAAGAACTCGGATGCTGTCGTTACTTTAAGTTACGAGCTTCAAAAAATAGGCCGCAGTTGGGGTGTCGATTGCAAGTATATTCCAAACGGTGCCGATCCAATTGAAGGGCTTACGCGCTCCGATAGGATAAAGCTGGAAGGGAGGTTCAATATAGTCTATATCGGCGACAAGGCGAAGTGGAAGCGAACGGAAGATGTCTGCCGCGCGATGCGAGCGCTTCCGTCCGATATAAAACTGTATTTGACTGGACGTAAAGAGTCATATCTTGAGAAGTATGCGAGCGAGAATTGCGTATTTCTTGGAAAAGGTGGGGACAGTCCTCAGGGAAATTGGGGACTGTCCCCAAATTGCGCAAAAATCGACATGTGGCGATTTTGTGCTTGAAGATGCCCGCGAAGTGTAGTACAATATGCGGCGTTCGGCGGGAAAGTGTATCGAATAAATTGAAACGGACAGTTAGCCAATCAATTGGCAAGCCGGATGTCAATCCCATTTCGGGATCGGCATCGTCTCT
>JAZTWW010000049.1:0-69828 GCA_045636065.1 Kiritimatiellia bacterium | reverse complement strand
GATGTAGATTCGCCTGTCGCCGAAGGCGATCAGGTTGCCCGACGAGCGAAGCGAGGAGCTTTCG
Organism: Kiritimatiellia bacterium; assembly: GCA_045636065.1. Taxonomy (GTDB): domain Bacteria; phylum Verrucomicrobiota; class Kiritimatiellia; order RFP12; family UBA1067; genus RGIG5050. The sequence goes on along the minus strand of JAZTWW010000049.1, from coordinate 69,764 downwards.
CGCAGCGAAAGTCGCAAGAGGCCGAGCCGAGCCGGTGCGGTACTTACGCATAGGAACCAACTTTCTTGGCGAGGCGGATAGATGCGCCTGTCGCCGAAGGCGATCAGGTTGCCCGACGAGCGAAGCGAGGAGCTTTCGCGCAGCGAAAGTCGCAAGAGGCCGCGCGAGGGCCCGAAAAACTTTCTCAAACAATAAACTTACGGGCCCGAGCGCTCGCAGGGGCGAAGGAGACCGGAAAGCCTCGGACATCAATCGAGCAAGCTAAGCCACGCCGCCACACGACAATCCGCAATAATGCCACGCATTGCTTGAGCGTGCTTCCCCCAACTGCGCCCCATAATGCGGCTCACCTGAAGCGGCTGCCGCCCATTGCGGAGCGAATTATTTTCCCACTTGACGCGCGAAATGAAACATAGTAGAATACTGGGAGAAAAACCTCACAAGGGAATGTTGGATGGCTGAAAAAACGACATATCGCAATAGAAACGCAGCGGCGCTTGCGTTAGGTGTGAATGTCTACCAAGTGGGGGGGGGTATAACTTATTAGCCACTTTTGCCCCCGAAGATAATACCCTAGCAGAAACTTCCTCAATTTTCAGGGCCAATAGGCCAGATACGCTTCGCGCGCGCCGCCGTTTGAATGGCGCGCGGAGATCGCGTTGTTTTATTCTCGCGCAGAGACGCAGAGGCGCGGAGGCGGGGAGAGTATTCAGTATCCAGTATCCAGTATCCAGTATTCAGTGTTCAGTGTTCAGTGGGAGACGCTGGTAATGGACTTGGCTGCACATGCCCGCGTCCAAAGACAATCCATTTCCAACAATCAACTTTAATTCAAAAGAGAGAGAAGGAGTAATCCAATGAAATCATTAATGAGTAGAATCAAAGCGTTCGCGCTGCTCTTGGCAGTCGCGGCATATGGAGGCGCATGGGCGGACTTTGCGAAGCCGAACCCCGTCACCGGTGAAACTGAGAACTACACGTGGAAGTTCGTCGGCACTGATGCGTGGAATGGCACGGGAAATTGGCAGGATTCCAGCGGTGCTAATCCGTCTGGCACACCCGCGAAGTCCGGCGAAAACACATGGGATCCAATCCTTTTTGACGGCGACACCATCAACATCAACGCCACGATGTCGGTTGAGGGCTGGAACCTTCGCATGGGTCTCTACAACGGCGCCAACGTCACGATGAACACCTTCGTCAAGTATCAGGGCGACACTACGATGTGGATGACCGTTGACGAAACCTCGCAGTTGACGATAGGCGGCTTTGGCGGCGGCAATATTACCGATGGTCAGGCAATCAAGCTTTCCGTGGCCAGAGCGAACGGCATTGCGTGGAATGTTGACCTCACGTCTGTCAATGCCAACAACACATTTGAATATTACCTGAAGGGTGCGGGCAGCGTCTCGTACCAGGCCGTTTCCGCCGCCTACCACAAGATCAAGATGGCGGATGTCACGCTTACCGGCACTTCGCAGGTGTCGTCCAAGACGCTCGTTTCCTTCACCTCTTCTACGCCCACCTTCACAGCTGATGCGTCAATCAAGATAAAGGATTCTGAAGGAAATCTTGTCTGCACCAAAGCTCTTTCGTCCGTCACCTCTGGCTCTACCACGCTTACTGGAAGCGAGAAGGTCGGCACTTGCGAACTCGTCCAGACCTCAACTGGCATCGTTCTCTACTATGTCGATGGCGATCCAGCAGAAGCGGCCTACACCCCGTCCATCAACATCAACTTCACGAACGATGCGGGCAACGGCCTCACGACCTCTGCCGATGTCGGTCTTGATGGTTATGCAGTCCCCGGAACTTCCTGGAACAATTTTGTTGTGGCCGACAATGCAACGTTCAACACCGTCAACGCCATCGATTCCACCGGCGCGGCCTCCGTGGCTTCCGGCGTTAGCGTCTCGATTTCTGGCACTCGCGGACACTGGAACTGCGCCAACCTCACACCAGCGAGCAATCCGCTCCACGGCTATATCGACGAAAGTGCTGGCGGGCCTACCCCGACTGTTACAATCACAGGCATCCCTTACGAGCATTATCGCGTTATCGTCTATCACTCCACTGATCAGGATGGAGCCCAGTTCGGCTACGATACCATCAACGGCTTCAACTTCACATATGTTAATGGAGTTCAGCAGACAGGTACAACATCCTGGGGCAACGCTGGCGCGTCTAATAGTGCAGAACCGATTGAGGAAGGCGTGAATACACTCGTCTCCGCCGTCCTTACCGGCGATACCGTTACTATGGTAGCGCACCGTATTGGCGGAGGTACCCCGTCCGCCCGCGGATGCTTTGCTGCTATTCAGGTCGTTGAGTATGTGCCGGAAGTCGGCGAGAACGACCTCGAGATTGCTGTCGATGGCGCCACGGAATATGCTGTTAATGAAGAAAAGAATCTGTCCGGCACGGTTTACTTGACTGGTTCTGGTACGCTGACGCTTTCCGGCAGCGAGAAGATCACCGCCGCCACCATCGACGTTGCCAAGGACGTCGTTCTTAACGTCAACGCCGATCGCCTCGACGCCACCACCTTCACCGGCGCAGGCATGGTTGTGTACAATGGTTCCGCCCCTGTCACTGGCAAGGGTTGGACGGCCATTGGCTGGTCCGGCACGGTCTGGGTCAAGAACATCAGCAACCTCGTTGGTTCATCCTTTGACATGAACGAATATGGCAACAATAGTTCGACGTTGAAGGTTAGTATGCTCAAGGGCTGGATAAATACTGGCACTACGGATGTCGCCCCTGCGCTTGAACTGGATGGTGATTGCGAGTATGCATTGTGGCTCAGCAATGGTAACGGTTACAATTCCAATAATGGCAGTCGTACGCAGCTTCGCGAACTCAAGGGCAGCGGTCTGTTGAAGGGATCTGATTCGGCGCCGAACGTATTGCTTCTTGTAAAGAAATGGGACAACTTCAGTGGCTCGTTCGAGTTGAATAACAAGATTGTCGTCTTTGGGTCGTCGCTACCGACGCAGGCAACGGTTAGCGGCGGTGGCTACGTCGTCGTGAACTCCGGCTCTTCGGTCGAGATTCCCAGCGGAAAGACCTGGAGCGTGAACAACGGCTTCATAGTGAATGGCACGCTTACCGCAACGGGAAGCATGGCGGCGACGACCGGTTCCACATCGACTTCGCTCGTCAAGGGCTCCGGCACGGTCGTGTTTGACGGCAAGGCTCCCTCCCCAACTGCAGATGCGTGGTGGAAGAATGCCAACTGGGCGGGAACAGTGGAAATCAAGAATCATAATTTCAACGCAAATATTCAACTTGCGTTATATGGCAACACGGGCTCTAAAGTTTGCATGAATGGAACCGAGGCATATCTCGCCCTTGGGAACGACGCCCACAACATCGGCGAGCTGATTATCGGCTCCGGTGGGTTTACGCAGGATGGCAATTATACATCGTCTGATGTATCTATTACTGTTCCCAGCAAAGTGACTGGATCTGGCACATACAATCTGGCAACTACAGGCATTGCCAAGAAGACGGTGTATCTTACGGGCGATCTTTCCGAGTTTGATGGATACCTTTCAGCAGGTGGAGACAATAGCCGCTTTGTGGTTGGCTCTACAAGTCGTGAGTTTGTCGCCAGCTCGGTTGTTGTGGGGAATGGGAAAGTTCTCAGCCTTGGTAATTTCAACAATGGCCCTGCCGGTGGTTTGTTCATTGACGAAGGAGGTAATGTTATTCTTAAAGACTCAGGATTCCTTTGGACGACCGGTGGCATTGTAGTTGATGGAACATTCACAACAACTGGCCGTGACAGATGGGGCGGCGGCACGAACATGACGCTTGGCGACACCGGCGTTCTCGAGCTGACAAGCACGGCAAACGCTGAAGACTATTCAGATTATTCAACCGTCACCGGCACAGGTATGATCAAGTATTCATCCACGGCTGGATGGCGTACGTTCCCAAGCGATGATGCGAAGATGCCTGCTACGACGCTGACAGTTCAGGTTGAGCTTGCGGACTCGCTGATTATCACGAAGAACAATAACGGCACAACTACCATCGGCAATCTGGCTGGTTCAAAGAATATCCGTTCCGACTGGAACGCCACGAGCGGTGGTGCGAATGACAGAACCCTCACGGTCACGCAGTCGAAGGATACCGAATGGAGCGGCAAGTTCGTCTCGAACCGCATCACGCAGTTCAATGTCGGCGGAACGGGCGGTACGCTCACGCTGTCTGGTACGCAGGATGTAACCATCCCCGCTACGATTAGCGGTTCCGTTAACCTGACCGGCACGTGGGTTGGTGCGACGACGGTTTCTGGTACGTTCGGCGGCACAGGCACGCTCACTGGCAACCTGACGTTCAGCGATGGCGCAACCTTCAAGGCCGCTGATACTGCGCTTACCGTTTCTGGCACGGTCACGCTGCCAACAGGAGCAGGTGAGACGCTTACGATTGATGCTACCGGTCTTGATGCCGACGAAGTTACAATTCTCTCCTCGAGCTCAATTACGACGGAGACTAATGTTTCCAAGGTGACCGTTGCCAACGGACTTTACAACGTTACGCCTGTCGCTGGTGCCCTCAAGCTCGTCTCGTATGGCTACATGGATGGAAGTACTGCGGTAATTACCAATACGACTTCGGAAATCTCCATTCCATCTTCTGCAACGCTCATCAAAGTGACTCCGACAAGCGATGAAACAACTTTCACTGGAATTACGGTATCCAACATTGGCACTTTGAATAATGTGCAGATTTGGACATCCGGGAGTAACGGCGCAAATGTCACTCAGGCTTTTGTGGATGCCCAGAAGATAGGTCAGGATACTACAGGAAAGTATCTGATCGATATGGGCGACGGTACATACAAAGTGAAGTTTATGCTTGATGAGAGTAAATCCGTGAACGGCGTAAGTGTAAAGCCAGAGGTTGACACTGCGACAACTCCAATGGCTGTAGCTTCGGCCAATACGACATTCACCGTAAAGACAATTCCTGGCCTTTACTATGGTGTTGTTTATGGCGCTACGGCTGATGGAACCATGAAGGTTGAAAGCGGCAATGTTGTGCAGGCTGAAACAAGCTCCACCTCACTCCAGGCTCCAGTGGTCGACAGTGGCGTGCGCTACTTCAAGATTGCGGTAAGCGCCTATGAGGACGGGATCCCCGCGTATCCCGCCGAGTAACCACCCATCCAATCCGGCACAAAGCGGCGGGCGGGCAACCGCCCGCCGCTTTCATTATCATGGCATATTATAGGAATATCTGGGAATCGAATTTAAGGAATCCGCCATGCTATCTGAGACAGTAAGCATCCCGCATGTGGGACGGAATGTGATGTACGCCTATTTCGCGCTTGGCGAAGTGCCATATCTGTGCGTATCGCGCCAGAATGGTGCATATGCTATTTCGGCGGTTCCATCTGAAAATGTTGCCAATGTTGCCAGTGTTGCCAATTCCAGTTCACAATATCCAATTGGCAACATTGGTATTGGACCTGGCAACATTTCCACATTGGCAACATTTCCCTCAGAAGGGAGTCTGGCACCATGCGGGAATTGGGGACAGTCCCCAAGTGAAACGGTTGAATTTAGCGAAATTGATGCGGATTCCGGGAAAATGGCGAGTTTTCTCGCAGGGGTCGTAAAGGAGTCTGGCACCTATGTGATCCTTTCGCCGGCCGTTCCGAAACATGTTCTAAAGACGTTCACGAGGCCGTTCGCCGATATTGCCGGCGTCGATTCGCCTCCCCTCTGGGATCATGTGCTTACCGGCAATATCGAAGAGCCGCGCGCCCTTATGCGCAACTTCATCGCCCAGAACGGCCTCCCCCACTGGTGGCCATCGGCGAAAAGCGCAGAACCGCCGCAGCCCGCATCTGACGTTCCAAGTCTCTCCCAATCCTCAGGCGGTTCCACGGCCCCAAATCTCCCAATGCTCACGAAGAAGGTGGGAACCGGGCGGATGGCTGTTGCGGTGTTCTGGTTTGAAGAGCTCGGATTTGATGTGGATATGGGCCTATGGTCGCCAGCCCAAGGGAGGGTGCTCAATACCGAAGAGGAGGTCTCCGCCTGGAAATGCCGTTTCACCACCGCCAACCCATCCGCAACAGTCTTCCAGAAGCGGATATTTGCCGAAGTAGCCCAAAATAATGCGGTTTTCCGCCATCTAAATTGGGGACAGCCCCTTGAGAATCGGGGACAGCCCTCTTTGGCATCAAATCCTGCTTGTCAGTCTCTCTTTGGTGAAATTGCAAATTTTATCCAGAATCACGGCGCAATTGTGATTTTATCAGAGGCTGTCCCCAATGAAATCGCCCAGATGCTAGTGGCGGAATATGGTGAAGGGCGCATTTTCGCGCCCCCATACATCGGCCTTAAGCCCGCATCATTCCCCCATAGCCCATAAGGCTTGGAGGCCTTTTCGCCCCGACGATTACAGAAGCATTATGGCGGATTGGATGTGCGTAAGCGTTGCCCGAGAGCTGCCCCGGCTCGGGCACATCCCCTAAAAATGCTTCCTCGCGATCGCCGGGGCGAGAAAAAGGCCGAAAAGCCCCGAACCATTTGCGAACCCTGCCACCCAAAACTGCGCGCCCCCCATGCGGATTATGAGCGTTGCGCCCATTGCGGAGCTTTTAAGAAAAGTTGCAGTTGCAGTCCCAGAAAGGAAAATGGTATAATATCAGCATGTCATTTCCTTATACAGAAACTGAATTCCAGCAAAAGCTGAAGAAAGCGGCCAAGTTTTACTGGAAAACGCGGCAACAGCAGGCGTCAGCGCAGAAAAAGCGTGGCACTTCCGATGCTGGAACGCGAGGCCAAGTTACGGGTGGCCGCCATCTCGATGGCTTTGCCAAGCTAATCGAGGAAATTTGCGTAATGGCAGGGTTCGCAAAAACTGAGATATTTTTCGACAGGGCTGTTCCAGTTCCGGGATATTATCGGCCGCAGAAAAACTGGGACATTGTAGTGCTTCGTGAAGGCAAGCTCGTCGCGGCGATAGAGTTGAAGTCTCAAAGCGGCAGTTTCGGGAATAATTTCAACAACCGTTCAGAAGAAGTGCTTGGCGTGTCACGGGATTTTTGGACGGCATACCGTGAGCGCGTTTTTGGCGTCGTGCCTGCACCTTGGCTTGGTTATCTGTTTTTCTTGGAAAATTCCCCTGCTTCAGATCGTGCCGTCAATATTGCCAAAAGCCCGTTGCCGCCGCTTCCCGTGTTTGAAGGCACAAGCTATCTCAGGCGATACGAGATTCTTTGCGAACGACTTGTGCTAGAACGCGATTATACGGCCACGGCGCTTCTGGTATCTGACAAGGCGACAGCTTCGGTGTGCGATGGAGGTGAGGCTGTTGGTGCCATGCGTTTCTTCTCGTCGCTCTACAATCATCTAGTTGCACAATCGTGAAACTCGGCATCTCAGTCCCTACTCATCGAACGACAGGCGCCGTATTCACGCGCCCGGAGGTCGTTTTATACATGATGCACGAGACCAGACGCGCCGGCGGCTTTAGCAAATGGAGCGGGCTGCGGATTCTTGAGCCAAGTTGCGGGGATGGTGCGTTTGTGTTGCCAATTGTTGACTCGCTTATTTCCGAGACGCCCGACTGGCGCGATGAATCACTTGACGGCTTTCTTGCAGCATTCGATATTTCCAGTGAAAGTATTTCGCTGGTCCGCAAGTCCGTAAAGGCAAAACTTGTCTGTGCTGGCTGTCCGGAAGATGTTTGCGAAAGGCTTGTCGATCGCTGGTTCTTCTGCGAGGATTTTCTTCTTTACGATTTTGAAGGTGCCCATTTCGACGTGGTGATTGGCAATCCGCCATATATACGCTTTGACAATCTATCAACCGATAAGCAAAAATGGTACAAGGCGCGGTATGCCACGTTCACTGAACGGTGCGACATTTACGTGCCGTTTTTCGAGCGGTCACTATCGCTTTTGTCGAAACGCGGCGTTCTCTCGTTCATCTGCTCCAATAGGTTCGTCAGAACCAACTACGGGAAGCGTCTGAGACATATGATAGGCGAGGATTTCCATGTGGCGCTTTACTTGAACATGGAGCATTCGCAGCCTTTTGAGACCGCAGTGTCGGCATATCCGGCGATATACGTAATTGATCGTCATGTCGGGCGAGAGACATATGCCGGAGAGATTTCGTCAATCGAGGGCGATGCTTTGTCTATGTGCATGACAGGCGTTGCAAAATCATGCTTGTGCCGCTTCGACAAATGGTATCGACATGGTGAGCCTTGGGCGAGCACCGACAGAGACGAAAAGGCGCGGCTGGAGGATATTGCCGGCAGATTCCCTACAATCGAGGAATCTGGCGTCGGCACGCATGTCGGCATAGGCGTCGCGTCAGGGGCCGATGAAATCTACCTGGATCCCCAGAAAAATGCGGAAATAGAGGAATCTTGTCTTCTGCCGCTTGTAACGTCAGATGACATTAGGGATGGATGTATCGAATGGAACAGCAGATACATGCTTAATCCATACGATCATTTTGACGACAGACTTATGCTTGATTTGGACAGGTTCCCCAAAGCCAGGGCATACTTGAACAATAATGCCGAAAAGCTGAAATCCCGCTACTGCGCGCGGAAACATCCTGACTCATGGTATAGGACACTTGACAGAATCAAGTACAGCACGCTCAAATCCGTAAAGATACTTTTGCCTGACATCCAGAAGGGCGGCAATGTGGCGCTAGATGAACATGGCGAATATTATCCGCACCATAACGTGTATTGGATAACATCTAATTCGTGGAATATGAAGGCACTGTGCGTCATATTGCGAAGCTCCTTTGTCACGGATCAAGTGAGGCGCTTTTCGACACAGATGCGAGGCGGAAGCATTCGCTATCAGGCGCAGAATCTCAGGAGCGTACACATACCGGCATGGGACAGCCTTGATGCGCAAGACATTGATTCTCTTGTCGGGCTTTATGGAGAGCGTGATATTGCGAAAATCGATACATGTGTGGAACGCGTCGTTTCAAGGGCAGGCGGCAGACGTTGCCAGAAAATGGTCGAGCAGTATTTTGCATTCTCATAGGATTTTATCAGAGGCTGTCCCCAAAGTAATCGCCCAGATGCTAGTGGCGGAATATGGTGAAGGGCGGGTCTTCGGGGCGACATACATCGGTTTGCGCTCCGCAATGGGCGGGAACCGCTCATAGCGCGCATGGGGCTCGCGCAGTTTTGGTGGCAGGCTGCGCAATGATCTTCGGGGCTTTCCGGCCTTTCTCGCCCCGGCGAACGCTCGGGCCCATAAGTTTATTAGCTTGAGAGAATAATTCGGGCCCTCGCTCGGTTCGCCTCGCCAAGAGAGTTTGATTACATGCGTTAGTGCCGCACCGGCTCGGCGAAACGTCGCCGGGGCGAAAGGCCTCCAAGCTCTATGGACTATATTTCGCCTCTGCCACCCCCATATTGCCACCCCATGCGGCTAAACTGAGCGGCTTCACCCTTGGCTCCGCTCGGATGGAGGATGGAGGCATAGACGGGGAAGCGAGGAGGTGCCGCGCCCATTCACAGTCCATTCATCGGATTTATCGCTTAGATCCCTTTGATCCCTTGTATCCCTTCCCCTAATTCGCTTTCTCCATTGATCCTCCTTCCCCCTAAATCCGCCGAGTGCGATTTACGGCTTGATTTGGGGGCTTGGGGGTGGTATAATATCAAGCCTGTAAGAAAGGAGTGTGGCATGAATAACATCCTCGTTGTTGCGCTTGCCGCCATGTCGGCGGTCTCGTTTGCAGGTTCGAAGGAGGTCTACCGCGATGCGATGGGCCGCCAGAAGGGGACTGCCGACACGGACTCCCGCGGGAAGACCACGTACCGCGACGCAATGGGCCGCAAGCAGGGAACCGCCGACACCGACTCCCGCGGAAAGACCACGTACCGCGACGCGATGGGCCGCCAGCAGGGAACTGCCACAACCGACTCCTACGGGAAGACCACATACCGTGATGCCATGGGCCGCATAACGGGGACTTCCACCACCGACAGCTACGGGAAGACCACATACCGCGACGCCATGGGCCGCATAACGGGGACTTCCACCACCGACAGCTACGGGAAGACGACGTACCGCGATGCGCAGGGACGCATCCAGGCAACAAAGCAGAAATAGGACAGGGACAAAATGGCAGAGGAGAACAAATCCACTCTCGACCCGCTGGCATCGCTCTGCAAGCGGCGCGGATTCATCTACCACTCTTCGGAGATATACGGCGGAATGCCGGGCTTCTGGGACTACGGCCCGCTTGGATGCGAACTCAAGCGCAACGTGAAGGACGCCTGGTGGCAGTTCACCGTGAGGGGCCGCGAGGACGTTGCCGGCCTCGATGCGACGATCATAATGCACCCGAAGATCTGGAAGGCGTCGGGCCACCTCGACACGTTCTCGGATCCGATGACGATGTGCAAGGAGTGCAAGAAGCTCATGCGCGCCGACCAGATCGGCGACATCCTCGCCGAGCAGAAGCATAAGCCCAAGCCGCACAACCCGGAAGGGACGCTCTCCTGCCCGTACTGCGGCGGCGAGATGACCGAGCCCAAGCCCTTCAATCTCATGTTCAAGACGGTCGTCGGCCCGATCGACGACCCCTCGAACGTCGCGTACCTCCGCCCCGAGACGGCGCAGGCCATCTTCGCGCAGTTCACGAACGTCGTCTCCACGAGCCGCTTCCAGGTTCCCTTCGGCATAGCGCAGATGGGCAAGAGCTTCCGCAACGAGGTGACTCCGAGGAACTACACCTTCAGGAGCCGCGAGTTCGAGCAGATGGAGCTAGAGTTCTTCATCCGCCCCGACGAGGCCGTCGAGATCCTCCACGGCCATGTCGTCACGCTTGCGGACAACCCCGACCTCGCCGGCGAGCCGCAGGACGACTGGGGCTGGGAGGTTTGGCACAAGTACTGGGTCGAGCAGCGCAAGCGCTTCCTTACGGCCGTCGGCCTTCCGCCCGAGCGTTTCGTCGAATACTGGCAGAAGCCCGACGAGCTCGCGCACTACGCCAGGGCCTGCGTCGACATCGAGTACGACTTCCCGTTCGGCAGGCAGGAGCTTGAGGGCATCGCCGCCAGAAGCGACTTCGACCTGAGGCAGCACCAGATCCACTCCGGCGAACCGCAGAGCGTCTTCGACGATCCGCTCAAGCAGGCGGCGAAGGGGATGGACGATGCGGCGCGCGCGGCGTTCATCGCGAAGACGCAGGCCGAATGGGTGGCGCGCAAGAAGCCCCAGACGCACGAGGCGAAGGAGCAGGTCGAGGCCGAGGCGAAGAGCTTCTGCGAGGATCTTTTCAACGGCCGCTACATCCCCCATGTGATAGAGCCCTCCGCCGGTGTCGACAGGCTCATGCTCGCTCTTCTCTGCGAGGCCTACGAGGAGGAGAAGCTTGTGGACGCCAAGGGCAAGGAGGACGTCCGCACGGTCCTCCGGTTCCATCCGAAGGTGGCCCCCGTCAAGGTGGCCGTATTCCCGCTCGTCAAGAAGGACGAGACGTCGATGAAGATGGCGCGCGACATATTCCTCAAGCTGAGGAAGAAGGTGAACGTCTTCTGGGACGAAAGCGGCCAGATCGGCAGGCGCTACCGCCGCCAGGACGAGATCGGAACGCCGTGGTGCATCACGGTCGATCCCGAGGGCGTGAAGGACGGCACCTTTACTGTGCGCGAGCGCGATTCCATGCAGCAGGAGCGCATGACGATCGACGCATTTATCGCAAAGATGGAAAGAGAACTGGAGTTTTGAGATGAATTTCTACGACATGACGGTTGCAGAGGGCATCGAGTACGTCGGAGTCAACGATCACAAGATCGATCTCTTTGAAGGGCAGTTCGCCGTTCCCAACGGTATGGCGTACAACAGCTACCTTATAAGGGGCGAGAAGACTGCGGTGATGGACGCGGTGGACGGCCGCTTCGCCGATGTGTGGCTCGATAACATCAAGGCCGCGTCCGTCGAGCCGGACTACCTTATCGTCCAGCACATGGAGCCCGACCACTCCTCTGGCATCGCCGCGTTCGCCCAGGCGTACCCCAACGCGCAGATCGTCTCGAGCGTCCAGGCGTTCAAGATGATGGCGCAGTTCTTCGGCACCGATTTCGCCGGGAGGCGCGTTGTCGTTGGCGAAGGGAAGACGCTCGACCTTGGAGCAGGGCGCGTCCTCTCGTTCATCGCCGCCCCGATGGTGCACTGGCCCGAGGTGGTGATGACCTACGACGCCAAGAGCCGCACGCTCTTCTCCGCCGACGGGTTCGGCAAGTTCGGCGCTAACGACGTCGAGGACGACGAGGGATGGGACTGCGAGGCGCGCAGGTACTACTTTGGCATCGTCGGCAAGTACGGCATGCAGGTGCAGGCCGTTCTCAAGAAGGCCGCGGCGCTCGCAATCGAGACTGTCTGCCCTCTGCACGGATACGTCCTCAAAGGCGGGGACCTCGCAAACGCGCTCGCGAAGTACGGCGTGTGGTCGTCGTACGGAGTCGAGACGGAAGGCGTCTTCATCGCCTACACGAGCGTCTACGGCCACACGAAGGAGGCCGCGGAGCTTTTGAAGGACGAGCTCGTCAAGGCGGGCTGCCCGAAGGTGTCGATGGCCGATCTCGCGCGCGAGGATTTCCACGAGGCGGTTGAGGATGCGTTCCGCTACGGGAAGCTCGTTCTCGCCACCACCACGTACAACGCGGGCGTCTTCCCGAAGATGGAGGAGTTCGTCCTCGCGCTCGTCGAGCGCCTCTACCAGAAGCGCACCGTCGCGATAGTGGAGAACGGATCGTGGGCGCCGCAGGCGGCGAGAATCATCAAGGGGATGTTCGAGAAGTCCAAGGAGATCACCTTCGCGGAGCCTGTCGTGACGCTCAAGGGAGCGCTTTCCGCCGAGACGCGCGCATCCGTCGCCGCGCTGGCGAAAGTCCTTGCGTATTGACAAGGCGGGTCGGTTTGCGGTATAATTTGAACATCAGAATCCGGCCGAGCGTCCATTAGAGGGTGTGCGGCCACAAGACGAGGCGAGCATAATGGCTAAATTTCAGTACATCGCGCGCGACAGCGCCGGTCAGGAGCAGCGCGGAACGATCGATGCGGCGGACCGCTCCCAGGCGATAGCCGCAATCCGCGCCGGCGGGTTGATGCCCACGGCCATAGGTGAGGTCAAAGGCTCATCGCAGCCTGCCCCCGCGAAGAAGAAGGGCGGCGCACCCGCCCCGGCTGGCGGCGGCAAGAAGAAGGGCGGCCTCAACTTCAACATCAAGCTTCCGAGCTTCATGCGCGGCAAGGTGAAGACGAAGGACCTTACGGCCTTCACGCGCCAGCTTGCGACGCTCGTCAACGCAGGCCTTCCTCTCATGCGATGCATCGAGGTCGTCAAGAAGCAGAACCGCGTGCCGGCCCTGCAGGACTGCCTTGAGGGCATAAGCGAGTCGATCTCGGGAGGCGGCACGTTCTCCGAGGCCCTGACAGGCTATCCCAAGATCTTCAACAACCTCTACGTGAACATGGTCAAGGCCGGCGAGGCGGGCGGCGTTCTCGAAGTCGTTCTCGCAAGGCTTGCCGAGTTCGCCGAAAAGGCCGAGAAGATCAAGAACAAGGTCAAGGGCGCGATGATCTACCCGATGGTCGTTCTGACGGCCGCGGTCGGCATCACGGCCTTCCTGCTCGTGACGGTCATCCCGAAGTTCCAGCAGGTGTTCAACGACATCCTCGGCGGAGAGGAGCTGCCGCCTGTGACGCAGTTCGTCATGGACGCATCCGAATTCGTCCAGCACAACGGCGGGCAGATCGCGATCGGCTTCGTCGCCTTCGTGGTCCTCTACAAGATGATAGGAAAGACGAAGAAGGGCGCGCTGATGCTGGACCATATGCGCCTTAAGATGCCCGTTACGGGTACGCTCGTGCAGCGCTCTGCCGTCTCGCAGGTGACGCGCACTCTGGGTACGCTTCTCGGATCGGGCGTTCCGATCCTCCAGGCTCTCTCCATCGTGCGCGACACGACCGGAAACCTCGTCATCCGCAACGCCATCCAGAGCGTCCACGACGCCGTCAAGGAAGGCGAGTCGATGACCGATCCCCTCGCCGCGTGCGGCGTCTTCCCGCCCATGGTCGTTTCGATGGTGCAGGTCGGTGAGGAGACGGGCGCGCTGGCGGACATGCTCACCCGCGTCGCCAACACGTACGACGACGAGGTCGACAACGCCGTGAGCGGCCTTACCGCCGCCATCGAGCCTGCGCTCATCATCTTCCTCGCCGCAGTCGTCGGCACGATCGTCATCGCCATGTTCATGCCTATGGTCAAGATCATCAGCAACGTCTCCGGAGCGGGCGGCTGATGAGGGCGTGCATTTGAGGAGACGACAAGGTGAAAAAGGGATTTACACTCCTTGAGCTTCTGATAACGGTTGCGGTCATCGTCACGTTGATGTCGATGACCTTCCGCCTCGCCGGCGTCGGCGACGACGCGACGAAGAAGAACAAGACCGTTCTCAGGATGCAGAAGATCGAGAACGCCCTTTCGGGCTACTACGCGGCGTACGGGAGCTATCCTCCCGTGCCGCTCCACGGCGTGCAGGACATTTCGCTCAAGCCCGAGACGTTCGGCGTGCAGAGCCTTGACGACATCGACAACTCGCCCATAACCGACAACTCCGATTGCTGGAGGCGCGTAAGGCTCGCCTGCCGTGCGCAGCCCCTGGCGGCGCAGTTCCCGTATCCTCAGAGCGAATCCTCGTTCGTGAAGGCGGTTGCGGAAACGTGCAAGAAGCGCGCCCAGAGCGGAAGCGACAAGTACGAAGACTACAGCAAGGCCCTCGATGCGGATCCCACGATCTACAACTTCGACGGATGCGAGAACGCCGGGCAGTTCGGCGCGCTCAAGGGCGAGTCGGACTGGCGCAAGGTCCAGATGTTCCAGTTCGGGCTCATGTCGTTCCTTCTGCCGCGCTATCTCTTCATGATGAACGCGGACCAGGACTTCTACGAGGGCGGCTTCGCGCAGTGGACGGCCAACAACCGCAAGCTCAAGAGCCTCGACAACGGCGACGACTACTCGTGGAGCGAGGTCATGCAGCTCTGGGGCGACAGCGGCAAGGGATCGCAGTCCTACGTCATATCGAACCAGCCCAGCCAGCGCGTCACCGCAAGGTGGATGCCGAACCTGGAGGGGATCGTATGCGGCGGCGGCAAGTTCTACGGCGTCAACACCTCAAGCGGCGAGGCGTCGCTCTATCCCCAGCCGTATCCTGACGTGTACTCCTCGGGCGGGCACGCGAATCCGTACGTCCTCAAGGTGGTGACGGTACACGACGGATGGGGCAACGACTTCTACTACTACTCTCCGCCGCCGTACCAGAGCTACATAATCTGGAGCTCCGGCCCCGACGGAAAGACGTTCCCTCCGTGGATCGACCTGGATACTCTCACTCCGTCCGAAAAGGAGGTCGCCCTCAAGTGGATTGCGGACGACGTAAAGCATCTCTCGAACTGATTTGAAAGGGGAATGAAATGAAAAAAGGTTTCACGCTCATTGAACTTATGGTCGTAATCGGCATTCTCGCCGTCCTTATGGGCGTCTTTGCGGTAAGCATGGGAGGGGCGAAGGATTCGGCCGAGACGGCGAAGGTGCAGAACCTCGTGAGCGAAACGGCGACGGCGCTCAACATCGTCCTCCAGAAGGCCGGCGGCATGTGGCCCAAGTCCCTCCAGGAGAACAACAACGGCCAGCTCGACGAGAAGGCCTGCAGGCCTTTCGTAAAGCACAACCTCATGTCGCTAGCCTACGACAAGAACGACTATGAGAACGGCACCATCACCTTGACGGGCAGCGACCGCTGCGGCATAGTCGACCACTGGGGAGAGAACGCCCTTAAAAAGCGCAGCACGAAAAGCGGCTCCTCCGATTCTTCCATGAAGGCGGATCCCGCTGGCGGCACAGTCAAGGACCACATCCTCTGGTACGCGATCGACGATGACGACGACGGTATCGTGGAGATCAACGCCGAAGGGATCGGCAGCGTGAAGGTGCGCGCTAAGGTGTGCGTATGGAGCTGCGGCAAGGACGGCGTCGTGCAGCCGTGGACGGAGGTCGGCAGGTGCGACGACGTCTACAGCTGGCAGGCAGGACAGGTTGTCAAGTAACAGGTTTCAGGTTGTAGTGAACAGGCAGGCGCGGCGGGGTGGATACCCTGGAAAGCATTCTTAAGAGGGAGAAGAAGATGAAAAAGGGATTTACGATAGTCGAATTGATGATTGTGGTGGGCATTCTTTCAATCCTCATGACGATCGTCACCTTTGCGGCAAGCGGTGCCATCAAGTCCGCCCGCGAAACGAAGGGCGAGGCGATCCGCGTCGCCCTCGAGAACGCGATCCAGATGTACCACACGCAGAAGGGCAAGTGGCCGGCGGCGATCGAATCCGCAGCCGACTCCAACACCTCCTCCGGCTCCACGATGGAGCTTACCGGCGAGGAGGCCGATCCCGTCTTCCGCGAGATCGTAAAGATGAGCGTAGAGGACTCGGGCGGCAGCCAGCTCGTGGAGCCCTCCGTGCTCGTCGTCGCGCGCAAGGGCGCCAAGGCCTGCAACGACAACCACACCGACAAGTCCAAGTCCGACTACTGCGGGAACAGGAACTGCTCCTACGGCATGGACTTCGACACGGCCTACAGGGGCGGCGACCACAACCAGCCCATGGGGATCGATGAGATGTGCTTTGGCTACGCCGGCAAGGAGGAGGGGCGGTTCCGCCGCTTCACGATCGTCTACAACTACGATACCGACAAGGTGAGCGTCAAGAAATGAAAAAGGGCTTCACACTCGTAGAGCTTCTCGTCACCGTGGGCATCATGGGGATGCTCTCCACGGTTGCCGTCTCGGGCTACTTCGCCGCCTCAAGGGGCATGGCCGACAGGGGCGCCTTGACGGACGTGAGAAGCCTCATACGCGTTGCGCAGCAGCGCGCCACGGCGGACCACATGCCCACGGCCGTCATATTCTACAACATGAAGCTCCGCAATGGAGGCGACGATTCCGCCGACGTGATCCAGGCGAGGGCCGTCGCGATCAGGATGGCCGGGAGATTCTCCCGCGTCTCCGACGGGCATCTCTTCGACGAGTTTGCGGATCTCGGGCGGAGCTACCCCACGAACGCCGTCTCCGGCTCGACATCGACGATGCGCCTCTACAAGTTCGACTCGAACGGCGTCACCCCGGGGAAGGTGAGCACATACGTCGAGGAGGTCCCCACAGGCGTCACCGAGGAGATGATCGGGCTTGGCGCAACTGTCGAGGATGAGCAGTTCGGCTTTATCGACAAAGGCGGCGCAAGCTGGAAGACGGGCGACGCATACGCCTTCGAGATCGCCACCACCACGCTCCCGAACGGCTACTTCTTCGGCTCAAGCGCCCCCACGGAGCCTGGCAAGGAGGTAAAGGGCGAGTCAGACCTCTTTTTCCTTCCCGGAGACGATTCAACGCCTCAGGCAAGGACGATCTCGGCGCTCACATCCGGCGGGCAGGTCCGCACGGTCGGCAGGACGAGCGAAGCCGACAGCGAAAACAACAGCAACTAGCGAGGCCAAGAAATGTCATTTTCACGTTTGAAAAGCGCATTTACGCTGATGGAGGTGAACCTCGCCGTGTTCATCATGGCGGGAGGCATCCTCACGATGGTGGCGCTCTATCCGCTCGGATTCCGCGAGAACGAGCAGTCGATCGAGGACGTGGCCGGCGCCGCGCTCGCCGACAGCGTCCTCAATCCGGTGGCGGCGGCCCTCTCCTCGACGAACGTCGCCTGGAGCGTATGGAAGGAGCTCTGCTCCACGTCCGCAAGCGACGCCTATTCCAATCCGGCAGGCGGATGGCGCGCGTATTTCGACCTTCCGGACCGCTTCGAGCGCCCCAAGCGCAACATGACCAACCTCGCGAGCGACGTGGCTCAGGATCTGTATTCGAAATGCACATCCGGCTCAAGCGAGTACGACTCCTTCTCGGCACCAGGAGAGAAGGACGGCCTCAGGTACGCGCTCGTTGCGAGCTACGGTACGAGATACAACCCCTCGACCCACGCGAAGGAGCCTGATCTCCAGCGCATACTTCTTTGCATGCGCGTAGTCAATCGTCCAGGGCAGCTTCTGGCTGCGCCGGTATACTATACGGAAGTCCGCTTCCAGGGGGATCCTGCGAAATGAAGAAGGGTTTCACTCTTATAGAGATGCTCGTCGCGAGCCTCCTGATGGGAATCCTCATCACGATTCTCACGATGGTCTTCAACTCAAGCTCCATGGCATGGCGCACGGGCAAGGCTTCCGTTGCAGACCTCGATTCGAGGCGCATCGGGATGTCCAAGCTCCAGCACCAGGCCGAGAACGCCCTGCCCAGGCTCAAGCGCGACGGGCAGGAGACGGCCACCGGCTACTACGTGACAGGCGCGTGGAGCCCCACCTCCTCGACTTTGAGGAAGAGATCCGTCGGCAACCTTTCGGACGAGAAGCCGATAACGCTTCCGGCGAACGTCTGGACGCACCCTGCCGCGGCCAACGTCTCCGTCACCGGCTCGGCGTCGTCCGGCGGCGGCGCGTCCACATACAAGGTTGGCGTCAAATCAGCCGGCCCGGACGGCCTCTGGGACACGAGCGACGACATAACAACACTCCCGGAGAAGAAGCAATGACGAGAAAAGACCTTATCGGGAAGAGGGGATTCACCCTCATTGAGCTTATGGTCGTTCTCGGGATGATCATGATTCTCGCAGGGGCCATCACCTCAAGCGTCTCCGGAGCCCGCGAAAGGGCGAAGGTCACGGCGGCCACGGTCGCCGCGCGCGAAATGACGCACGCGATACTGATGTACGAGAACTACGCGTCCACGCACGACCTCTCGGGCCATGTGATGGAGAGCTGGCAGGACGCCACCAGATCGAACCTCGGCTTCATCACCGGAGGCGGCGAGACGGATGCAAGCGGAAACAAGATCCCCGTCCTCTACAACGCCACGTTCAAGGGCGAGCACATCGTCGATCCATGGGGCAAGCCCTACATGGTGACGGTGCGCCAGGGGACGATGGATGTCGCCGACAACGCCATGCTCAACGCAACCAAAACGACCGGCGTAGCCGTGCCCAACTTCTGGCGCCGCCGTGCGGGGGAGGCCGACTGATGTCAGACTGCTTTAAGGACAGGCGCGGAAGCGCGCTTCTTATAGTGCTCGGGTTTCTGAGCTTCATGGTCGTGAGCGCCGTGGCGTTCTCGCTCTGGATGCGCTCCGAGCGCATGCCGAGCTCCGCCTTGAAGCGCGCCGTCGGTTCAAGGCATCTCGCCAAGGCCGCGCTCGCCGAGGTCATATCCGAGCTCGACTACGCCATACAGGATGACCCGTATCCGGGCGTCGTCAAGTCCGGCTCGGGCGCAAGCCCCACGGTAAACGACTCCCTCTCATCGGGTTCGTCGCAGTCGTCGTCCTCGTCTGGCGGCTCAGCAGAGGTCGATACGGCTCTTTCGACAGACACCGCCTTCACCGGACATTACGACTATTGGCGCGCACGCGTCTTCTTCCCGCCGGATCCCGCAAGGGTGAAGGATGGCTCGGGCACCACGGGCCGCATCGCCGGCATCGAGGATACGGTGAGCGTCCTGACGCTCGAGGCTCTCGGGTACATCCCTGCGCCGCTCGTCAACGACGCGCGCTTCCTGAGCCGCAGAACGTGGTCCGCCAAGTGGAAGGACTTCAACTACGATGCGGGCAGGTATGCCTACGTAGCCTTGAACGTCAGCGATTTCTTCGACATCAATAGAGGCGTCCCGGACGCAAGGCGCTCAAGCGCCCCCGAAGGGCGGATATCGTACGCGCACCTTTTCAGCACCTCGACTTCCTCGTTCGCCGGAACGGATGCCGAGACCCGCGCTGAGAAGCTCGCCGATTTCGTCGAGAATCCCGTCTCGGAGGGGGATGTCCCCTATACGAGCCTTCTTGACGTCCATCTCGCGCTCGAGGGGAACGACAAGGGGATGCTCTCGCCTTTCTGGGCGCTTGCAAGCGGCTCAAGCCCGGCGGCAAGCTTCTACGGGCGCGTGGGCGGAACGAACACCGTCGCGAACCAGCTCTTCGTCACCGACAGCTGGTTCCCGGGGACGAATACGGCATCGACCGCATCCGGGTCAAAGCAGTCTTCAAGCTCCTCCAGCGGAGAAAGGCCGAACCTCAACGACGAATCCGGAAAGTACCAGCCGTTCAAGAGGTACTCGATGACCGTCTTCAGGGATGAGCTCTTGAGCTACAGCAACATCCAGAAGGACTTCTTCGACGCTTTGAACGACGGCAACTTCCAGTTCATCCCCGAAATGGGATGGGGCCTTCTCTACGACTACCTCGACGAGGACTACATCCCGCTTTCGCTTGCGATACCGAGCGTCGAGAGGATTCCCATGGTGGCCGGCCTCAACATAGACGTCGAGCAGGGCGCCGTCTCGATCGAGATAGAGAACGACCTCAAGAACGGCCAGCTCGAGCTTCCCCTGCCGCAGGGCGCGCAGACCTTCAGAAGCGTAAGGTCCAAAGGTTCGATCGTCATCAACAACATAAACGCCGAGATCGAGCCGTTCGTGATCTTCCCGTTCAAGCACGACCACGGCGGCAACGCAACGTTCAGGATCCAGCCGATGGCAAGGCTCTACCTCGCCCCCAAGGACGTCACACTGAGGCAGAGCGACCAGAGCAAGCTGCGCGTCGCCGACAAGGGCTACTGGAACCTCGGAAAGAGCGCATCGGCCTCTTCGGTGAAGGATAGGGGTGCCGTGACGCTAGCCGGAACGGCGCAGAACATATCCATCCCCGTCGATCCCGAGTCCGGCGAGGATACGCTTCGCGCCACGCAGAAGGTGAACCTTTCTTTTGCGCTTACTCTCGACAACGCGATCGGGGTGAAGTACAACGCCGAGTACAAGTCCAACCCGGGCGGCGGCGGCACATGGAACAGGACGGACTTCGCGATCGACAACGGCAACACGACGTTCTGGCCATTCACTAAGGACGGCGAGAACGATCTCACCCCGGCCACGAAGGAGTATTCGGTTCATCTTGCCATCTGGCTTCGCGTGACGGATTCGAGCAACAATACGGTGGATCTCGTCCCCGCAGGCGCGCTTGACGACAAGACGTACCTCGGGCAGGAGAGCACGTGGTGCCTCGACAATACCGACAAGACCGGAAGCGGCGCGCCGCTTATGGACTTCAACATCTCCGCAGAAGGGCAGGAGGGGCTTCTCGCGTACGACATGTCCAAGTGGAGCGCGGAGTACAAGTCGAAGATCACGGGCGCCGGCTCGGGTGAAGACAAGATCGAGGTCGTCCGCGCTAAGACGAAGGACTTGAGGCTCGGTCTCGCCTGCTGCGATCCGCGCTACAACTGGGCCCCCGAGGACTGGTACACCCTTTCCCCGAACGGCACGATCTCGAAACAGTCGCTTTTCGCGAGCTATGACAATTTCCTCGGCCAGGACGGGCGCGACACGGACGTGTTCATGAACACGAGCGACAGCGAATGGCTCCAGTCGATGGGCGAGCTTGCGTTCCTTCCCCGCGTCATAACGGGCGGCGAATCGGGAAGCTTCAACACGTATTCGAGCGTCACCGGCACGCTTGAAAGCCGTACGGCCTACACCCAGACGGCCCACCACAAGTTCGCCTGGAAGAGCTACCGCCTCTTCGATTCCGGTTCAGCGACGTCCGACGAGCTCTTCGACAGGGGCGTAGCCGACGACGATGGCGGCGGCGCGAAGGTGAATCCGTACACCGATTCGGATCTCATCATGGCGGCGGCCGTCGCCAACACGCCCTACGACTGGTGGGCGGCCTGCACCAACATGCTCACCGAATCGGAAATGAAGCTTTCCGAAGGCTGGAACTGCGCTTTCAATGACAATGGCACGTCCTCAAAGATCACAAGGGACGAGATCGTGAAGATATGCCAGAAGATGCGCGAGAAGTTCAAGTCCGGATCGTCTGGCGACTGGACCGAGGTATACGACGACATGTGGGCCGAGGCGTTTGATAGCGACGGCGAGAACGAGCTTCTGGGAGTCCCCCTTAAAAGCTGCACGATCACCGGCGCCGACCGCAAGTATCTCTACAGCTTCTGGCGCAACTGCTTCGGCAACAGGCAGCAGCTCTTCCTTGTGTTCCTGAGAGCGGAGTCGGCGGCGCTCGGAGGCGCTGGCGAATCGGCGACGCCGAGCCAGCTCGGGGCGAGGGCGGTGGCGCTCGTCTGGCGCGATCCTCTTCCGCCGCCAGGCACTACGCCAGGCTCGGGCCTCAATCGCGTACCGCACAGAACAAGGGTCCTCTTCTACCACCAGTTTGAGTGATGCGCCCCGGAAGGGATGTGAAATGGATTTCTATGCAGCCATTCTAGCGGGCGGAAGCGGCGAGAGGTTCTGGCCTCTTTCCACCCCAGAGCGCCCGAAGCAGTTCCTTGACGTCTTTGGCGGCCGCTCGCTCATAAGACAGGCGGTGGACAGGCTTTCCGGGCTCGTTCCGCCTCAGCGCATAATCGTAGTGACGGCGGCGGCGCTCGTGGAGGCTACGAGATCGGAGCTTCCCGAATTGCCCGAGGGCAACATCGCTGGCGAGCCAATGAGGCGCGATACCGGTGCGGCCGTCGCGGTGGCATGCGCAATGGCCGCAAGGCGCGGCGGCGACGGGGCCGTTGTCGCGATACTTACCGCAGATCAGCTGATGAAGGACGTTCCCGCCTTTAGAGAGGTCCTTTCCGATTCGGCCATTGCCGCTTCGAGGACTGATTCCATCGTCACGATGGGGGTGAAACCCACGTATCCGGCCACCGGTTTCGGGTACATCGAGGCCGGGGAAGTCCTCGATCTCGGGACGTCGACCATATTCAGGAAGGCGAAAAGGTTCGTCGAGAAGCCCAACGCGGAAAAGGCCGCGCTCTACCTTGAAAACGGCGGATACGTCTGGAACGCCGGCATGTTCGTCTGGCGCGTATCGACGATGAAGGAGGCCTTGAAGCTCGAGCCGCCGCTCGCAAGGCTCGAATCCCTTCTCGAATCGTGCGAGGATATTGACGAAGCGCTTGAAAGGGAATATCCGGCCTTGAGGCGGATTTCGATCGACTATGCCGTGATGGAGCGCTTTGGCGGGATAATCGTCGGAGCCGGCGATTTCGGCTGGGACGATGTCGGCACGTGGGCAGCGGCCGGGAAGCACCTTCCTTCGGATGAGAACGGGAATGTCATGAAGGGCGAGGCCACGGAGCTCGATTGCGAGGGGATCGTCGCAATAGAGAGCGGCGGGCCGAAGATCGCGGCGATGGGGCTAAAGGATGTCGTGGTCGTTTCCACGGCGCAAGGGATTCTAGTCGCCGCCAAGAGCCGCGTCGAGGACATGAAGAAGCTTCTCGCCAAGATGGAGAGCAGGTAGTGGCATTCAGGTACAGGGCCGTCGTCGCGTTCGACGGCACGAACTTCAGCGGATACCAGCTCCAGCAGAATGGCGTCACCGTGCAGGGCGAGCTTGAGCGCGTCCTGGGCGAGATTGCAGGTCCGGCTCTTCGCAACCTCGGCAAGGAGATGGCGCCAGTAAGGGTCAACGGCTGCAGCAGGACAGATGCGGGCGTCCATGCGAAAGGGATGGTCGTCGCTTTCGACCTTCCGTGCAGGATCCCGTTGGACGGTCTAAGGCGCGGGATGAACACAAGGCTTCCCCTGTCGGTCAGGATAATGAAGGTGTCCCGCGCGCGCGCTGACTTCAACCCGCAGTACGAGGCCAAAGGCAAGGAGTACAGGTACTTCCTCTACAACGCCCCCATCCTGCCGCCGCATCTTGCGCCGTTCTGGGGCTGGCACCATAGGCCGCTCGATGTAGGCGCGATGCGCGATGCGGCCGGGCGTTTCGTCGGCACGCACGACATGGTTTCGTTCGCGGCCCTTCCAGGAAGGCCGATCGCCTCGACAGTGAGGACGATACGCTCGTTCGAGGTGAGGAAGAGCGGCCCAAGGATAACTTTCATCGTCAGGGGGGACGGCTTCCTCTACAAGCAGGTGAGGTCCATGGTCGGTTTCCTTGTAAGGGTGGGCCTCGGGGACGAAAAGCCCGAGGCGGTCACCGAACTTCTTGAAAAACATCCCCCGAGGACGGCGCGTGTCCCTACGGCGACTGGCAGGGGGCTCTTCCTCTGGAAGGTGTTCTACGGAAAGGGAGGGGGAAAGGATGCTTAGCGTAGTTGCCACCCCTATAGGGAATCTCGGCGACATGAGTGAAAGGGCCTTGGCCGCGCTCAGGTCGGCCGACATGATAGCGTGCGAAGATACGCGCAGGACATGGCAGCTTCTCTCGCATTTCCAGATACCGCGCCCCGAGATGGTTTCGTACAGGCAGGGGAACGAGGAGAGGACGGGGGACGTGGTTGTCGCCGCCTTGAATGCCGGCAAGGCCGTTGCGCTCGTGAGCGACGGCGGCTATCCAGCCATATCCGATCCCGGATATAGGCTCGTAAGGCGCTGCGCGAAGGAGGGGATAGCGTACGAGGTCATCCCCGGGGCTAGTGCAGTGGAGGTCGCGCTTCTCATGAGCGGGCTTTCCACATCGAGCTTCACCTTTAGGGGGTTCCCGCCGCGCGGACCTGGCGCTCTCAGGAACTGGTTCCGCGAGGATGCCGACAAGGAGCATACGCTTATCCTCTACGAAAGCCCGTACCGCGTCGGGGCTACGCTTCAGGCCGCATATGATGTCCTTGGCGACCGCGAGGCCGCCGTATGCATCGAGCTTACCAAGATGCACGAGCGGGTCTCGCGCGGATACTTGAAGGACCTCTCGGCCGAGTTTGCCGGCAAGGAGGTCAAGGGCGAGGTTGCGATAGTGATAGCTGGCTCGAACCCAAAATTCGCCCGCGGAGGTGCAGAGGGATGAAGATATCCGCTTTCACTGTCGCCTGCGCTCTCGGGCGCGACAAAGCCGAGGTTGCCGCGAATCTTGAAAAGCGTTGCGCGATCGGGATGACTGAGCTCGATGGCGACATCAAGGGGCGGACCATCAGGTTCGGGATGGTCCCGGGGGAGCTTCCCGCAATCGGCGAAAAGGAGTTCGACTTCAGGTCGTGCCGCCTCTTGAAGCACGCGCTCATGTCAGACGGCTTCGGCGAAGCGGCGAAGGGGCTTGTCGAGAAGTATGGCGCCAGGCGCGTCGCCGTCGTTCTTGGAGACAGCACGACCGGGATCGACGAGGCGCAGAAATGCATTGAGGGGTGGCTTTCCTCCGGAACAAGGCCGGAAGGGTTCGATTTTTCGATGATCGAGCTCGGGACTCCCGCCGACTGGCTCAAGAGGGAGCTTGGAATCGAGGGGCCGTCATTCGCCATTTCGACAGCATGCAGCTCAGGCGCGAAGGCGTTTGCAAGCGCGAGAAGGCTTGTCGAGGCCGGCTTCGCCGATGCGGCCATCGTAGGCGGCGTAGATTCAAGATGCCGCTTCGCGATGAACGGCTTTAGCGCGCTGGGCGCACTTTCGCAGGGCGAGACGCGGCCTTTCGCGCCGGATCGCGACGGGATAAACCTGGGCGAGGGGGTGGCGCTTTTCGTACTTGAGAAGGGCGAGGGCGCGCTCAATTTCCTTAGCGCGGGCGAGACGAGCGATGCGTACCACCCGACTGCACCCGATCCGTCGGGGCGAGGCGCGGCCGATGCGATGAGGCTTGCCCTCGAGGATGCGGGCCTCAAGCCGGATGATATCGATTACGTCAATTTCCACGGCACGGGCACCGTCGCGAACGACGATATGGAGATGAAGGCCTTCAAGACGGTCTTTGGACCATTTAAGGAAGGAGTCTTCGGCTCGCCGGCCGGTCATCCGGGAAGCGGGGCTTTGCGCAAGGCCGAAAGCACCAAGGATCTTACGGGTCACTGCCTTGGCGCGGCGGGCGCGGTCGAGGCGGCGATATGCCTTCTCAAGATCGAATCCGGAAAGGCCAGGGCGGCCATCTCGAACTCTTTCGCCTTCGGCGGTTCGAACGCAAGCGTCGTTTTTTCGGGGACTGTCCCCAAAAACGTGGGGACTGTCCCCGGTATTTCCCGTCTTGTGCCGCATAGGGGGGCGATGTCATTCCTTGACAGGGTGGAGTCAGTCGATCTTGCGGATGAATCGGTAATTGTTTCGTTCACGGTATCGAAGGACCATATCCTCTGGGACGGGAAAGGGGTGCCGGGCTGGGCGGCCATCGAATTCATGGCTCAGGCGTGCGCGGCGTTGACAGGCGCGGCCGATATGGCGCGAAGCCCGGGCGAGCCCCCCAGGATCGGGTTTCTGCTCGGCACGAGGCGGCTCGATCTCGGGCTTGAGCGCTTCGAGCCCGGGAGGAGATACACCGTAAAGGCGAAGCGCGAGTTCGGCGACGATACGACATCGGCCTTCTCCTGCACCATATCGCTTGACGGTGAATCTATCGCCTCCGCAACCCTCAACGCCTACCGGCCTAAAATTTTTGAAATAACGGCTTGATTTAGGGTGCGGGATTTGGTATAATATTCGCCGTTTTCGATTGCGCCCATAGCTCAACTGGATAGAGTATCAGACTACGAATCTGAGGGTTGCAGGTCCGACTCCTGCTGGGCGCGCCATTGAAGACACCAGATTGCGGGGTGGAGCAGCCTGGTAGCTCGTCAGGCTCATAACCTGAAGGTCGTTGGTTCAAATCCAGCCCCCGCTACCAATTTTGAGAGTCTCAATGCCGATGGCGTTGAGGCTTTTCGTTTGAAAGGGGCCAACCTTGAAGCAGGCATACGTAAACGGCGTTCCGATTCCGCGTGAGGCGGTCCAGTTCGAGCTGGACAGGCTCGTGAAGTTCTACGCAAGCCACGGTGTGGGTGCGGACGAGATAAAGGCCAACCTTGAAAAGCTCCTGGAGCGTGCGCAGGAGCAGGCCATCGGCTTCAGGCTCCTTCTCGACAGGGCCGCCCAGCTTGAGATTCCGGTCTCCGACGCCGAGGTCGACGCCCAGATAGAGAAGATCGTCAAGGAGATAGGCGGCCGCGAAAGCTTCGAGAAGGCTCTGGCCGCCCAGAAGATGGACGAATCTCACCTCAGGAAGGACCTTGAAAGGAGCTGCCGGGTCGACAGGCTCGTCTCGCAGGCCTGCACCGGGGTCGACGAACCAACCGAGGAGGATGTCGCGGCGTACTACGAGGCCCACCGCGAGAGTTTCGCAAAGGACGGCGGCAAGACGATAGTCGATGTCGCCGATACGATAAGGGATCTTCTCAGGCACACCATGAGGGGCCGCGCAATCGACGCTTTCGTTGCCGAGCTGAGATCGTCCGCAAAGATCGAGTACAGGTGAGGCGATGACCGACGGCGAGCTTTATTCAAGGGCTGAGAAAGTCATTCCCGGCGGGGTCAATTCGCCGGTAAGGGCCTTCACGGGCGTCAAGGGGACGCCTCTTTTCGTCAAGGAGGGGCTCGGCTCGAGCGTCACGGCGTCGGATGGCCGTAAACTCGTCGATTTCTGCTGCAGCTGGGGTGCGATGATCCTCGGCCATGCCCGCGCAGAGGTGGTAGAGGCCATATCGGCGCGCGCCGCGCGCGGCACCACGTTCGGAATCGCTACGGAAGACGAGGTCGCTTTCGCCGAAAGGCTGACCTCTCTTGTCCCAGGTCTTGAAAAGGTCCGCGCCGTTTCAAGCGGCACCGAGGCGGTGATGGGCGCAATAAGGCTTGCCCGCGGCTTTACGGGCAGGAACACCATAGTAAAGTTCGACGGATGCTACCACGGCCATTCGGACGCGATGCTCGTTAAAAGCGGAAGCGGAATACTGACGATGGGCGAAAGCTCGTCGAAGGGCGTCCCTCCTGGGGCCGTGGCCGACACGATAGTCGTCCGCTACAACGATTCCGAGGCCGTCCGCTCGCTTTTCGCCTCGCGCGGCGACTCTATAGCGGCCGTCATAGTCGAGCCCGTGGCCGGCAACATGGGGCTTGTGATGCCGTGCAAGGGCTTTCTCGAGACCTTGAGGGAGGTGACGCGCGAATCTGGCGCGCTTCTCATATGCGACGAGGTGATCGACGGCTTCCGTTTCGCGCCTACGACATGGACTTCCGCCTTCGGCGGGATAGACCCCGATCTCGTCACGCTCGGAAAGGTGATAGGCGGCGGCCTTCCCCTTGCGGCGTTCGGCGGCAAGGCGAAATACATGGATCTTCTCGCCCCCGAGGGGCCGGTATACCAGGCGGGTACGCTTTCCGGGAACCCGCTTGCCGTGGCGGCCGGAATGAAGACGATTGAAATTCTCATCCGCGAAAAGCCGTACTGGCGCATGTCGAAACTTGCGGAGATGATCGAGAACGGCGTCAATTCCCGTGCGCGGGAGATAGGCCTTCCCGTTACGGTCGCCCGCGAAGGGGGAGTTTTCACCCTTTTCGCGAGCGCTTCGCCCGTTTCGTGCCTCGATGATGCCAAAGGGTGCGATACGGCCCTCTACGCGCGCATATTCCATACTCTATACTCGAACGGCGTATACATCGCCCCCAGCCAGTTCGAGGTCAATTTCGTGAGCGCGGCGCATTCCGAGGGCGACGCCGCGAGGCTCCTTGCCGCCTTCAGGCGCGTCTAGGGCGCGGCCGGGGGCGGACTTAAGGCATGGTTGGCATTTCCAGGCTCTATCTAGGCGCCGCCGCTTCCGGGGACAGGCTCCGGTATGCCCGTCAAGGCGTCCATTCGAAGCCGGTCGTCGTCTGGAACGTGACGCGCGCGTGCAACCTCTCGTGCGTACACTGCTACGCTTCGGCGCTCAAGGGGCGCCCCGCCGAAGACGAGCTTTCCCGCTCCGAGGCTTTGGGGCTCGTCGATTCGCTGGCTGACTATGGCGTTCCCGTCCTTCTCCTTTCGGGAGGCGAGCCTTTCATGCGGCCTGATGTGATGGATATCGCCTCTCGCGCGCGCTCAAGGGGGATGGGGGTCACATTCTCGACGAACGGAACGCTTATAGACGGACGGCTCGCTCGCGAGATAGCGAGGCTCAAGGTGGGCTATGTGGGCGTATCCATCGACGGCGGCGAAAAGATGCATGATTCGTTCAGGGGGATGGAAGGTGCTTACGGCCTTGCCGTCGATGCGATTGGGAGGCTTCTTGCAGAAGGCGTCAGGACGGGACTTAGGGTGACCCTTACCAAGGCGAACGTAGATGCCTTGCCGGAGATATTCGCCCTCGTCCGTAAAATGCGCATCCCGAGGATATGCCTCTACCATC
Source organism: Kiritimatiellia bacterium (assembly GCA_045636065.1). Taxonomy (GTDB): domain Bacteria; phylum Verrucomicrobiota; class Kiritimatiellia; order RFP12; family UBA1067; genus RGIG5050. Next base: position 40,525 of record JAZTWW010000049.1, on the reverse strand, counting down.
TTGTCCCGTCCGGGCGCGGCGCGGGGATAAAGGACATGGGCCTAGGCGTCGACTCGACGCGCGCGGCGCTTGAGACCATCCTCGCCGAGACGGTCCGCTCGCACGCATCCGGCCACCCGGTGGAGGTTCTTACGGTGGACAACCCCTCCGACGGACCGTGGCTCGTGGAGAGGATGGAGAGGGGAGGGAACCCGAGGGCGGCCGAGGCCCGCGAGCTTCTAACGAGAAACGGCGGAAGCTCTAGCGGAACGGGGATAGCTGCCATATCGTGGGACGGCTCGGTGTACCCCGACCAGTTCTCGCGCACCCGTCCGGTGGGGAGCGTGCGCGAGCGGCCGTTCGCCGAAATATGGGATAGCCCCCCCGAAGGGAGCATCCTCTTCAAATACCGCAACCGCTCGCTTCTCCCGGCTAAATGCCTTTCATGCAAGTGGCTTCAAATGTGCGGCGGAAGCTTCCGCGCACGCGCCGAAGCCGCGACAGGCAGCCTTTCAGGGGAGGATCCATCATGCGTAGCGGCGCCGTCAGATTCCCTTTTTACACGGGATTTAGGCCGCAATTGAAAATTTTAAAATTTCCTCTTGCAAAATCGCGCGAAATATGCGATAATATGCTTTCGTTTGTCCACAGGAAAGAGTGTTTACCATGAAAGTTCGTAGTTCTGTTAGACGCATTTGCGAGAACTGCCGCATCATTCGCCGCAAGGGAGTGGTGCGTGTAATTTGCACAAACCCGCGCCATAAGCAGCGCCAGGGCTAAAGTAAGGAAGAAGACCATGCCGAGACTGATGGGTGTGGATATTCCGGGCAAGAAGCATATCCGCTATGCTCTCCGCTATATCCATGGTATCGGGCCCAAGCGCGCAGACGACGTGCTGGCCGCATGCAACATTGACGTGATGAAGAAGGCCGACGATCTCTCCCAGGATGAGATCCACGCCATCACCACGTTCATCCAGGACCACTATCGCGTGGAGGGTGACCTCCGCCGCGAGGTGTCTCAGAACGTCCGTCGCCTGATTTCGATCGGCACGTACAGGGGTCTGAGGCACAAGCGCGGGCTGCCGGTTCGCGGCCAGCGCACGAAGACCAACGCCTCCACCCGCAAGAACGGCCGTCGCGGAAGCGCGGCAGTCATCCGTGCGGCGGCGCCGGCCAAGAAGTAAGGCCTGTTGAAGAAGCCAAGAAAGAAGAAAACCGTTCATGAGCGAAGAAATCAAAGCAAATGAAGCCGCACCGGTAGCTGCCGGTGACGGTGCTGCGGCGCCTGCCGCAGAGGGCGAAGCGGGTGCCGCCAAGAAGCGTCCGGGAAAATCGATCCCGGCCGGCATCGCCTTCATCCGTTCGACATTCAACAACACGCAGGTGTCCATCGCAGACGCCCGCGGCGGCGTGATCGCATGGAGCTCGGCAGGTAAGGCCGGCTTCAAGGGCAGCCGCAAGTGCACGGCGTTCGCGGCAACGATGGTTGCGCAGGACGCGGCCCGCACGGCATACGCCAAGGGCATGCACGAATGTGAGGTCCGCATGCAGGGCGCGGGGGCCGGCCGTGAGAGCGCCGTCCGCGCGATACAGGCCGCGGGCATTCGCGTAACTATGATAACGGACACGACGCCGGTTCCCCACAACGGCTGCCGTCCACGCAAGCGCCGGAGGGTCTAACAATGGCACGCTACACAGGTCCCCGCTCAAAGATATCCCGCCGCTTCGGCGAACCCATCTACGGGCCCGACAAGGTTCTCGAGCGCCGTCCCAACAAGCCCGGCCAGCATGGCGCCAAGCGCGCCCGCAAGCTCTCCGAATACGGTGAGCAGCTTCGCGAGAAGCAGAAGGCCAAGTACATCTACGGAATGCTGGAGAAGCAGTTCCGCCTCTTCTTCGAGCGCGCACGCGCCAAGCAGGGCGTCACGGGCGACATTCTCCTCCAGCTCTGCGAGACGCGCCTTGACAACGTCGTCTACCGCCTCGGGATCGCCCCGACGCGCGCGGCGGCCCGCCAGCTCGTCACGCACCGCCACGTCACGGTCAACGGCAAGCTCTGCAACATCCCGTCCTACACGGTCCGCCCGGGTGAGACGATCGGTCTTCGCGAGAAGGCCCAGAAGATGAGCGCCGTGATAGCTTCGCTGGAGCACAGCAAGGCTTCCGTGAACTGGCTCACCTGGGATGCCGCCACGATGACCGGCACCCTGGTCAGCGTGCCTGAACGCTCCGAGATCCCGGAGAACATCAACGTTCAGGCAATCGTCGAACTTTACTCGCGCTAATCGTTGCGCTGTACAATGCCGGCCTGCCCCGGGCGGATGCCTTGGGGGCGGGTGCGGCAAAGTTTAAGGAGATCTACAATGCCGATTCGTCTTAGCCGTTTCGAGATGCCGCGTGCCGTCCGCAAGGATGATTCCGCCGCAACCGGAACGTATGCGCGTTTCGTCGCCGAGCCGTTTGAGATCGGTTATGCGCGCACCATTGGCAACTCCCTCAGGCGCGTGCTCCTGTCCTCCATCGAAGGCTGTGCCATCTCGAGCGTGAGGATCGCGGGCGTGCACCATGAGTTTTCAACGATCCCCGGCTGCGCCGAGGACGTGACTGACATCATCCTGAATCTTAAGCGCGTACTCCTCAAAACGTACAGCAGGGATGCCGGGCGCATCACGTTGAAGAAGCAGGGCCCGTGCGTCGTGACCGCAGGCGATTTCGCAGCGGACAACGCCGTGGAGGTCCTCAACCCCCGCCAGGAGATCTGCACCCTCGAATCCGACGGCTCCATCGACATGGAGTGCGAGCTGAGGACGGGTCGCGGCTTCTGCCTCGCCGAGGGCAACAAGACCGCCGAGCAGGAGATCGGGCGCATCGCGATCGACTCCATCTTCTCACCTGTCACGAGGGTCAACTTCCTCGTCGAGAACACCCGCGTCGGTCAGCGCACCGACTACGAGAAGCTCGTCCTCGACGTGTGGACCGACGGCCGCGTCACGCCTGACGATGCGCTGAAGACGGCCGCCGCCGTTCTCCGCCGCCATCTCGACGTCTTCGTCGACTACTCCAACGAGGAGTCGCTCGAATTCGAGGATTCCGAGAAGAAGGGCGCCGACGAGCGCGAGCGTCTGAGGAAGCTGCTCAACATGTCCGTCAACGAGATCGAACTTTCCGTCCGTGCGGCGAACTGCCTCAACAACGCGAACATCGCCACCGTCGGCGAGCTCGCGCAGAAGACGGAGTCCGACATGCTCAAGTACCGCAACTTCGGCAAGAAGTCGCTGAACGAGATCAAGGACAAGCTCAAGGATCTAGGACTCTGCCTCGGCTACAAGTTCGATGCCGACCTTCTGGAATCGAAGAAGTAAAAATTTTAGGAGACACCCGAAATGCGTCACCAGAGAGTTATGAAGAAGTTTGGCCGCTCCATGAAGCACCGCAAGGCGCTCATGAAGAGCCTTGTCACGAATCTCATCATCGAAGAGTCCATCAAGACTACGCTTCCCAAGGCCAAGGAGGCCCGCAAGGACGCCGAGCGCATGGTAACGATCGCCCGCAAGGGTACGCTCGCCGCGCGCCGTCTCGCCGCAAGCCGCCTCGCGCAGCCCAAGGCCGTGCAGAAGCTCTTCGACAAGATCGTCCCCGCGCTGGACGGCCGCAAGGGCGGATATACGCGCATCCTCAAGGTCGGAGCCCGCAGGGGCGACGGCGCCGAGATGGCGATCCTCCAGTGGGTCAGCGTCGCAGAGAAGGCCCCCGAGGCCGCTCCCGCCGCGGAAGCCCAGGCCTGAGGGGCATGAATGCCCTTGACGGGCACGTGGTGGAATGGCAGACACGCTGGATTTAGGTTCCAGTTCGAAAGAGTGAGGGTTCAAGTCCCTCCGTGCCCACCAGAAGGCGCGCGGCTTAAGGCCGCGCGCTTTTCTTTGTCTAAAAGCCGGTAAAGCCGCCCTTTAAAACGGCACCTTGAAAAAATATTAAAATCATGGTTGCTTTTTGGCGTGCGGGAAAGTATAATAATAAGGGTAATTTCCTACGGTAGGTTTCAGGCGATGGCAAAGATTAAACTTACAAAGACCGAACTGAAGGCCCAGACGGACGCGCTCAAGCGCTTCCGCAGGTTCCTTCCCATGCTGCAGTTGAAGAAGCAGCAGCTCCAGGCCGAGATCGCAGGCATAGTCGCGAAGGTGGAGGCTGTAGCCGCGCGCGAACGCGAGGCCCATGAGAGGCTTGATGCGTGGGTCGGGCTTGTTGCGGCCGATCCCTCGTTCGCGGACGGTATCGTCACGCTCAAGCGCGTGGAGACCGCGACGGCCAATATCGCCGGCGTCTCCATCCCCGTCTACAAGGGCATTGAAACAGAAATGCGCGACATCGATCTCTGGGCCACGCCCCCGTGGGCCGACAATCTCGCCGATGCGGCCGTAGAGATGCTTGCGCTCAGGAGCGAGCGCGAGATACTTTCCCGCCAGCGCGAGCTTATAGCCGCGGAGCTTCAGACGACGAGCCAGCGCGTGAACCTCTTCGAGAAGGTGAAGATCCCCGAATGCCGCGAGAACATCCGCGTCATAAAAATCGCCATCGGCGACGAGCAGACGGCCGCCGTCACGCGCGGCAAGATCGCCAAGGGGCGCAGCAAGAGCTCCGAGGCCGATGATATCCTGGAGGTGGCGTCATGATAGTGCCGATGAAACATCTTACGCTCCTCTGCGTCAAGAGCGAAGGCGACAGCACTCTTGAGAAGCTCAGGGAGCTTGGATGCGTGCATGTGGATCTGAGCGGAGCGGCCGGCGAGGCCTTCATGGAAGTGAAGGGTGAAGGCACCGTCGCGGAGACGGCCGCCATGATAATCTCCAAGGCCGCGGCCGAGTGCACCGGAAGGGGTGAAGGATACGCCGACGCAGCTGCCGTTATAGCGGCGGACGCCCGCCGCACGGAGTCCCTGCAGAAGGCCCAGTCCCTGAGGCGCTCCATCACGGCCTACGAGCCTTTCGGCGATTTCGATCCCGCCCTTGCCGCGCAGCTCGGCGCGAAGGGGCTAAAGGTCTCCCTCCTTAAGGCCAAAGCCAAGACGAAGGTCGAGGTTGAAGGCGGCTACACGCAGCTTCTTGGAAGCGACGGGAAAACGGACTACCTTGCAGCCGTCGGCGGAGAGGTGAAGGAAGCCGATGGCGTCGAGCCCGTTCAGATGCCGGCGATGCGCCTCGGGGAGATGAGGCGCGCCCTCGCGGATGCCGAGGCCGATGCGGCGGCGATAACGTTCCGCCTCGCCTCCAGCATGCCGCTCGTCGAGAGCATCAAGGCTTCGGCGCCGGCCCTTGCCGACAGGCTCTCGTTCGCCGCCGCCAGGGAGAAGCTTTCAAGCGAAGGCGCCGTGTCGTGGATAGAGGGGTGGGTCCCCTCCGACAAGGCAGCCGGTCTCGTCGAGGAGGCCAAGGCGCGGAGCTGGGGTGTCATGATGAGGGATCCCGCCCCCGGCGAGAATCCCCCCACGCTCATACGCCCACCGAAGATCTTCCAGCCGGTCGTTTCCCTCTTCAAGGGGCTCGGAGTCGCCCCCGGCTACAGGGAGTCGGACGTTTCCGTTCCTTTCATGTGCTACTTCAGCGTCTTCTTCGCGATGCTGGTTGGAGACGGCGGATACGGTGCGATCATACTCGCCCTTACGCTCCTTGGATGGAAGAAGGCGGGGAAGAGCCCCGTCGCAAGACCCTGGCTCATACTGATGACCGTCTTCAGCTCGGCTACGGTTCTCTGGGGCGTCCTCTCCAACACCTGGTTCGGCGCCAACCTCCCGTTCGCCGCAAAGTGGCCCACGGTCGAATGGCTCGCTGATCCGAGCTACCACACGATGATGTTCCTCTGCTTCACGATAGGCGTGTCGCATCTTATGCTCGCGCGCATCTGGAACGGAGTCTGCAAGATCAATTCGCTCACCTGCCTATCCGAGTTCGCCTGGGCGGGGATACTCCTTTGCATGTACTGGATAACGTGCGGCATCGTGGGCATCTTCCAGGGGCCGGTAAGCGAGGAGGCTCTCGCCGCGCTTACGCCGCAGGCAGCCACGCTCGCCTCGATCCCGAGCAAGCCGGGGTGGTTCTCCCCCGTATTCATAACATCCATCGTGGCGGTGTTCCTCTTCACCGTTCCCTTCAAGGAGCTCAAGACGCGCGGGGCTGAGCTTGGCATGCTGCCTCTCAACATCATGAGCGCGCTCGGTGACATCATCTCGTACGTGCGTCTTTTCGCGGTGGGGCTTGCGAGCGTCCAGGTCGCCGTCAACTTCAACAACATGGCTCTCGGGCTTCTTTCAAGCGAGAACGCCCTCTGGATGAACGCGCTCCTCTTCCTGGGGACGCTCGCGATCCTCCTTATAGGCCACGTTCTCAACTTCGCCATGGCGGGGCTATCCGTCCTCGTCCACGCGGTGCGTCTCAACACGCTAGAGTTCTCCAACCACAAGGGCGTGAGCTGGAGCGGCTACGATTTCTCGCCTTTCAGAAAACACTAACTTCAACAACAAAAGGAGCAAGAATAAAATGGATCCGATGATTGTCGCGGGCGCAATCGCCTGCTTGGGTTTGAGCGCCGCCGGTTCGGCGTTCGGTACTGGTTTCGCCGCGGCCGCTGCCGTCGGGGCGTGGAAGAAGTGCTATGCGGCCAACAAGCCCGCTCCCTTCCTTCTCCTCTCCTTCGTCGGTGCGCCCATCACCCAGACGCTCTACGGAATGATTCTCATGTTCATCATGCTCGGCAAGCAGGGAACCGTACCGGGTACGGGTCTTGCGTGCCTTCTTCTCGGCATCTTCGCCGGTCTCGGAATCGGCCTTTCGGCCCTCTTCCAGGGCCGCGCCGGTGCATCCGCATGCGATAGCCAGGCCGAGACGAACCAGGGCTTCACGAACTATCTCGCCGCGCTCGGCATCGTCGAGACCGTCGCAATCTTCACGATGGTCTTTACGCTGATCGCCCTCGGCTCGATCAACTGAGTCGAATCAGGCCAGATTCGATTACTGGTCCGGCGGCCGCCTTTTCCGACGGCTGCCGGCTAAATTGCAAATACGATACGAAAGGCTTGTATGGCCAAAGAAGAAGACCAGGCGATTAAAGTTACCGGCACCGTCATAAAGGTGCTTCCTGCGACGATGTACACTGTCCAGCTTGAGAACGGCCACCAGATTCTCGCGCACATCTCGGGAAAGATGCGCAAGTTCTTCATCAAGATCGCAATCGGCGACAAGGTGGATGTCGAGATCAGCCCCTACGATCTCCAGAAGGGGCGCATCACATACCGCCATAAAGACGCCGCCGCCCCGCGCCAGTTCACATGACGGCGCAGTCGGCCGCCGTGCGGCGGCCGCTTTCATATCCTTTCCAGTATCCGTCCTGGTACGTCCTGTCGTACCTGTCGCCGAGACCGCTCGCGGCGGCTATGTTGTGCCGCCCCTCGGGTATGCCGTGCCATCCGTCGTCGTAGCCTACGGCATACCCGTCTTCATACGCCCGTGCGCGCTCGACGGAGTCGATGCGCCGGGACATGGGCAGGGTGACCTCCCTGCCCATAAGGATGTAGGTGCCCATTATGTGCACCCAGCCCATCAGCGGACCCGCCCCTTGCGGCATGACCTTCTTGATACCCAGTCTATGACTGACCCTCCGCTATGCTCCCAGTAGGGGCTCATCAGAAAGGGCATGCCGATGCCCTGTATGACCTTGAAGTCCCTCACCAGAAAGCGCCTGTTCTCGTGGAGATCGAGGAAGGTGTCGTCAAGCGACGGCACGGGGCTGAAGGGGTAGAGCATGTCCAGCACCTCCCCTCTGTCGCTTTCGGGTATGATGTATTCCTCGATCATTTCCCCCGCGACATCCACCTTTCTCGTGGGGTACGGAAGCGTCTCCGGGAACCTCGACTGCTCTTCTGCGATCTCTTCGGTGATCATCGTTCATCTCCTTTCTGCGCCTTAAGCGCCTTGCGCCCGAGATTATAGCAGATTTCCGTTTTCCTTGTGTGACATGAGCGTGACATGAACGTGACAAAAGCGTGACAAAAGCGTGACATGAACGTGACATGAGCGTGACATGAGCGTGACACGCCACCAAAATTTGCAAGGGGCTTGATTTTTGCCGAGATATTTAGTATAATACCACTTCCCTTTTGAGAGGAAAGTTCATCATGGATACAGAATTGCTTAAGCAGGCCCACGAGCGCGTCCCTTCGGTTCCTGTGCTCGTCAATCTCATTTCAAAGCGCGCCAAGCAGCTTATAAACGGCGAAAAGCCGCTCGTCAAGCCTCATTCTTCGGATGAGGACAAGGTTGACATCGCTTTGAGGGAGGTCGCGGAAGGCAAGCTCATCTCCGAGATTGACTTCGACGCGATCGCCCGCGCGGAGGATGCCAAGACGAAGTGGAACAAGCACGCGGCGAGCAAGTCCATATTCACGCTGTAAATGGCGGCAAGCGGAAAGAAGGCCCCTGAAGTGGGCGACCTCGCCGTAAACCGCAGGGCGTGGCACGACTATACCGTACTCGAAAAGATCGAGTGCGGTATTGCGTTGACTGGCACCGAGGTCAAGGTGGTGAGAAGGGGCGAGGCCTCCCTTGCCGGAGCTTATGGTGCCGTTCTCGGGGGCGAGCTTTTCATCGTGCAGATGAACATCCCCGTATACGCCTTCGGCAACAGGTTCAACCACGACCCGAAAAGGAACAGGAAGCTCCTCGTGCACGCGAAGGAGATACAGCTTCTAAAGATGAAGACGGAGGCGAAGGGCCTTACGCTGATACCTTTGAGGCTGTATCTAAAGAAGGGGCGCGTAAAGCTGGAGCTTGGCGTGGCGCGCGGCAAGAACCTGCACGACAAGCGCGATTCCCTAAAGGAGAAGGCCGTCAGGCGCGACATGGAGCGCTCCGGTTGGTAGGGCCGATTTTTGCCGTAGCAAAACGGTTGACTACGGAAACGATATGTGGTAGATTGACGATTCCAAACCAAGGAAAGGACAAGCGATGAAGAACTACGCAAGGTATCTCCTTATAATGGCCGGCCTAGGCGGGCTTCTCTACGGAATAGACGTGGGCGTTATTGCAGCCGCGCTTCCGTACATCGAAAAGACGAGCAGCTATTCGAGCCAGCAGCTGTCGTTCGTGGTGAGCGCGGTTCTTTTCGGCAGCGTCCTTTCATCGCTTTTCGCCGGTGCGCTCGCCGAGTGGCTCGGCCGCAAGAAGGTGATTCTCATCTCCGCGCTCTGCTTCACGCTTTCCATTCCGATCATCTGCGCGAGCGTCCTCTTCGACAACGGCTTCTTCTGCCTTACGGCTGGCCGCATTCTCCAGGGCGCATCCGCCGGTCTCGTCGGAGTCGTCGTTCCCATGTATCTCGCCGAGTGCCTTGACGCCAACTCGCGCGGCAAGGGTACGGGCATGTTCCAGCTCCTTCTTACGATAGGTCTCGTCTTTGCGGCTGTCGTCGGTCTTGTGGTTGCGTACGGCGTCGGCCCTGCCGACAGCGAAGCCGTCTCCGCCTCCTCGAAGATAATCGCCTGGCAGACGATCTTCTGGTGCTCCGCCGTTCCCGGACTCATCCTCTTCTTCGGCGCGTTCAAGCTGAAGGAGTCCCCCCGCTGGCTCTACAGGCGCGGCCGCAGGGACGAGGCCCTTGAGAGCCTTGCCGCGAACAACGGCGAAGAGAAGGCGAAGGAGATCCTCGACGAGATGATCAAGGCCGACGAGGCCGAGGCCGCGGAGAAGGCGAAGAATGCCGCCTCCAAGGATTCGCTTCTCCAGAGGAAGTACGTCGTTCCCTTCATCCTCGCAGTCGTAGTCCTCGCATGCACGCAGGCCACGGGCGTCAACTCGGCGCTCAACTACTCCGTCAAGATCTTCCAGGAGGCCGGCTTCCAGGGCGAATTCGCCAACTGGGCGGACCTCGGCTTCAAGATCGTCAATGTCATAATGACGGTTGTCGCCGTCGCGCTCGTCGACAAGAAGGGCCGCACGTTCCTCCTCAAGCTTGGAACGAGCGGAATCATCGCTGGCCTTGCGATAGTCGGTTCCACGTTCCTCGCCATCTCCCGCGGCTGGGCGGCTGCCAGCCTCGCGACCGGCATCACCGTCATGGTCGGCTTCGTCATCTTCATCGCGTTCTACGCCGTCGGCCCGGGCGTCTGCGTGTGGCTCGCCCTGTCCGAGCTCATGCCCAACCGCATCCGCGCAAACGGCATGTCGATAGCGCTTCTCATAAACCAGGGCGTCTCCACGACGATCGCATCCGTCTTCCTCCCCTGGGCGGACAAGTTCGGATACGAGAGCATCTTCTTCACGCTCGCCGGCTTCACCGTAATCTACTTCATCACCGCAGCGTTCTTCATGCCTGAGACGAAGGGCAAGACGCTTGAGGAGATCGAGGCCTACTTCAAGAAGAAATAAACAAAGGGAGAGGGTTCCATCCCCCCGAAAAAGACCGTCGCATTTTGGTATTGCAGACGCAAGAAAAATGTGATATACTATGGTCCGATTTTCGGGGGGACTATGCCCTGAAAAAACTTTAACATGAACATCATGCACAAGATTTCCGCCTATATGGCGCTTTCGGTGATCCTGACCTGCTCGTCGGGATGCATCATGGAGGGCTTGTCCCATGCGTGGAACAGCCTCTTCGGCGAAGAGCAGGGCAAAGAGGTGAACGAGCCGGAAGCCGTCTATTTCGAAGGTCCTGTCGTAAGGCCGGGCGTGGCGCTCGCCATTTCGGTGACGGCCACCGGCGCCTCGGGCCGCGAGCAGAAGCAGTATTTCGTCGATGCCGAGGGATACATCACGATGGATCTCGTCGGCCAGGTCAAGTGCGACGGGCTCTCCCTCATCGAGCTCCAGCAGAAGATCACGGAAGCCTACAAGCAGTATTACATCGACCCGCATGTTACGGCCGTCTTCATCTATCAGAGCGGCCAGAACATGGTAAGCCCCTGGGGCACGGTCACGGTGATGGGCGAAGTCCAGCGCCCCGGCCCGGTTGACGTCCCCTCCACGCAGGATCTGCGCGTCACGCGCGCTCTCCAGCTCGCGGGCGGGGTCACGAACATCGCCGACAAGCGCCGCATTCGCGTAACCCATTGCGAGAAGGACGGCACCAAGACGAAGACCAGGGTCGATCTCGTCGAAATCGGCGAAGAGGGCCGCCCCGACCGCGACATCATCCTCAGGGCAGGGGATGTCGTGTGGGTTCCGATGTCATGGTATTGATTTTCAAAACTTCAGGAGGATAAAAAATGAACGTTAAAACGTTGAAGATAGTCGCAGGTTGCGCGCTCGCGCTTCTTGCAGCAGGTGCCACGGCCGAGATGCCGCGCAGCGAATGGCATGGGCTCGTGAGCGAGTGCGCCCAGAATGCCAGCGCATTGAAGTCCACGATCGTCCAGCTCTCCGCCGCCGATCAGAAGTCCTTCGTCTCCGAGGTGAACGAGGCGATATCCAAGATGCCCGGTTCGAACGAGCAGAGGGCGGCAGCCTACATCGCAGCCGCGAAGGCCGCCATCGAGGGCTCCTCGGACGTCAATTCCGTGATCGCCGAAATCTTCGCCACGATCCCGACCGAGTACCTCACCGACGTTAACGAGCGCCTCGCCACTGACGTCTTCAACCGTTCCGCCGATGGTGCCCAGGGCGTCACCGACGAGCAGTTCCAGGACATCGCCGAAGCTGCGGTCCGTGCGGTAGCAGAGCGCGCCGGCGACAGCGATGAGGGCGCCGTCCGCTCGACGTTCGCGCTTCTCTCGTTCGTGCGCGCATCCGGCGGCACCCCCGAGGGTCTCACCGACAAGCTCGTCAACGTCCTTCCCGAGAACTATCAGGAGACGGCCGGCGAGGTCTGGATCCCCGCGGCGCTCGGCGTCGACCAGGTCCAGACGTACGATCCGATGCTCGGCGTCGCCCGTGCCGGTACGGAGCCCAACCACGCTTTCGTGAACATCCTTACGCCTCCGCTCTCCACGGGTGGCTCGATGCTCGCTTCGATGGCCAGCGAGAACTTCTCCTCCGCTGATGCGACCGACGCCGTCGGTGGCTTCTACCAGGCCGTCGGCTTCGATCCTCTCGCAGCCGAGATCCAGGAGAACATGGGCGCCGGCATCAGCCCCCAGATCCCCCGTGAAGCCGTCAGCGACAAGGACAGCGAGTGGTACAGCCGCAGGCGCGGCAACGCCACCTATAACGGCCAGGCGACGTACTGATTTCCAACTTGAAAGAGAGTAGAAAGAAATGAACAAGCGTACAACAGCATTCGTCGGCGCGGCGGCTCTCGCCCTCGGCGCCCAGGCGGGCCTTCCCACGGGCTTCCGCTTTGGTGAGCACCTCACCATCAAGCCCTACTTGAACGTCGCCTACACGTACGACAGCAACCTCGATACCACGCACCACGGCGAGGACGACAGCATCTTCTCCGTCACCCCCGGCGCCAACGCCGAGTGGAAGGGAGACCGCTGGAGCCTCTCCGGCAACGCCTGGTACCGCTACAAGCACTACGCGAAGAACAATAGCGAGATGGGCGAGGACAGCTACGGCGAAGGCCTCACCTACAAGTTCGCTTCGAGCGAGCCCAACCAGAAGGGCTGGAGCCTTATGCTCGCCGAGCGCTACCAGAACATCAGCGCGTCCGACTCGATCAACTCCGGTGACGGCCGCGGCATCTGGCGCGATCGTGAGCGCATAAACGCCACCGCCGCCCTCGAGCGGCGCTTCTCCAGCCGCTTCCACATGGGCGTGATGGGTCAGTACGACTGGCTCGATTACAAGAACGGTTCCGGTTACGCTCCCCTCTACGGCTGGAGCAGCTGGAGCACCCAGCTTGAAGGCGGCTACGCCATCACGCCTTGGACGGACGTCCTCCTCGCGGGCGGCTACAGCCACTACAAGCAGAAAGGCACCTCCGCCACCAAGAACACGTCCGAGAGCTACACGGTCATGGCCGGTCTCGGCACGCGTGCCACCCGCCGCATCGAGTACCGCGCCCTCGCCGGTGCCAGCTGGCTCAACTACGGCGGCCACAACCGTTCTGACAGCGGCTGGACGTATCAGCTCGACGGCAACTGGAAGATCACCCGTACGCTCAACTTCTCCGTACGCGGTTCCAGCTACTATCAGCCCAGCGAGCGCTACGCCGGCAACGCCAGCAAGATCTACGCTCTCTCGACGGGTCTTTCCTATCTCACGCTCGGCGACCACCTGAGGCTCACCGGCGATGTGATGTACCGTCATGAGGAGAACTGCTACTACACCGGCTCCAAGAATGCGGACGAGGACACCGTCTCCTTCCGCGTCGGCGGCCAGTATACCATCAACCGCTGGGTCAGCGTCTTCACGACTCTCACCTGGGAGAAGGAGTGGTATCAGCGCGGGACGTCGTACGACTATGACCGCTTCCGCGGCACGGTCGGTCTCCAGTTCCACTATTGATGCGACTGGTGGATTCCTATCCTCTGTTAGCGTAAGATGTTTCTCAGGATAGTAACCAAGTATGGGCTCGCCGCGCACCTGGCGCTTCTAGCGTCGCTGCCGGTGGCCCTTACGCCGTTCTTGGGGGGCGATGCCCTTGCAGGAACGGTTTTGTGGCTCTGCGCATTTTCATTGATCTGGCTTCTTATGGAGCCGGCTCTTCATAGCGGCGAGGGCCTGACGGACGCGCGAAAGCGCGTTCTTTTGGCCCTTGTGAAGGATCCCTTCACGTGGCTCTTCATGACTGCCATCGTCATCGCCGCGATAAGATGGCTCAATAGCGGCATCTCGCTTTTCTACGATGCCGAACAGACTCTGTGGCTCGTTAAGGACCGCGCTCTTGAAAACATGCCTGGCGGCGTGGATGGGACAGGTTATCTTCCCTTCGCCGTAGCGCTCGGCGTAGCCCTTACGGTCCAGGGCATAAGGCACGGTCTAGGTCCCAAGGGGCGCGCCTGGTTCTCAATCGCCGCATCCACGGTCGTCGGCGCAGGCGGCCTTGCGCTCACGATTCTCGCCCTCGTTGGAGTCGAGGGGTTCGAGAAGGAGGCCCTTGCAAGGTATGGCGATGCGCCGTACATGGGTAGCGTTTTCGCCGGTTGGGCCTTTGTCCAGATTGCTGCGGCGGCCCAGGCCGAAACGTACAAGTGGGGGTACGCAAGGTTTCCCTTCTGGCTCGGGATGGGCGGAAACATCGGGGCGATCGCGCTTTTCATGCCCCCGATCGAAGCCTTGTCGATCCTTGGCGCCGTACTCGTCTTTTCGCTTTTCTCGGTTGTATACGTCATGAGATCAGTCTCCAAGGGAGCGATGGCGCGCATTCTCGTGATTCTCGTCTTCTCCATTCTTGTTCCAGTGCTTTCCTACATGCTTGCGGCCAACGAGCGGGTTATAGCCGACAAGACCGCGCAGCTCGACGTCGAATCGAAAAAGACCATGGAGGCGGCCGCGAAGGCTGAGGCCGTCGAGGCAGTTCTCGACGGAATCGCCCAGAAGGTCTGGCTCAAGTCCCCGTGGTGCGGTGCAGGCGACGGCGCGTACAGGCTGCACCTTCCTTTCTTCGCCACCGAGGAGGACTGGGAGCATCTCCCGCCTACCCCGGGGCTTCCCTCGAACTCGTACTGGGCGCTCCTCTCCGAGCGGGGAATCGTCGGCGCAGGAGTTCTGGCAACCATCGTCGCATTCCTTCTTTGCACCTGGGGCTACCGCCTTGTTATGGGCGTCATCGCACTCAAGGGTGAAAGCGACATCGACATCTTCCCGTTTGCGGTATCACCCCTTGCGTGGGTGGCTCCGCTCGTTCTTGCAACCATGGCGACCGATGCGCTCTGGAGTTCCGTCTTCCAGCTGAAGTCGTTCCTGTTCACGCTGGCCGTGCCAATGGCGCTTTCGGCAGCGTCATTCCCGCGCCCCAAAAAGAAATGAGACAACTATGGCCGCTGATTCGACATACGGACAGAAACCGCTCTACTACGGCACATCAAAGAACTCCCCGATCTACTACGGGAGCACCAAGGCTCCGTACTACTACGGCAGCTCCGGCGGTAAGGCCGCACCGTACTACTACGGCGGCGGCGCTAACCAGGACCAGGATCCCGATTCGCTCGTCGGTACGATCACGATCGGGCGCATTCTGAGGGTCGTCGGCCAGAGGTGGATATCGATTCTCGTGTTCCTTCTTATCGGCCTTGTTGCCGCATTCGCCGTCTACCGCATCTCCGAGACGGTATACGAGGCGAAGAGCGAGTTCACGATCGACATGCGCCGTCCCCAGCAGTCCGGCGGCCTCGCCGGCGTCGGCATGGTCGATACGCCGGACTTCGGCAACAGCTACGAGGAAGTCTTCAACACCCGCCTTTCCGACTGGCGCAGCGATAAGATCCTCACGAAGATCATCCAGCAGTACCGTGCGGACTACCCCGCGAGCACCGTCACAGACGGCGAACTCATGACGACGCTCGCCGACAGCGTACTTGAACTCGTCCGCCACTCGAGGCTTATCACGATCGCCGTGAGAAGCCCCTCCGCCAACCTCGCGGCGAGCCTTGCGAACTCGTATGCGCAGGCGATCGAGGCCTTCACCGACGAGGAGAACAAGCTCAGGTGCGACAAGGCCGTCACGCAGGTGCACGAGCAGGTCGAGAAGCAGAGGCGTACCGTCGAGCGCGTATCCAAGCAGCTCCTCGATTTCCGCACCGCGAACAAGCTCGACAACATGCGCGCCGAGCAGGAGCTTCTCAACCAGACCCTCTCCAAGACGACGGCCGAGATCCTGAGGCTTGAAAGCGAAGTCACGGCCGGCGAGGAGTGGGTGAAGGTTCTCGAAGCCGCGCAGGAGACGCCCGAGGACTTCGGCGCGCTTCCTACGGCAGTTCCGCGTTCAAGCGAAATCGCCAAGGCGTACGACACGTACCAGACGGCGCAGATGGAGTGCAACTCGCTTCTTACGACGCTCACGAAGCAGCACCCTGAGGTGATCCTCAAGCAGAAGCAGCTCGACGTCTACAAGCAGCAGTTCGTCGATGCGGTCGTCCGCGCGCTTGCAACGGCGAAGGGCAACCTTCAGGCGTACAAGAACCAGCTCGCCGAGTTCCGCGGCAAGTCCGAGCGCGTCCGCGCGGAGAGCGCCGCCCTTGCGCAGCGCATCATCGCGGCCGAAAGCGGCTTCCAGCAGCTGACCCGCGAGCAGGAGGTCGCCGACACGCTCTACAAGAGCCTCCTCCAGAGCGAGAACGAGGCGCGCATCCGCGCCGAGCAGAACAACGAGATCGTGCGCATCGGGCGCCCCGCGACGACGCCCACGAAGCCGGTTCTCCCCAACCCGATCCTCATCTTCGCCGTCGGCATCGTCCTCAGCCTCGGCTTCGGGCTTCTCTTCGTTCTCGTCCTCGACCACCTCGAAGATACGATCGTCAGCCTCCACGACATCGAAGGGCGTCTCTCGCTCAAGGTGCTCGCGGTCCTTCCGCACGTCAGGCGCAAGAAGCGCGAGCAGGTTGCGCGCTTCATCTCCGAGGAGAAGTATTCGCAGTTCGCAGAAGCCGTCGCCGGCTTGAGAAACCTCCTCGACTCGCCGCGCTACCGCGGTTCGAGCCAGGTGCTTCTTCTCATGAGCACGCAGCCTGGCGAAGGCAAGACGATCACAAGCTGCTCGCTTGCAACGTCAAGCGCGCAGGCCGCGAAGAAGACGCTTCTCGTCGACTTCGACCTTCGCCGTCCCCGCATCCAGCGCGTCTGGAACATCAACATCGATGAGGCGCATTCGTTCTCGCACTGCCTCCAGAAGGCGACCGACCTGCAGAAGGTCGATTTCCAGTCGATCGTGAACCCGAGCGGCGTGCAGAACCTCGACATCATCTGCTCGCTTCCTCCTGAGGGCGTCGACCCCGCGAGCATCATGGGAAGCCATGTCGTTCCCGAGTTCTTCGCGTGGGCCAGGGCCAACTACGACCGCGTAATCATCGACTCGCCGCCTTACGGCATCGTCGGCGACGTCATGACGCTCGCATCCATGGTGGATAGCGTCATGATCCTCTGCTGCCCGGACAGGACGCGCTTCAAACCGATCCGCCACGCAAGCCGCAGTCTCGCGGAGGCCGGCGCCACGGTTATCGGCGTCATCGTCAACGACGTGGAGCTTGGCGGCAGCGCGTTCTCGCAGACCGGCAACACGTACGGCTACTCCAAGTACGGCGGCTACGGCTACTCGCCGAAGCACGGCTACTCACCCTACGCCCCAGGCGGCGTAAAGCGCACAAGCGGCAAGACCGCATCCGGCGACAAGCCCGTGCAGAAGGACCTCGCCGACGACGAGGACTGACGATATTGGATATGACGCTTCCAGTTGCGACGCGCCCCCTCAAGGGGTGCGTCCGTCTTAAAGGCGACAAGTCGCTTGCGCACCGCGCGGCGCTTTTCGCTTCTTTGGCGGATGGCGTAAGCGTCATAGGCAATTTCCCCTCGACGGGCGTTTCGCGCGCAATGCTTCAAGCGCTTTCGTCGCTTGGAGTGAGATCAAGCCTCGAAGATGGAACATTGAGGGTCGAGGGCTGCGGCTTCAAGGCGTTTCCGGATTATGGGCGCATAGACTGCCGCAATTCAGCGACGACGATGCGTCTTCTTGCAGGTGCAATCGCGGGGACGGGAAGCGAAGCCGTGCTGGACGGAAGCGAAGGTTTGAGATCGAGGCCGATGGGCCGCGTCGCAGATCCGCTTGCGGCGATGGGGGCGAAAGTCGCCACATCTGACGGCAAGGCCCCGATTGCGATTGGAAGGGGGACTTATCCCCTCAAGGCCATAGACTGGAAGCTTCCCGTTGCAAGCGCCCAGGTGAAAAGCGCCGTCATACTTGCAGCGCTTGGCGCGGACGGCGAATCCACCATCTCCGAGCCTGGCCCCGGGCGCGACCATACCGAGCGCATGCTCCGCTCTATGGGCGCTCAAATCGAAAGCGTTGGCGCTACGGTCCGCGTAAAGCCGCTTTCATCGCCTTTAAAGCCGCTTTCAGGAGATCTTCCTGGCGACATTTCAAGCGCCGCGTTCATCCTTGTGGCGGCGGCCATAGTCCCCGGGAGCGAAATCGAAATACGTGACGTCCTCTTGAACGGAACGAGAACGGGAATACTTGATGTCCTCTCGCAGATGGGAGCGGCTCTAGAGGTCGAGACAACAGGTGAAATGTTTGGCGAAGAGGTCGGGTGCGTAAGGCTCAATGCCCAGCCGCTCAAGGGCATCGAAATAGGCGGGGATCTCGTGGTAAGATCGATAGACGAGTTTCCCGCGATAGCCGTCGCCGCATCGTTCGCCGAGGGCGAGACGACGGTAAGAGGCGCAAAGGAGCTTAGGTTCAAGGAGACGGACCGCATCGAGGCGATAGTTTCGAAGCTCTCTTCGCTCGGCGTAAAGGCGCGTGGATTTGAAGACGGTTTCGCCATCGAAGGCGGAACCTTGAAAGGTGGCCAGCTTGACGCCTCGGGCGACCACCGTCTTGCAATGTCAATGGCGCTCGCAGGGTTGCGGGCGCATGTAACCGTAAGGAATGCGCAAATTCTCGATGAATCCTTTCCCGATTTTCGAGTTATGCTTGAAAATTTAGGAGTTGGATTATAGGGGCTTGCAATTTCCATCGGAATTTAGTATAATACAACCGTCCACAACAAAGGAGACTTAAAATGGCAGGTAAACTCGAAGACCGCGTGAAAGAGATAATCGTCGACCAGCTCGGCGTCAATGCAGAGCAGGTTACGGTTGAAGCTTCCTTCATTGACGACCTCGGCGCTGACTCTCTCGACAGCGTTGAACTTATCATGGCTTTCGAAGAGGAGTTCGGCGCCGCGATCCCTGAAGAGGATGCGGAGAAGCTCACCACGGTTGGTAAAGTCATCGACTACCTCACATCCAAGGGGTACGGCGACGACGGCTCGGCGGCGAAGTGAGAACTTCCCTGTCAAAGGAGCAAAAAAGGGGAGGCGGGTCTATGCCCGCCTCTTCCTCTTTTATGCTTGTGGTTGCAACGCATAACGCCCACAAGCTGAGGGAGATCTCAGAGATCCTTCCCGGATGGACGATTGTGCCGGACAGCCCCGACGTCGAGGAGACTGAAAAGACGTTCTGCGGCAATGCGCGCTTGAAGGCGCTTGCAATCGCGCCCCGCCATCCAGGCGCTTGGATAATGGCCGACGATTCAGGCCTTTCGGTGGATGCGCTCGGCGGCGCGCCGGGCGTATACAGCGCGCGCTATGCGGGACTTGATGGAGACTCGGCCGCGAACAACGCCCTTCTTCTAAAGAACCTCGAAGGCGTTGAAGATAGATCGGCCCATTTCACCTGCGCGATTGCGCTCGTGGCACCTGATGGCAAGGTGTATGATATAGAGGGGCGCAGCTCTGGGCGCATTGCGAAAAAAAATTCAGGAGCAGGCGGCTTTGGATACGATCCCCTGTTTATACCCGATGGATATGAGAAAACCTTTGCGGAGCTTGATCCTGAAGAGAAGAACGCGATTTCGCACAGGGGACGCGCCTTAAAAGAAGTTGAAATTTTTTTAAAATCATTGTTGACTTTCGCTCCGGGATATGGTACAATACGCACCGCTTTCAAGCAATAAGAGGTTTTCGGACGGTGTGTCCGGGCCTAGGGAAAACCGGGCATAAAAGAAGTTGGCCTCGAGTTGTTTGGAACAGGTTAACCGCTCCTAGCGGCGAGGCCGGGTGGCCGAGCCGTTGGGAGTAAAACAAAAAAGGAAAGAAGAACAATGAAGAAGCTCATGATTGCAGCTGCGATGGCCGCCACTGTTGGTGCTTTCGCTAGCGACAACTGCAGCGATCCTACGACCTACACCTGCGTTAGCGTGTACAAGGTTTCGTTCAGCATCAAGACCACGGCTCCCATCGCCAAGAAGACGAAAGTCTCCTGCAGCGATCCCGAGGTCGTTTGCTACCGCAAGAAGGCCTCCGCCAAGGTCGCTGGTTACCTCTATGCCGGCACCGAGGGTGCTGATGGTGCCTGGAGCCTCGTGACCGACGCCGAAGCTTGCAGCGATGCTTGCGAGTGCGTTGAGGCGTTCGAAGGTCTCACGCCCATCTTCTGGGATGGCAAGACCTACGAGGAGGACACTGGCGCCGCTCTCGCTTGGGATTTCGTTGACCGCATCGGTGGCAAGACCACTGAGAAGAGCAAGGTCGTTGAGGCCGTTGGTACCTACACGAGCGACAACTATGCTCTCCGCCTCGCCGGTTTCGGCAGCTGGGACAAGAAGAGCGCTCTCGTGAAGAGCCTCTCCGGCAACTTCGCCGGCACCAAGACCAAGGCTGACTGCGAGACCGAGGTTTCCTGCTCTGATCCTGTCACGACGGAAGTCGGTACGTTCATGATCTGCACCGACGATGCCGGCCAGACCGAGCTCACCGCCGCTTACGGCACCTGGTCCCTCAAGTGGGACAAGTCCGCTGCCAAGAAGTTCGCCAAGAAGGGTGGCCTCTCCGCGATCCTTCCCAAGAAGTTCACGTCGGCTAGCGGCTCCGATGTCTGAAGCTGATTACGGTGTAACAACCGTTGGTTGATACGGCGAAAGCCGTAGACAATGGAAGGCTACGGTAGTGATAAGCTCCGTAGCCTTCTCATTAGCAAAAAAAGGCACCCTACCGAAAGGCTGGAAAAGATGAAGAGGATATTTGCGGCGATTCTAGTTGCAGGGATTCTGGCCGGGTGCGGCGAAAGGGATGCGGGAGGCAGCTCAAACGCCCTTCCGGAACAGACGCCTGTTGAAGGTGCAACATACGATGGCCTTAAAGATACCGATGCCGTCATAGTAGTTGACGGAACGCCCATTACGAAGGGCGTGCTTGAAAGAAGCGTTGCTTTGAGGGTTCTTCTGCAGTCCAATAGGCGCAAAGGCGCCATGGACGATCAGGAGAGGGCGAGAATCGAGCGTACCATAAGAAGCCAGGCTCCGGCCGGTCTCGTGCAGATGGCCGCAATTGAAGGATATGCGCTCAAGAGTGGACTTGTCCCGAGTGAAGAAAGCCTCGCAAAATACAGGGAGAGGGCTTTCAAGATGTACAGAAAACCTCCGCAGAAGGGATATGATGATTTGAAGGCGTCTCTCCCCGTGGAGCTTCAGGGAGTTCTTGACGCGCAGATCGCTATGGAGGCCCTTGTGGCGGCGATCGATGAGGCGGAATATGAAAAGAGCCCCTTGGAGATCCCCGAGGAGCTTGTGGAGGAAAGAATTTCAACTGCTGAAAGATACAATGAAATCGCCCAGGCCACGAATACGCTCGTCTTTGCGCGTGCAACGAACGTCTGGGAGGAGATCAGTGCAGGCGCCGATTTCGCGCAGATTGCCGAAAAATACACCGAGGACGACGACGGCAAAGGCTGCGGTGGCGAGTGGGGGCTTTTCGAGCTCGGGCAGCTCGCAGGTGACGATGAGGTAGTAAGGCTCCTCAAAGAGATGAAGCCCGGGGATTTCTCTCCGCCCATCGAAGGCGACAACGGCCTTATGATCATGAAGCTTATGAACGTCACCGATACCGAGCCCCAGAGGTATGAGATTTCAAGGGTATTCTTCCAGCTTCCGGAATTTCTCGAGATCCCGACGGCCGAGACGGTCATGGCCGAGGAGATGAAGGAGTACAGGGCCAAGCTTCTCAACGAACGCATCAGGGATCTTGTGGTTAAGGCCAGGCTTGAATACCCGTACGGCAAGCAGATTTTAAACGAGAAATTGAACCCGCCCGCGAATCGTGGGCAGGAGGCAGATAAATGACGAGAGAGACGAGTATACGCGGCGTCCTTGCGGCGCTTGCAATGGCGGCATCGTTTGCCGTTAACGCCCTGACGCTTCCGAATGCGCCAGGAATGATCATCTCAGACGACCTTCCCGTCGAGCCGGGCGTCTGGAACACGAATTTCTCCGCCGCGAAGAAATTGGCGGACGAGAACGGCATTCCGATGATCGTCTTCTGGGCCGACCCGAGCTGCGGCCAGTGCAAGAAGCTAGAGACGGCCTGTGCCACCTCGACGATAATAAACTGGCAGGAAGCGAAGAAGTACGTTTTCGTGTTCGGATACGGCAAAGGCGGAGAGGGTTCGACCATAAAGGCGTTCGCGAAGCCGCCGGACAGCACGAGGTGGCCCTATTGCGCCGTGTACTGGAAGGGCAAGACTCTTATCAGGTTCACGGGCCGCTCGAGCGATCCCACGATTCCTGCGGCGGCGAGGAAAGGTACTCTTGCGCAGCAGTTCATAAACGTCTGCGACATGTACGCAGGCGAGTATGAGGTCGACGTGTTCCCGGGCGGAACGATTGAGTCCGTCGATCCCGAGTTCATGTATTTCCCGAACCAGTCCACCGACCAGGCGAGGGACGTGGAGCTTGAGCTTGTGCGCGAAAAGGTCGGCGCCACGAACCAGAATCTGACGGTCACGTATCCCTCTGGCAAAGTCGAGACGAACGTTGTTGCCTGGGCGGCTTCCGAAACGTCCAAGACGCTCAAGATCTCGATCAAGAGAAGCGAATACGTGCCTGGGTCGAACGTCACCTTCAGGGCGTTCAACGCGAAGGGCGCAGTCCTTGACGAGGCTGAGCTTGGCTTTGTCGAGGCCCCGTATCTCGGCGGCAGCTTTGTGGTTGAGCCTGGCGTCCTTGAGGCCGAGCCTACGGTCGATTCGCTCGACCTCGATCTCGTCCGTGACGTGAAGGACACATTCTCCCAGACTATCGTCGTCACCTACAAGAAGGCTCCCGCGGTCCTTGCAGGTACATCGGGAAGGACTCTTGCAGGCAACCCTGGAAGTGATACGGTCGAGAAGGTCGTCGCCGTCGATTGGGCGAAGGATGTCACAAACAAGGTCGTGACTGTCGAGTTCGCCGATGCCGACAAGACGGCCGGCAACAAGGTCTCCATCGCTCTCAAGGACGGCGACGAAACCGTCGGCGAGACGGATATCGAGTTCATCGCGCCCGTCGCCACATCGATCGACAACCCCAAGTGGATCGGCGAGGATTTCGATTACGGCGAGTGGACGATGGATCTCGACGCCGCGCTTGCAAAGGGCGGGAGGATCCTCGCCGCAACGGAAGGCACTCTCTGGTGCACGGACTGCGCGAACGTGAAGTCGTATCTCCAGTACCAGGATGAATTCATCGAGTGGGCGAGAGACACCAAGGTTACGCTCGTCACGATCGATCTTCCCAGCAGGAAGGATCCCAACAATACGCTCCTCTCCTATGCATCTGAAGGGGGAGCAAAGTACCTGAGCCGCAAGGGGATCTCAAGCGCCGATGCGAAGGATATCTATGATCGCAACCACCAGCTTGCCTACGAGGACTGGAAGCTTTCAGACCAGGAGCGCACGGGCGTTCCCACGTTCTTTGCGGTGAGGGACGACGGCACCGTCGCCGGGCGCATAACGGAGTACACCACCTCGAGCAGCTACATCAAGAATGCGGGCGTCGCCCCGACGATCCTGCGCCTTGAGGAGCTTCTCGCCCTCAAGGAAGACGATGCCGAGGAGGATACAGAGCTTGCGATGTGCGAGAACTCGTTCGAGCTTGAAGAGTCCGTAAAGGGTACGCTCTCCGGCGCCGATACGATCGACATGTACGAGATGGAGGTGGGCGCCGATGCGATGGCGAAACTGACGCTTTCGCCCAGCAGCGAGCTTGCCGCCCCTGCCGAGGTGACGCTCGCCCTTTCCGTAGTCGCCGAAGACGAAGACGGCGAAGACTACCTTGAGGAGATTGCGACGGCGACTGGCGATCTCTCCCAGGGTTATATCGCTCTCGACTGCGAGGTTGACGGAGAGGCCGAGTACTACGTGACCGTTAGGGCCACCCGTCCTGCGGCGACGAACAAGACCAACCTTTTCGCGCTCGCCTATCCTGGCGACGCAACGGCACCGTACACGCTCTCCTCGTCCGTTCTCGTGATCCCCGCGGAGTCGTCCAAGAGCTACACGACGTCGTCCGGATTCCTTGCGATCCGCGTCGTCGAGGACGAAATCTACCGCATCCAGGGAATCGGCGACATAACAGGCGTCGAAGGGCTTGAAGACGTCGACGGAAAGGGCCTCTACTTCAGGGCTACCGATTCCGGCGATGTCGTAGTTCCCACGCAGTACGGCGCCGGCGAGGCGACGGTCGTCACGTACCAGATCTGGCAGCCTGGCGAATTCGAGTTCGTCAAGACCGAGCAGACGGCGTTCAGCTTCAACGGTGCAGCCACCGTCGCCGTCCAGAGAACGGGCGGTTCGAGCGGAGCTGCGTCCGTCAAGCTCACCGTAAAGGAGCAGGGCGGCACGATCGAGGAGGGCCGCGTCACGATCCCGCAGGATCTCACCCTCTCGTGGAACGACGGCGAGTCGGGCGAGAAGTCGATAACGGTAACGCTCTTCGACAACCAGCAGTTCTCGCCTTCGGAGTACACCGTATTCGGCCTTGAGGCCGTGAAGCTCCCCACCGGCGCGACGCTTGACGACGAAACTGACCACAAGCTTACGGTAAGCGACTCCACCGACCCCGTCTTCGAAGAGACGGAGTACGATGTCGGGCTGTACCAGAACTTCGCATCTGGTGTGGAGTTCGGCGTCTACAACGTCACGAACGGCACGGTGACTCTCACGAAGAAGTCAGGCGCTCTTCCCGCCGGGGTGACGCTCAAGTACGATAGCGTCAAGAAGGCTGTCGTCCTTTCCGGTACGCCCACCGTGAAGGGTACGTTCACCGCCTCGTTCACTATCACGACGACTGTCGGCGGCAAGAAGACGACCGGTACGCCCACCACGTTCACCCTCACCGTGGACGACCCCGCCGAGAAGAACCCCTACACGAACAAGGCGTACAACAACACGTGCGCAGTCATCCACGACCATGAGGACGGCACGATAGTCGTGGGCGAGCTCACGGTGAGCGTAACCGCCAAGAACAGGATCACCGCAAAGTTCCAGAGCACCGAGAGCACCGTGACGACCTTCACCGGCGCGTGGGAGGACATAGAATCCGAAACGGGGACGGCCCTTGCGATGCTCAAGAACTCCAAGGGATCCACCCTTGTCCTCAGCCTTGACACCGAGGGAACGATCTCCGGCGCGCTCGAAGGCGTCTCCAACTACTTTGAAGGCCCGCTCACCGTAAACGAGACGCCTGCCAAGGAGACCGGTGTGTGGAAGTCCTTCACGGGCTACTACACGGTGACGCTCCCCAACAGGGACATCTGCGCGGGCGAGGCCGAGGCGGGAAGCATCTATGAGCCTCACGGCACGGGATACATCACCTTTACGATGACATCCACCGCCGCCGTCAGAAACGGGCGTGTCACGTATGTCGGCTATCTCCCCGACGGCCAGTACGTGAACGGCTCCGTGTCCTTGACGGCCAATCCCGAGAACGCGAAGAAGGCGAAGCTCTACATCTTCAAGCGCGCCCAGAAGGATGTGACGGGCATAGCCGTCACGATCTGCGCCGATGCCGCCGAGACGTGCGACGACACATCGCAGCTCCAGGTCATTAAGGACATCCCCGGCTTCGTCAACTACATGCTCCACAGGGAGACGAACGGCAGGTACGAGTATGCGGTGACGCTTCTCGCCTACGGCGGGTACTTCACGAAGAGCCTTTCGCCCCTTAAGATATGCGAGATGTTCGACTACGAGGATCTCTACCTGTCGCGCAAGTTCGCGGTCTCGATCGACCCGAGCTACGCCGCGGACGGCATCAACGGATCGATAGCATCGGTCCCGAGCGCCGTTGCAACGGCCAAGTCGAGCGGATTCAGCCTTTCCGGCAAGGTGGGCGTCATAACGATGTCCTACGCCAAGGCGACAGGCATCGTCTCCGGCACGGCCCGCGTCACGTTCTCAAGCGGCAAGTACCTTACAGGCACTTACAAGTGCGCGCTTCTCCCCGGCTGGGACGACTGCGGCTGCGGCGACGGCACGGAGGATATCGTCACGAGGCCCTTCGCGAGCGGTACGCTCTACTTCACCGAGAAGGAGCCTGTAAGCGGACTTCAGATCAAGAGGTCGATCCCCGTCGATCTCAACGTGATTACGGAAGAGTGATCAACCGGTTTGAAAGGAGGGGGAAGATGAAGAGGATTGCCCTGACGGCCGCTGCGGCGTTTTTCGCCGCCATGCAGCTTTGCGCCTTCACGATATCGAAGGGCGATGTGAAGACCGGCCAGTGGAACGTCAACGTCGAGGAGGTCTTCGCGGCCGCCAAGCGCGACGGCGTACCTATGGTTCTCTTCCTCTCCCGCCCCTCCGACGCATGCGTATACTGCACGCGCCTCAAGAAGGTGATGGAGGGCGAGGCGTTCCGTCTCTGGTGCGAGGACAGGAAACCGTATCTCGCGTACATGAACGTAAAAGGCAAGATCGACCGTAATCATTTTGCAGCCGGGCTTCTCGATGCGGCCTTGAAGGATCAGGGCGAGTGGAACCTCCACGGGTATCCGCAGATGGTCGTGACCTACACTGACAAGGAAGGCAAAGTTTCACGCTATGCCTTCATGGGCAGGCGCGGCCTTATGAAGGTCGGGAAGTTCCAGGAGACGATAGAGGAGCTTCTTACGGCCCTCGACAAGCCTCTTGCAGGCTATCTCGCGTTGGGCGAGCACAAGACCATAAAGGACATGATGTCCGCCACCGCCAAGAGGGTCGAAACGAAGGTCGAGGGCGAAGGTACGGTGAGCATGGAGCCCAAGGACGGGCTTCTGCACAACGGCGGCAATGTAACGGCCATCGCCAAGCCTGCTGAAGGAAGCGTCTTCTACATGTGGCGCGATCCTGACGGAGAGATGGC
Organism: Kiritimatiellia bacterium; assembly: GCA_045636065.1. Lineage (GTDB taxonomy): Bacteria > Verrucomicrobiota > Kiritimatiellia > RFP12 > UBA1067 > RGIG5050. Next base: position 13,763 of record JAZTWW010000049.1, on the reverse strand, counting down.
CGGATGGAACACGAAGCTCGTTGTCAAGGACGACATGAAATGCGGGATGTACACGGCCGTCTTCAGGGACGCCGCGCTCGTCAAGCCGCCGATCGTCGATTTCCCCGCAGAGACGCAGCTTGTAGTGAGGGTTGACGAACCCATGAGAATCAGGATTCCCGTTTCGGACGATTCGAGGCCGGTCACGTTCACGACCGACAGGGATCTTCCCGACGGGCTCTTCCTCAGTGGCCTTGGAGGTCTCCTCTGGGGCAGCCCCGATGACAGGGGCAAGTATGAGATTGAGGTCTCGGTGACGGGTTCCGACCCTGCCAAGACGGTCGTCAAGCGTAAGATAACGCTTGTCGTAAAAGGTGAATCATACGGCGGAGAGGTAAGCAAGCCGAGCGAGGATCCATCTGGCGTATCGGCGGATCCCGACGAGGACGCTTCGCTGTAGAACGGAGAAAGGAGAGAAGATGAAGGCAAGTGCAAAGCTTCTTGCGGCAGCGGCCGTCATTGCGGCGTGCGCGGCAGGGGTCGTCTGGTATCTGAACGACGCCCCGGCGGAAAAGCCGCAGGCCGGCGAAACGCCGAAGAAGAAGACCTATGCCGAAAAGCGCCGCGAGGCAAAGGCCCAGCGCGAGGCTAGGAGGAAGGCCAAGGAGGAGGCCGCAAAGTCGGCCGAGGCCCAGCCCGTCCAGGAGGAGGGCGGCAACAATGCCGAACCTAAGGTTTCGGCCGATCCCGAACTTGCGCCGTATACCGCCGAGGATATGGCGATAAACGATGCCATTGAGAGGGCTGTGAGCGAGGAGACGTTTGAAAGCGCGCTTGACGCGGCGTCGCAGGCGTTTGCATCGGCCGATCCCCGCGTAAGGGTGAACGCCGTCCAGGGGCTTGGCTCCTTCGGCCGCAAGGCCCTCCCGGAGCTTGCGGCGGCCCTCGCCGACGCTGACGAGAATGTCGCCCTCTCCGCCCAGGAGCAGATCGAACAGCTCGTCATGGATCCGAACAACTACGATCTTGAGGACAGCGACGATGCGGCGCAGTTCGCCTCCGACATCGCCCGCATCGCCAAGACGGTGATGGAAAAGGACAACTGCGAGTTCATGCTCGACCAGCTCGACCAGCTCGACGATGAAAGGCTCATCATGGAGACGATCATCGATGTCATCGAGAACGGCAATGTCGTGGGCCAGGAGACAGGCCGCGCCAAGTACGAGGACTGGACGGGCGACGAGTACCAGAACGCAGGTGCGGCGCGCACCTGGGTCAACGAAAACGCCACCGATCTCGAAGAATGAGTTATGGCAAGGCAGCAACGCAACAAGGTTTTAAAGGAAAAGAGGCAAGCTATGAAAAAACTTATGGCTATTGCGGGCGCTCTCGCCTGCGCGACGTCGTTTGCCGATGTTGAGGCGAAGGACGACTTCCTCAGGTTCGACGCATCGCTTTCGCTGAGCCAGACGCTTACAGAGGGTGAAAGCCTTTACTACACCTATGAGGAGGAGGATCCGGAAACAGGAGAGAAGAGGGAGGTCGAGGTAGACAACAGGATCGTCTTCGCGCTCGATTCCGGCTCCGATCCGACGGTCTCCTTCACCGGGCTCCCCGCCGGTCTCGTGAGCGAGATGGGCGTAGATGAAGAGGATGAGCCCGTCTGCATCATCTCCGGCACGCCCTCTAAGCTCGGCGTGTACACCGTCAAGGCCACGGCCACGAACGCCAACGGCTTCAAGTACAGCGACTACGCTGTCATGACGGTCTCCGGAAGGCCCACGGCGTCCGGCAACATCACGCCGAACGACTTCTACTGCTCCTACGGCGAGGATGTGGGCGACGAGCCCATCGACGCGCTTTTCGGCATCAGCGCCGACATAAAGAGCATCTCCGTGAAGGGGCTTCCTTCCGGCCTCAGCCTCGCCAAGGAGAGCGAGGACGGCGACAGGAGCTACTTCATCAAGGGCGCCCCCAAGAAGGCCGGCACGTTCGTCGCCACGGCAACCGTCACATTCGAGGACGGTTCCAAGGAGACGGCCAATTCGCTCGTGATAGTCGATCCCTTCAGCCCGGACGATCTTGGAGTAGATCTCGGCGGTCTTGAGAACCTTTCCGTCGGCGAATCGCTCGGCGAGGATGGCGTCACTCTCGGCGAGTACTACGAGAAGACCGGCCCCACGGCCATCTCCGGGCTTCCCACCGGGCTTACGCTCAAGAAGACGACAATTGACGGAGCCACCGTCTACACCGCATACGGTACGCCCAGCAAGGAGGGCCCGTTCACGATCACCGGCAAGGGCGCCTACTACAACGACGACGACAAGCTCAAGACTGAAAGCTTCTCCAGGACCGTCTACGTGAAGTCCGGCGAGTACAGGTACGTCGACGTGTCCGTCTCGGAGAACGGTACGGGCAAGGGCGAGGTGTCGGGCGAGGGAGCCTATGCGCCTCTCGCGAAGGTCACCGTCACAGCGACTCCCGCCGAGGGAAGCGTCTTCTCCGGCTGGCTCGACCAGAACGGCGACGCAGTGGATATTGAAGGCTTCGACTACCGTACGCCCTCGTTCACCTTCCTGCTGGCGGCCGATTCGCCTGCCACCTGGCAGGCGACGTTCGCGGACTCCGAAGAGGACGCTCTTTCCATCGACATGGAGGACGAGTTCACGACGGGCGACGCGGGCGAGGTCAATGTCGAGATCGGCGTCACGTCCGTTTCGCTTCCCAACGTGACCGTCACCGGCCTTCCCAAGGGGCTCACGTTCAATGCGGCGTCTCTTACCGTCACCGGCACGCTTTCGACCCCTGGCGAATACACGTTCGAGATTTCCGCCACCAATGTGACGAACAAGGACCCCGTCAAGAAGACGGTCTCGATCAAGTTCCCGAACATGACGAGCGAGAAGATCAGAGGCATTTCGCCTGAGATGGACGCCTACGTGTACGTGGCCGGAGTTGCCATCGATCCTATCGTCCCCGAAGTCGAGAAGGGGTACAACCTTACGGTCGCTGGCCTTCCCACGGGCCTCAAGTACAACAAGACGACCGGCATCGCGGGTACGCCCACCAAGGCTGGCGGCTACACGGTGACGCTCACCGCCAAGATGGCCGGCGCCGCCACCGAGGTCGCGACGATCTTCATTCTCGTGAAGAACGTGACGGTGACGCTCGAAACGGGGAGCTACGACGACCCCTCCGCCACAGGTACCGTGACAGGCGCCGGCTCCTATCCGGCCAACAAGAAGGTCACCATCAAGGCCACGGCCGCGAAGAACAGCGTCTTCACAGGCTGGTACCAGGGCGTAGAGCTCGTCTCCGGAAACGTATCCTACACCTTCACGACCGGCACCGAGGACGTGACTTACAGGGCCGTCTTCTGCACGAAGACCGAGGACGCCCCCTACGCCTTCTGGTTCAACGGCGAATCGTATGCCCCCGATGCCGACCCCATTGAACTCTCCGTCTACAGCGGCGTCCCCGTGACGTTCCCGGTTGAGGCGTGGAGCATCGGCGCCAACACCTTGAAGGCGACAGGTCTTCCCGCCGGCCTCAAGCTCGTCCAGGACAAGGAGACGAAGGAGTACAGCATCTCCGGAACGCCCACCACGCCGTCCAAGGTCAACGCCAAGAGCGGTCTTACGACCCCCTCCGCCGTCAAGATCACGGCCACCACGACAGCCGGAAAGACCTCTAGCGTGTTCAACATCAACATCACCGTAAATGCGCTTCCCACGTCCGTCGGCACGTTCAACGGCTTCGCGTACACCGAGGGCAAGGTGCTCGCCGGATGCGGCGACGGCCCCGACTGCGACTACGTCGATCCCGAGAATGTCAAGGGCCTCTTCACGGCGAGCGTGACTGCCGCCGGCAAGATCACGGCGAAGGTCACTCTCCAGGACGCCACGTATTCGTTCTCGGCCGCGTCGTGGGACGAGCTTGACGGCAAGGGCATGCTCTTTGCGGAGCTCGAGACGAAGGCGGGCGACGTGCTCGAACTCGTCCTCGATACGACCGCCCCGGCGACGGCGTTCCAGATGCAGGGTACGCTCATCAAGAAGGACGGAGAGACCGTCCTCCTGACGGCCCAGCGCGATGCCGTCAAGGCGACGGACACCAAGGCCGAGGCGACGCCTCTCGTGAAGGCGGCCGTCGGAACGTACAAGCTCGACACGCTCACCGTCAAGGTGGCGGCGGCCGGAACGGCGACGTTCAGCGGCAAGTACAACGGCGTTGCCGTCAGCGGCAGCACGGTGATGTACTTCTCCGAGGCCAATAGCTTCAAGGAGTGGGACGGCACGTTCGTGCTCAATTACGTCAAGGTCGTCGCCAAGAAGAGCGTCACCTCGTTCGTGATGGAGCTTCTCCAGGGCAAAGAGGGCTACTCCCTCAACGACCCTAACGCCGTCATGCCGGAATGAGACCGATGAAGGTCAAGGTCATAATATCCGCCGTCATATTGGCGGCGGTCCTCGGGATCCTCAACAACATGAGGGTCTACGAGGAGCGGCGCGTGAGCGTCTTCGGCCTCTGGGATGCGCCATCGTGCGCATCCGGGGCCGATGACGACGGCGACATCGACGAATACGTTGACGACTGAACGCTAAGGCGGTGTTGAAATGTCAAAGAAGGCAAAGATCCTCCAGTGGGTGCTAAGGCTCGCGCTTGGAGGCGTTTTCATCTATGCGGCCATCTCGAAGATAGACGATCCGGCCGTCTTCGCGGATGCAATCGAGAAGTTCGACATGCTCCCCGGATTCGCCATCGGCCCGCTGGCGCTTGGAATGCCGATGCTCGAGCTTATCGCCGGTGTGATGCTTATCGCAACTCCGTGGAGGCGCGAGGCCGCGTTTCTCGTGACGGCGATGCTGGCTATCTTTCTCGTCGCCCTGACGCAGGCCGCGATACGCGATCTCGATATCGACTGCGGCTGCTTCGGCTTCGACGAGTCCGCCCCCACCGGGCGCGTCGCGATAATGCTTGATATCCTAAGGGACGTAATAATGATAGTCCCTGCAATATGGCTCATGAGGAGGGATGGGAATGAATCCAAGAGTTAAGCTGGTATTGATGACGGCCGTTCTCGCTGCCGCGGCGGCGGTCGTATTCTTCTTCATCCCCAAGGATGTTGCGACAATCGAGCTTGAAGGGCCGGCGGATGAGCCTGCCGCAGTCGAGGCCGCGGAGGAGGCTCCCAAGGCCGTTGAAGCGCCAAAGGCCGCTGCGGAGGAAGCCAAGGGGGCCGTCGAGGCCGTAGAGCCGGCCGAGGGCGATGATGCGGAGGAGCCGGAAGACGGGGAGCCGATCTCGGAGAACGAGCCCGAGGATCCCGAGACAGTCGCTGCTCGCGAGGCCGTGGAGGCTTTCGACGCTTTCGTCGAGGATTGGCGCGACGAGCGCGAGGGCGGCGTCACCGAGGAGGACATCGACGCGTTCAAGGCCGCTTTCGCCCGTGTCCACAAGGAGAACCGCGAAGAGGAGATACATGTCGCGCTCAATCTCCTCCCCGACGAGCATGTGATGCTTCTTGCGGGGATCCTTCTCGATACGACCGAAGATCCCGAGATACTCGATCTCATCATGTCCGATATCCTCAACAGGTCCGATGAAGTCAAGATGCCGATCATAAGGGAGGTGTTCAAGGACAAGAGCCACCCCTCGTGGGAGACGGCCTCGTTCATCCTGAGCGCCCAGACAGACGATGGCGAACCTGCCGAAGAGACGGCCGAGTAGGGGGATTCAAATGGAAGCGCCAAGGCACATAGCCATCATAATGGACGGCAACGGCCGCTGGGCGATAAAGCGCGGCGAGCCCCGCCTCAAGGGGCATCGCGCCGGCGTCGAGACGCTCGACAGGGTGATGCACTATGCAAGGGCCGCAGGGGTCAAGTACCTCAGCGTCTACGCCTTTTCGACGGAGAACTGGCGCAGGCCCAAAGTCGAGGTCGATGGGCTTATGAAGCTTCTCGGCTGGTACATAAGGCGCAAGAAGAAGCAGCTTCTCAAGGACAATGTCCGTTTCCGCGTTATGGGCAGGAAAAGCGATCTCCCTGAATCGGTCCAGAAGCTCATTGCCGATCTGGAGGAGTCCACCAGGAATGGCGAGTGGGAGCTTATAGTGTGCCTTTCATACGGCGGTCGCGCGGAGATAGTCGATGCCGCCGAGAGGTACGCCGCAAAGCTCGCTCAAATGCGCACCGCGAATGCGGGTGCTGAACCCGGCGGGGATGCAGGTTCCAAAGCGGGAGAAGGCGCTGGCTTGGGTGCAAAGGAGCGCGAGGAGCTTTTCGCGAGCTGCCTCTACCTCCCGGACGTCCCGGATCCAGATCTCATAATCCGCACCTCCGGCGAATTCCGCGTATCGAACTTCCTTCTCTGGGAATGCGCCTACAGCGAATTCTACATCACCGACGTTCTCTGGCCCGATTTCAGCGAGGCCGACTTCAACGCCGCCCTCGAATCGTATTCGCACCGCGAACGCCGCCTCGGCTCCCACAAATAAACCTTTTTGCTTCCATCGGTGCGTGGAAAGTGGTATAATATCACCCGCGACAGACTTCATTAACGATCACGGAATGAGGGCTGGCCCGGTTCTCTGGCCGTGGATCTGCAACTAGGGGCGAAAGGAATGCAAAATGAGCGACGAAAACACGAAGGTTGAAGAACCCGTAACCGCCAAAGCGGAGAATCCCGTCAAGTTGTTGGATTTTGGCGCGGTGTTTGCAAAACTGAAGGATCTTGGAAGCTTCTTCTCGCTTTGCGGAAAGGCGTCCGCGGGCGAATACTGGTCGACCGCCATCCTGCTGTTCGTGCCGCTTTTTGTGCTGTCCCTGGTGTGTACAATCATTGCGCTCGTCCTCGACCCCAGTGCTACGTCGGGTATGGTGTCGTATCCGATGGCGTTCTTTACCGCATTGGCGACGACGAACCTTGTCGCAGCCGTCCTTGCGATGTTCCCTGTCACGGTTCGCCGTCTGAATGACGCCAGATTCAGCGCATGGTTCGCGTTGGCGCCTATCGCCGTAGTGGCGTTCCCGTGCCCCTGGTTCGCATTCGCGAGCATTGGCGCAGTCGTCGCGTTTGGTTTCCTTCCCGCGAAGGGCGATGCCGATGAAGCCCCTGCTACCGTGAAGCCCTGGTTCTCTATGCTTGTAGTTCTCCTGGCCGTGCTCGCCGCAGCCATGTACGGCAGCATGATGACCTACTTTATGGAAGGTTTCCAGGCCCGTCAGATCAGAAAGGCGATGGAAAAGGGCATTTCGCAGCTGCAGAAGAGCTTGGATGCGCCGCAGAAGAGCTCCAAGAAGGGTGGCGATGAATCTGTTCCCGGCTTGAAGAAGTACGAGAGCCTGCTCCGCGAAGGGGCGAGAATCATGGGCTCTCCGAGCGAGTCCGAGATCCAGAGGAGCCTCAAGGAATTCAAGAATGCATCGGCTGGCGAGCGTGAAATGATCTTGAAGATGACTGAAGGTCTCTTGCGCGAGATCAGGTGATATCGCCTGGGGATGTGGAGCGTGGAAAAGAGCCATCACGGAAATGCAATGAAAAAGACTGCATACAACAACATGGTGATCGCCCAGTCGGGCGGACCTTCGATGGTCATAAACCAGAGCCTCGTAGGCGCCGTACTGAAGGCCCGCACGGCCGCCGCGTCGAAGAAGATCGGCTGGATCCTCGGCGCGAAGCACGGCATAGCCGGCATACTCGGCGGCGAATACGTCGACTTGAGGAAGGTTGACCTCAAGAAGCTCAACGCCATCGCCCAGACTCCCAGCTCCGCTCTCGGCAGCGTAAGGCGCAAGCCCACCGCAGAGGATTGCAAGGCGATCTTCGAGGCGTTCAAGAAGCGCCAGGTGGGCTATTTCTTCTACATCGGCGGCAACGACTCCGCCGATGCCGCGCGCATCGTCGCCGAGGAGGCCGAGAAGGAAGGCTATCCGCTCGTATGCTACCACATCCCCAAAACTATCGACAACGATCTCAGAACGTGCGACCACACGCCGGGATACGGCTCGGCCGCGCGTTTCGTCGCGTGCGCCATAAAGGGTGACGATCTCGACAACCGCGCGCTCGGCGGCGTCAAGATCGACATCATAATGGGGCGCGATGCCGGCTATCTGACGGCTGCTAGCGCGCTTGCCCGCGAGAACAGGGGCGACGGTCCCCACCTCATATACCTTCCCGAGCGTCCGTTCTCGCTTGAGGGCTTCGTGGAGGACGTCAAGGCCGTGATGGAGAAGGAAGGGCGCTGCGTAGTCGCCGTCTCCGAGGGCATCCGCGACAAGGACGGCACTCCCATCGCCGCGCGCTTCGCGAACGGCGAGAGGGATAGCCACGGCAACCTCCAGCTTTCCGGCACGGGCGCGCTCGGCGATGCGCTTGCAACGTACCTCAAGGCCAATTCCGGCATAAAGCGCGTCAGGGCCGATACTTTCGGCTACCTCCAGAGGAGCTTCCCGGGAATCGCCTCCGCGAGCGACTGCCGCGAAGCGCGCCTTGCGGGCGCAAAGGCCGTCGAGGCCGCCTTGAAGGGCGAGCTCAAGAAGGGTACAATCGCCATTCTCCGCAAGAAGGGCGCCAAATACGCCGTCAGCTTCGAGGCGCAGCCTATAGCGAACGCCGCAAAGTACACGAGAAGCGTACCCGATGAGTTCATCGCCAAGAACGGGCATGACGTCACCAAGGCGTTCATCGAATACGCAAAGCCGCTCGTGGGCGCTCTCCCCCACTCGGAGATATTCTGAAAGGGGTGGAGCCATGGCAAAGCCTCTTGCTGGTGCACGCGCCTGCAGAACGATAGGGCGAGATGTCGGGGCGGTCGAGGAGATGCGCCAAAGGGGTGTCATAACAGACGCCGAGGCGGCCGATTTAAGCGGCCGCCTTCTCAATGAACTCGAGTCGATCCGCTCCCAGGGGCGGATGAACGAGCATCAGTACGCCAAAGTCCGCGACGAACTCGCCGCCAACGGCGTATGATCTCAAGCAGGAAGGGGTGTGGATGGCGGGCGCACGCGAGCTTCGCTGGTATGTTTCCCTCATATGCCTGCCGACAGTCATAATGCTTCTGGGCGGTGTCGTCGCCCTTAAAGAGGTGCGCTCGCGCCTTGCCGTGCAGGAGGCGGCGGCGCGGGACGGCATTGTAAAGGGCGTCGAATCGCTTGCCCTTGCGAGAATGAAGGGCGAAGGCCCCGAAAAGCGCGCAGTCGAGCTTGATGCGATCGTCGCGGGGCCCAACCATGTTTCAGGCGCGTTCCTCTGGGAACGCCGCCACGGCATAGTGCGCGAATCCGGCGAAGTGGACCCGTCGTGGCGGCGTGATTTCCCCAAGGACGTCTCATGGCCGTCGCGCGGATCGCACCATGCGGTGCCTTGGCGCGGGCTTTGGGGGAATGTCGCATGGGTTTCCGTAGGCAGAGGTGTCGTCGCCGGGATGGCGCTTGACGGGGAGGCCCTGAACCCCGAGGGGGCGACGCGCATAATACTCGGCGTTTTCGTAGCCTCCGGGCTTCTCATTACGGTATCCGTGGTTCTTGGCGGATTTTTCCTGCTGCGGCACGGGCGCAGGATGCGCGAGCTGAGCGAGATGAAGACGGATTTCATCGATACGGTTACGCATGAGCTCAAGACTCCGCTCGCCGGGATACGCTTCGCAATAGAGAGGCTTTCCTCGCCCGCGCTCAGGCCGGATCGCGCGGAGGTGCACCGCGAAACCGTGAGGCGCGAGACGCTGAGGCTCATACACCTTGTGGACCAGCTCCTGGAGGTCGGGAGGATCGAGGCGAAGAGGCGCGTCTACAGGATCGCTCCGTTCGATCTCGCCGCGCTTGTGGATGAGACGGTGGAGCCTATGGAGGGGCGCTTTGCGACGAACGGCATAACGGTCAAAGGCGGCGGCGAAGATAGGATGGCGCTGGCGGACAGGGATGCGATGAAGGCCGCGCTTGCGAATGTCCTCGACAACGCGGCAAAGTATGCCGCCGCCTTTGGCCCCGTCGAAGTGTCCATCTCGCGCTCCGGCGGGTTCTGGTGCGTCACCGTGGCCGACCGTGGCCCCGGAATGACTTCCAAAGAGATGGCCTTGTGCTTCGACAGGATGTACCGCGCGAGCGGTGCGGTGGAAAGCGGCGCAGGAGGGAGCGGCCTTGGGCTTGATATAGCGCGTGGCTCCATGCGCGGCATGGGCGGCGACATAAAGGTCAGGCCGCGCGAAGGCGGCGGATGCATATTCGATATTTTCGTAAAGGAGGCGGCTTATGGCGAGGATTCTTCTGGCGGAGAATGACGGATCCGTAAGGACCGGGCTTGTCGACATGCTCGAGGATTACGGGCACGTGGTGGAGGCCGTCACGGACGGCATTGAGGCCATGGCGGCGTTCTCCCTGCATGGGGCTGATCTGCTCCTTCTCGATGTCGGGATGCCGAGGATGAACGGCTTTGCCGTGTGCGAAGAGGTGAGAAAGCTCAATGGGACAATACCCATACTCTTCCTCTCCGCCAAGACCGGCGAGGCGAACAGGGTAAGGGGGCTTCTCACGGGAGGGGACGATTACATCGACAAGACCGTCGGCGAAGCGGAGCTTATGGCGCGGATCGAAGTGGCTTTGAGGAGGGTCAATGCGTTTGGCGCCGATGGCATCGTGCCGAGGAGCGGGCAGGTCAAGGCAAATGCCGCATGCCCGAGAAAGCCGGAAGTCTTCAGGTTCGAGTCGTGGACAGTATCGGAGCCGAGGCTTGAGATGCAGCGCGGCGGCGAGACGGTGCCCCTTTTCAGCGACGAGGTGAGGCTTCTGAGGCTTTTCACGGTGCATCCCGGCGAAATCATAAGGAAGGAGCGGATGGAGGACTGCCTCTGGGGCTCCGAGGTGCCGACCCCCGAGGCGCTGAGGCAGCGCATGCACCGGCTCATCGACCGTCTCGGCCCGGACGGTTCGACGATAGTGAACATGCGCGGCGTAGGCTACATCTACAGGCCAAGCGCGAGGAATGCAGGAGATGAAAACGATTGAATCGAAATGGGGGATCGCCACGGAGGCGAAAATAAAAAAGAAGTCCAATTGGCAAAGCGGCGTGAAATTTGGTATAATATAAGCACAAGGAGATTTAGGATGCGCAAGGCAGAGATGGAACGCAACACGAAAGAGACGGCAATAAAGCTGAGTCTCGAGCTCGACGGCACCGGTAGATGCTCTGTCGACACAGGCATAGGTTTCTTCAATCACATGCTTGAACTTTTCGCGAGGCATTCGCTCGTGGACATGACGCTTGAGGCGAAGGGCGACATAGATGTGGACTACCACCACACGGTCGAGGATGTGGGGCTCGTTCTCGGCAAGGCCATTGATGCGGCGCTCGGCGAAAGGCGCGGCATAGTCCGCTACGGCTTCGCGTCCATACCGATGGACGAAGCCCTCTGCGAAGCGAGCATCGATCTCGGGGGGCGTCCGTACATAGTGATGTCCACGCCGAAGAAGCACATGATGGTGCGCGATTTCGAGGTGAAGCTCATCGAGGAGTTCTTCAGGAGCGTAAGCGTGGAGGGGCGCATGAACATTCACCTGCGCGAAATCTACGGTGACGAGACGCACCACGTGTGCGAAGGCATGTTCAAGGCGTTCGCCCGCGCATTCAGGGCGGCCGCATCAACCGATGCGCGCGAGACGGGGGTCCCGTCGTCGAAAGGGGTGCTGTAATGGTTGTCATACCTGCAATAGATCTCAAAGGCGGCGTATGCGTACGCCTGAGGCAGGGGCGGCGTGATGCCGTAACCGAATATAGCGACGATCCTGCTGGCCAGGCCTTGCGCTGGCGCGAGCAGGGGGCTCGCGAGCTGCACGTCGTCGATCTCGACGGCGCGTTCGCCGGCACGCCACAGCACGCCCGCGTCATAGCCGGGATAATCAAGGCGTTCGGCGGCCCTGTCGAGGTGGGCGGAGGCTTGAGGACCCCAGCGGCGCTCGAGGCTGTCCTTGAGGCGGGCGCCGCACGCGCCATAATAGGTTCGGCCGCACTTGAGGATCCTTCGTTCCTCTCGCGCGCCGTCGAGCTTTGGGGCGACAGGATCGCCGTCGGCATCGATGCGAGAAACGGTTTTGTGCAGACGCGCGGCTGGGTCAAGACTACTTCATCGAGCGCAACCGAGTTCGCCAAGGCCTGCGAGGCCATCGGAGCCAAGAGCATAATATACACCGATACGGCAACGGACGGCATGCTCCAGGGGCCGAACCTCGCGCAGATGGCCGCCATCTGCGACGCCGCGCCGCTCGTCTCGATCACGGCCTCGGGCGGCATCTCGAGCCCGGAGGACATCAGGAACCTGCTCGCTTTGGGAAGGCCCAACCTTAGGGCGGCCATAGTCGGCAAGGCCCTCTATGACGCACGCACAACGGTAAAGGCGATGAACGATGCTGCCGCAGGCGAATCTTGAGACTCTCGACAACGGCCTTAGGGTCGTCCTCGCCCCGGACAGCCATGCAGAAAGCGTAACGTACGGGCTTTTCGTATCGAGCGGAAGCCGCCATGAAAAGCCTGGCTTCGAGGGCATATCGCACTTCATAGAGCATATGCTCTTCAAGGGTACGCGGCGAAGAAGCGCGATAAAGATCTCGCAGGCCATCGAAGGGCGCGGCGGAAGCTTCAACGCCTTTACGGGCGAGGAGGGCACGTGCTTCTATGCGCGCGTCCCCAAAGGGGAGCTTGCCACGGCCGTAAGGATCATAGGCGAGATGTACACGTCCCCCGCGATCCCTGAAAGCGAGTTCGACCGTGAAAGGCGCGTCGTCCTCGAAGAGATAAAGATGTACGACGACGAGCCCGACAGCGTCGCGAGCGAGAACCTCTCGAAGCTGATGTTCCCGGGAAACTCGCTTGGATTGCCTGTGGCCGGGCGCGCGCAGAGCCTTATGGCGATGACCCCTAAGACGCTTCGCGGATACATTGAAAAGGCGTACGTCCCAAGGGCTACTGTGGCCGTTCTCGTCGGCAACTTCAAAAGGCCCAGGGCGCTTAAGCTCATCGAGGAGACGCTCGGCCATCTCGCCGGCGGCACTCCCCTTGCATTCGAACGTGTCGATCCGCTTGCGCCCGCATCCGGCGAGGTGTCGGCTGAGCGCGACATACAGCAGACGCAGCTTGCAATAGGGTGGAAGACGTTCGGAAGCCTCGACGACAGGCGTTTCGCCCTGTCCGTATTCGATGCGATGATGGGCCGCTCGATGTCGAGCCGCCTTTTCCAGAGCGTCAGGGAGAGAAGGGGCCTTAGCTACGACATCCGCTCCAACCTCCAGTTCTTCGACGATGCAGGCGGGTGGACGATAACGGCCGGGCTTGACGGATCGCGCGCAGATGAGGCTCTTTCCACAATATGGCGCGAGATCGACAGGGCCCGCACGAGGCCGCCAAGCGCCGCGGAGCTAAAGCGCACAAAGGATTATCTCGTCGGGAACTACAGGCTCGGCTTCGAGAGAATGCTTACGAGGCTTATGTACTACGGGGCAAGCGTAATAACGTGGGGAAAGATCGTTCCGCCCGAGGAAACGGCCGAAAGGCTCCAGTCTGTCACAGCAGAAGAGGTGCTTTCCGTCGCCAAGGACATCCTTGTGGACGAGCGGCGGTCGATAAGCTGGGTAAAACCGAGGCGAAAATAGCCTTTTTTGCAGTTATGCGGTTTTTGTAAATTTTTTGAAGAAACCGCTTGCATTCGGATGGGCTTTTTGGTATACTACACACCCGTCGCCCCGCGAGAGGCGGCCCGATCTTTGAGAGACGATGGTGCTTTAAATGGCGCTGAA
>JAZTWW010000048.1:0-4155 GCA_045636065.1 Kiritimatiellia bacterium | reverse complement strand
GGGGTCGTCCACTATGACGTTGGACGGCACGGGCTGACTCAGCGTAAGCGTGTAGTCGTAGTCAGTCTCCTCGCCGTATTTTGTCCCCGCGTGCTCAAGCGTGACCGAATAGCTCCAGCCGGGCTTGAGGATGACGCTATTAGTCTCGCACTGGCCGTAGCAGGCGTTCACACGGAATTGGGTGCGCGGCGCGTCTCCGTAGCCGGAGACGGGGACGACGTTCAGCCTGTACTTCTCCGAATGGCTGCCGCTGTGGTCGCCAAAGTAGAACCCAAGTAGCGTCCGCGAATTTGGCGCGCCCCCGTCAGTCGAGTCAGCGGGGTCGCTCCCCTGCAGTACCTCCGCGCCGTCCGGAACCCCGTCCCCGTCCGTGTCGTATCCGTCGGCGATGCCGTCGCCGTCCGGAACCCCGTCCCCGTCGCGGATCCTGAATCGGCCCGAGGCGGCAAACTTCTGGATTTCTCGCTTCATTCTGACGCCATTTTACCAAAATCCAGCGGCGTTCTCAAGAGGAATTTTCCGCCTGGCGGCATCCGCCATATCCGGCAGGGTGATTGATAAATCGATGGCGCTGGCGCGCAACCACGAAAGCCGCTTTATTGGCGGCACGAATGCCAATATCAATGACCCTTGGGTTCGAGTTCGATGTCTATGGTGGGATACTTGTCCAGGAATCCTGCGGAGAGGCCGCGGATGGATTTGACTCGCGACAGGGCGCGCTTTGCCGTGCCGTCGACCTCTGCACTTCCGCTCCCGCCTACAAGCGTCCAGCCCTTCACCTGCCCGCCTGGACCGAACACAAGCTTGATCCTTATGCTCTTAAGCCCGGGATACCACGAGAAGCTCTCCTTATCCCACTCGCGGAATATTGCATCGCGTATGACACCGACACACCTCTGCTCCTCGTTCGCGGGAAGGCTGTTGGACTCGCCGAACTTGGCGCCCATCGCAAGGGCCTTTGCAATCTCCTCGGCGGAGAGAGGCTTGTCCTTGGGGTTGGCTACACGCGGCACCGGCGGCTTTGGCTCCACCGGCTTTTTCCCGTGCTTCAGGTTCTTTGGATCCGGAGGTTTAACGGCATTGCGCTTTGGCTTCGGGGGATCAGGCTTCTTCTCCTCCGGTTTTTTCACCTCGGGCTTCTTCTCTTCCTTCTTCTTCTCCGGAACCTTCTCGACTGCATCGAGCTTGTCGGTGGCCTTTGGCGGATCCGGCTCCTTGGGCTTCACCTTTGGCTTTGGAGGCTCCGGCTCGGGTGGCGGCTCCTCCTGCTCTGGAGGGACAATCGTCATGTCAATCGGGATTATGACCTTCGATGGGCGATCCATCACGCATCCGGCCACCCAGATCGAGAGGAAAAAGGCGGCATGCAACGCGGCGGCGGCGCCAAGCGCCCTCGCCGAGATGAGCTTCTCTTTCCTCTCGTCGGTGTACACGCCTTATTTCTCCTCGGTCACAAGGGCCATCTTGTGGACCTTGCACTTGTACACCACCTTGACGACATCCATAACGTTTCCGTAGCTCAGGCGCTCATCCCCCCTTACAAGCACGGGGACGTCAGGGTCTTCAGCCACCTTTGCCGTCAGAATCGTCTCAAGTTCGTCGATGCTGATGCGGTCCTTGTTGAAGTAGATCTGGTTCTGCGCGTCGATGCTGACGGTATTGGCCTTGCTGTCCTTTGTAGGGAGCGTGTCGGTGCGGGCCTTTGGCAGCATGATCGTTATCCCCTGCTCAAGGGCGGGGATCGTGAGCATGAACGTCACAAGCAGAAGGAACGTAAGGTCGATAAGGGAGTTCATGTTGATCTCGGCCTTCTGCCGTCCGAGACCTCCGTGATGGCGACGGCGTGACATTAGGCTGCGCCTCCCTGCATCTCAAGCCTTATCCTGCCCATGAGATCGTCCGAGAACCCTTCCAGATCGCTCTGGAGCTGCCTTATGGAGTCGCGAAGGCGGCTGTCGAATATGATTCCGGGAAAGGCGACGAGAAGTCCGACGACCGTGGTGACGAGCGCGGACGAAATTGCAGGCGCCATCGTCGCAATGGTGGCGGTGCCAGCGGCGCCCATGTCGGCAAAGGCGTCGAGAACGCCCCAGACCGTGCCAAGCAGGCCCAGCATCGGCGCAAGCGCAACTATTGTCGCTATCCAGCTCATTCCGGACTCAAAGCGGATCTCCTCCTCGTCGAGGGTGTGGTCGCAAATTGCCTGCACTAGCCCAACCTCGCGCGGGGTAAGCATCACCGAGGGGCCAAGATCGGAAGCGCCGCGTATAAGCCCGGTGCGCGCCGTGGGCGTAAGAAGCTTCAAGAGCCTGTCGCAGCAGGCGGCGTAGACGTGCTCTATGGCGCTACCCTCATTCTGGCGGCGGGCGAGGTGGTATTCAAGGACATCCTGCCCCATCATCACATCGCGGCCTACCCTCCTCAGAAGTGTGCGCTCCTTGTTTATGCTTTTCCACTTGCCGAGCGCTATGGCGAGCATCACGACACTGCCCATGACCTGCAGCATGACGATCGCCTGACCCATGAAGCTTGAGCGGAAGAACCCGTCCACAAGCGAACTAGCCATTGGTACCATTGTATTCTCCATTCTTGACGGCTGAAATCACCTGGCCTTCCGGCGGCAGGGCGCTCCTGTCGAGGCCGCATGCGGAAAGCACCTTGTCTGTCGTCTGGAAGTGGCACTTGCAGTGGTTCATAAGCCACGTGGGGCCATTCTTCCTGACCATCTCCTCGCCGAGCGCCCTTACCCTTGGGTCGCTCGACCCTATCGGAAAACGCGCGTCCTTTGTGCGCCCGCCAACGGGCACGGGACCGAACGTCTCCTCATTCATCTTCTCTACGGACCGCAGATACTGCTCGCGCGCGATGACGCTCGCCGCCGCAACGGCTATGTCGCTCTCGGCCTTGTGCATCTGCTTGAGATCAATCTTGCGACCCCTCTCCATTAAGGCGCGGCGCATCACGTCCTCCGTGCGGGCGAACTGGTCGATTACGCCTGCGGGGCATTGCGGCTGCTTTTCAAGAAGGTCCTCTATCGCCCTTGCGTGAGCCCAGGCGAGCATTCTGTTGATGTTCTTGATGCGCGAATAGACGCGGTTGTACGCGGGATTGCCGAACTTGACGACGGCAAAGCGCTCCGGCCCGAGAAGCGCGCGCAGCTTCGCCCCGACGGCGAGGACCTGCGCGTCCGACATCTGCTTGCAGTCCTTCGCCCCAAGCTCGCGCATCTTCTTCGCAAGCGCCTCGTCCGAGTATACGCAAGCCACGACGAGCGGGCCGAACCAATCGCCCTTCCCTGACTCGTCGCTTCCGAAATGAGGCGCGTCGCGCTCCGGGTCGAGAACGTCCTCATACCCGAGCGACGCTTTGAGGAGCACCTGCGGCTCAAGATAGAAGAGGACGAAATCGCCCGCCTTGCCGCCCTGGACGCAGCACTTGCGCCTGCCGTGGCGCTCCTTTTCATAGAGCGTACAGTTGAAGCCCTCCCCCTCCACCGATGCGAGGGAATACGGGACCGTGCGGCTTTTGAAGGCGCACGTGGCAAGCAGCGCGAGAAGCCTTTCCTGCTCGGCCGCATCAAGCTCGAATGTATATGATGTCTTGTTCTCCATCGGACGCTGACATTATACCAAAACCGCTCCCTGTCGGCAATAGCGATTTCAAAGCGCAGTTTCCGGAAAAAGAGATACGGGCAGGACTTCCGGTAGAAGCCCTGCCCGTATTGCGTGTGCCGGTGACGATCACTCGGCTTCGGGAGCTTCCGGCGCCGCTTCGGCGGGAGCCGCTTCGGGGGCGGCCTCCACGACAGCTTCAGGCGCTTCCGGCGCCGCTTCGGCGGGAGCCGCTTCGGGGGCGGCCTCAACGACAGCCTCAGGCGCTTCCGCGACGGGAGCCGGCTCTACGGCCGCCTCGGGCGCGGGCGGAGCAGGCGGCCTCGGGCCCCTGAAGTGCCTCGGGCCGGGTCCCCTGCCGGGCCTCGGGCCCTTGAAGTGGTGCCTCGGGCCAGGCCTCATGCCGGGCCTCGGGCCGCGCTTGAAGAAATCCTCGGGTATTATCACGCCCTTGCAGTCGGGGCAGCAGTTGCACTTCTCGAACTGCGGCGGTGGCGGCGGGGGAGGAAGTCCGGGCTTGGCGCAGCACTTGGGGGGAGGCGGG
>JAZTWW010000047.1:0-117749 GCA_045636065.1 Kiritimatiellia bacterium | reverse complement strand
CACCTTGGGGGAGTCGCCGAGACCTATAACCGTGAGGCTCACGTCCTCCGGCGAGTCAACGACGAGCGCTACACCTTCTGCCGTCGGCACCGGATCGGAGAGAGCGCCCCCGACCGAGACGACATCTGGCGGATCGACACGCGCGTCGAGAAGCACATGGTCGAGGGCCCTGGCCGCGAACGCGAGCCCCAGCGCGGCAGCGGCGCACAGGCTCGCAGCCTTCCACCATCTTTTCACGAACCTTGCCATATCATACCCCTCCCGCATTAAATCACCTGTCGCATGGGCCGTCGGAATCCCGTCCAACCGCCGCACCCATGCCCGAAAGACTCGGGAATCTTATCAAATTTGCCCTGCTAAGTCAAGCGCTTCGCGAATATTTGGGGATTCCTAGTGGAGGATGGCGCCATGAATTTAGGGGATCTGGGGATTAGAGGATATGTGGATTTTAAGTGGCTAGCCGATTTTGGGGAAAGGGATGAAAGGGATAAACGCGATAAAAGCGATAAATCCAATTGGATGGACTTTGAATGGGCAAGAGCGATAAAAGCGATAAATCCAATTGGATGGATTTTGAATGGGCAAGAGCGATAAAAGCGATAAATCCAATGAATGGACTTATTTATGGGAGTCTGGCACCATAGAAAATACTTCCACATCGGTGCAGAGAGCGGATTTTGATGCGTTGGCTATCAATCCCCCGGCTGGAGGGTTGGGGAGACGTCGAGCGCGAGGGCATCTTCGCCCATGAGGGGATGCTTGAAGTACGCAAGGCCCGCGATCATCGCCGCATTGTCGCCGCAGTACTTGGGCGCAGCCATAAGAAGCTCCACGCCCTCTGCGCGGCACAGGTCAGAAAGCCTCGCTCTAAGCCTGCCGTTGAGGCTCACCCCGCCGCCGACGGCAAGCGCCGCATACCTGCCGCCCCTCAAGGCGGTGCGTGTGCGCGCCGCAAGCGCATCCACTATCGCCTCCTGGTACGCCGCGACGATCATCGCCTTTTCGTTGATGTCCTTCGGCGGATTCTGCCTTACGTAGTAGAGAAGAGCCGTCTTGAGCCCGGAGAAGCTGACGCACATCCCGGCGGGCAGCCCGGCGAGCGCCGCCGTCCCCTCGCGCGGCATCCCCTTGGGGAACCGCGGCGCATCCTTGGGAAGCTTCGGCGAAAGTGGATATTTTAGCGCCTTCAGGCCCTCATCCGCCATTATCCCGTCCATGCCGCCAAAGCGGCCAAGATCGATCCCCGCGAAATACGCCTTCGCAAGCCGGTCCACCTTGGGCCCGCCCGGGTATCCAAGCTCAAGGAGCTTCGCCGCCTTGTCGAACGCCTCGCCGGCCGCATCATCGAGCGTCTGGCCGATTATGCGGTACTCGCCATACCTTGGCATATCGATCCAGGTCGTATGACCTCCGCTTACGGCAAGCCCCAGCATCGGCCTTTCAAGATCGATCCCGCGCCCAACGGCCCCGGCGGAGCGCGACTTGTCCATCCCGAGATTGTGCGACTCGACTATCTCAGGCGCGTCCACGAGAAAAGGCGTATGGAGATGGGCCTCCATGTGGTTTACGGCAATAAGCGGAACGCCGAGCGAAAGCGAAAGCCCCTTCGCGGCGTTAAGCCCCACGAGAAGCGAACTTGCTAGCCCCGGCCCGTACGTGACCGCGACGGCATCCACCTTCATGTCCCCGAGCGCGGCCCTGATCACAGAGCCTATCTTCGCTATGTGGGCGCGGCTTGCGACCTCCGGGACTACACCACCCCACGGCATGTGCAGCGGAATCTGCGAATACGTTATAGAAGAGCGGACGAAAAAGCCGTCCTCCACAACGGCGGCGGCCGTCTCGTCGCAACTCGTCTCAATCCCAAGTATTCTCATTTCCCCTCCCCGAGCCATCCGGCCACCATCTCGCCGGGAAGGCCCATTATGTTCTCGTAGCTGCCGCTGTAGCCCTCGATTATCATGTCGCCGGACTCGTCGATATCGTAAGCGCCGGCCCTGTCGAGCGGCTTCACCTTTTCGATGTATTTGGCGATGTCGACCTCAGATAGGCGGCGCATCATGACGCCGCTTTCCGCCACCTCGCATCTTACGCCGCTTCCGTCGAAATAGGCGACCCCGGTGAAAACCGTGTGCGTACGCCCGCCAAGCTCGCGCAGGAATTGGGCAGCCTCCTCGAAGGTGCGGGGCTTGCCGTATATGCGCCCGTCAAGCCAGACGATCGTATCGGCCGCGAGGACGCGGGATCCCGGGTGGGCCTTCATGCCCTCGCGGAGCTTCGCCATGGCGTTCTCCCTCACGGTCCTTCCGGGATCTTCGCCGTATGTAACCTCGGGCGCATCGGTGGCCGCCACCTCGAACTCCACCCCCAGCGACTCAAGGATCTTCGCGCGCCTAGGCGACGCCGATGCAAGATATAACGGCTTCATCGATCTCCTCCGGAATCATTATCGAAAGGGCGTGCTCCGTGCCGGCGACCCACTTCAAGGCCGCCTCTGGCCACACCTCCTTCAGGTAGGACGAATTGGCGGGGTTAACTATTCCGTCCCTTTCGCTGTGGAATATCCATTTGGGGAACAGCCCCTTCAAGGCGCGGGCATCCTCCCTCACATCGGTGTCGTGCAGGAACTTGAGCCCCTTTTCAAGGTTTTCGTCCGTGTCGGCCTGATAGGGGTTGGGCTTCCCCGGGGGCGGGCCAAAGAAGCCCTCGCCGTGGGTAAGCTGCATCCCGCGCAGGAAGGCGGCAAGCCGCCTCTCGCTCATCCCCTTCCATGAAGTTGCAGCCTCCTCCATCATCCTGACCATCGGCGCTACGAGTATAAGCCCCTTCACCTTCTGCGCGTTGGCCCTCGCCCACCTTATCGCGCGTGCAGCCCCCATGCTCCAGCCGACGACGACCACTTCTCCATCCCCCGCCCGGGGCGGCTCGGGATCTAGATACTGGACGATCGCATCGCGCCTGAAGCGGCACAGATCCCATGCCGCCTTCGATGCCGCCCAGCCGTTGAAAACGATCGTCTCCATATCGCGGCAAAAGCCCCTACCTGATGTTGCGAGCCTTGCGGATCTCGCTCCAAGCCTCGTTTATCCTCGCCATCTGGCGGTTGGCCTTCTCGATGATGGCCTCGCTTGCGCCCTGGCTCCTCAAGACGTCGGGGTGGAACCTCTTCGCCTTTTCGCGGTACGCCTTCTTGAGCTCGTCGACGCCGGCCGACGGCGAAACTCCAAGTATCTCGTATGCCTCGTCAAGCGAGGTGGTGCTGGAGGACCGGCCGCCGCGCCCTGAAGAGCCGCCGCTGCCGCCATCGTCTCGCCAGCCCCTGAGCCTCGTTCGCGCCTGCTGGGCGAAAAGACCCTGCGGAATCCTGAGATGCGAGCATATGCCCCGAAGCATCTCCTGCTCGGCGGGATCCACGATGCCGTCTGCGCATGCAAGGTCCCAGAGCATGTCGTAGAACATCATCCTCGAATCGATGTCGCGGACGGACTCGGCGAAATCGTCGGCGTAGTCGTAGATCGTATGCGAATCTAGCTTCGCCGCGCGGAAGACGCGTATGGCGTACTCGCGCTGTTCGCGGTCGAGCCCGTAGCGGCGGTATATGCCCTCGCAGCAGTCGATCTCGTCCTCGCTGACGCGCCCGTCGGCCTTCGAGAGCTTGGCGAGCATGGCCGCCATCGCGCCTATTATGGCGGCGCTTTGCCTATCGTGGCCGAAAGTCTCGCCCCCACGGGACCCCCAACCGCCGGCGGCCGCCTTCTCCTTGCCCTTGTCCTCGAAATGCGAACCCACCATCGCGCCTATAAGCGCGCCGAGCGAGCCGCCGAACGCCTTGCCGATGAAAAATCCCGCTATTCCGCCAAGCCAGCCCATAAACCCTCCTTGAGAACATGCGCCTCGCCGGCGGAAACGCTTTCGCCGCCGACAAGAAGCGTGCCGTCGGCCTGCACACCGCCCGAGACGCCTTCCACGGGGTCGGTGTCGCCATCGACCTTCATCACCTTTACAGTACGCCCCTTGAGCGCGTCAAAGCGGGCGTACTCCTCCAAAAGCCCCTCGAATCCCGCCTCGCGCCAAACGCCGTAGACGAGGGAAAGCTCGTCCAAGATGCGCGAAAGGACTTCGCGCGGCGTCGTCTCAAAGCCTTGAAGCTTCATTGACGTCGCCGTCAAAGCGAGCTCCCCGGGGAAGCTTTCCACGTTCACGTTTACGCCTATGCCGCATACTACCCTATCGCCATGCCGCTCGCAGAGGATGCCCGCGATCTTGCGTCCGTCAACGAGAATGTCGTTGGGCCACTTGAGAAGCCCTCCAGTAACGCGCCTTACGGCAAGCCCCACCGCGAGAGGGAGAGTGGATGCGCGCAGGAGATCGATCCCCTCCACGTCAAGGACGATCGAGCACATGAGGTTTACGCCAGGCGGCGACACCCATTTGTGCCCGATCCTGCCCCTGCCCGCACTCTGGTAATCCGCGGCGAACACATCGCCATGCGCCCCCAAAAGGGCATCGGCGTTGGTGCTTCCCGTTTCGGCCTTCCAGTGTATGCTGAAATCGATCATTTCGTGAAAGAGCCCTACCGTCCGATGAAGCGCGTTTCAATGCCGAGGGCGGAGGACATCGCCTCAGCAAGAGCCTTGACTCCATAAGTCTCGGTTTCGTAGTGGCCGCGCAATGTCATCTTCATTCCGGCGTTCCCGGCGGCCACGATGTCGCCCCAGCTCGCCTCGCCTGTGATGTACTCGTCGCACCCGAGCGCTTTCGCATCCTCCGCGAACTCGCCGGCACCGCCCGAGCAGACGCCGATCTTCCTTCCGTCCGGGGCCGTGCCGACAAGGCCGATCGTCTCGCCGTGGTACGTGAAAGCGCGCCTCAAGTCCTTGAGCCCCATCTCCTTCGCAAGCTGGAAGTTGTTCCCGTAGGGGTCGTTCGCATCAAGCGGAAGATGTACGGCATAGAGGGCCATGTCGGCGTCCATCGCCGCCTTTACTACATTGTACACGCCTCCCTGGATGCGCTTTATCCCGCCGCCCCACGAGATGCCGTGATGGACGACCGCGAGAGCCGCACCCCACGCGGCGGCCTTTCTGAGGAAATCTACGCTCGCATCGACGCCAAAGGCCACCTTCTCGACATCGCGGCGTGTGCAATCGATCTGGATGCCGTTGTTGGAGACGTCGCTGAAGCGCGCGACATCAAGCGTTTCATCGAGCCATGCGGCTATCTTTTCAAGTTGCATTGCAAGAACCTCCCTGTCCCCCCGATCCCGCCATTTCGCGGAGGCGAAGCTGGCCGCATGCGGCTGCGACATCCTTGCCACGGCTGCGCCTTAGCATCGTCTGGATGCGGGCTTTCATAAGAACGTCAAGGAACCGCAGCATCGTATCCTCGTCGGGAGTCTTGAAATCCGGCCTATGGTCGACGGGCGAAAGAGGGATCAGGTTCACCTTGCAGCCTCTAAGAGGCTTCAACACCCTTGCAAGCTCCTCGGCGTTGGCGCGGCTGTCGTTTATGCCCTTTACGAGCGTATACTCGAATGTTATGACGCGCCCGGTCTTCGCCGTGTACCTGCGGCAGGCCTCGAGAAGCTCCGCCATTGGCCAGCGCCTGTTGACGGGCATTAGCATGTTGCGGATCTCGTCGTTCGGGGCGTGGAGGCTCACCGAAAGCTCGAACTGGAGCCCTTCCGACGCGAGGCGCTCGAAGCCGGGGACGATTCCGCACGTTGAAAGCGTTATGTGCCTCGCGCCGAGATTTGGTCCCTTGCCGGCATTGAGAAGCTTCAAGGCGCGCATCACATTGTCGTAGTTGGCGAAAGGCTCGCCAAGGCCCATGACGACGATGTTCGTAACGCCCACCGTCTTGTCCTGCGGCTTCGATAAGGCGCGCGCGGCCATCACCTCGGCGACGATCTCGTCCGCCTCAAGGCTCCTTACAAGCCCCCTCGAGCCGCTTGCGCAGAATGCGCACCCCATCGCGCAGCCGACCTGGCTTGAAATGCACTGCGTGAGCCTGCCTTGCGCCGGGATGAGGACGGTCTCGACGCTGTTGCCGTCGTCGAGGCCTAGAAGAAGCTTCACCGTGCCGTCGCCGCCCTCGTCCTTGGCGAGGATCTTCGGCATCGATATGGGGAACTCCTCTTTAAGCGTGCTCCTTAGATCCTTTGGAAGCGTAGTCGCCTGGTCCCAGTCCGTTATGTACTCGCGGTAGAGCGTCTGGAGTATCTGCTCCGCGCGGAACGGCCTCAAGCCACGCCCCTCAAGCTCGGCCTTCCACTCCTCGGGGAGTATGCTCCACGCCTTCTTCATGCCTTGAGCCCTTTAAGGAGCTCGTCTATCCTGTCGAGCGTATCGGTAATGCTGGCATCGCGCGAGACGGTTATCCTCAGAAGCGCCGACTCGAACTGCGTATAGATGAGATCGGTGTAAAGCTCGGCATTGACGTCCTTGCGGAACTCGCCCGTCTCGCGACCCTCGACGATAAGAGTCTGGATGATGCGCTTGAGGCCTATCGTGTGGCGCATTATGTGGCGCGAAAGGTCGCGCCCGCCGCGCTGGGTGGCGGTTACGACCTCCATCACCATGACGAGGAAATCCGGGTTGTCGAAAAGCGTTGCGGCGGCGGCCGTGCATATCTGGCGGATGCGGTCGGCGGCGCCAGCTTTGGAGCGCATGATCTCGGCGTGCTTTCTGACTATGCGCCCCACCACCTCGCGGATGGCTGCGTTGAAGATCTGCCACTTGTCGTTGAAGTAGCGGTAGAGGACCGTGCGCGAAATCCCGCAGTGGTCGGCGAGCATCTGGAACGTCACGTCCTTGAAGCCGACCTTCGCGAAAAGGACGACGCTCTGGCGTACTATCCGCTGCTTGCGCGCCTTATGGTCTATCGTCGCCACTTTCCCTAAACCCCTCTGGCGGCCTCACGGAACGGCAAGCATCGCCTCTATGGCGCGCCGCGCCCTTGCGGCGATATCCCCCGGGACCGTAACGCGCTCCTTCATTTCAAGGAGCGAATCCCTCACCTTTTCAAGCGTCGTCCTCTTCATGTTCGGGCAGACGAGATTCTCGTCCACCGTGTAGAAGGCCTTGCCGGGGTTCTCCTTCTCAAGCCTGTGGAGGATGCCCGTCTCCGTGCCGACAAGGATCTCCTTCGCGCTCGACGACTTTGCGAACGCGCACATGCCGCCAGTTGAAAGGACCTCGTCGGCGATGTCGCGAACCTCCTTGCGGCACTCGGGATGGACCATCACGGGCGCGCCCGGATGGGCCGCGCGGGCCCTCTCTATTGCGGCTGCTGTAAGCCTTGCGTGCGTCGGGCAGTAGCCGGGCCAGAGGATGTACTTAAGACCCATCTTCCCGGCCACATGGCTTCCGAGGTGCTGGTCGGGGACGAATATTATCTCGCGGTCCCTGGGGAACGTCGCCATGATGCGCTCGGCGTTGCCGCTTGTGACGCACATGTCGCATTCGGCCTTCACCTCGGCCGTCGAGTTAACGTAGCATACGGCGGCTGCGCCGGGGTGCTTCGCCTTCATTTCGCGGACCTGCGCGCCAGTCACCATGTCGGCCATGGGGCAGCCGGCCGTCGCATCGGGGATGAGGACGGTGCGACCGGGATTGAGGATGGCCGCAGTCTCGGCCATGAAGTAGACGCCGCAGAAGACTATCACATCGGCATCGACAGCCGTCGCGCGCCTTGCAAGCTCAAGCGAGTCGCCCGTAAAGTCCGCGACATCCTGCACTTCGCCACGCTCGTAGTTATGCGCAAGGATGACGGCGTTTCTCTTCGCCTTAAGCTCAAGGATCTCTTCTTCGATAGTCTTCACTTCACTCACCCGCCAAACCCTTCGCCGCAATGCCTTACCTGACGCTGTAGCGCGTCGCCTTCATGAACGCCTTCCAGAGCTGGGGGCCGTCGGGGGCGTCCGTGAGAAGCTTGATCGTATCGGGCCTTCTGAAGGCATCCGTAAGAGCGCTCATAAGCCTTAGGTAGAACGGACTCACCGCAACCGGGATCACGCTGAAGCAGACGATATTGACCTTGCTGCCGTCGCCGTCCCAGACGATTCCGTCCTTGCTGACGCCAAGAGCGAGCGTAAGCCCGCCGCCCTCTACACCCCTCACATGCGGGAAGGCGATGCTCTCGCCAATGGACGTCGGGCACATCCCCTCGCGCTCCATCGCGAGCTTGACGAGCTGCGGGGCGTTCGTCACGAACTTGTGCGCGACCATGCGGTTTGCAAGCTCCTCGATGGCGCCTGCGGGCGTCTTCGACTTGAGATCGGCTATGCAGAGTTCCTCGGCGCTGAAGCGGGAGATGCCCGACTTGCGGGGCTCGCCGCGGACGGCCTTCTCGCCGACGCGCCTCGGGGCGTCCTCCTCCTCGTTGAAGAGGATCCTGCCGCAGCTGGAACACGTCTGGAGCGTCTTCGCCATTCTGACCTGCTGAACCTGCGATGTGGGAAGTCTCATTCCGCACACCGCGCAGCAGCCGTCGATCATGGGGCTTACAACGATGTGGCTCTTCTTGTAGAGCCTCGTGTACATTTCCCTCACGGCGGCGTCCAGCTTTCCGGAGAGCTGATCTATGCTGTCGTCGAGAGCCTCCATCCTGCTGCCGTTGCCGGTCTGATGGTGCTCGTCGCGTGTAAGCACAAGCTCCTGGAGCTGGTTGAGCATGTTCAGCTGGTTCTTCATGGCGCAGTCCCTTCGCACTAGTCCTTTATGACATCCGTCTTTTCGCCCTGCTGATGCTTCATCTGAAGATCGTGGGCCTTCTCGATCGCATCCTCGATCTCCTTGACCGTGTTCTGCACGGCAATCGAGTCGGGCACGAGCTCAAGGGCCTTCTTGGCATTCCTCAAGGCGTCATCGTAGCGGCCGAGCTTAAGCTGTATGTTGGCGATGTTGTTGTAGTAGGCGGGCTCGTTCGGCCTTATGATGATGCAGCGCTCAAGGTAGAGCTTAGAGCGGGAGTACTGCCCGTCGTAGTAGAAGTGCATGCCCATCGCGAAGTTGGCGTCCGGATCCTGCGGATCGGCGTCAAGGATCGCAGAGGCATAGACCTTGCCCATCGTGAAGTCCTCGCGCTGGAGAGCCATCTGAAGCCCCTGGCGCGGGGTTATCTGGCGCATCGAATCGCGCTCCATCTTCTCCATCGCCTTGAGCATCTCGATCACCACGGGATTCTTCTGGTCGAGCCTTTCACCGAGGGATATCTCCTCGAACGCCTTCATCGCATCGCCGCGCTGATCTTCGCGGTCTGCTCTCATGCGGGCCATGCGGGCTATGCGCCACTGGAGCGTATAGAAGAGCTCGTTCACCTTTATGCCCGTTTCGCGGGAGAGGTCGCCATACCTGTCGTAAAAGGCGATCATCCTGGAGGCGAGCGCCTTCGCCGCTTCGCAGCCGCGCTTCAGCTCGTCGTCAGACATACCCACGGGGCGGGAGAGAAGCCCAGAGCACGGAGGAAGCGCCTTGCCGTCCGCGCGCCACATCTCGATGCCAAGCTGGAGGGCTGCGTTTTCAAGGCGCTTGGGCCTGTCCCTCACCCAGGTGCGCATAAGCTGCCCGGCACCCTGCTCGCAAGCCTTCCTGTCCTCCTCGTCCTTGAGGCCGCGCTGGCGGAGGAAGATGTTCATGTCGCTATTGTCGGCGCGAAGGTTCTCGGCGTAGACAGTCTTGCCTCTCTTGGCACCTTCAAGCTCGATCGCCGCATCCATGGAGCCGTCGGTGAAGATGTAGTTGACATCCCCAAGCTCGGTTACGGTCTCCTTTACGCCATCGTTAATGATGGAAAGGACCTGCCTCGTCTTCCTCTGGGGAAGCCCGGCAAGAGCGCCCAGGGTAAGAACGACGGGAAGCGCCATAAAGAAGAGCCACCTTACAGACTTGGTGAACGCCTTGCGGACGACGACCGGCGCGCCGGACTCGTCACCTTCCCTGTCGCCGTGAAGCTCGCTGAAGAACTGCGCGGCAAGACGCTGATGGTTGCGGCAGAAACCTTCGACGCCCATAACGACAATGGAGAACATAGCCGTCGCCGCGCTCATAAGCGAGAGGAATCCGAGAAGAAGCGGACTTGACACCATCGTGGGCGACTCCTGCCAGAGCCAGAACCAAAGAGCGCTCAGCCCCGCGGTCTGCACATAGGAGAGCATTCCCATCAAGACGAAGACCGCTCCCACATGGTAGGGAAGGAACGCCTCCTCGTCGGTCGCCCTGGGAAGAAGCACGGCGCACACGATAAACGGCATTATCACCACCGCTATCGCGCAGGCCCATCCAAGCGCGCTCGCGCCATGCGCGAAGAGAGACTGGTATTCGCTTATGATGTTAAGGGGCAGCACGGCCGCCGTCACTCCGCCAGCCTCCATTCCGCCGAGGTTTATGAACGTAAGGACGTTCAAGGCGATTCCGGCGAGGAGCCCGAGAAGGAAGAGGAACGTCAGGTGCCACTTCGAGATCTGCGCCACGTACGGATCCAAAAGAGGCATCTCGTATGGGGTGGCAGTCCTTACGGCCTTGAAGTAGACGGCCCAGCAAGATACAAGGACCACGATTCCAAGCGGCGACTGCGACGATATGATGCCTAGAAGGAACATCGACACGTACGAGGCGACGAGCGATCCAAGCCTAAGGAAGCGGAAGTAGAGCGTAACGGCGACGATCGCAAGAAAGAGATTGAGCGTGCCGCTTGAAAACGTCTGCCCAAGCTGCCATACCGGATTTGCCGAAATGAAAAAGCCCGTGCCGAGCGCTGCCGAAACCATGCAGACGAAACGCCTTGCCTTCGCGTGCTGAAGCCTTAGGCGCATTGCAAGGCTAAGCATTTCACGGAACATCAAGTAGACGATTCCAGCTGAAATGCCTATAAGGAGCTTCCCCAAGAAAAGAAGCGAAGCATTTCCGCCTGCAACGCCGGTGGAATTGTAGACTAGGCTCATCAGGAACGTCCAAAGGCCATGGACGATACCTGTAGGAGGTCTTATCCCTGCGGCGACGGCAGCGTCCTGCCAGACGGAGGGATGGATGCCCGGATAGTAGAATGCGGACATCGCAACAAATGCGCCAAAGCCGAAGCAGGCCGCAATGATGAAATCGCCCCAACCAATGGTTTCGGCGGGGGCGATTTCAGGCGCATTGTCGTTATCAACTTTATTGACTTCCATGCGCATCTCCACTTTCTAAGCGCGCTTGCGGCGAAGAGCCAGCAATGCACCTCCCATCAAAAGCAGTATTCCGCTAGTAGGCTCGGGGGTTACCGTGCCAGAAGGGGCATGGCTGATATTACCTGAAATTGCTGAGGCTGATGATGCAAAATACGACTCAACATCTGACTTGGAAAAACTCTGATTAGACCAACCTACCGTGTTTCCGCCATTAATAAGCTCGATGTAAAAGTTGATCATCGTGTCAGATGTTTTTCCAGTCCATGCACTTGCCGAAGTATCCAACCAATTGGTGAATTCGACCGTGCTCGCCGTTGTAGCAGTATAAGGAAGCTCATACTTGGTCTCCCCAGTTGCTGTGACACCATCATATACCGGCGCCAGCACCGTTGCATCATCCGTACCATAATAAGCTGTGACCTTGACACTATCGTAACTTATAGTGCCAACGCCAGTAGACACATCGGTGCCAACTTGCCAGTTCATTACCTCGGCGTTAAGCGTACCAGCAATAAATGCCGTAGCCGCCAACGCAAAAAGACAAACCTTTTTCATAACCATATCCTTTTTTTAAAATCATCAAGGCTTTACAACCTACATAAATCAAAGCCAAGTTATAGTCAAGCCAGAACCTTTGTGTTTATACCAGAAACCCTCACCAGCAGGAACCGTCAGATTAGTATCGTCTTGCATAGCAGATCCATCCCAATATCTGTGTATCCATTGGCTATAGGAGGCGTTATAGGTATAAGTCTTAAAAGTGCCTCCAGCCAAGGGGATCATAACCTGATCGCCATTCGCAGGAGTATCTGAGAACGACCACCCTGGAGTCTCTCCATTCAGAACAAGATCCTTTGCGAGAGGACTGGAGACGAGATTCATTCCAGCAGCAATAGTCTTGGTCGGTGTCGCGTCTGTAGAAACTTGTCCGTACACATAGAAAGGATTTGACGTGGACTGGCGGACAAGCATCAACGATACATTACGGCCTACAGTTGCATCCGTATCTCCCACTGAACCCACATTATATTCTTCAGATGTATTTGCGGAATTGGCAGCGACCCAAGATGTTCCATCGTATGTGAAGCTCTTGATATTGCCGCCATCCCAGTAGTACAAGACATCACCAACAGTCAGATTTGTGGTCGTCACTAGATCAACAACCTTAATAGGGGCGTTGGGAGTGGTGGTGGTGCCGCATGCAACCCAAGGGACGGCGACGACAGTAGCGGTACGACCACTATCGACCTTGACGATACCGAAGGTGTTGGCGCTAGTTACGGTAGTGGCAAGAAGCGGTGCCGCAAAGAGCGATGCGAAAAGAGATGCTTTGAATTTCATTTCCAATACCTCCAAAATCACTTGATGCCCTGAAGGGAGAAGAAGCCGCTTGCGCCATCAGCCTTGCGGATGATGATGGCCCTGCCGTTACCCACATCGGCGGGAGCCTCACCGGCACCGGCCGTAAGGGAACCCAAGTCCTCGCCCTCGCTTACGCGGACGACCTCGGGGACGTTGCTGATTGTAATGTAAGCAAAACCTTCGGAGACCTCAAAGGACTCGATCTTGGGCTGCTTGGCCGTCTCGGAGGCGGCAGACGCTGTCGTTGCCGATGCGGCACCGGCAGCAACGGCAAAGGGATCGCCGACTGCAACTGTGGACTCGACCTTTGCGTAAGCGTTGATGACTCCCGTATCAAGGCCGACGCCCTGAAGCGTGGGGGCCTCGCCAGGCTCGGCGGCGGGGGCCATTACGCGCGTATCAAGAAGATATACGGCAAACTCGCCATCGGAAAGTGTTGCCATGGTTTCGGGATCGACCACAAAGAACGTAGGACCGAGACGGCCATCTTTAGCAAAGGGAGCCTTGACGACGACCGACTCGCCGGCGCCAACCGCCTTCCAGTCGGAGGTGAATCCATCAAACGCGCCGCCCTTCTCCCAGACGAGCGCATATACTTCGCCGTCGGCTACGACAGTTCCATCGGCGTAAGTATCGGGACCGACTGTGCTGAAGGATACGATCGTATCGTTCGGAGTGCTGGCGACACCAGCCCAAGCCGTGGCGCCGAGAGCCAAGGCTCCTAGAAAGATTGACATTTTCTTCATGGATTCAACTCCTTTGAAAAAATCTGATTTGCCCTTTTCAAAATCGACTCTATTCTATCACATCCGCCTGAATCAATCAAGACGGATTTTTCAAAAAATTTTCGCGCCAGATTATTCGCCAAATTCGACGATTATGGAGCCTTTTGTCTCCCTGTCGCCGCGCCTTGCGTATCCTGCGGGGCCCGTATGTTCGGGAAGGAGCGAGCCGGCAGGAGCGGCCGGTATTACGCTATATACTCCAAAGCCAAGCTCGGGGAATGCCCGCTTGACGCCCGCAAGCTCCACATCAGGGGCTGGCGGCGAGCCGAAGCCGAACATCGATGGCCCCTCGACCCACTTAAGCCTGTAGACCCCCGCATCCGTCTTCACCTCGAACCAGTCGGCGTCGGAGATGAATCCGCGCCACGCGCCATCACCTTCCCATATGCCCCAAAGTCCGCCGGCCGTCCTGTTCGCCCACACGGGCCCCGGGCCCATCCCAAGCCACCTTACGCCCCTTGACATCGCCTCGGGAAGCGCGAACTCCACTCCGTAAAGCTCCACCTGCCCCTTGTGGCTGAACTTGTAGTCTAGCTTGTAGGACGTTTCCGAAAGCATCATCCATTTGGCCTCGAAAGTGTCGTTCGTCGAGCGCACAAGATCGTACACGGGGCTGCGGCGCTTCTTTCCCGCAACAACCACATTGTTGGTCCTTGAAAGGGTCACGAATCTCATCGGCGGAAGCCACTTGGGCTGCGCAGCCACTATAGGCCCAAAGCCGGGCTTCAGCGGCTCTCTCGGGAACCTGATGGAGACATGGCCCGCCTCGGACCTGTCGCGGGCGGTGACCCTTATTTCGATGCTTGATGCATTCGCGCCGATCGGCCCCGTCTCCACGCTTGCGCTCCCGCCCGGACCGCACGGAGGGCATGTGCCCGCGCCCTTCGCAACAACCTCGCGTCCATCCATGCCATAGGCCTTCCAGACGTACTTGCACGTATCGAGGTTCGTGAACGCCCAGCGGTTCTCGAACGTGATCCGCCCCGAGGCGTAGGTGCAGTTCACATCCGCCCATATGCGCCTCATGACGGGGGCGGCGGTCTCAAGCCCGCCCTTTCCGACGAACGCCCCCGCCGAGCGGGCCGATTTCCTTATGATCCGCCAGAAGTCCGCAAGGCCCGCGCCGCCCTTCTCACCGTCGCCGCCAAGCATCGAAAGTGGAAGGACTACCGCGGGCTTCTTGAGCCTTCCCGAAAGATCGCTGAAGCTCGGCTGCCAGGCGGAGTCGAGAACGCCGTCCGTCACGCCCGGGAACGCCACGAACCGCGACTGCAGATCGCACCTTTTGACATCGCTATTGAAATCGTCCCTGCGGCAGAACCTCGGCAGCTTGAGCCAGTTTGCGCCATCCGAGACGCTCCATCCGACTATGGAGACGTGGTTGGCGTCCTTGGAAACCATGTCGGAGATGGCCTTTCGCATGGCGATCTCGTCGAACCTGTTGGTGGAGGCGGGTATATCGTACACGACGTAGACGCCTTGCTCGTCGCAGCTCTTGAGAAACGCCTCCCTGTCGCCCTCGGCGACAAGCCTCACCGCGTTGGCGTTAAGACCCTTGATCTTCGCGGGGTCGCCCGCATCGGCGCTGCCCCACACGACGCCTTTGAGCAGAGTCCTCCGGCCGTTTACGAAGAACCCTTCCTCTGGGCGGATCTCCGACGAGCGGAAGCCTGTCCTGAACGAGGCCGTGGCAAGGGTATCCTTCGACTTTCCTTCAAGCGCAACCTCAATGTTGTAGAGATAGGGCGACTCGCAGCTCCAGAGACGCGGCGAGGGGACGGTGAGATCGACGTACATCCTGTACGACTCGCCCTCACCCAAGTAGTTCATCATGAAATCGGAGGTGGTGCGGCACTCGGCGGCGACGCGCCCGTCGTGCCCCCTTACCGTGGCGCGGACGGTCTTTACGTCATCGGGATTGTCCACGCTCACTTCGACGGCAATGCTTCCGTCCTGATGCGCGCTCGCTGCGACGCGCTGTATCTCCACGGCACCCGCCTCAAAGGCGAGGAGGAGGGCAAACAATGCAGAAAGCCGCCTTTGCGGGCGGCTTTCTCCAGTCTGGAAAAGTCTTGGCTCCATTACCACGCGTAGTGTGCGAAGGCCTTGTTGGCCTGGGCCATCTTATGGACGTCGTCACGCTTCTTGATGACGTTGCCCTGACCCTGGAACGCATCGACGATCTCCGCCGCGACCGCAGCGGGCATGCCCATTCCCCGGCGCGCGCCGGCGAACGTGGTCATCCACCTCAGGGCGAGGGAGAGCTGCCTTACGGGATTGATCTCGACCGGGACGGGGTACGTGGTACCGCCGACGCGACGTGTCTTGACTTCCACTTTCGGCTTCATGTTCTCGATGGCGGAGGAGATGATCTCAAGAGGCTCGGTGACCGTCTTGGCCTCGGCATCCGTACCCTTCGTGAACTTGGCGGGGTTCTTCTTGACCTCTTCCTCGATCTTGGCCACTGCGCCGTAGACGATGCGCTCGGCGGTGGTCTTCTTGCCGTCCTTCATCAGGACGCGGATGAGGTGAGCGATGAGCTCGGAGTTGAACTTGGGGTCAACGCTGACCCGCTTGACTATCTTTCTTGCGCGTCTAGACATGGTTTAACCCTTACTTCTTCTCTTCCTTTGCACGCTTGACGCCGTACTTGGAACGGCTGCGGTTGCGACCAGAGACGCCGAGGCTGTCCAACACGCCCCTGACGATGTGATAGCGGACGCCCGGAAGGTCCTTCACACGGCCTCCGCGCACCATAACGACGCTGTGCTCCTGGAGGTTGTGGCCTTCGCCGGGGATGTAGGCCGTAACTTCATATCCGGTGGTGAGACGCACGCGGGCCACCTTGCGGAGAGCCGAGTTAGGCTTCTTGGGGGTCATCGTCTTGACGACGAGACACACGCCGCGACGCTGAGGGCATTCCTTCAGCGCCGGCGATTTCGAGTGCTTT
Source organism: Kiritimatiellia bacterium (assembly GCA_045636065.1). Taxonomy (GTDB): domain Bacteria; phylum Verrucomicrobiota; class Kiritimatiellia; order RFP12; family UBA1067; genus RGIG5050. The sequence goes on along the minus strand of JAZTWW010000047.1, from coordinate 101,485 downwards.
GCGAGGGGATGACGCCCCTTGCGGATCAACTGATTGATTGTCGGCATGAATCTTTAATCCTTACTTTTCCAAACGGAGCGAGTATAATACCAAAAAAAGATCGCTTTGGCAAGGGGGTATCTTCAAAAATCGTTCATTCGAGGGGACGGAAGGCTACGTAGCCGCCGTAGGTGAGGATATCGCAGCGCCTCAGGACGTCTGAACCGATGTAGTTGCGGTTCTCCGGAACGACGAGCGGCTTGAAGCGGATCTTGGCGCCGCCGGCGTCTATGACGCCCTCGACGCCAGGGGTTGAGCGCATCGTCCCTCGTCCGTTTGCATCCACGGCCCCGAGAAGCCCCGCCTCGCCGGCAGTCTCCCAAAGCCCCTCCTTGAGAAACGAAAAGGAGCTTCCGCTGTCGACAAGCATGAGAACCACCTTCTCGCCCGCCTTGACGGGGACTAGAAGCGAGTCCATCTCCACGGTGCGAAGAAGGGAACCGAAGCCAGCGCACTCCTCCTTGCGCGGATTGAGGACTATCTCGCCCTTTGCGGCGCACGTGATCGCGGGGACCCGCCCTATTACGTTCATCCCAATGACGCCATCTACGCGCGTTCCGACGGAACCCACCATGTGGCGCATGTCTACGCTCATCACGGCGAAGCGCCCGAACGCGGCCTCGCCGCCGTCGGCCGTCTTGAGCGAGAAGGAATCGACCGTATACAAGTGCGGCATGTCGGCGACGTTCGTCTCTCCGCCGATCTCCACGGGAACTCCGTCACTCCCGGTGATGCGCTTCATGAACGCCTTGTCGAAAGTCGTATGCGTGCATCCCGTATCCCAGAGAAGCATGCAATCCTCGCCCGCTATGCTGCCTTTGACGAACATCATCCCCGAGCCGGGCGTGACATCAAGAGGGATCTTCAACGACTTTTCCGAGGGGGCGCTCTCGGGGCGGAACGGGTTCGCGGGGAGCTTCGCCTCCTGCCTGGGGGCATCCCCTTCCGCCTCCGCAAGGACGGTGAGCGAAAAGAGCGCGACCAGCGAACTTCCTATAACAAACGGCAACATCTTCATCTTCAATCCTCCACGAGAATCCCGCCTTCGAGCCTGAGCCGTCTGTCGGAGCGCGCGGCCGCCTCGGCGGAATGGGTAACCATGACGACGGCGCTGCGTCCGCCGCCTATTTCAAAAAGCATCTTCAGTATGCCTGCGCCCGTGAGGGCGTCGAGGTTTCCGGTGGGCTCGTCGGCGAAGACGATCTCGGGGGAGCACATGAGCGCGCGGGCGAGCGCCACGCGCTGCTCCTCGCCGCCGGAAAGCTCCCTCGGAAGGTGGTCGGCCCTCTCTTCAAGCCCTACCTTCGCGAGAAGGTCCATGGCGCGCGAGCGGGCCTCCTTGAGAGTCATCCCCGACGCGCCTGCCCTTACGGGGAGCATCACATTCTCAAGCGCCGTCAGCTCGCCCATCAGCTGGTAGTTCTGGAAGACGAATCCTATCTTGGCAGCCCTGAGGCGCGTGCGCCTCGCCTTCGCGCCGAATCCGCCGAAAAGCTCGACGCCAGCAACCTTCACCGAGCCGGCCGTTGGAATGTCAAGGCCGCCAAGGATGTTGAGAAGAGTCGTTTTGCCGCTCCCGCTTCTTCCCACTATGGCGACATGCTCGCCAGGGGCAACGCTGAACGAGACGCCCCTCAAGACTTCAAGGGACGGCGGATACGTCTTCTTTACGCCCGATACTTCAAGTACGCCTGTCATTGCCTCAATGCCTCCACAGGCCTTTTGCGCGCCGCAATCCATGCCGGTATCAAGCTTGCCACGAAGCCGCTTGCAAACGCTATCGCCACCGGCAGGACCAGCGCCCCTGGAACGAGCTTGTGCGGTATCGCGTCAAGGCCGTAGATATCGCGCGGGAAAACCTCAAGCCCTATGCTGCCGAGCCAATCGACGAGATTCTGGAGATTCGCCAGGATGAGCATCGCAACGGCGATGCCGAGCGCGCACCCGAGCGCGCACTGGATCATCCCGTGAAGGACGAACGCCCCCATTATCTTCGTGTCGCTGAAGCCAAGAGACTTTAAAAGCCCTATCTCAGGCGTCTTCTGGACGCCGAGTACGAGTAGCGTATTCATTACGCAGAATACCGCGACTACCGTTATAAGCGCAAGAAGAAGCGTCGTCATGTTCTTTTCCACCGCAAGGGCGCTAAAGAGGCGGCTATCCACCTCCTGCCACGTGCGGACATCGGCGTAAGGCCCGGCCGCGCGGCGCACTGCTGCGGCCACCGAAGAGAACGCCGCAGTGTCGGCGGGCTTTTCCGTTTTGAGGTGTATCGTATATACGCCGTCCTCGATGCCCATTATATCCTGGACCCTATCGAGCCTCGCGACGGCGAAGTGGGCGTCGTAGTCGCTCTGGCCGCTCGAGAATATGCCTATCACGCGCCACTTGACGGGCAGGAAGAACTGGTCGTCCGATATCATCGGAGAGAGGACCTTCACCTGGTCGCCCACCCATACGCCGAGCGAGGAGGCGAGATCTATGCCGAGGATGATCGCATCGTCGTCCGATTCGAGATCGAACGTGCCGGCGACGGGCTTTCCGATGGAATACGCCTTTTCGAGCCTTTCCCCGTCGACTCCAAGAAGCGCCGGAGCGGAAACGCGCGAAGAGGACTTCAAGAGGGCGAGCGTATCGACCTCGGGGCTTACGCTCACGACGCCGGGTATCGCCTCGAAGCGCGTTACCATGCTCTCGTCCTTGATAAGCTTCCCGGGCGTGGAGCTTGAAACCGTGATGTGCGGCTTGAATTCGAGGATCTTCTCCTCCCATATCTCGCCGAAACCGGTCATGACGGTCCTTACGACTATAACCGCCGCGACCCCCAGAAGTACACCCAAAACCGAAACGCACGTGATGGCCGAGGCCACCGTGCGTTTCGGTTTAAGGTACTTGAATGCTAGAAACAGGCTGAAAGGCATTTTAGATGTCGATATCGACGCCGATCTCGTCCTTCTTGTCCTTTGCGAGGCTGTCGACATCCACCTCAACCTCTGCGGCCTTCGTCTGGGTCGTCGGGAGGTAGCGGTAGTAGACCATCAGCTGGAGCGCGCAGAGGCACGTATCCATGATGGGCCTGTCGGTATGGCCGGGAACGTCACCGTTCTCCCAGTAGCCGCAAGGCTGCATCTTGCCGTTCGCGTCTGCGATCTCGCCGTCCGCCTTGATCTGGCCCGGGTAGAACTCCTTCATCTTCTTGTTCCACGCCTGCCATGCAGCGACATCGGCGTTCGAGGCGCCCTTGCCCATTCCGGCCTGGTACTTGCACTGCGAGGCGTAGTAGTAGGTGTACTGCGGAGACTCCCAGCTGCCCTTCGGCCTTTCATGCGGGCAGTTCCTGTCGAAGCAGGGATACCACGGCCTCATGACGTCGAGGGCGTTGCGCACGGTCTGGTCGTTGCCCTGCCCGAGAAGCTGCATGGCAAGGCAGCCGACGCCGCCGAGGCCAGCGTAGTTGCGGTTCTTCGGACGGTACGAGAAGCCGTGATCCTTGTTGTAGTTCTGCTTCTTGAGGCACTCGAGGGCCTTCTTGATGCACTCGTCCATGCCATCGGGGTGGATGCCCGCGAGCTTGCCGGCCTTGAGGGCCTGGATGCACCAGCCGCCGTAGGAGATGTCGTCCGGGGAGTCGGAGATCTTCCTCAAGCTGTAGTTCCATCCGCCGGTCGGCGACTGGTTCGCGATCATGCGCTCAAGTCCGCGCGTAGCGGCCTCCTTGACGGTGGGGTTCTTCGTCATGCCGTACGATTCGCACATGGCGTAGACCGCAATAAGGAAGCCGTACTCTTCGGCGCCGGCGTCTTTGATCGACCAGTTGCCGTCCTTCTTCTGGTACATGTTGGAGACGAGCCAGGTGATGCCCTTCTCGACAGTCTGTCCGAATTCCTTCGAGCTCGGTGTTTCGCCGTGGGCGAGGAACGTGAGGATCGCAAGACCGGTCGAAGCGGCCGCGGAGTGGGGCGATCCCGGGGACCAGCCCTTCCAGCTGCCGTCCGGGTTCTGCTTCTTCTTGAGCCACCTCAAGGCCTTCATGACCGCGCGCTCGGTGTTGGCGTCGCCGTAGTTCGCGCCGCCGCCCGTATACTTGCCTCTCACGCCCGAATCGCGGCTGGAGCCCATGACGCTCTTCATCACGACGGGGCTCTGGACGTTGAGCATCGTGTCCATCTCGGCCGGCTTGGGGCTTTGCGGCTCGTTCGAGGGGGCCTGTATAGGCTGCGAAACCTCCACGGGCGCGTCCATCGAGGGCGTATCGACATCGACCTCGACGTCCGTATCCGGCGGCGGCTCCACCTCATCGGGGGGCGGAGGCTCCTCCTCCGTCATCTCCTGCTCCTCCTCGGCCGCCTGGATGTCGACCTTGATGACGTCCTTCTTCGCGGGGCCCATCGCCGTGACGACGATGAGGACCGTGAAGCCGATCACCGGGATGAGGAACGCGAGTAGAGGGGCCGCCAGACGCTGCACCTCGATCACGGCCTCCTTGTACTCCAGCGAGTCGTGGCGCTTCGGAAGGCCCCTGAATATCTTTCCGAGGCGGGCGAAGAAGCCGATGTCATCGTACTTCTTCATCTCCTCTTTAAGCTTTTGGTTCATCTGCTCTGTGTCAACAGCTTCTGCCATGACAGAGCTCCTTTCTCAGCTACATGCTGAATATCGAAAGATTGTACATCCCGTAGGCGTTGCACACATCGAGGGCCTCGACGAGGTAGTGGTGGGGGCTCTGCATCTCGCACCTGACAAGGACCGTCGCGTCCTTAGAGGTCCTTGAAAGCTTCTCGATGCCCTCCCTGAACTGTTCGCTCGTGAGGTTTCTCCCGTTGAGGAAGAGGCCTGCCGTTCCGATGTCGATCTTGATCTGGCTGTCGTCCTTCGACTCGCCGCTGCCGCCGCCAGGGGCCGGGCGGTTGGCGTTCAGCTTGGCGAAAAGGTCGTCCTGCTTGATCGTCACGACGAAGAAGATCATCAGCTGGAACACGACGTCGATCATCGGCGTCATTTCAGCCTTGGGGTTGTCCATCGTCTTGCGCTTTGATCCCATAAATCCCCCTTAAGACCCTTGGGCGGCCTTCTTCTTCGCAAGCTCTCTCTGCTTGCGCTCGTTCTTCCACTTGTTCCACGGCGTCGAGGGGCGCTTGCCGACCTTGGGATCGACCTTCCCGGCGGGCTTGGTGAGCTGGTCGTTGAGTTTCGGCCAGTTCGGGCCCTTGCCCTCCTTGATCGCGACGAACGAAAGCTTCCACATTCCGGCCGTGGTGCAGGCGTCGAGCACCTTCTTCACGTCCTTGTGCTTCGTATCGATGTCGGCGCGGATGAGGATCGGGAAATCGTCTCCGTACCTGGCCTTGCGGTCCTTCACCTTCTGCATCAGCATCTGCTGGGTGTACTCGAAGTTGTTGATCGAGATTCTGCCCGTGCGCGAGACGTCGATCATGAGGTGCGAAGGCGGCAGCTCCTCTGTGGTAAGCTCTATGCCGTGCTCGCCGTCCTCCAGGACGATCGTCTCGTCCTGTTCGGCGCTCATCTTCAACGTAACGACGAAGAAGATGATCAGCTGGAACACGACGTCGATCATCGGCGTCATGTCCAGCGATGCGTCTTCCATCTGCGGTTTCTTCATGGGGTGGCCCCTTCGGAAAAGTGCCCGTCAGGGCTCATCAACCCGCAGCTTCCTCTTCGCCGACCTCAACGTTCCTGAGGTCCTTGATAAGCTCCATCGTAAGAGCGCTCATGCGCAGGATGAGACGGTTGGCGTTGTTTCTCAGAGCATAGAAGAACGTCAGTGCGGGGATCGACACGACAAGGCCGCCTGCCGTCGTCCAGAGAGCCTGGGAGATGTTGCCTGCCAGAGCGCCGATGTCGGGCGTGCCGGATGCGAGGGTTGCAAAGCACATGATCATGCCTTGCACCGTACCGAGAAGGCCGAGCGACGGGGCGAGGTTGGAGCAGACGGAAATCCACGTAAGGCGCTGCATGAGACGCTCGGTCTCAAGGTCTGCCGCTGCGTCGACAGCCTGCTGGATCACGTCGAAGCCCTCCTCCACGTGCTGGAAGGCGCCCGTAAGGATGCGCGCCATGGGGCTCGGCTCGTTCTCGCAGGCCTGGAGGGCCTTCATGATGTCGCCCTCGGCCATCGCCTCCTGGACGTTCTTGACGAGCGTCGCGGGTATGAGCTTCTTCTCGCTCGTGATGACCTTGCAGTCCACGATGAAGTAGATCGCCGCCGCGCCGTCGCCGAAGAGCGCGAACCACAGGATTGCGCCGAGAACGCCCGAACCGAAAACGATGTCCCAGAATCCGCCGCCGCCGCTGGACTGGTTCTTTGATGTGTCGGCGCTGACGGCGTTGCCGCCCGCATCAACGAGATCCTCCGCGCCGAAAGCCACGGGTGCCGCCACGAGGCCGCCCATAAGGATTGCAGCCGTTGCCAACTTGATCATCTTCTTCATGGTTTTTGTTTCCTTATTGGAATTTTAGATTGAGATCTGTTTCATCTGACTGGAAAGGTTACTTCGCCGCCCAGGGGGAGGACGGATACTTCTGCCTGAGCTCGCTGCGCATCGCCGCCGCGCGCGGGGCCTGGCCCATCGTCTCGAAGCACTTGGCGGCCTTGTAGAGGGCCTCCGGAGGGAGTTCGGGAACGTCCTGGTAGAGGAAGATCACCCTGAGGTATCCGTCCTGCAGGGCCTTCTTGGCGGCATCGCGGTCGCCATCCTTGCCGGCGACGGTGATGTCGCCGCGCATTATGAGAGCCGCACCGCTTGCGTACCTGTCGCCAGAGACGGCAGCCTTCTTGAGCGCCGACTCGAGGTTGGAGAGGCGGTTGAGCCTGAGAAGCGTCTGCCAGTACATGGGCGCGAGCTCGCCCACGTACGCGGCCTCGGGCTCCATGCCGATCACGGTGTTGCAGGCCTTGAGGGCCGCATCGTTGTTGCCGGAGTCGAGATACGCCTTGGCGAGATAGCGCGTGGCCGTCTTGTCCCACTGGAGGTGGGCGTAGTTCTTCGCTATCGCCTCAAGCTTCTTCATGACCGTCGCCCCGCGCCCGGCATCGACGGCCGCCGCGATCTGGTCCCACCCTTCTGGCTTGTCGATCGAAAGCTCGACCACATCCTCGGGCTTCGTGATCTCGTCGACCACCATGTTGCCCGCCTTGCGCTGGGTGATGTAAGCCTTCTCCTTGACGCTCCACTTGATGGAGCCGGTCTTGACGTCGTTCGCCGTCTTGAGGGTGCCCTTGATGACCAACGCCTTAGCCTGGGCGAAGGCGCCCGCCGCCATCAGTGCGGCCACCATAACAGTCAACAGTCTGCGCATTTTGTTTTCTCCTTGTTAAATCCTGCCATTTTTAAAGATCGGCCTTCGCACTTGCGATGGCGTTCTGCACGTCGGCCCTGTGGGGACCGTTCGGGAAGTACTCCAGGTACTTCTCGCCGTTCGTCACAACCTCCTGGGCGAACTCCTTGCCGAGCCTTGCCATCTCGGGAAGCATCTTGCCGTAGCACTTCTCGAGAAGCTCGAGCTCCTTCGGGGGCATGTCCTTCAAGGGATGCTGCTCGTTGGGCTCGTGGGCCATGAGGAACGCCTGGTAGCCCGCGACGGCCTTGCGGCGGGTCTCGTCCGCCTGCTGCTTGAGGCCCATCGCCTCTTCGGCGGCCACCTGGTTGAGGCGGATCTCGGACACCCTCAAGTCGAACTCCGCGTCCTTGAGCTGGACGTCGAGCCTGAGGGCCTGCTCCTCTGCCGTAAGCTCCTCCTTGCCCTTGAGCGCGTTCAGCCTGGCGTTGTTGAAGCCCCTGAGCTTCTTGATCGCGCCGATGGACTCGTTGAAGAACTTCTGGCGGCGCTCGTCATCCTTTTCGGTGCGGCCCTCCTCGCTTGCGACGGCGAGCAGGAGCTCATACACCTCGGAGACGAGCGAGCTCTTGGCGAAGCGGTCGTTGTCGAGGAACGAGGTGAGAAGCTCGTGAGCCTCGGGGATGCGCTTCGCGCCGAAGCTCGCCTTGGCCATGCCAAGACGCGAACGGCTCAGGTAGTACACCTTCGTGGCTTCGTTCGTGCCCTTCTCGGCGAGCTCGACGGTCTTCTGGAAGGCCTGCTGGGCGACATCCCAGCTGCGCGCGTCGAGAAGAGCCTCTGCGGCTTCGAGATACTGGCCGGCAACGTACTTGCCGCCGGTGGAGAGCATCAGCATGTACTGCTCCGTGCCCTCTTTCCTGAGGCCCATCTCCATGAGGTTCTTCGCAAGGCGCGGAACGGAGTTCTTGGCCTCGCTGGAATCGGGGAAGTCCCTCTGGAGCCTTGCAAGAGCCTCCTGGGCCTTGTCCATCTGCTGGCGGGCGGTGTAGACGGTGCCGATCTTGGTAAGGCACGTGGCTCCGTACTTGCCCTTCGGATAGGCCGCGAGATACGCCTCGAACGCGGCGACGGCCTTGTCGCGGAAGGAGTCGACCGTCATTTCGCCCTTTGCCGTCTTGATCGGGAAGTTGAGCCTCTGCCAGCAGTCTCCGATCAGGTAGAGGGCGATTTCGCGGTAGCCGTTGACCTTCGCCTTGTCGGCCTGCGGGGCGGCGGGATCGGCGAGGAACGCCTCGGAGAGCTTGGCGACCTCCTCGAACGCCTTGATGGCGCCCCAGACCTTCTTGACGGCGTCGTTCTTCACCTCGGCGCCGCCTTCGCCGTCGTCAGCCTTCTTGAACGCGGCGAAGCCCTCCTTCTGCTGGAGGTTCGCGAGCTGAAGCTGCGTGGTGATGCGGTCCATGGGCTTGACGGCCTCCTGCGCGAGACGCTTGAGGGCCTTGACCTGGTTGTCGATGTCGCCCGCGCGCTGGTAGCATACGGGAACGAGCTTCAACGCCTGCTGGCGGTTGGGGCTCTTGGGGAAGTTGGTCACGAGAGCGTCGTAGTAGTGGGCGGCCTTGGGCCAGTCGCTCTTGCTCCAGGCGTTGTTGGCGAGCTGCCACGCCGTCTGCGCCGCGAGGTAGTGCGTCTGGTAGTTGGAGAAGAAGGAGTCGTAGATCGTATCGGCGACATCCCCCTTGCCGAGGCTGCGCGCGGCGTCCGCGAGGCGCACGGCCTGCTCGCCTGCGGCCTTGACGATATCGGGGTTCCTGCTTCCGGCGAAACGCTCGGCGAGGTATCCGGCGACGGCCGCCTCGGCCATGCGGTAGTAGGCCTTGTCGTCGGCCTCCTTCGCGGCCGCGCCGAGCGCGGAATACGTCTCGGCGAGGGTGGACACCGCTCCGACGCTCTCCTCAAGCTCGGGATACGTCTTCAAAAGTTCGATGAGCTGCTGGGCCGCATCGTCGTACTTCTTGTCCTGGTACGCGGCGATGGCGTTCCTGAACTGCATCTCGCGGACCTTCTTCATCTGCCCAGGGGGGATGTTCGTGGCGGCCCTAAGGTCCTTGCCGTGCGTGCGCTGGATCATGTCGCAGATCTCTTCGACTAGCTCTCCGGCCTTCGCCGCCCAGGGCGACTCTGGGTACTTCACGTACACGTTGATCGCGTGGTTGTACGCGCCGTTGCCGTTGCGCTTGTTGCCCTTCTTCGCGCCGAGGATGGCGTCTGCGATCTTGTCCTTGGCGTCCTTGCCGCCGGCCTTCTCGATCTTCGCGGCCTCCTTGAAGAGGATGTCGGCGAGGATGTAGCGGCACTGGGGCATGGGCGAGAGCCTTACGTATCCCTTCGTTCCTTCGGGATCCTGCTCGACGAGCTGGTTGTGGATCTCGGCGAGGTCTCCCATATAGTCGTTCACGAGCTCCTGCGCCTTGGCGAGCTGGCCCCTCAGGACCGACACGTGCGCCTTCATGGCCACGGCCTTGCCGAACCAGATGATGAGATCGCGCTTCCAGAGGAGCTTGTCGATCACCTTCTCGGCGCGCTGGAGGTACTCGTTGCGCTTGGCCGCGTTCGGATTCTTGGGATCGTCCGGGATGTCCTGCGCAAGCCTCAGGAGAAGTTCCGCGTTCTCGGCGGAGATCATGCACCAGAGGTTCTCGTCGAGCTGCTGCTGGAGCATCGTGTCGTAGATCCTGGTGGCCTCGTCGAAGCGGTTCTGCATTATGAGCATCTGCGCCCACGTGTAGGAGCTTTCAAGCCAGAACGTCTTGAGCTCGGGCGTGGGCTTCGGGAACTTCTTGAAGAACTCGTTGTAGATCTCCTGGCACTTCTTGACGTACTCGCCGCCGCGCCCGTTGTAGGCGTTGGCGAGCGCGAGCTTGAGCGCCCAGTACTCAGGTGAGTCCTTCTTCTTTTTCTTGATGATCTCCTCGACCTTGTCGTAGCGGCCGAGGCTGAGCTCTCCCTGCTGCTCGAGCACCTCCAGCCGCGGACCGATCGTGGGCCACCTGTTCCTTGCGGCGACGATAACGTCCGCCGCGATATCCGGCAGACTCGCCTTGATGAGCGCGTCAATGTACCGGACCTCCTCGTCCATAGCCGCCTGCTCGGCGGCCGGGATCTCCGGCGCAGCGGGCTCCTCCGCCTCCTGGGCGAACGCCGAAACGACCGGAACGGTGAGCCCTAGCGTCACCGCGAACGTCAAAGGTATGCTATGCAGTAGTCTCATGATGTCAATATTGTACCGCAACCAGGGCGACTTTGCAAGCCCAAAAAAAATAAAATCTGATTGCGGCGGCAGGGGCGCTTCAGAGCATCTCGCCGAGAATCGAGTCGCAGACCTCGGCGCCGCGCGCAGTAAGCGCCCACGCGCCGGCCGCGGTTTTCCGCACGAGCCCGAGCGCGGCATTGCGCTCCATAAGCTCCCGCCACGCGCCAAGGCGCGGCGTAAGGACGGGCCACAGGCGCCCTGCGCGGTCGATGTCGAGCCCGCCGCGCGTACGCAGGGCGAAAAGCGCCCTTTCAAGCGCGTCGGCTTCGGGGGCAAGCGTCTCGACGACTGCGCCAGAATCGGTGCGCCTTAGGCCCATACGCCCCTTCGCGCCCTCGCCAAGACCAAGATAGTCCTCGCCGGCCCACACCGCCATGTTGTGCCGGCACTCGAAGCCGCGCCGCGCGAAGTTGGATATCTCGTACCTTTCAAGCCCGATCGCGGCGAGCGCGTCCCTTGCGGAGTAAAGCTCCGAAAGGGCGTCGCCGTCGCCCGGGACGGCAACATGCCCCGCTTCGGCGGCGCGGGCGAGGGGTGTACCCTCCTCAAGTATAAGAGTATATACGCTTGCGTGGTCGGGCCCAAGGTCTGCGGCCGCCTCAAGAGTCCTTTCCCATGAGCCGCCCCCTTCCGGGTAGCCGGCTATCAGGTCTATCCCTACATTCGCGAATCCCGCCTCGCGGCAGGCGAGGAACGCCTTGACGGCCCCTTTCGACGAGTGTCTGCGGCCCATCGCGCGAAGGACATTGTCGTCGAAGCTCTGAACGCCGATGGAAAGCCTGTTGACTCCATACTTTGCGAGCATGGCGAGAAGACGCTTGTCGACATCGGCCGGATTAAGTTCCACGGTGAACTCCGCCCCTGGCGCGAGATTTGGCGCGACAGCCTCGAGAACCGGTTCCACGGGGCACATCGACGGAGTGCCGCCGCCAAAGTAGACGGTGTCGAAAGGGCCTTGCCCAAGGGCCGCGATCTCGCCTGCGATGCGCCTTGAATAAGCCTCCATTTCGCCGCGGGACGCGCCCGCGCGCGAATGGAGCGCGCAGTACGCGCACTTCGACGCGCAGAACGGGAAATGGACGTAGAGGTTCGGGATCATCCCTCGGAAAGCTGCATGTCGCAGAGCTTCCTGTACATTCCGCCGAGCGCGTACAGCTCGTCGTGCGTGCCGCGCTCGACGATCTCGCCCTTGTCCATGACGAGGATCAGGTCGGCCGAGCGTATCGTGGAAAGGCGGTGCGCGATGGCGAACGTGGTGCGGTGGCTCATGAGGTTGTCGATCGCTTCCTGGACAAGCCGCTCGGTGACGGTGTCGAGCGCGCTCGTCGCCTCGTCGAGGATGAGGATCGGCGGATTCTTGAGTATGGCGCGGGCGATGGCGATGCGCTGCCTTTCGCCGCCGGAGAGCGCGAAGCCCTTCTCGCCGGCGAGACGGTTGTACCCTTCTGGCTGGGCCATGATGAAGTCGTGCGCATTGGCCATCTTCGCCGCCGCGACGACCTCCTCGTGCGTAGCATTGGGGCTGCCGTAGCGGATGTTCGCCTCGATCGTGTCGTTGAAGAGCAGCGTCTCCTGCATCACGCTTCCTATGAGGGCGCGGAGATCGGATATCTTCACATCCCTCAAGTCGATTCCGTCGATCGCCACCGTGCCCTCGCGGGGATCGAAGAACCTCGCGAGAAGACCGCTCATCGTGGACTTTCCGCTTCCCGTCCCGCCGACGACGGCTACGACCTTGCCGCGCGGAATGTCGAACGTCGCGTGCTTGACCGAGTCCTCGGTGGCCGTATCGTACCTGAAGGAGACGTCCTTGAAGGAGATCCTGTCCTTGAACTCGGGAACCCTGACGGGATCGGCCTTCTCGGGAAGCTCCATGCTGACGTCGAGGATCGAGTAGATTCGCGAGAGGGCCGCACGGCCCTGCTCTATCTGGCTCTGCATCTTGGAAAGCTGCTTGAGGGGCTTGTATATGATGAGAAGCGGAGCTAGCATCGGAACGACGTTCGCGAGCGTCACGTGGGCGAAGAAGCACCAGACGACGAACGCGCAGATGAGAAGGATGCCGACCGTCTCGACGCACGGCCCCACGGCGAGCGAGAGGCGCATCGTCCTCAAGGTGGACTTGAGGAGAGTCTTGTTGGCGGCCGCGTACTTCTCGTTCTCCTCCGCCTCGGTGTCGTACGCCTTCACGACCTTGACGCACGTGAGGATCTCGTGGATCTTCGAGGTGATCATCGAGTTGCGCTCGAGCGTGCGCTTGGACCACTTGCGTATGCGCCTTGCGACGGTAACGATGGGAAGCATGAACATCGGGAAGCCTATCGCTATCAAGGCGAGCGTCGGCAGCATCTCGTTGGCGATGGCGAACCAGATGATGTACCCGATGCTCACGACGATCTCAAGAGGCGCGAGGGCGAGCTCGGCTAGAAGCTGCTGGGTGAGGATCTGGAGGCTTTGCGGATCGCCCGTGGCGCGCGATATGAGCTGGCCTACGTCGATGCGCCCGAAAAACTGCATCCCCTGCCGCTGCACGTGCCTCAGGATGTCCTGCCTCAAGTCGGCGACGACGTGCGCCGCAGCCCAGTTTAGGCAGTAGTGGTTAAGGTACATGAGCGTCATTCGCGCGAGCGCGACGAGAGGGACTATGAATACGACTAGAAGGACTAGAGCCCCGCCCATGCCGCCGTCGTCGGCCGTAGTCTTGACGCCTATCTTAGCGGCAAGCTTCTCCACCTTGGGATACCAGCCGGGGAGCTTGGAGTTCTTGCGCATCTCCTTCGTCATGCCCTTGAGCTCGGGCGCGGCCTCCGCCTTGGGGGTGGCGACTTCGCCGGGCGCCGCCTCCACGCTGGGGAGAGTCCCCTCGACTTGCGCGGCAACGGCTTCGGGCGCGGGGGCTTCCGCCTGCGCCGTCTCAGCCTGAGGGGCCTCGTTCACCTTGGCGAGCGTCGGCTGGATCACCTGGTAGAACGGCAGGAGAGTCCCCGCCGTAAGAAGGCCGCAGACGATGCCTATGACGATCCTGAAACGGTATTTCTTCGCGTAGCGCCAGTATCTGCCGTAGCATTCGCCTGCGCTGTATTCACGGTCGAAGAACTCTTTGCGGTACTGTGGAAGCTTCATGAAAGATACCTTTCCGCCTCTAATGCCGCGATGGCGCCGGAGCCGGCCGCAACCACCGCCTGTCTGTAGATTCCGTCCTGGCAGTCGCCCGCCGCGAAGACGCCTTCGACGCCCGTCCTTGAACGGTCGGCGATTATGTATCCGCCCTCGTCGAGCTTTAGCGCCCCTTCGAGGAACTTCGTCTGCGGCTCGTGGCCGATTGCGACGAAGGCGCCATCGACGGGAAGCTCGCGGTTGGGGCCTCCCGTGACATCCTCAAGGAGAAGGCCCGTGAGCCTTTTGCCGTCACCGAGGAATTCCAAGACGCGGCTGTTCCACTCGACGGACACGTTGTCCGCCGCAAGCGCCTTGTCCACCACGGCCTTCGACGCGCGGAAGGCGTCGCGCCTGTGGATGACGGTAACGTGCGAAGCCATGCGCGAGAGGTAGACGGCGTCGCCGAGGGCGGTGTCGCCGCCGCCGATGACGGCGACGCGCTTCCCCTTGAAGAAGGCCCCGTCGCACGTGGCGCATGCGGAGATGCCGCGCGAGCGGTACTTGCGCTCCCCTTTGGCGCCCGTCCAGCGGGCCGTAGCGCCGGTGGCGACGATGAGCGCGCGGCATTCGATCGTCTCGCCCATCATGGTCATGACCTTGAGCGGCGAGCCGCCTGCCCGGCTCAGGTCCACCCCGGTGGCGGCGTCCATAAGGAACCTTACGCCGCATCTTTCGGCCTGGCGGCGCATGGCGGACATGAGCCCGATTCCGTCGACAGGCTCCGGGAATCCCGGGAAATTCTCGATCTCGGCCGTCTGGGTCAGCTGGCCTCCGCCCTCCATGCCTTCGAGGACGAGGGGATCGAGACCCGCGCGCGAAGCGTATATCCCGGCCGTAAGCCCGGCCGGGCCGCTTCCAAGTATCACTAGATTCTGCATGGGCATATTCTACCAAATTAACACGCCGCAGTAAATCCCCTCGCCGTCATCGGCCGCTGTCGTACATGTAATAGGGGTAATGGGACTCGATTTTGGCCTCGGCGGACATGCGAGAGCCGGCCGCGCGGCTCTCAGGCGGCGACATCCGCACCAGAGCGTCGGTGCGCGGGCAGGCCATCGTCACCTTCATCCCCGTCTTTGCCGCCGACACCCGCCCCTCGACAGACATGGTATCCCAAAGCGAATAGTCAAGTATCCCGCGCGCCTCCTGCGGCGTTTCGCTAGCGAGATACGCCGGAATGCGCCCCAATTCGGCCCAAAGGCCCAGCCGCTCGCCGCCGATCCTCGTAAGAAGCGGCTCGCCGCTTGCCGGAATAGCCGCCACGCGCGCCGTCTTTTCCACCATGAACCTGTTGAGTCCGACGCATTTCGCGCGCGCCGCACGCTGCGCGGCGTGGGTAAGGATGATCTTTTCGTGCAGCATCTGCATGCCGTCCCACGCCAGCAGGAAGGCGACGATGATGAAGAAGAGGGCGATGACGCTTTCAGCCATCGCCTGGCCGCGCTTCAGGGAAGTGGGCATGCCGTCACTTGGTGGTGGAGGAAAGGTCGCGGATCTTGTCGGCGGAGATTCCATCGGCAAGATTCCTGGCCTCCTGCCCGGCATCCTCGTTGATCGCGGATGTGATGCCGGTCGAAAGCCTTGCGGTGCCCTTGGTGAACGCGGCTATGACGCCGATGAGCGCTATTGCGATCAGCGCAACGATAAGGATGTACTCGACCATCGTCTGGCCGCGTTTCTTTGCGATTCCCGTTTTCATCCGCATTCTCCTTCCTTTCCCTTCCACATGGACACCCGCCTTGTCATGGATATCCGCTCGACACCATCTCGCCGGAGCGCTCTCCCTCGGCCTTGACGGCCCTCAACAGCACGCCGAGAATCCCCGCGACGGCGAAAAGCGCCGCGAACACGAGTATGTACTCAAGCGCAGTCTGCGCGCGTCTTCCCTGTGGCGTCGTCATGCGCATATTTTACCACAATCCCCTCCCCCAGCGCAAGGATGTTTTGGGGAATGGGGAAGAAGGGGAATGGGGAAGGGGGAATGGGGAATGGGGCTAGGGGCGGGGGAGTTCAGAGAATGAGGTGATGATGAGCGAGGGGGATTCGGCGAGGAGGGTTTCGCGGGGGAAGGTGCCTTCGAGGGCGACTACGCGCATTCCGGCGGCCTTCGCCGATCTTATCCCGCCGACGGCATCCTCGAAGACGACAGCGGCAGCGGGCTCGACGCCCAGCCGCCTTGCCGCGGCGAGATAGCAGTCGGGCGCAGGCTTGCACCTCGAATACTGCGTGCTGTCGACGACGACCTTGAAATCGTCCTCAAGATGAAGCCCCTCGAGTATGAACCTTACGTTGTCTGGCGGCGCGCCCGTCGCGACGGCGAGCTTGACGCCTTTGCCCCGCGCCTCGTCAAGAAGCTCCCTGAGCCCCTCGGGCATCTTGAGGTAGGGGCGCATCCTCTCGCGATAAAGCCCCTCCTTGCGCTCGACGCAGAAGGCGACCTCATCATCGGTGACGGGCCTGCCCATTATCCGTTCAAGATAGTAGCGGTTGTCCGCCCCCATCCAATCGACAATCTCCTTGGTGGTCAGCTCATGGCCCATGGAGCGCGAGAAATCGTGCCAGGCCTCGATGTGCGCGGGGATGGTCTCGGCGAGAACACCGTCCATGTCGAAGATCAGAGCCTCGACGCCGCTGAAGCCGAATATGTCTGCGCCCATCAGGAACCCCTCCATGGACATGTCAGAACCCGGGCAGATTGAGCTGCCCGGCGACCGTCACCTTGCGCCCGTTGGTGAGCGACGGATCGCTCGTATCGTAGACGACGAACTTGAAGCTCCCGAACCTCTTGGCGAGCTCGTCGCTGATGTACGCCGAAACGGCCTGGACGTTCCCCGCATCGTCGTCGCTGAAGCCGACGCTGACGTTGCGCTGCCCGAGACCGCCCGTCCTTTCGAGCGTGTGGAAAAGATGCTCCACGAAGCCGCGTATCGCAAACTCCTTTGCAAGCTCGGGCTTGCGCGTCCTCGGAGCGGAATCGTAGCGGCTGGCGAACTCCGGATCGGCCTTCAGAAGGTCCCCGAAATCCGGCCCCGTCACGGCATGGTAGCGGCATACGCCCAGGTAGTAGTCGAGCTCCTCTTCGTCCGAGCCGAAGTTCTCTATCCCGTCGAGCCAGCGGCGGTATCCGCGCAGGTTCGCCATCATCTCGGCGCGCTCCTTGGCGGTAAGGACCTCGTCGATGAATATCTTGACGGCCTCGCGGATCGTGGAGCTCGCGTGGCCGCGCGCGGTGACGACCGCGAAGAGCCGCCCTTCCCGCAGCGTCTTTCTCAGGGTGTTGAAGCTCGGGCCGGGCTTTTCGCCCTCCTTGACGCGCTTCAACGCGGCGCGCGTGTCCCTCAGGAACGCAAGTTCGCCGTCGTCGCCGGCGGGATTGTCGCGGAAGTCGCGGAATGCGGCGTCATACCCGCCGTCGCGCGGAAGCCGCCAGTTCTCCGTATCCTTCCTCAAGATGGCGAAGCTCGAAGTGCTGACGGCGACGGATTCCCACTCCCCGGAGGCTACGCGGCGCTCAAGGTAGATTTTCGTCGGCATGTGGAGGATGTTGTCGTCCCAGTCGAAGATGTAGTACTTGAAGTCGCGCGTCGCGACTTCATCGTTCACCGGCAGTGCGCCGCCGCTTTCAAGCCGAGCGTCCATATCCCTAAAGCCTCGATGCGAAATCTTCGTACCCGAACGTGCGCACCGTCTCGACCTGGCCGTCCTCGCGCCGGTACGCTATATCGGGAAGGTTGATGCCGTTGAAGGTGTTGTTCTTCACCATCGAATAGATCGCCATATCCTCGAAGACGACCTCGTCGCCCTCCTTGAGCGGAGCGCCGAAGGAGTACGTGCCTATCTCGTCGCCCGCAAGGCATGTCGGGCCGCCGAAGCGGTAGACGAACGGCCCTTCCGCGCCGATCTTCGCGCCTGCGACGCGCGGCGTATACGGCATTTCAAGGACATCCGGCATGTGGCATGCGGCGCTCACGTCGAGTATAGCGTTTGATACGCCGTCCGCCCCCTTGGGCTGGATCTCGAGGACGCGCGATTCGAGCGTTCCCGCATCGAGGGCCACGGCCTCGCCCGGCTCAAGGTAGACGATGACTCCATTGTGGCGGCTTCGGAAACTTGATATCAGCTCCACGAGACCGTCCACATCGTAGTCCTTGCGCGTTATATGGTGGCCGCCGCCGAAATTGATCCACTTCATGCGGCCGATCAGATCGCCGAAGCGCTCCTCGAATCCGGCAAGCACCTTCTTTAGCTCGTCAAGCCCCTGCTCGCAGAGGCAATGGAAGTGGAGACCTTCGATGAGGCCAGTAACGTCCTCGGGGAAGGCATCGAGATTGGCGCGCACCGTTCCGAGACGCGAACCGGGGCGGCACGGGTCGTAGGCGGGTGTCGTCGCGACCTGCACTTCGGGGTTGACCCTGAGGCCCGTCGAAACGCCGCGGGCGAGCGCCTTTGCGGCATGGAGCTTCACCTGCCTGGGCGAATTGAAGACGATATGGTCCGCAAGGCCGAGGATCACGTCGATCTCGCCTTCGGAGTAGGCCGGATTGAAGATGTGCACCTCGCCCGGGAAACCCTTGTGCGCGTGCATCGCCTCGAAAAGCGAGCTTGACGTGGTGCCGTCGAGATACTCGGCCAGAAGCGGGTACGTGCAGCCGGCGGAAAAGGCCTTCTGGGCGAGGAGGATCCTCGCCCCGGAGCGCTTCGAGACATCCTTCAGGATCTCAAGGTTTCGCCTAAGCGCCTTTTCGTCTATGACGTACCTCGGCATGGGCCTCAAGCGACCTTTACCGGATTGAAGCTCTCCTTCCAGGGAAGGCCCTGGACGTTGAGCTCGGCCATGAACGGATCGGGATCGAACTCCTCGCACGTGTGGACGCCCTTCTCGGTCCACTTGCCTTCGAGGAACATCTTGGCCCCGATCATCGCCGGAACGCCCGTCGTGTAGCTGATCGCCTGCGAACCGACCTCCCTGTAGCATTCCTGGTGGTCGCACACGTTGTAGACGTAGTAGTCAACGTCCTTGCCGTCCTTCATGCCGTGGAAGATGCAGCCGATGTTCGTCTTGCCCTTGGTGCGCGGGCCGAGGGACGCGGGATCGGGGAGGAGCGCCTTGAGGAACTGGATCGGGATGATCTCGACGCCGTTGAACTTCACGGGGTCGATTCTAGTCATGCCGACGTTTTCAAGGCACTTCAGGTGCGTAAGGTAGCTCTGGCCGAAGGTCATGAAGAAGCGGATGCGCTTTATGCCCTTGAGGTTGCATCCAAGCGACTCGAGCTCCTCGTGGTGGAGAAGGTACATGTCCTTCTCGCCGACCTCGTCGAAATTGTAGACGCGCTTTATCGCCATGGGGGCCGTCTCGACCCACCAGCCCTTGTCGAACGCCTTGCGGTTCTCGACCGGCACCTCGGGCCTGTCGCCGGCGGGATCGGCCACCCAGTAGCTGCCCTTCGCGGCGACTTCGCGGATGTTGATCTCGGGGTTGAAGTTGGTGGCGAAGGGATAGCCGTGGTCGCCCCCGTTGCAGTCGAGGATGTCAAGCGTCTCAATGGTGTCGAAATAGTGCTTCTGGGCGTAGGCGGAGAATACCTGCGTCACTCCAGGATCGAATCCGCAGCCGAGTATGGCCGTAAGGCCCGCCTTCTCGAACCTTTCGCGGTACGCCCACTGCCACGAGTACTCGAAATGGGCCGTGTCCGGCGGCTCGTAGTTGGCGGTGTCGAGGTAGGATACGCCGGCTTCAAGACAGGCGTCCATTATGGCGAGATCCTGGTAGGGAAGAGCGATGTTCATCACGAGATCGGGCTTGAAGGTGCGGATCATCGCCACGGTTGCGTCCCTGTCCATCGCATCGAGCTGCGCGGTGGTTATCGCCGTCTTCAAACCATCCTTGCCGAAGCCGCGCCTTTCGATGTCAGCCTTGATGGCGTCGCAGCGCGCCTTGGTGCGAGAAGCTATGAGAAGTTCGCCGAAGACGCCGGGGTTCTGCGCCATCTTCGCCGCAGCCACGCCGGCCACTCCGCCGGCTCCGATAAGCATGACTCTTGCCATTTGAACGCTTCCTTCAGTGGATGGTGGAACATTCCTCCGCCGGGCCGTTGCAGGGCGGGGAGGCATAGGTGGGGAAGTATATCATATTGGGCGGAAAAGTTCAAGCTTTCGGCCTGAAAACTCTCAGCTGTCGAAGGATGGCATCGGCGGGGCGCTAAGATTGAACGCGAAATTGACGAGCTTGCCCAGTTCATCGTCGCGCGAAAGCGCCGATTCAGGCACCTCGCCCACGGGTTCCGATGATGCGATGCCTGAGCTTGCCGTGCGAATCGTAAGATCAGACGAAAGACGGGCAGAACTCGTACCGGTTGTCGGCTTCGCGGCATCCACGCCAAAGCCCCCGGCCTCAAGCCCTACACCCGCCATACCACCGGCATTCCTGTTGAAATTGATTTCCATGTGATGTTCTCCAGTTTTTCTCTGGCCTGTATACACGCTTAAAGGCTAGAGGTTACACTTGAGATCGGAAAGAATTTCCTTGAGTTTCTCCTTGGCGCGGAAGATGCGCACCTTGACGAGATTCTCGCTGACACCCGTCCTGCTGGCGATTTCGCGTATGGACATTTCGCCGACCTGGAAAAGCGTGTACGCCTCGCGCAGTATGGGCGGAAGCTTCGCGAACGCCTCGGTGAGCCTGCGCCTAAGGTACGCGGCGTCGCCGGAGGCGGAGGAATCCGGAGCGGAGGATGCCAGCGCCTGCGAACTTGCACCAGGGACAGGATTCCCGGAATCGTCGTCTGCATCGCGCACTTCGCCGATGAATGTAAGGCGCGAGTTGTCGCGGGCGAGATTCTTGCGGAGATTGCGGGCGATCGTGAACGCGAGACCGGAGATGGCGGACTCGTCATCCCTCAGGTCTTCACGCATCTTCCAGATCTTCAGAAAGGCACTCTGCACGAGGTCGCACGCCTCGTGGTACGGACTTCCAGTGGCCACAAGCCAGTTCGTGAGGCGCGGCGCGATCGTCCTGTAATATTCTTCGATGTTCATATTGGACTCTTAATGATGCCAACGCATAGAATTATACCATATATCATCCTCGTTTTGCAAGCGGAATGCGGCCTAGACCTTCAGGTCGTCGTCGAGCGAGATGGAATCGAGCTCCTCCTCCTCCTTGCGGGCGTCCTCTATCTGCTTCGCCCACTTAAGGACCTCGGCGACGGGTTCGATGAGCGAATCGGGGATGAAATCGTCGATCTTGCCCTTGGCGTAGAGCGCGCGGGCGAGGGGTCTATCCTCCATGACGGGGATTCCCTCGGCAAGGGCCGTCTCGCGGATTATCTTCGCCGCTTCGCCCGCTCCGAGGGCGCATATCCTAGGTAGCGGCGACTCTTCCGCCTTGAAGCGGATTCCGACGGCAAGGTGCGTCGGGTTCGTGACGACGACGTTCGACTTCTTTGCCGAAGCGGCCGGATTCGGATCGTTCAGGATCTCGTTGCGGAACTGCTTCTGCGCCTGCTTCACCTCGGCGGAGCCCTCCATCTCCTTGTACTCGCGCTTGACCTCGTCCTTCGTCATCATCATCTGCTTGGTGAAGTTGCGCCCCTGGAAGAGGCGGTCCACTATGGCGATAACAATGTAGCCGAAGGCCGTGTAGACGGCAAGGCGCTTTAGCATGAGCTTGAGGCTCGGGAAGATGTCGTCCACGGTGCCGTAGCACATCGTTATGAGCTCCGGAACGCTCGCCCATATGATCTTGTAGATGAGATACCCGAGGAACGAGACCTTGACGACGTTCTTGAAGAATTCGAAGAGGTTCTTCATGGAGAATATCTTCTTCGCGCCCTCTACGGGATTAAGCTTCTCCAGCTTCGGGATGATCGGCTCGAAGGTGAAGAGGAAGCCGATCTGCGCCACGTTCCCGATGATCCCTATCACCGCCGCCACAAGGACGAATATGAACGAATGCTTGAGGATGTAGAACGAGGTCAGCTTTATGGATTCGCCGACGGCCCCCGAATCGTTCTCCGCTATGCGCCCCGAAAGGAACCTCAGCATCGTCTCCATGTCGTCCATGAGCGCCACGCCCATCCACCCGAGAACCGCGAAAAGGACGATAAGGATGGCCGTCGAGGTTATGTCCTTCGACGTACATACCTGACCCTTCTCCCGCGCGTCGCGCAGCTTCTTCTGGGTCGGCATCTCGGTCTTCTCGCCGGCGGATTCAGCCATGAGTAAAATCCTTTCGTGTCACGGTATTGGCACAAGACGTGGAACACAAGCCGCCCACCCCCGCCTTTTTTAACGAAACAAAACCTCTCCCTCCCGCACTTGAAGGAGTGCCTAGGATCAAATGATCCAGGAGCGGTATTCCGATTATACGCGAAGCGTCGACAAGTCTTTCCGTAAGCAGTACATCGTCCTTCCCTGGCGTCGGATCGCCAGACGGGTGGTTGTGCGCAACGATGATTGACTGCGCGCCCCATCGTATCGCGGCCTTGAAGACTTCGCGCGGATGAACAGGCGCCTGATCCAGCAACCCGTACGTCACGCGCAACGGAGCCGTGCAGAGCGGATGGTTCTTCGTGTCAAGCGGCAGGACGAAGAAACTTTCCTGCTCTTCCCCCATAAGCGCCGCCTCGCGGAAGATGCGGTAGGAATCTTCTGGCTTGGCTATCTTGATCCGGCGTATGTCCTCGCCGTCGATCTCATATCCTCTCCGCACTAGTTCGAACGCCGCCGCGAGTTCCAGCATCTTGAGTTGCCCGACGCCCTTGATCTTCCGCTCTGGATGCAGTTTGTTGTAGTCGCGGATGTGCCGGTCGAGCGTGCGCCAGTCGCTCTTGACAAGTTCCGCCACGGAGCCAAACGCATCGACAAGACGCCGCGCCGTCTCCAGAACGTTGCACCCGGCCGTCCCCGTCCTGAGCAGGATCGCGAGCAGTGCCTCCGGCTTCAGTTCGGATGGTGACACCGCGTCGCGCAACTGTTCGCGAGGCTTGACCTTGTCGGAAAGGTTCTTGAATTCGCTTGCCATCCAACCTCCTGTTTATGCGCTCTTGCGTCCGTAATAGGGCGAAGGCAACGCCGGATAGACCTCGTACACATGCCGATAAACAGCCTCCGTCCGTTCATCGATCTCCGTGTCGGAATACACTCCCGGCAGTCCTGTTGTATCGGCAAAGAGGAAGTCGAATATCTGCCGCCGAATGCCGTCGCGCGTGCTTTCCTTCTCACGCCAGTGGTCAATCTTCAGTTTCTCCGCCTTCAATGCCGCGAGCAGTTCCTTTGCTACAGACTTCACCTTCACGATCTCAGATTTAGAAAGGTCCGGTTTTCGCAACAGGTCATAGATGGCCATTGTCTCTTCGTCCAGACCTTCCCGCACGGCACGATCTTCCTCGGCGGTCATCTCCTCGATGAACTTCAAAAGCGCCTCGAACGTCTGCTCTATCGTCAGTCGGTTCTTCTCGCTGTTATAGGCGGCGACAATCTCCTCATATCTACGCTGAAAGTCCGTACGCAGCGGATTTCGGGCAAGGAGCGCGGCAAGTTTCGCCTCAACCGTCGCCTTGATGGACTGAACGGCCGTTCGCTTCGAACGTGAAAATGCAAACTCCTGTCTAAGCCGTTCAAAGTCGATTCTGCTGATGTCGTAGGGTGCGTGCTCGTCACCTACCGTTTCCTGCGGCACAATCGCCTCGTCCACGATCTTCTGCAGTTCGCGCATGATGTCCGAGATATCGGCATCTGCCTTACCCTGCTGCAAGCTCATGTAGATGACACGTATTGCCGCGTATTCGCCGCGATAGCGGTTCACGCCCGCGAACGTGATGCATGCCTTGAACTTGGCGAAGCACGCGCGGCACAGCACTTCAAAACGCTTGCGCGTCTCGTCGTTTTCGTTAGCGGCTTCCTTAGCCGCGTTTATGGCAGCATTCTTGGCAAAACCGTCTGCTTCCATAATCGCCGAAAGCGAAGCTCCGTGCGCTTCCAGCCATTCCCGTACCAGCCTGATCGCCTCGTCTAGTTCCACTAACAACTCTTCTTCCGGCTTCACTGGATCTGGCTCACCGCCTTCCGCGCCCGCCCCACCGGCACCTCCGGCAAATGTTGCCAATGCCTGACGTAAATTCCTAAGAATGCCGCAGTAATCGACGATGAGTCCATTGTTCTTGCCCTCGTTCACACGATTTGCACGGGCGATGGCCTGCATAAGCGTATGCGCCTTAAGCGGCTTGTCGAGATATAGCGTTCCAAGAGACGGCACGTCAAATCCCGTAAGCCACATCGCACAAACGATGGCAATGCGGAACGGATGCTCCTCGGCCTTAAACGCCTCGTCAATGTCCATTCGCTCCCGCCCCATATACTCCAGCTTGGACTTGAACACCTCCGGCAGACTCATCCCCCCCTTCATCACTTTCCGATGCGACAAGATGTCCAGTCCCCATTTGGCGAACTTCTCATCCTCGTTCTGCTCTTCGCTGACGATCACGGCCTTGACCGTCTCCTTCATCCACGCCACCTGCCGCCGCAGAAACTGTTCTTCCTGCTCGTCCTCCGTCGCGTACAGCCGCGCCTCCAGCGCCTTTGTTTCTTCGCCCCAATACTTCGAGATGAGGTCGTACATCCTAACGCACGTGATCTTGTCGATGCAGACGAACATCGCCTTGCCGTTCTCCCACGACGTAGAATAATGGCGCACGAAGTCGCGGGCGATTTGGTCGAGGCGCTTTTCCGCAGTAATAACATGGTAGTCGCGCTTCAACTCGGACTCTAGCTTCTCAGCGACATCGACGTCCTCCGCCTCGAAAGTCGCCAGCTTCTCGGCAATCTTCTCGTTGATGTCCTTCGTCGCAACGTTCAACTTCTCGCCCCGCGCGTCGTAGTAGAGCGGCACGGTCGCTCCGTCGTCCACCGCCCGCTGAAAATCGTATCTGGACACATAGTCACCAAACACCTGCTTCGTCAGTTCGTCGCCCTTGAAGAGCGGCGTTCCCGTGAACCCAATATACCCCGCATTAGGCAGGGCGTTGCGCATATTGAGCGCCAAAAGCCCGTATTGCGTCCGATGCGCCTCGTCGGAAATCACGATCACATCATCGCGCATAGTGTACGCCTCGCCTGGACGCACCTCTTCGTTGAACTTCTGGATGAGCGAAAAGATATGGCTCTTGTGCTGGCCAAGTAGCGACTTCAGATGCGCACCACTTGCGGCCCTGCACTCATCCTTGTCGTTGTCGACAATGCCACACCCAGCGAACGTCTTGTAGATCTGCGTGTCGAGTTCATCGCGGTCGGTCAAAACCAGGAATGTGAAATTGCCACCAACCTTGCGATGCACCTTGCGCGTGAAATACACCATTGAATAGCTTTTACCCGATCCCTGCGTGTGCCAAAAGACGCCTAGCTTGCCATCCGTTGACTTGCGGTTTTTCACAGCTTCCACCGCACGGTTCACGCCGAGAAACTGGTGGTTGCGGGCGAGAATCTTTGCAACTCCACCCGCCGATTCATCATAGACGATGAAATTCTCGAAGAGATCGAGCAGGTTCGCCTTGGAGCACGTCCCCTTCAGCAAGGTCTCCATATCCACCGCACCCGGTTCATCTTCGGAAAGGCGTTTCCAGGCGTGGAAAAACTTGATCTTGGCAGAGTGGGTGCCGATCTTCGCGTCGATGCCGTTTGCGAGAATCACAAATGCGTTGAAGTGAAAAATCTGCGGCACGACCTTACGGTAATCGCAGAAGTTGTCACGGTAGGCAATGGAGATGTCCTTCGTGACGTTCTTCAGCTCCATGAAGACAAGCGGTACACCATTCACGAATCCGACGACATCTGCACGGCGGCGACGGCCGAGCGAACCGCGCAACCACAACTCGCGTACGCAAAGGAAGTGATTGTTCGTTGGCGCATCGAAGTCAAAGACACGCAGGTGGACTTTCTTCTTTGAACCATCCGCCGCCGTATAGCGGACGGGAATACCGTCGAGCAAAAGCTTGTATTTCTCGCGATTAAGGGAATCGAGGCTCGCGGCGACATCTGTCGCGGCAAGAATACGGACGCCATCCTCGTAGGCCTCGGCGGGGAGCCCCGGATTGAGCCTTTCAAGTGCAGGACGCAAATATCGCACCAGCAGCACCTCGCCCTCGTCAACACGCCCTAGCGTCCCCGCCGCACCGAAAACCTCCTGCATGGCATAGACGCACTCGTCCCAGCCGAGCGTCCCGACCAGATACTCCGCCGTTGTCTTCTGCACCAGATTGTCTTCGGTATAAGGGTTCATAGCGACTCCTATAAACTAAGGCAAAAAGAAGACCTTATCTGGTTTACCGCGTTTCTTGGCTTTTTCCATAGACGTGATTTTCCCGTCGGCACACGCTTTTTCAATTAGCAGCTTCCAGCCTTTAGGCGAAAGATACCCATCTGGGTCGACAGCCTTGCGAAGTGCCTTTTCTGTGCAGCTCTTTTTTGCAAGCGCGGCAATGAGTTCTGAAAGAAGCGCAGAATAAATGCCACAATTCTCTTCTGTGGCATAAGGCACAGTGGGCTCAGAAACCTTCTTGAACTCCCCGTCAACTGTCTTTGATTCACTTGCCGTATAGTCGAACAGCGACGGCTGCGTCGCAGGATTCGCTTTCGATGCAGCAACATTTGCTTTCTTAATCATTGATAGCAACGAGTCGGTGTCCGTCCATGCAATACCGCCCTTTCCAACGAGCTGCACGCACCCCTCCACACGCGAATGCCCCATATACACATAGACCGGATGATGTTCCGGACGCTTCAACTCTTCCACCGCTCCCGTCCACGTTCCGCCTTTTGTATCTGATTGCGCAACGAATGCATAATCTGCCATGGCATAGATGAGCTTATTGCGATCCATAGCGTTAATCGGAGTAAAGCGTTCTTCTGGATCGACAGCAGAAAACAGCAAAACGTTTCCAGCGCCAATTGCCTCGCGATTCTCACGCATAAGGCATGTCTTCAACAGGTCGCCTGGCAATGCCGCGATAACGCTCCCACCACACTCAAATGCCGAGCGCATCGACGTCTGATCCGCACCTCTTGCTCCACCAGACACAATCGGCATTTGCGCATCAACACATTCGCGAACAACACGCCGGATTGCATCGGAAGCCTCGTCAGAAATATTGCGCGATCCAACAAACGCCATCCCCCCTCCGGCGAAAAGGCCGATATTGCCCACATAATACAAAACCGCCGGCGCTTTTCCCTTCAAGTATTGTTTCATCCGCGACGGATACAACGCATCCCCCCGCCCGACCGGACGCACGCCATACTGCGCCCACCGGTTCAACGACATCGACAGGGCAAAGCCTCTGTCCAGCAACGCTCTGACTCTGTCGGCGGAAGCCGGTTCCTGCAGTCGGGTGTTTTCCGACGGCATTGCGCAAACCTCCTCGACGAGCCCGGTATCATGCAACAGGTCCGCCGGCCGTTTGCCCAGCGCATTCAGCGACTTGGCGAATGCATTGTACTGGGGAAGGGTCAAAGCATGCATCTTGCCACCTGACGCCCCTAGCGTTCCGCACAAAAGCAGAATCGCCTGCGTATCATCGGAAACTGCAAAATCGTCACTTGTCATCTCAATCTCCTCCTGAAGAATCGGCCAAGGCAAAAGGAATAACAGCAGAAGCGCCCGCCCTCAACAGCAGGGCTCCCGCAATCGTCAAAGTCCATCTGGAATCCACCATGTCATCCACCAGCAGGCAAACTCCGGACGGCACCGTTCCAGCCACGTCGAACGCTCCGATCAGATTGTTCTGCTGGAATGCGGAATTCTCCATCTCCTTCTGGGGCGGCGTATCCTTCGTCTTTCTAAGAACCTCGACAAAGGGCAACGACAGTTTTGCTGCAAGCCGACGCGCAAAGTCTGGCACAAGCGTAGGCGTACGCCGCGACGGTATGCACGTGACCCATTCCGGCCTTGGATCCGGTGCCCATCTGCCAAGCAGCTCAACGCTCGCATCCACAAGCCGTTCGCTGAAAGACGGCGGAGTCGTCCGATACTTACCTTCCGGGACCAACCGCCCCAATCCTCCAGCGCCATACACCGACAAAGCCCTCCCCTCGCACATGAGAAGTGCAGGCGGGATATTCCTTTTCGGTTCGATGCCAAACGCCGCAGACGCCGTGGTAGCATCTGCCCATTGCCTCCTCGGCGTGATGGGCAGATCTGACTTGTTGAGGAACTCGGCCGCCTTTTGGGCGAGGGCTGGATCACAGTCTGTCGGCAACGCCTCATTCGGACAGCAATTGCTGCACCGCTTGCAGAGCGGTTCCTCGGCCGGACTATCCAACTCCGCGCAGAGGAAGTTCATCAAGCACGCGCGGGAATGCACATACTCGTCCATCTGCGCCCTCTCGCCATACCGTATGTCAGTCAACCTCTGGATATTCTCCGCCGGGAGCCGATACTGAGACAGAAAAGGCGTTGCAACATATTTCGACTTGACCTTCACGACGGGAGAGGGGATCTCGGACATCACGAACTTAAGCGCCTGCTCTATCTTGCCGCTCCTGACGTTCATGCGCGACATCAGCTCCGGAACCGACAAACCAGCGTCGCTCGCGCCAATTGCCGCAAGGATTGCCGAGACATCACGCTCCTTGGGGAAAGCGCTCTTGATGAAATACTCTGCGATTTCGTCGTCCTCGTCGCCGTTTAGCAAAATGCCATACGCGAAATCAACGCCACGCCCAGCTCGGCCAACCTGCTGGTAGTAGTCCACGACCGACTTGGGCCGCTGATAATGGATAACAAACGTCAAATCGGGCTTGTCAAACCCCATGCTCAGTGCAGACGTGGCCACAAGAGCCCTGATCCTGTTTTCAAGTAGCAGATTCTCGAGGAACATGCGGTAGGCGTTGCTCTGTTCCTCTCCCCGCGTCGCAGCCTTCCAACCCTCCGACCCCTCAAGCTCGTCGCGTAACGCCGCATCCATGTCATCCTGCGGCATCGCGCCGGACGAGTATGCATACGCGGAAATCCCGTTCAGCCGCAGCCATTTGGCGACACGTTCGGCATCACGGATCGTCAGGGCATAAACGACACCCGAACCGGCGATCTTACTTTTCAGCATCTCCGCCAACCACGCCAATCGCTCTTCCTGCGTGCGAAGGCGAATGTTCTGCAGGAACAGGCTCTTGCGCACAAGGCTACCGCGCGATATGTCAACATGGCCTCCCAGTTGCGCCTCGACATCGCGCACGACCCGCATGTTCGCCGTGGCCGTCGTCGCCAAGACCGGCATGTTGGACGGAAGCGCCCGAAGAAGATTGGATATCTTCTTGTAGTCGGGACGAAAATCATGTCCCCAATCCGAAACACAGTGCGCCTCATCGACCACAAGGAGGCCGATCTGGTTCTTGATTCGCTCCAGCACATTCGTGCAGAATTCATCATTGGCAAAACGTTCCGGCGCAACGATCAGGAAGTCGCACGCGCCGGAAACGACGCGCACCTCAATCTCCGGCCATTGCGCACGGTTCGTGGAATTGATTGTGTCGCAGACGATGCCGACGCGCTTGGCCGCCGCGATCTGGTTGCGCATAAGGGCAAGAAGCGGCGAGACAAGCAATGTCATACCGCGTCCCTCCATGCGTAGGAACTTCGCGGCAAGGAAGTAGATCATGCTCTTGCCCCAGCCTGTGCGCTGCACCACCAGTTGCCGCCGATGGTTCAAGACACCGTCGATGGCCTCCCATTGGCCATCACGGAAGTCGATGTCGCTACGCCCAACTCCCTTGCGCAGCATTTCAACAGCCTGTTCGCGCGTCACCATTGGAGAGCCTCCTGCTTATGCCACCCAGCAACCGCATGATAACCATTGAAGCACCCATCAAACATCATGTCCTTGCGGATGTAATCCGCAAAAGCCTTGCGCTCTTTCGCAAACTCGCGCTGTGTGCTTGATATGAAGATTCGGTAGGTCATGATGGCAAAAGGCCTTTCCGTCAATGTGTTGCTTTACTAGGTAGCCTACGAAGAATATTGGCAAACATTTCTTCAATCTCTTTCAAGCGTGAAGCCTGAATAATGATTCCAAGATTATTTGGGACTCCCATCTTTGCCGCAAGCGATAATCTTTGTTCCGCAGCTGTTGCCATCCCTCCATTCTCACTATCAGTCATCTCAGCACCACTCTCCATAACAGTAGGAATGGGTATCGGCACAATTTGCCCTGTTACAGTAGCAGTATATGTTGCATAATTAATTCCAAGTAGCTTCAATCGACTACCAGCAATAAGTCCATGCCCGCCAACGCCTCGTTCGCGATCAAAATATACTCCTTCAGAATATAGTAGAACCGGCGAGCCACTTGAGCCACAATAAACTGGCATGTCAATCAAGAATTCTCTGCGCCCTTGAAACATTTTCCTTGGGCTCGTTGCCAACACCCCTTTTCGAAAGATCGGTTGATTGTTAACATCATCCCATAAACCTCCCGGATACCCAATCATTATCACTTCATCGGTTTGTGTAATAGATTTGAGATACTCATCATCGGCTATGAATGGAGAATTAAGAGCAAAGAAAAACGGCTTCTTGCCTTGTGCTTGCATGTGATTCAATACTGGAGCCAACGGAAGAACGCTTAGTTCTACCGAAGCATCTGGATGGTTTATCCACGGGAATGCTTTATTGTCAATTCTGATTTTGTGCACTTCTGAACTTGGGAACGAGTTGGTATCAGCTAAGGTAAAAGTAATAATTGTCTCCGATGCATTTTCTACTACATGCCTATTTGATACGATTAATGGAATGTACAACGACTTATCCGCTATGTGAGGTATGTCGTAAAAAAAACCTGTGCCACACGATACCACCCCATTGGTTCTAGCGCATGACAAACGAACGGTTAAATATGACAGCAATTCTGCCATGTGTAACTTTGGACGATCTTGTCTTGGAGTAACTGATTGAGCAACTTGTTGCGTCTGAGCATCATTATTCATCTGCTTACCCTCCATTGAAACTGTAACAACATTTGTTTTACCATTTGTCACTTCTGTAGTGTAGCCTACAATGTTGGCGCCGAAACAACCACAGCACCAACCAACCATTACAAAGTACATGAAAAATCGCCAGCGGATAACACCCTTGCAGATGTAATCCGCAAGAGCCTTGCGCTCTCTCGCAAACTCGCGCCATTCGCTTGATATGAAGTTTCGATATGTCATGAGTTTTAATCCATCTTCTTACATGCGGTATTAAGTTTTGTCACAAAGAAGCATACCTTTCATGTTGAGTGCAAAACTTTAAGTGCAATGTCGACATGCGTCTTCAACTCCCCAATTTGTGGGGTGTCTGTCGCCCTTTCCTCTGGTCCATGGTGATAACGTGAACAATACGACTCAAGCGCCGTAAGATCCAAAAGTGCACTACGCATACCACACAATGGATCACTGCCACTCGCATTGCGGATTTTCCCCACCATCGTTCCAAGCCAACTATTTGCATCCCACGAAGAAGGATATTTATGTCGAATGTAATTTTCTAACACTTCCCTTATCAATGCTGCTATCAATTTTAAATGCTCTTCATCACCTGTTGGATGTTGTGAAAACATGACTAATTCTTTGTAGTCAAGAACATAGCGCAAAGAAGGCAGTTGCGGCAGCTTGACGAATCTTAATTCAACAGGGTTATCGTATCTTGGGATAATAAAAGAACGTCTAGATTCGATACCCTTACATCTTTCCACATCATAGGCAAACTCCAAGTTATGCGAAAATACAAAGCATTGCTCGCATCTACGCGCAATATCATGTATATAATTAATCGTGAAATTCCGTCTGTTGGCATCTTGATCATGATATGGATCGTCAAAAGCGATTATAGTATTTTGCAAATCATCCAACCCCTCCGCAATTGCTATAAAAAACGCCAGCGCCAGTGCACTTTTATCTCCACCACTCAATGTATTAGACAATGATTGCAACTGCGGATCGGATGTCGATCGATCAGAACAATCAATCTTATGTCTGTTCAGTTCTATTCCAAGTTGCCCTGCAGGAGGCCCACCCCTAAAACTAACCCCTTCTGGGACAATTTTAAACGGCACACCAAATCGTTGAAGAATCTCATTAATCTTCGCGCCATACATATTAAAAATGCTTTCAGACTGTTCTTTTAAATTGGCATTGGCCTCACTTTTACGGCTCGCTGCCTCATTTCGCTTCTGAACTGCATTTTCATACGTTGTAATAGCATCCACAGCATCAGCCTCATATCGCTTCTTTGTAGCAGACAAGCGATCAATCTTTTCCTGAATTTGGGATATATCTTGTGATACAACATCACGTTTATAATTAACTAGCAATGAATTTACAGCGTCAATCTTATCATTCGCACTTTTAAACATTGCAATCGCATCTTCTAGCCTTGCTATTTCCCCATTCTCATCATCTGATGTTGTAGTCGCTTTTGCAATATTCTCTCGCTTACGAGCAAGAATCGCGTGTAGTGTTGTTAGAACTTTTTCAAACAATCGCGTAACGGCTTCTACGTCAAGAATTGGAATGTCAAGATCCAACTGAGCAACATCATGCCACCATGTTTTATCGGCTTGCAATTGAGTGACACAATCCTTAAATAGTGTTTGTGCAGTTGCTCCTAAAAGAGAATCAAATTGCGATGACAAGTTCTGCAAATCAGCATTTAGAGACTTTAGTTCTCCAGAGAAATAAACAGTATAAGTACGGAACAATTCACTCCCGCTCATATCTTGCCCGCAGAAGGGGCAAGACTCCCCCTTCCGTGCTTCAACACCTCTTTGTAACCATGCAATAGAAAGATTATTAGTATGCTCGCATAAATGTTGCTGTATTTTTTGTTCAGCGACCAATGCGATTTCGTCAAGAGTCTTTGAGAGTATCTGAAGAAAATTTGAAGGCATGGACAAAGCAGGATATTTCTTCAAAAACGGCCGTGCTTGAATCATGGCAACATTATGTTTCAAGGCCTCCTTGGATTCCAGATCCTGTTTTGCCTGCGCCAATAATTCATCAACATTCTCAACAAACTCCAATGCCTTGAAAGCATCAATAGTGTAACCGCGCGGAATGATACTAGTTAGTGTAGCATGTGCCGAATTAAGGTTTTGCGTAGCATCCGTTAATTCGTCTTCTGCAACAGCAACTGCATTCTGAAGTTCGCGGGCACGTTGCCCAAGAACTAACCCATATAAATTCCGTTTTTGGCTTATGTCTATTTGGTGGCCAACAAACACATTATCAGAAACAAATCGATCATCATACACCAAAATTGAAGGACGGGCAAGCGAATCAAATAGCCATTCGTTATTGGCATATTTAACCATATGTTCATCGTGAAGTTCTATCGCCAAACATGGAGCCTGCGTCCCTCCGATACGACTTCTCCCTATAATATAGCGGAAATCGCCTGTGCCAATTGCTCTAAGGACATCGCAGATTGTACTTTTCCCACACCCGTTTTCTGCATAAAGCACATTAAACTTCCCAAAGTCACCGTCCATTCCTCTGGAGGATCTCAATTCGCGGAATATTCCAATGTCTTTAAGTTCAGAAATTTTCTTAATCATAAGGCTCCTCCACTTTGCGTGCAAAAACCTTTCATCAGCCTCGGCAACAGCATGTCGCGGGAGGCGGCAAGGTTACGGGTAGAAAAACACAGTGTTTTCAACTGTGCGAAAATCGGGGTCAACACCTTGTTGAACCTGGAAAGGGTTTCGTCATCTGGAAGCGACACTGGGTATTGTAACAACTGCTTCCAATCGGCGCGGGGCATTTTGGAGCCTTCCTTCATTCCCTGTGAAGCCGCCGCGACAAATGCGTCGCTTGAAACGGTCATAAGCACGTATGCCAATAGTTCGGGGCGATTCGGCTTTATGACAATCGCATCAGAAGAAGCAACGCCATCAACAAATGCGATTCCAACCTTGTGAAAGTAAGGCCGAATCTTGCCAAAAAGAATATCGCCCGCTTCAAAGGCAAGTTTGGTACTGGTAACCTTTTGCGCAGACTCCCACTCGCAGAGCGATATTGAGCGACGCGGCATGTGTTCCAATCCGATGTATGGAGTTTCTGGCGCGATAGCATCGGGACTAACCCCACGTCGGACATCATGGCATATCTCATCCAATGTAGCTTTACGCCCCACCTCTCCACCAAACCATTTGCGGTAGGCGAGGCGGGCGGTTTCTTCAAGGATGGCGATCCGGCGGCGGTTGTTCTCGATCAAGTCATCATACGCGGAAAGAACATCGGCAATCTGGCGTTGAACAGGGAACGGCACCAAAGGAACTTCTATATTTTCAAAATCACCTTTATTAATTATCGGTACTGCACAGCCTGCATCCTGCTTTTGAATGTAGGGTGTAATATGACGCAACAAATAATACAAAAAACGAGAGTCTGTCGATCCGCCAGGAATTATAGAGTTTATTTGTTGATTTGTTAAGACCGGAGCTTTTGAAATACCAATCTTTCCAATTGACGCTATGCATGTATACATCACAGCTTCTTCAGGGACAAATCGTGACTTAAATTTTGTAAAGCCTTCTCCAGATATGGTTCTTTCTGCCGCACTAATGTAATAAGAATCATACTTCAAATCAGACGGCGTCACAAATAGATAATCACCACCATAGTATTCGGGATGCTTGGTCGGCGGAGTACAGCCCGTAATCACAACACCATAATCCTTTAAACTACCTTTAGGCCATGTAGCTAACCGCGTACAAGACGTTGAATGTCTAACGCGAATAGAGCCGCACCCGTCCAAGCACTCTCTCCGCGACTTCGTGTCTCCGCGTGAGACCATTACGGCATCTGTCGCCCCACGCCTCATGCCTTTTTCTTTCCTTTCCGCATTGCGCGCTTGCGTGGTTTCCTCTCTACCGCGCCTTCCGCCAACACACGGCGAACGCCATCAATAACTGGCGCAAGTGTCTTGTAGGGTTCAGGGATGTTGCGAAGCGCTTGATAGGTTGCGATGCCGATTGGCTTTGAATAACCCTGCACAGCCAACTGCACGACCGGCTTATTAACCTTTTCGCAGAGCAGAAGTCCGATTGTCGGATTTTCGTCCGGCTTCTTCATCAGCTTGTCGAGCGCCGAGAGGTAGAAATTGAGCTGACCAAGGTAGCCCGGATGGAAATCGCCCATCTTCAGTTCAATCGCCACCATCGCCTTCAACCCCCGATGGAAGAACAGCAGATCGACGAAAAACTCTTCATCTTCAAGCACCAGGCGTTTCTCGCGCCCCATAAAGCAGAAGTCGTTGCCGCCAAGCGTCTGGATCGTCTTCTCGATGTTCGCGACCATTGACTTTGATAACACGCGCTCATCGGTCTCGTAGCCATATCGGGCATCGACATTGTCGAGATTCACAAGATCAAGGAGATATTCGTCCTTGAACGAACGCACTGCCTGCGTCGCCAACGCAATCGGGGAAAGCGTCTTCTCGAAGTTGTTCGGCAACGCGCCGACATGATGGTAGTCGTCGGCACGTAGGTGCTCAAGGAGTTGCTCGACAGACCACATCCCCTTTGCGCAAGCATGGATGTAATAAAGACGCTCATCAAAGTTCTTACAAAAACGAATGATCTCTCGATGATGTGTGAAGCCAATGGAGAAAAAGGCGGCAATGTCGTCTTTCTCCAATTCGTCCGTTGGCAACGGACGAATTTCGTCACTCGGCAAGTGACGTTCCAATTTGCTACTTGGCAAGTAGCAAATCTCATGACCTGTCATTTCACTACTTGGCAAGTAGCGAAATTCGACACTTACCAAGTGTTGAATTGGCGAAACAGATATCCAAGCCTCAAAAAACTGTCGCATGAATCTCATGTGCTGGGGCGAAAACCCTCTTAACCCCGGCAGTTCCACTTGCAACCGCTCTGAAAGCGCATTGATCGCGCCAGAGCCCCACTTGGCATTGCGCGTCTTTTTCGAGATATAACCACCAACAAAGAAATAAAGCTTCAAGGCCTCGGCATTTGCGAGGTGCGCCGCCCTCGCCCGCGCCTGCAAGATGGCCAGTTTGATTTCATTGACCGTCGACGAGAAATCTTTTGGCAACAATTCGCTTTTCATCCCATCAACTCCTTGAAATTGGCGTCAATCTTCTTCGCCAGTTTTGCCGCATCGGCGTCGAGCTGACGCAGTTCCTCATGAAGTGCCGCGAACTTCTCGGCGAAGTCTTCGTCGCCGTCGTCCGTCTCCGCTACGCCAACATAGCGCCCAGGCGTAAGCGACCAGTCGTTCGCCGCGATCTCCTCGCGCGTCACAGCCTTTACCAATCCTTCGACATCGCGATACTTCGCATCGGGGAAACGTTCCTCAAGCCATGCCGCCGCTTCATCCTCGCCATTCTTTCTGTACTCAGCCAGCAACTTCTTGTAACGCGCCGTTTCGCCACGATAAAGCCAGACGATTGCCAAAAGGTTCTGTTCCTGCTCAGGCGAGAAGTCATTGATCTTGCGCGTCACCTTGCGGTAGACGTTGCGCGCGTCGATCATAAGTACCGTGTCCTTCTGCTTCTCAGTTTTCTTTGCGCGGTTCAGGAACCACAAGACGCACGGCACGCTCCGCGTATAGAAGAAGTTTGAGCGAATAGAAACCATCACATCAACCGCACCCGTCTCGACCAGCTTCTGGCGCACAAGCGCGTCGCCGCGTCCGGACGACTCCGCACCCGCCGCCATCACGAATCCAGCACGACCCGTTTCGTTCAGGTAGCTGTAGAAGTAGCTGATCCACACGTAGTTGCCGTTCGAGACCTTGCCCTTGTCATTCACGCTCGGCAGACCGAAAGGCAGGCGTGGATCGTTCTTGATCTTATCCGCATCAATCTCATCAACATTGAACGGCGGATTTGCCATCACGAAATCTGCCTTACCGATTAGTTCGTGCGGGTCTTCATAGTAGGTGATCGCCTTCTTGATGTCGCCTTCAAGCCCATGGACGGCAAGGTTCATCTTGGCCAAGCGAATCGTCGTGGCGTTCTTCTCCATGCCATAGAACGTTAGCTTCTCGGACGGGTTCTGGTTCTGCCGTTCCACAACACGTGCGGACTGCACAAACATGCCACCGGAGCCACAGGCCGGGTCAAGCACGATCCCCGAATCCGTCTCAAGAACCTTGGCGATGAACGACACAAGCGAAACGGGCGTGAAGAACTCACCGCCGTCATGCGCCTTGGTACCGGCGAACTGCGTGAGGAAGTATTCGTAGATGCGCCCGAACACGTCACCCGACATCTTCTTCAGTTCTTCGGGGTTCAACTTGCGCAGAAGTTGCCCGAGAATCTCGTTGTCCAGCTCGTTGTATTCCTCCTTCGGCAGAACGCCCTTCAGCGATTCGTAGTCCGCCTCAATGGACTCCATCGCGCTGATGATGGCCTCGGCGCGATTGGCGGAATCGGGCAACGAAACAAGATAGTCGAACTGCGCCTCCGGACGGAGAAACACGGCGCCCTTTGCGGAGAAATCCTCCTTCGTCGGCTCGCGCGTCTTGCCGCCCCGCGACGGCAGGGATTTGACCACCTCGTCCCTCACCGCCAGATACCGGCTGTAGGCATGGCGAAGAAAGATAAGCCCCATCACGGGCATGAAGAACTCGTTCGCGGCGAAATTGGAGTTCGCCCGCAGCGTATCCGCCGCACTCCAAAGCCGCTTCTCGATCGCCTCTATATGCTCAAGCTGTGCCATGGTGATATTATATCATTTTTTGGCGCTGGACGCGAGACAAGAGACGATATAAACTTGAAGCGAGACTTGTTACACTGAATCCAGTTCCCTTATCACCCTCCTCCCAGGAGCTTCTGGACGGGCTTGAGTATGTGGCCTTCGCTGGTGAACATGAGCATGTCCAGGATGAAGGGAATGTATATTATCAGCATCGCCATTCCGAGCGCGGATTTGACCGGCATCGAAAGGAAGAAGACGTTGAGCTGCGGCGCGGTGCGGTTGACGAGCCCGAGGCCGAGCGTCGCGAGGAACATGACGATTATCACGGGCGCGGATATGACGACCGTCACGCGGAGCATGGTGTCGAGGGCGCCCAGGATCTGCACCGGGGCGTCAGGGGCGAATGACGGGGCAGGCACGCCCGACACAACCGGAAAGACGGGCCAGATGGAATAGCTCGTATAGAGCGCCCCGATGAATATGAGGATCGCCCCGCTAATGAAGAAGAGGGTAGAGACTATCTGCGTGAAGAATATGCCCGTCGTGGAGACCTGCGTTCCGGATAGAGGCGAATACACCTCGCCCATCGTGGCGCCGCGCTGGTTGTCGATGAAGTTGCCGACGTTCTCCGCCACCCAGAAGGGAAGCGCCGCGAAAAACCCGAGAAGGAAACCTATTATGGCCTCCTTGAAGGCGACAAGGGAGAACATAAGAACGTCCGGCTCGCCTGGCGGCATCGCCTCCTTTATGTACGGGACCGCAATGCAGGAGAAGGCCAGGACTGCCGCCCTCCTCGCGGTTCCCGGGATCATCGAGTCTGTCAGGGCGGGGCAGATGGAGAACGCCCCGCCGATCCTCGCCATCGCAAGGACCGCCGCAAGGATCCACCTATGGAACTCGACGTAAGGCACCTTGGCTACCTCAAAAGCGCAAAGTGGGTGAAGATGTCCTGCGTGTAGAGAAGAAGCGAGGAGCCCATCCACGACGCGCACGCAAGGAGCGTAAGCGAGATCGCTATGAGTTTCACCGCGAAACCGAGCGTCTGCTCCTGTATCTGCGTGAGCGCCTGGAGAAGCGAGACTATGAGGCCGATCACCGTAGCGACGATGATCGGTATGAGCGAAAGCCGCAGCACCAGGATGAGGCACGTCTGCGCGTAGTCAAGAAGCTGCGCATGGCTCATAGCGCATACCCCCTTATAAGGCCCTGGATGAGAAGCGTCCAGCCGTTGACCATAACGAAGAGGAGCAGCTTGAAGGGAAGCGATATCGTCACCGGCGAGACCATCATCATGCCCATCGCCAGAAGGATGTTAGACACGATGATGTCGATCGCTATGAATGGAAGGTATACGAGAAAGCCGATCTGGAACGACTTTGTAAGCTCGGATACGCAGAACGAGGGTATCAGTATGTAGAAGCTCTCAGGATCGACCTTGGCGGGAGTACCATCCTCCTTGGCCCACAGCCGCTCGGCCGTATTGATGAAAAACGCCCTCTGACGGTCTGACGTGTGCTTTGAGAGGAACTCGCGGAACGGCTCGGCCGCCTTCTCCACATCGGCGACATCTACGTCCAGTCCAGAATAGGCCGGCAACGCGACGCCTTCCTGCGCGGCGACGTTCGTCTGGGCCACTGCGGCGGCGCGCTCCATCCTCGCGTTCTTCGCCTCCATGAGGACCGACCACGATTCCCCCATCACCGGCGCCATTATGTAGAACGAAAGGATCATGGCAAGGGCGTTTAGGACCATGTTGGGCGGGATGGACTGTATGCCCAGCGCATTGCGGATGAGCGACATCACAACGACTATCTTGAGGTAGCTCGTGGCGACCATCGCAACGAACGGAAGAAGCGAAAGCCCTACGAACAGTATAATCAGCGTAAACGGATCTGTCTGGAACATCGTCCTTTTCCCCCTTCAAAAGATTCTACGACACGGCGGCCTTCAGCTTCTGTATCGTATCGCCGTACATGGGGCGCTCGTCCAGCCCCTGCTTGAGGAAGGCGTTTATCGCGCCGTTCTTGGCTATCGCCTCGTCCGCCTCGGGATCGGAGCCTTTCTTGTATTCGCCGATCTTGAGAAGGAGCTCGACCTCGGCGTATTTGGCGAGAAGCGTCCTCAGCTTGGCGGCCGCGGCCTTGTGGTCCTTCGGGATGATGGCCGTCTGGCAGCGCGACACCGATGCGAGAATGTCGATCGCCGGATAGTGGTTCATCTGGGCGAGCTTGCGAGAAAGGATGATGTGCCCGTCGAGGATGGAGCGCGTCTCGTCGGCGATGGGCTCGGTCATGTCGTCGCCTTCGACGAGGACGGTGTAGAGCGCCGTGATCGAGCCCTTCGACGAATTCCCCGCCCTTTCCATCAGTTTCGGAAGCTCCGAGAAGACGCTTGGCGGGAAGCCGCGCCTCGTGGGGGGCTCGCCGGCGGCAAGGCCTATCTCGCGCTGGGCGCGCCCGAAGCGCGTGACGCTGTCCATGAGAAGGAGGACCTTCATCCCCCTGTCGCGGAACGATTCCGCGATGGACGTCGCCACATATGCGGCCTTGAGGCGCTCCATCGAGGGCCTGTCGGAGGTCGATATCACGAGAACCGACTTCTTGAGGCCCTCCGGCCCCAGGTCCTTCTCGATGAACTCCCTCACCTCGCGTCCGCGCTCGCCTATAAGGGCAAGGACAGTGACCTCCGCCTCTGTGTTGCGGATGATCGACGCAAGAAGCGTCGACTTTCCGCCGCCCGCAGCCGCGAATATGCCCATTCTCTGCCCTTCGCCGCATGTGAGAAGCCCGTCGATGGCACGGATTCCAAGCGAGATCGGCTTCGAGATGATCGTCCTTTCAAGAGGCGAGGGCGGCGGCGCATATACGGGATAGTACCCGTCCGGCCTTAGAGGCCCCATCCTGTCCGAATCCATCGGCTGTCCGAGTCCGTCCAGGACGCGCCCCAGAAGGTTCATCCCAACGGGAACCATCTGGACTCGCCTCGTGGGGATCACCTCGGTTTCGGCGGATATGCCGATCATAGGCCCCAAAGCCGTCAGGAGCGCGGCATCCTTCGTGAAGCCGACGACCTCCGCCTGCACTTCATGTCCCTCCCAGGGATTCCTGAGGATGCAGACCTCGCCGACCTTCACGCCAGGCACGGAGGCCTTTATGATGGTGCCGACCACCTGGACGACCTTGCCCTTTACGTCGATGGGCTGGGCGTCCTCCACGGCGCGGTTCAGCACCTCTGGGATATAGTCGAAGACGCTGGCCATCAGCCCTTCCCTCCCGCGAGATGCCGCTTTATGGAACGCTCGATCGCGGCAAGCTGGGAATCGACGGACGCATCGGCAACGCCGGCCTCCGTCTCAAGTATGCATGCAGGACCCTTGAGGCGCGGATCCTCGACGACATCGAACGTCTCGACGGTCGGATAGTCGATCCGTATCGCATCAAGCCTTTCCCTCACGTATGCGGCCATGTCCGGGGCCACTTTGAGCGTCACGTGGCGCTGCGTGCGGATTACGGCGTTCATTGTCTTGCGGACGATGTTGACGACCATCTCCCTGTCGCCTATCTCCATGACGCAGGATCTCAACGCCTTCATGACGATCTCGGCCATCTTGCCTTCGACGGAGCCCATGAACTCGACCGATTTGTCCACAAGGTCGAGCTTCTGCATCGCAATCTCGATCTTTCCGTCCTGGAGCCCTTTTTCATAGCCGCGCTTCTTCTCCGCCTCGAATGCGGCCTTTGCCTCCTCGCGGATCCTTGCGGCCTCGGCCTCGGCGGCGGCTATGATCTCCCCCGCCGTGCTGACGGTGGCGAAATCGGCCGCCTTCACGAGCCGGCTGTCGGAGGAGAGGGAGAAATCCTGTCTTTCTATCAGAAGCATAGCGAATGAACCTCCGGGAAACGCAGTTTAAGGAGAAGTTGAAGGTTGACGGGGGGCCTGCCGTCCACATCGGACGCGGCGACGCCGTCACCGGGCTTGGGGAGCTTGAGCGCGAAACGCCTCTTCAACGGTTCCTGAAGCTTGGCGGCATAGGACTTAAGCATCGCAACCCCCATGGCGACCACCTCATCCGGGGACACCTCCCCGTTTCCGCCCTCGTCCGCCATCTGCCTGAAATACATGGTGTACGCGAAAACACCGGGATAGACTCCCGGGAGGGCGCCCTTCAATGCACGTACTGCCGCGCCCCCAGTTATGCGCCTTAAGCGGCCGGCGCATGAAATGGCACCCAGCCAGCGGCTTATTTCCATCAAAGTTCCGCCGTCAACAAGCATGAGACGGCTGAAATCGCCTTTCGGGAACGTGTGGAAGCACGGAACCACACCAAGTTCGCGAAGGATCCACGAATCGACCTTCCTCTCGACAGGGCTGAAGCCCTCAAGCCAGCTCGGATGGATCTGGGGCGCAAAATCCCACAGGAAATCCCTGACCAGAGGCCAGAGGACCCGATCGGACACGAGCTCACGCGCCGTAGAGATGTCTATTGCGCTATCCATTTCCTGTCAGCCCCTTTGCGTGATTCGAGATACCGCTCCCAGCGGGCCTGCGCCTCTTGGGTCCTGCCCAGAAGCCTTAGCGCGCGAGTCTCGAGGACGGCCCCCGCGTGCTGGAGCTCCGGCGGGAAATCGGCTTCCCTCAGGATGCGGATCGCCCTGTTGGCATTGCCCTCCTCAAGGAGCAGCTCCGCAAATGCGGCGGCGACGGCCCCGTCCTGCGGGTCCGCCTCGCTCAAGGCCTCGCATACGCCCATGGCGCGATCATGCCTTCCATGGCGCATGAACAGCCACACCGCCGTCATGAGGAACTGTCTCTCTTCCGGATCCATGCCTTGACACCTATTCGCTGTCGACCGTGCGCTTTCTCGGCGGCGAGTCCTGGAAGACCGTCACCATTATCTTCTCGTACTGGAGACCTTCGATCGCGTTCTTGACGAGCCCCTTCACGGACGGGATCACATCCGTAAGGTCGGCATCCCAGCGCGAACGTATCGCCACCGACGCGGACGACGGCAGCACATGGCGCGCGAACGGATCGTTCTCGGGAAGGACGACATGTACGCGGGCATCGACCACGCCTTCGATCGAGCATATCGTCTTGGCGAGATCCTGCGCAAGAGCGTCCATGAAGCGGATGCGCTCCTCGCTCGGCGACGAGATCATGCCCGTCTTCTTGAACACCTCTCCGATGCCCTGGTGCTGGCGCCTCGGAAGCCCGGCCTTTTCGAGGAGGTTCACCGCATCGGCGAATCTCGATTCGACCACGGTGACGTTCCACGTCCCTTCCTCGCCGGGCGACTTGTGGCAGTCTATTCCGGCGTCCAGAAGCGCGGCCATCACGAGGTTGGCCTGGTTCTCCTCAAGCCCCGCGTGCAGCGTCGTCTCGTTGTCGCACCCCGCAAGCAGCAGTGCGGCAACGAGCAATAATGCCTGTTTCTTCATTCTGCCCCCCTACTGGTTCTTGATCAGCGTCTGGACCGCGTTCGAGGACTTGTCGGCGACCTTCGTCACGACCTCCTGCTGGAACGAGAGGTTCATCACCTCATACTGGAGCTCGATGAGCTCCGGCGCGGAGACGCTATGCTGCTGCCTAAGCTCCGTAAGGGCCTTGATGCGATGCACTATCCCCTGGTTGTTGGCCTTGGCCATATGCCACGATGTCGCCATCTCCGAGGCGAAGGGTATGGGATCGGCGAGGGATGCGCCCTGCACGGCCCCGGGCCCCATCGCGGCCTGGAAACGCGCCACGCTCCGGGGATCCGCCACGGCCTCAGGCGCTGCGATCTCCTGCGGCGCCAGCCGCTGCGGCCCGCCAGCCGCCCTTACAGCCTCGACTATCATCGATTCGGTCATTTCATCAAGTCCTTTGCAAGTTGCGCCGCCGCCGGATCGGAAACGTCCGACGCCGCCTCCGAAAGCGGCCCCATGGCCTCGGCAGCGCGATCCATCCTTATCAGAGCCATCCCCTTGAAGGCCTTAAGCATGGCCGAATTGGGGAAACGCGGCAATGCCTCGCGGTCGATGTATTCAACCGCGCCCTTGAAGTCCAGCATGCTGATGAGGAGGATGGCGCTCGCCACAGCGACGGACGCCTCCTCCGGACGGAACCGCCCAAGCGCCGCAAGTATCTTTGCGGCGGACCTGAAGCGGTTCTGTCCAATCGCCATCAAGGCGACGTTCAACAGCAGCTTCGCCTCTTCGCTTTCAAGGTCGAACATCACCTGAAGTTGGAGGCTATCGAGTTCAGGGCATCGCCCATGTTCTTGTTGATGTTCGTCATCGTCGTCAGCGCGAGGT
The DNA here is from genome assembly GCA_045636065.1 of Kiritimatiellia bacterium. GTDB lineage: Bacteria > Verrucomicrobiota > Kiritimatiellia > RFP12 > UBA1067 > RGIG5050. The sequence goes on along the minus strand of JAZTWW010000047.1, from coordinate 57,689 downwards.
TCCACTGCTGCAGGTCGTACTGCAGCTGCTGGAGGTTCGCCTGCACATCCGGGTGTTCCTGGTAGTTCTTGAGCGATTCCGCGAGACGGTCCTCCATAATGCCGGCGGCATTGATGAGGGCGTTGTACACGGCGTCGGTGTGGATGCTGTCGGGTGCGTTCGTACCGAGACGGTACACGTCAGCCGCATAGTTTGTAAGCGTCGGAAGCCCGAGCGCCGCTCCTACTCCTAGTGCCATTTGTTTGCTCCTTCTTCTGTTTTTGTTCGTTTTTGACTGTTGAACGTCGCCCTTCCGGGGCTACGCTTTCCGCGCCCCTCCGCCCACCCGGGCGGCAAGACGCAAAATCTTTCTTGCGAGGACGTTAGCCTCCTTCAAAGCCTCTACCTTGGGGAATTCGTCGGGCGTAAGCCCGTCCCTGAGAGTGTCCACGATGCGTGCATTGAGACGCGAAAGGACGGCATCGTAGCGGGCGAGCGCCTCCTCACGGCCCGGCCCCGCCAGCTCCTTTTCGATCTCCATCAGCATCACGGGCTCTTTCACGGTTTCCATACGATCCTCCCCATGGAATTCGTGAGCGTGACCGAATCGGCCTCGATCTTGAGTATTACGCTATCCCCGATCGCCGCACCTTCCATGACGCGCCTTCCATCCCTCATCACGAGGTAGGGATAGGGGACCGTCATTATGCCGCATACGGGAATTTCAGGAACGGACGGCTGGGCGGGTGCGGCGGACACGGCGGCCACGAGAGTCCCCGAGCCGTCCTCCGTTTCGGCATCGCCCTCGGATTCGATGGACGCGGCCGCACGCGAGAACGCGACCCCCTCCACATCGATGTCGCGCATCTTGGGAAGATCGGCCGCAAGGGCCCTCACCATCCTTTCAAGCGCGGCGGGCGAAGCGACCTTGCCCGAAACCGACAGCACGCGGTTCGTCGCCGCGGCCACCTTGAGCGCGCCTTCCGTCACGTTGAAGAGCGCATCCTCGGCCGACGCGCGGAACGATTCGTCGTCGGAAAGGTCGAGTTCTGTCCCCGGCCTCAGCTGGTAGACCTCGGCTATCACCTGAAGCCTCTCGCGGCGCGTTTTGAGGTTCCCGGAGATTACGGGCACATCACCCTCCTCGCTAAACGAAAGACCGTACTTCCCGGCGATCGTGGAAAGCGTGACCTGCGGCTGGGCAGCGGTCTCGGCGCTCTCGTCCTCCGCCGGGGCGGAGATGGACTTGAAAACGCCAGTTTCGCGGATCTTGTCCCTGAAGAACCATCCAAGGGCAGCAAGGACCACGAGAAGCAGGGCGAGCATGACAATGCAGCCGAGGAAGCCGCCGTGCCGCTTCTCTTCCTTCTTCTCCTCCTGGGGAGCGCTCTCTGGGGCCTTCTCCTGCGGGATTTCGGCCACCGGGGTATCCTCCTTGGGCTTCTCCCCGGCCTCCTCCGCCTTGCGAGGCCACACGAGCTCGCCCCACGGCGCGTCGGCAGGGCCTACGGCGAACGACGTAGCGCCGAGGGTCTTCACCTCGAACGGCGCGAGCGCGGCGCCGTCCACCTTTACGCCCGTCGCCGACGGCTCGATCTTGACCGGCGCGTCGGGCAGAGTCTGGTCGGCGAGGATGATGTCGCAGTCGTCCCTTCTGCCGAGCGTCACCGCGACGCCCTCGACGAGTGCGACCTCCGCGCCCTTGTTCGGGCCTTCGACTATCTTTAACAGAAAATTCATGTCACTGTCCACTCTTCACTTTCCGCTCTTCGCTCACAGCCTCAACCTCCCCAGCGGCTGGATGTTGATTTCTGCGCTAAGCTCCTGGAACGAAAGGACCGGCAGCTCGTAGTAGTCCTTTTCGATCATCTTCCTGAAATAGCGGCGGATGTCGACGGACACGATTATGACGGGCTTCTGCGGTATCTTCGCGAGATCGCCTATCGTGCGCTTCACGGCCGCGAGTATCGCGCGGACCGTTGCGGGATCCATCGCAAGGTAGCTTCCGCCGGACGTCTGCCTGACGGATTTCCTGATCTTCTCCTCGAGGGTCGGGTCGAGAAGGTACGCCGCGACGATGTTCTGCCCGCCGGAGAACTTGTAGGAGATGTACCTGCTCAGCGCGGCGCGGACGTATTCGACGAGCAGGACCGAATCCTTCTCCTTCTGCCCCCACTCGATGAGGGTCTGCGTGATGCGCTTCAAGTCCCTGACGGAGATGCCCTCCTGGACGAGACGCTGCAGAACGTCCGTTATCTTCTGGAGCGGCAGCACGCGCTGGACTTCCTTGACGAGCTCCGGCGCCTCCCTCTCCATGTGGTCGAAGAGGATGCGCGTCTCCTGAAGGGAGAGGAACTCGTGCGAATAGCGCCTCAGAACGCCCGAAAGGTGGTACGCGAGCACGCCGCCCAGATCGAGCGAGCGTATTCCGCTCTCGTCGAGATGGGTCTTCTCGCCCTCCTTCACCCAGCACGTCTCGTACCCGGAGAGGAACGGCTTGCCCGTCTCGTATTCGATTCCCGTGGCGGAGAGGTTCTCCGGATCCTCCAGGGCGAAGATGAAACCCTTCCTGAGAGCGCCCTCCGATACGGGCACCTCGTTGACGAGGATCCTGTACTTTCCGTCGTGCAGGGCGGGGTTGAGCGAAAGGTTGATTCCAGGGAACGGGACGCCGAGGTCGTGGTACAGCGCGCGCCTTACGGACATTATCTGGTCGTTGAGGGCCTCGTACGTGAGAGCGCCTCTTATATCCGCATCGATGTCCACGGTAAGCGGCGTCACCATCGAGAAGTCGTCGCCCTCCTTCTTCTTGGGACGCGGATCCTTGCCCTGGGACGGCGCGGCCGCCGCAAGGGGATCGTCGGCCTTGGCCGCCCTCGCGGAGGCGATCTTCGCCTTCGCCTGGAGGCTCCATCCGACGAGCGCGACGAAAAGCGCAAGCCCGAATATCTGGATCTTCGGGAAGCCGGGGATGAGACCTATGGCGACGAGCATCACCGCGCCAAGGAGGATGGCCTTGGGCTGGGCGAAGAACTGGTCGATGATGTCCTGGCCGAGGGGCTTGTTGTCAACATCGCCGACGCGCGTGACGATGACGCCCGAGGTGATGGAGACGAGAAGCGCCGGGATCTGCGAGACGAGACCGTCGCCGATCGTGAGGATGCCGTACTTCGTGACGGCCCAGCCGACGTCCTTGTCGTTCATGAATACGCCTATGCAGATGCCGCCGACGATGTTTATGGAGGTCATTATTAGACCGGCAATGGCATCGCCCTTGACGAACTTCATGGCACCGTCCATCGCGCCGTAGAGCTGGGACTCCTTCGTAAGTTCCGTGCGCCTCGCCCTTGCGGTGTCCTGGTCGATGGCCCCGGCCCTCATGTCGGCGTCGATCGACATCTGCTTGCCGGGCAGTGCATCGAGGGTGAAGCGGGCAGCCACTTCGGAGACGCGCTCCGCGCCCTTGGCGATGACGACGAACTGCACGATCGTTATGATAAGGAAGATGACGGCGCCGACGACGAAGTTGCCGCCGACGACGAAGTTGCCGAACGTGTAGATGATCTCGCCCGCATCCGCCTTGAGGAGGATGAGCCTTGTGGTCGTGACATTGAGGGCCAGTCTGAAGAGGGTCGTAAAGAGGAGCATCGACGGGAACGTCGAGAATGCGAGCGCCCTCGGGAGGTACAGCGAGAGCATCAGCATCACCGTCGAGATCATGATGTTGATCGCGATCAGGAGGTCCACCATCGGCGTCGGCAGCGGGATGATCAGAAGCCCGATGATGCAGACGACGAGAAAGGCGAGCACAAGATCGCCGAAACGCGAGAACGCATTCGAGAAGTTTACCAGTCTTCCTGTCATCATGTCTCCAGTAGCGCCATTCTGCAATGCTCGAGAAGATCGGAATCCGCGAGCAGGTTTTCTATTTCATGCGCCGCAAGGTCGGCGGCGGCGGTGCCTTGGCCCCTTAGCGACTCCGCGGCGCTCCTTGCGACCTCGGAGAATCCGCGCGGTGTGCGCAGCCTCGGGGAGTTGCCCGCGACAAGAGCCTTCATCACCTCGCCGTCCACGCTCCTGTCGGACGGGAAAAGCTCGTCTATCGCCTGCGACACCCTTGTGGAGCCAGGAAGGATCGCCTTCTGGCGCTCCCCGACCTCCGGGGCATCCATCACGTCCGCATACCCGGCCCGGCCTATGCCTACATCGAACCTCAGCGGATCGGTGGTCCTTGAAACGTTCATGCCCATTTGGAACCTCCTGTCTCCCCTGCGAGGCGCCAGAGCGCCGTGAAAGCCGCATTCAGACGTGGCAGCGTGACGTCGCGCTCCTCCAGCCTGACCGCCATGACGGCGCGTCCGGATTTCGCGAGAACGCCCGTCCTTATCTTGAATCCGAACCTCGCATCGGGGCGCGATGCAGAAAGAAGTCTCTTCAGATCGGCGTGCGGCACCGTCACGGCGACGACAAGCTCGCCTCCGGTGTACTCAAGCCTGAGCGAAACGCCGGTTTCGAAATCGAGCGCGGCCGCACCGCGGTCGTTGAGCTTGAGACCGTCTATGCCCGCCGCCCGCGCGAAATCGCCGATCACAGCGTTCATCCAGACAGGTGCCGTCATTGAGCACCCCCTTCCGTTTCATTCTCTTGCGAGTTCTCTTCCGTTATAAGACCGTCGAGATGCTCCTGCGCCGCATCCACAAGACGCTCCCTGTCGCCCTCGTGCTCGAAGAGACGCGGCGAGAGCTTGCGGAAAAGGCCCGTAAGCTCGCGCGCGAAGTCCATCCTCGCGAGAAGGGCCTTGAGCCCGCAGTCTCCGATGAACGACTCTATGCTAGAGGCGGACACGAACGACTGCTCCGTGAAATCCATCACGCGCTCCGTCATCTGCTCGCCGTCCATAAGGCATTTTTCGCCGAACTGCTTCTTCATGCGGTAGCCGAGCGCCGCCAGCGCTTCAATGACCGTCTGCAGGACCTGTACACACTGGAGATCCGTAAGGATGCGTCCGAGCGCGGCCGCCTCCATAGAAGGAGACTGCGACTTGAGATCCGCTCCGCAGCCGGCGATAAGGAACTCTATCGCATCCTTGAGCCCTTCGGCCCCGCGTGCCTCCAGAAGCGAACGGAAGCAGTCCTGCGGCTTGGTGAAACCTATCACCTCGCTGCGGTACATGTCTCTCAGCTCGCCCATCTCCTCCGGCGTGGTGGCGCGGGCGTTGACCTCCTCCGCGAGGTTCAGCCCTGCGCGGATCTCGGGCCCCTTGGCCCTCGTAAGCTCCGCCTTGGCCTGGCGGATGAGCTCGCGCAGGGAGTCCTCGCCTTCGCCGAACGCCTGCTCGAGTATGTCGAGCATCGCGAACTGGTGCGACGGATCCGTGGAGCCTCGCGCAAGCTCCTTTAAAAGATCCTGCGCGGACATTGGATTCCCGGCCGAGTTGGCAAAACGCATGTTCCTTAGGATGTGCGCCAGGAACTCGCGCCCGGGCATGTCGGGCAGCATCCGCATCCACGTCTCGACGGCCTTCAGAAGCGCTGAGCGCGGCCCCTGCATCTCGCCCATCTTGCGCTCGCTGGCGCGCTTCGTCTCCTTCTCCTCGAACTGGAAGGAAAGCTCCTCCATGGAGTCCATGAGCTCGGCCGTGGGATCGGCCTCCACGGTGAAGGCCGTACCCATCATCTCGCCGCGCTGCACCGGGGCGGTCATCGCCGTATGGCGGGCCTCCGCCATCTCGCGGAACTCCATCGCCTCGGCTCCTGCGGCATACGTCTGCCGGAGAATCTGTGCCGCGTCAAACGACATAGGCCCTCCTTGCGGCATTCGGCCTGCGGCTTTGGGCCTTCGACCCTTCCACCCAGACGACTCCCGGCCCGTAGAACGTGAAAAGAAGATCCCTCGGCCCCCTTGGAAGGATGACGTCCCACAATGAAAGCTTGGGGCAGAACCCGGTAGGCCGCTTTCCCGTCCATGCGACGATCGCCTCGGGCCTTACGGAGAGCGTCTCGCCCTCTTCAAGCGGAATGCGGCATGTGCGCCCGGCCGTGGCCATCACGGCCCATGCGGCCTCCTGGGAGGCTTCACCCTCAGGCCCCTGCGAGAACTCCGTCGTGCAGATTCCGCCTTTAAGGCTCATCGGGACGGCCTTTACGATCTCGGCGCCCCTTCTCGCGGAAGCGGGAGCCACAAGGACCTTTGAGGAGACGGCGTATATCGTGGATGCGCAGGGTATGTGCGTCAGGAACGGGCGACTTGAATCGGCGAACCTCGAAACGCCAGAGGTTTCGAGAAGATCGAGAAGGGAGCGGTCGCGGACGCACCAGCCTTTGCGGCGCATCCTTACGGCCTTTCCGGTGAAAGCCGCAGGCTGGCAGCGGCTCGTAAGCCATCTGCCTGCCCCGGTTTCAACGAAACCGTTCTCGATATTGAAGTTCGCCTTCGTCATTTGACTTCCGTCTTTGCCTCCGGCTTAGGAGCCGGCAGAACCGGCTTTGTCTCTGCGTCGCGCTTGGCCTTCGCGGCCCTTTCCTTCTGCGCCTTGGCAGCCGCCGCCTTCTTGGCCTTGGCTGCCTTTTCAGCCGCCTCGCGCTTGGCCTTTTCCTCGGCTTCCTTCTTCGCCTTGGCCGCCTGCTCTTCTGCCTCCTTCTTCGCCTTTGCGGCCTGCTCCTCGGCCTCCTTCTTCGCCTTTGCGGCCTGCTCCTCGGCCTCACGCTTCGCCTTGGCTTCCTTTGCCGCCTTGGCTTCAGCCTCCTTCTTGGCCTTGGCGGCCTGCTCTTCAGCATCCTTCTTCGCCTTGGCCTCCGCCTCGCGCTTCGCCTTGGCGGCATTCTCCTCCTGCTCCAGCCGCTCCTTGGCCTCGGACTCCTCGGCTACCCAGGCGCTGAGATCGTCGGCCAGCACAAGTTTGCCGCGCCTGCGGTCGAACTGGCGCATCTCCTTGCCATGCCCAATCTCGGCCTTGCGGCGCTCGAGCGTATCCTTCACCTTCTCGTGGCGGCGTTCGCGCTCGTCCTTGCGCTCAAGATCGCGTATTGCGCGGGCCTCGTCGCTTATGTCGGCGTCATCCTCCATCGCCTCTGCGTCGGAGATTTCCCTCAGGCGCATGCCCTGCTCGCGGGCGAGCATGTCCATATCGATGTTGATGATGTGCGGCGTAAGGATGAACATCCTCTGGACAGTCTCGGTGCGGGTAGATTTGCCGCCGAATATCCAGCCAATCAAGGGGATGTCCCTCAAGTACGGGATGCCCCAGCCGGCGTTCTCCTCAATGTCCCTCAAGTAGCCCGCCAGCATGACGGATTCATCGGCATACACCGCCGTCTGCGTGAGAAGCGTCGAAGCGCGCGTCATCGGCATCGCATCCACCGTTATCGCCTCGAAGCCGCCGTCGTCGAGCTCAAGGGTGAGCCACACCCTGTCGGGGACGTCGGAGGAAGGCGAGGGGAGGATGCGGGGCTTTATCTGGAGCTTTGTCCCTGCCGAAACCTCTTCAAGGCTCGCGACCTCCGTACCGACCACCTTCGCGTGGTAGCTCTGAGTGTCCGTCATCTCGGCGGCGAGGTTGTTCACCGTCACGAGGGAAGTCCTTGAAATGCTCCTCGCCTTGCCCTTCTCCTTGAGCGCCTGGAGAGACGCCGCAAGGCTGTAGGACGAGTGTATGTGCGTGAGAGCGCCCGCAAGCCCCTGCCCGGCGATATCTGAAGTGCTGAAGATGTTCCCGGCGTTCTGCCCTACGCCATACTGCGTGTGCCCGCGCGAAGTCGAAAGCGACAGGGAAAGCTGCCAGTCGAGAGCGTCCTTCTTCGAAAGCTCCACGACCGTTATGTCTATCTCGATAAGCTTCTGAGGAACGTCGAGCTGCTTTATGAGCTTCTCGTACATCCCCATGCGCGAGACGGCATCGCGGACGAGAACGGCGTTTAGGCGGTTCTCCGCGCGGATTATCGGGCGGAAGGCGGCCGTCTGCTGGACCTCAAGGACGGACACCTCGTTCGACGTCGTAACATCGTGCATCTTCGTGCCGGAGCCGCCGCTCATGATCTGATCGAGGATCTTCGCGACGCCGCTTATGACAAGCGTCGACTCGGGGCTGTTGACCTTGAAGCTCACATCGTCCGCCCATGTGTTCACGAGCGGAAAGAGCCTCGTCTCGACCTCGTTGAAGGTGCGCGTCTCCTTGAGGCTGTCGGCCTTCGATATCATCTCGACGACGAGCGAGACATACCTCGGCGGCCCGGACACCATCACGAGCTCGTCGTTCGACGTTGTCTTGAGGGGATAGCGGCTGTCCTCGACGCCAAGCTCGGCGAGCATGTCCCTCACTTCGGCGGCCTTCATGTACTTGAGGTCTATAAGCATCGTGGCGATCTCGCCCGCTCCATAGAGGTAGAGGGCTGCACCGTCGTAGTACCATATGAGATTGTGGGTCGTCGCGATCCTGTCGAGAAATTCTCCCGGAGGCACATCCTTGAAATCGCCGGAGAAGGAGCCGCCGACCGACCCCGACATCACAACCGAAAGCCCCTGCGCGACGGCAAACGTGTCGAGCGCGGTCCTGAGATCCATATCCCTTGCGACAAGCGTGTAGGCGGGAAGCTTCCACGGTATGGGAGCGGCGGAAAGCGGCGCAAAGGCGGCCAACGCCAAGGCGAACACGACGGTAGACGCGAGCGTGCGGATCCGGGAGATCTTCACATCCCCCGTCCGGCGCCTCATGCCTCTATTTGCTGTCTCCATTTCCACACTCTCCCCTTAAGGCCTTATCATGAACGTCTCGGGCCCTGACGACGGAACACCCTCGCGCCCCCCGAGCGCATCAACCCTCGCACGCCACCAGTCGCATGAATCCATGAAAGTCTCGAAAAACCTGAGAAGGCTCCTTGCGTCCGCACCGGCATCGGCATCCTGCCATATGAAGGCGCCATCACCCCAGGCAAGGGCGGCGTCCTCCCTGAGAAGGCGGCCGGCGGCGTATGTGGCGAGCGAGGGAAGGAGCGATTCGTCGTGCGTGACAACGTATTCAAGGCGTATGCGCCCTTCCTGCTCCTTGGCGGCGATCTCCATGCCGTCCACCCTCAAAGTGGACGAAACGGCGCCTGCGGGCACCCTTTCAGGATACCCGACCGCTTCAACAAGCCTCTCTATCGCGCTTTTCGCCATTTCACTCCCAGCCGCTAAATTTGCCCGTGTCCATTCACCGCTCCACCTTGAAGAACCTCGCCGCGGAATTCTCCCCGAGGGGAACCGTGAATGTCGCGGTGGTGCCGTCGTGGAGCTCAAGCTCGGCACCTGAAAGATCGAGGACCGATTCATCCGTATCGGGGATCGGCAGCGAATCCGATGCCCTTATGACAAGCGTGTCTGCAAAACCGTAGAGCCATGTGCCCGGGGCCGCCTCTATGCTGATTACGAGGTTCCCGTCAACGACCGCAAAACCGGTTATCTTCAGTTCGGAAAGTTCAAGCGGCTCGCCCTGCGTAACAGACGTTCCGCCATCCTCGGAGATCGTCACGAGATACCTGTAGCCGTTCGCCGCAAAGGTGTGCTCCGTTCCGGTGGCGCCGGCAAGTGTACGGTGCGAAGATCCGGAAAGCGACGCAGGCGTTATTTGGTGTTCGCTCTCCCAGTTTTCCGGGAGCCACAGGTACACGGAACCGGAGTCGTCGGTGTATATGCCGCTCGTGCCGTAGTAGTCGGGAAGCCCGCTCAAGGAGACCTCAGACTGCGGATTGAGGCCCGGCACCACTACGCGGTAGACGCGCTCCACAGTGTTGGAGGGAGCGGGGCTTACGCAGTCCTGGTCGGCGTCGACCGAGCCGCCCTTGATGGTAACCTCGCCGATCGACTCCGTGGCCCAGCCGGCTCCGATCGCATGCGTCCTTGTTTCGTCTGTAGTGGCGACGACCGTGCCGCCCAGGATGGTTACGTCATCGTAGATGCCGTTGCTGCCGCCGCCGATCGAAGCGCCGCCGCCGGAGCCGGAATTGGCCGTGACGATGCCGCCTGAGATCTCCACGCTGCCGCCGCCGGCCGTCTGCCCTCCGCCTATGCCGGCGCTGTACGTGCCGCCGGTGGCGCTGACAGTGCCGCCCGTGATGTAGATTTCGCCCGCATATGTCTGGACGCCGCCCCTCGATCCGCCGCCGCCGATGCCGGCTCCGTACGAGCCGCCTGTGGCGGTCACCGTGCCGCCTGCTATCGTTATGACGCCGCTCGCTGCGCCGCAGCCGCCGCCTATGCCGGCGGCGTAGGCTCCGCCCGTCGCATTTATGGTTCCGCCGTTTATGGTCACGTTTCCGGAGGCGGCGTCCTTGGCGCCACCGATGCCGGCATAGTCCTGGCCGGCCGTGGCCGCAAGCGAACCGTCGCCCGAAATGGTGAGGGTTGCGCCCGCAGGGACGGCGATTCCGGCCGTATGCGAACTCGGGGCCGTGAACATATTGTCCCCGACAAGCGTCAGATCGACATCGAACGATCCGTCGATATTCATGATGCCGTTCTTTGTGGCCGGCACGTTGAAGGAGTTGAATACGGCGTTCGAGATGACGAGCGAGCAGGCGTTGCCGATATTGAGGAACTTGTTTGTGAGCTCGCCGGAAAGCTCGTAATGGTCGAGCCCGGAAAGCGTGAGGATGTCGCTTTCGTAGCTCCACCCTTCTCCTGAGAGGTACGCTACATCGTATCCGTTCACGGTGAAGCCTGTGGGGACGATCGGCTCGGCGTAGACGTCCGCGCCATTGACCTTTACCATGTAATCGCTCCCGGCAGACCCCTCGGAGGCGGCTGAGAACATGTAGTCCCCATCCGGGAGCCAAAGGTAGACGTATCCATCGTCATCCGCGTATATGCCGCCCGTACCGTAGTAACCCGGAAGGCCGTCAAAGGCGACGCTCGCCCTTGCGGTGAGGCCTGTCACGGTTACGCAATGAACTTCGGCGGTCTCGTTATAGAACGCACCGGACCTATACCCTACAAGGTTGAGCGACCCGCCCAGGATTACGACAGGCAAGGTCACATTGCCCGTAAGGCGGGCCGTGCCGTTCGTGACAGTCACCGTACCGGAGCCGGAAAGGATGTTGCTCCCGGTTTGCGTGCCAAGATCGAGAAGCGAGGGCGAAAGAGTCACGTCGGCGTTCGCGATCACTTCAATCGCCTCGTACGAATTGGTGCCGGAAACCGTGCAGTCGCCTGTAAGCGAGAGCTTGGACGTGAAAGGATCGTACGACCACGTTTCTCCGGTGACGTTCACGATGTCTACGCCATCGACTTCAACGCCGTATGCTTCCGGCATCTCCTTCCTGGTCACCGTGCCGTTTTCCATCTTCATCGCATACCTGGTGTCGCCGATCTTGCAGTAGTACGTCCCGTTTGCAAGCCAGAGGTATATGTTGCCGCCTCCATCGGCGTATATGTCGTTAGTGCCGTAGCCGGAAATCTCCGTTTCGACCTTGGCGTTTGGCGTATAGCCGGACATCTTCACCTCGTAGACCCGGCTGTTTTCGCCATTCACCGGGTAGTTGCGCCCGGAAGCTTCGCTTTCGGTGAAGTACCACCGTGCGTCGTCTCTGTCGGGATGGACGCTGCCGCCATTGATGACGATCTTGTAGCCGTTATTGCTCTCCGAATCGTATCCGTCGCCTATTGCGGCTGCACATTCGACTGAGCCGAAGTGGTCGCCAACTTCACTGTATGCCTTGACCGTGCCGCCGGATATGGTGATGGTGCAGCCGCTAGGATACGAACGCGCTCCGCCTCCGATACCCGCGCCGGTGCGCCACAACAACCATGATAAGTCGTTGCTCGCTCCATATGCAGACACCTGCCCGCCTGAGATCGTTATGTCGCCGCAGACGCCCTTGTAGCCGCTTCCGATACCAGCGCCGGATCCGCCATCGCCGCCCGTAGCAGTCACCGTTCCGCCTGTTATCGTGACATCGACTCTTTGGCAATACATGCCGCCGCCTATGCCGGCACCATCGTCGCCGCCCGTAGCAGTCACCGTTCCGCCTGTTATCGTGACTTCGGACATTTCGCAATACGAGCCGCCGCCTATGCCGGCAGAATTTTCGCCGCCCGTAGCAGTCACCGTTCCGCCCGATATGGAGACGTTGCAGTAGCCTTCGTATCCACCGCCTATGCCGGTGGCATCGTAGCCGCCCGTAGCCGTCACCGTTCCGCCAAGGATGGATACCGTACCGCTTCCATTACTGCCTGTACCGATGCCTGCGGCCTCGTAGCCGCCCTTCGCCTCAAGAGTCGACTCCTCCTGGAGATTCGTTATCGAGACGGTCGCGCGGTTGGAGACGCCTATGCCGGGGTATCCGCTCGCTCTAGATGCGTCGAAGACGTTATCGCCGGCGATGCGAATCGTGACCGTGCCGTTCGTTACGGCGATCGGCGAGGCGGAAGAGGTCTTGAGATAGAGATTGGAGACGGAGAACTCGAACTCGTCGGAAAGATCGTCGCCCATCGCATCTGCGACTATATTGACGTATCCATCGGTGTTGGTGCCGGAAACGGTGCAGTCGGCGATAATGGCGAGCGTCCTCGTGTCGTAGTCGTAGGCCCATTTCTTTCCAACCGTTCCGAGATGCGATACGTCAAGGCCGTCGACAGTGACGCCGGTAAGCCACTCCACCGCCGTCGCGTCGGCACCGGAAACCGTCGCCGTGAATGGCTCGCTGTCCACATAGAATATGTAAGTCCCATCGGGAAGCCACAGATACACCTTGCCGTTGTCGTCGGAGTATATCTCAGAGTCGCTGCCATCATCCGAACCGCTCACGAAACCGTCGAGATACTCCACACTGACGAGTTCGTTGGTCGTTCCCGTATCGACCGTGACGCACCAGACCCTCTCAGTGCCGTTCGATGCGGCGGGAGTCAAGGCCTCAAACGAGCCGGTGCGGCATGTCGCATGGACCGAAGCGGCCTTTATCATGAGCTGATAGGTGGCGGTGGCGTCCGACTTGTAGTACGCGCCGATGCCGATGTCGTCAGGCTTGTAGCCTTCGTACGTGGCATCTCCGCCCGTGGCGACGACGGTTCCGCCCGTTATGTTCACTATGGCCGTCTCGTTGTCGCCTATGCCGGAGCCGATTCCTGCACCATCCTTGCCGCCTGTGGCCTTCACCTTGCCGCCGGAAATGGAGATGATGCTCGGGTCGGTGTTGGCGAGGGACGTCTGGCTGTTGGATCCGCCTCCGATGCCTGCGGCCTCAAGCCCGCCAGTGGCAGTGACCTCGCCGCCCGATATCGTTATCACGTTTGCCCGCGCTCCCCAGCCGCCGCCAAGTCCGGCGCCGGCCTTGCCGCCCGTCGACTTGACGGTGCCGCCCGATATGTCTATGACGCCGCCGGAATGCCTGCTGGCGCCTCCGATGCCCGCTGCGTAGTGGCCGCCCTGGGCGGTGACCTCGCCGCCCGAGATCCTCACCTCGCCCTGGCGCAGCGTCACGGAGGTGCCGGCAGCGCTTCCTGTGTCTGGATAGTAGCCGCTGCCTATACCGGGCGCGCCATTGTTGATGGAAACGTTGCTCGCGTCGACGACGCCGCCGATGATCTCGATGAGGCCGTGGCTTTCGGCGTATCCGCCGCCTATGCCGGCGCCATAGCCCACGGCCTTTGCCTTCAGGACAGGCTGCATGAGAACGTCGATGTAGTTCGTGACCGAGATGACGTCGTATATGACGCCGTTAGTCACTATGTTGCCGTATTCGTCTATGACGGGATTGCCGTCGTTGTCGTACTCTATCTCGTAGAGGGTATTCGTGTAGGTGTAGATGTTGTCGAGATCCGGCATCGATGCGATCGCCTCTACATTGGTGAGCGACAGCGTCGAGCCGTAGGGGACGTTTATGCCGGGATGGTTCGTCGCCGAGCTTGTGAAGACGATCTCGCCCATCATCGTGACGGACGCGGTTGCGTTGGATAGGACCGAGAACGGCGCAGCGCCCGCCGCCGAGGTCGTTTCGACTACAAGGTTCGACACCGTGACGGAGATGCTGTTCGTTATCTGGATGTAGGCGCCGTCCGTGGTGTTCGTTCCGGAGATGGTGCAGCCGTCGCCGAAGACGGAAAGGATGCAGCTGTTGACGCCGTACGTCCATCCCTCGCCGGACTGGAGGGCGACATCCTCGCCGTTCACCTCCACTCCGACCGCCCATGACTCGGCCGTGGCATCCGCGCCGTCCACGATGACCCTGTACGGGACGTTCCCTATGTTGACGTAGTATGTCCCGTCGGGGAGCCAGATGTACATCTTGCCCTCTTCATCGGTGTAGACGCCCTTGAGCGGGTATCCGCTGAAATCCTCCAATATCGAGCTGACATCGATATCCGCCTGGTTCAACGGCACCGTGACGCAATGGACGGTCTTGGACGATCCGTTGACGGCCGTGACCGTGCCGGAGCCGGTCACATGGAGCGAACCGCCTGTTATCGTCACCGTCTCGGCTATCTCGTCGGCGACGACGGTTCCACCCTCCTCGAAATACGGGCATCTGATGCCGCCGGATGCATTGAGCCGCCCGTTTTCGACAGTCACCTTTTCGACGCCTGCATCTATGGCTGCCGCTCCCGAGCCGCCCGTTGCCGTAAGATTGCCTGACGAAACCTTGATATACGCGCTCGACGCCTCCCCGGAGACGCCGAAAGCCGCCTTGCCCGAGTCTCCTGTGACGGAAAGACAACCGTCGCCGGAAATTGTGAGCGTCACCTTCTCATCAAGCCGGATCGCGTTCGCGCTGGCGCCGGCAAGAACGTTCGTACCCTGAAGCTCCATCTCGAAGAGGCTTCTAGTTGAAGCGCCGCCTTTGAACGTAAGCGTTGTGGCGAGCATGAGGCTATTCGTCATGACGAGATTCTCGAGCGTTACCTTCGCGCCGTTCTTCGCCACCGCGAAAGTAATCGCAGAGCCCGTGTTGGTTCCGGAGAGGACGTAGTTTGTCGCGGCGGAAAGCTTCACGACACCTTCGTCGTTGACCCAGCCCTCTCCGTGGAGCCTGGCGGCCTCGCGCCCGTCGATGTAGACGCCGGTCGGGTTGTAGTTGCGCGCCGAAGCCTCTTCGCCGTTCACGTACGCGACCATCTCGCGCACCGTCTCGCCGTCGCTCACCCTGAAATAGTAGTCGCCGTCGGGAAGATACAGAATCACATCACCGTTTCCGTCGGACCAGATGTTCTCGGTATCGTAGCCGACAAGCCCCTCGATGTTCTCGATCTCCACGTGGCTGTAGCGGGCGCAGCCGCCAATGGTGAGCGGATACGCGGCACTGCCGTCGCGGGTGTAGGGCCCGGATATGTCCATCTGGAACGATCCGCCGGAAACGGTCGCACGCGCCTGCGTCTTCGTTCCCGAGATTACCGTGCCGCCGGTGAACTCCAGGCTTGCATCCACATCGTCCTGGCCGATGTAGAAAGGCCCCTCGTCGGAGGGCTTGATGTTCAGCCTGTCCGAGCGGATCTTCACGCCCGGCGACGAGATGCGGACTGAAACCTTGCGGTTGGTGTTCGTGCCGGAAAGGAGGTATTCGGCGCTCTCCGTAAGATAGAGCGTCTCATACGTGCCGTTGTACGCCCAGTTTGCACCCTCCTCGGCGCTTATGTCCACGCCGTTGACCGTAATTCCGACGATGTACGTAGCCTTCGTTGGAGCGCCGGCTACCAGGGCGTGGTACGGGAGGTCGTCTACCGTGAAATCGTACTCTCCGTCGGGTATGTAGAGATTCGACATACCGGTAACGTCGGACATCGTCGTTCCGCGCGTATATTTCCTGTCAAGACCGTCAACAACCATGCGCTTTCCGGCCGGAAGAGCGCTCACCTCCACGCGCCAGCACGTGACTCCGTCAATGATGCGGTAGTCTGGAGCGCCCCCGCCAGTGTTGACGGAAGAGAATGTGTTGCTTGCAGCGCATATCTCAAGCGACATGCTGCCGCCCGGGATGTTGGGGCTTTCTATGCTGACGGTACGGATAAGATTCGTCTGTACGCCCCAGAGGCAGACGTATCCATCCTCGTCCGAATAGATATCTACGCCGTCGTACTGCTGCCACAGAGGATCGACGAGGCTTACGGTATCGACCGGCCCGAACCCGGTGATCATCGCGTACACGAGCCTGTTTGTGTTGGAGTCGACGGGATTCGGATAGGGGTTTGCCGTAGAGCTTGCGTCGGTTGCGCTCTTAGGGCGCACGCTGCCGCCATCGATGACGATCGACCTGCCGACTTTGGGATCGACGGTGTTCCCGCTTGCCGTGACGAAATCGCTGAAGACGCTGCCAGAGCCCTTCTTGGCGAGCACGGTTCCGCCCGTCACATGGAACGTGCCGTTCGTGAGGACTGTGGCTTTCCCTGAGCCGCCCCCGATGCCGCAGGCCCCTATTTCCCCGGCCGCATCGAGATAGCCGCCCGTAACGAGGATGGAATCGACTCCTCCGCCATAGCCGCCTCCAACGCCCGAACCGCCGCCGCTCGGCCCCCAGCCTCCCTTCGCATAGATGATGCCGCCGTTCACGGTTATCGAGCCGGCCTTGAGGTTCAAGCCGCGCGAGCCGATGCCGGCGCCGCAGAGGCCCGCGTTCGCCGAGAGGGAGCCATCGCCGTCGATCGTGAGCGATGCGCCCTGGGGCACCTCGATCGCGGCGGTGTACATAGATCCCTTGTCAGCGACGGTGCGGCCGTCGGGATCGCTTATGCACTCAATTACGTTGTCGCCTGAAAGCGTCACCGTGCAGCTGTTCGAGACGACGAATGGGGAAAGATTGCTATCAGGGGTCTTGAGCGTCAGGCTATTGAGAACGAGATTCACGTCCGAGCCCTTCGAAATGACCCTGATCGTCCCGTTGGTGGAGCATCCCTCAAGCGTATGTCTGCCGGATTTGAACGTGAGGGCCGAATTGCCGGGGGTATATGACCAGCCCGTCCCGGAATTGGCGATGCCTCCTACGATCGGTTCGCCGTCCACGGTCAGGATGTCGCGGGAGAACGTATAGTTGCCTTCATCGTCTATGCTGTAGCCCCACGATTTCTGCACCTTCTCCCCGTCCTCGTTCATTCCGCCCGCAGTCAGCGTATGGAGGTTTCCATCCGTGGACGCGAGCCAGAGGACCAGCGATCCTACATCATCCGTCCAGATGTCGCGGCATTCCTGATCCACCTTGTCAATGACGATGTTGGTGATATGGAAGTACGCCTCGCCGAAGTCGAACGTGACCGGGAATACGGTATTGCCGCCGCTGTCGACGGCTGTCGGGGAGACGGCGTCGGATGTCGTGTATATGGCCGCAAGGCCGAATACGTTCGTGGCTGAGCCGGAACTGCTGCAGCTATACCCAGCACCTATCGCGGACGCCTTGGAGCCGGCCGTCGGGAACACCGTGCCTCCGTTTATGTAGACCTTCGCATAGCCCGTATACCCGCCGCCGATTGCGGCGCCGTACTGGCCGCCGCGCGCCGTCACCACGCCGCCGGATATGGTTATCTTCCTATTCTCGCCGCTTGTCTGCGCCCCTCCGATGCCTGCGGCGTTCGATCCGCCAATGGCGGTCACATAGGCGCCGTTTATGTTTATCGTGCCGCACGTCTTGGAGTCGGACGTGCGGGCGCTTCCTCCTATGGCCGCCGAGTTGGAGCCGCCGAGAACCTGGATCGCGCCGCTGCCGTCCACGTTGAGGGTATGCCTTTTGCCGACGGCAATTCCGGCCCGCTCCGAGGCGCTTGTGAACCTGTTCGTGCCTTCAACGGTGAGATCTAGCGTGATGTATTTTTCCTGATACATGTAGAGGGCCGTCTTCCCCTCCCAGCTGGCGACGTTGAGTACGAGGTTCGAGACGGTAAGCGCCGTATCGCAGGTGATGTCGATGCCGGCGTTGCCGTAGCCCGTGACGGTGTGGGGACCTGCGTTGGTGATGACAAGCGTCGCCCTGGAGCTGTCGTTCGTGGATGTGGTGCGCGTAGCGTACCAGCCGGGGCCCGTCAGGTGCGCGATGTCCTCGCCGTCGATCTCGATGTTGAGCGGCGTAAAGTACTCGGCCGCCGCATGGGCGTCCTCCACGTAGCAGACCCACAGGTTGTTGCTCTTTGTGGACGCCTCCAGCTCCTCGGCCCACTCGTAGCCGCCATTAGGCATCCATATCCAGGAGATTCCGCTTTCGTTGGGGTAGAGGTCGTCGTGTATGTCGTCCTCCACCCTCTGGAGGTACATCCTCTTTGCCGAACCGTCGAGCGAAAGGTCGGTCATCCTTACGCTCCAGACGGTCTGGCCGCTTGAAAGCGAATGGAAGTTGGCGCTCTTGCCCGACTCGTTGAAAAGGCCGTTGCCGTCACCCCTACCGTGCCCTGGACGGATGTTCGCGGCCCAGTGGTTGTACGTCTCGATGTATATGTCGCCGCCGGTTTCATCGTATCTGTCCAGGCCCATGTCGGCCGCGCCGTCGCCTCCCGTCACGTTCAGGACGCCCGTCGACTTCACCGTCAGCGTAGCGTTCGAGGGAACGTGTATCGCCGTATACCCGGCGGCGCCCGTGAGGCTGCACTCGGCGTCGGCGTTGTAGTCGGAGGTGACGTCAAGCGTGACCCTTGCCGATTCTGCGATGTGCAGGGGCGTATGCCCGGTACGGCTGCCGGGCTCCATGGTCAGGGTCTGCGACACCTGCAAAGTGCAGTCGCAATCGGCGTGCAGGTGCGCGAAACCGGCCACGTCCTTGCCTCTTATGTCGTATGTCTTCCCCGCGCCGGAGAACTTGACGTAGCCCGTCTCGTGGTTGTATGTCCAGCCGTCGCCTGAATTGCTCTGACCCTCGCGTATGTTCGTGCCGTTGATCGTAAGCGTCACATTCTCGAGAGGCTCCTGGTCGTTCAGCTCCCATTTGGGGTAGAGGGTGATGTCACTCACTCTCGTCCACACCGGAACGACGCTTTTGCCGTTAGCATCGTAATACTGGTACCCCTGGCCGTTGGGCTCCGAGTACCAGCCCTGGAAGATGTAGCCGTAGCGCGACGTGACCGGCCCGTCGGGAAGCGAGAAGCCGTACCTGGCCGTCATGTTGGTGGTGACGCGCCAGTCGTCGTCGAACTTGATCGTGTACTCGATCGCGGAATGTGTCTCGGCTGTCCGCTTTGCGTTGTAGAGTGATGCCGTGAACGTCGCCGTGGAGGCGACGTACGCATAGCCGTTGTAGGCCGTGGTCCCGGACTCGGTCGCTCCGCGGTTGCCGCCGTCGCCGCCCCTGCCGCCCTGCACGGAACGCTTCTTTTCCGTCTGTGAACCGCTTGTGGCGGTGCCGTTGCCGCCGCCGCCCTTGCCGCCTTCGCCACCGTTGACCCTGTCGTCGCTCTGGCCCTGCGCCGTATAGTACGTGGCGCCCGAACCGCCGCCGCCGCCGCCGCCGCCGCCGCCGCCGCCCGGGCCGAAATCGTACCCTGCCCTGCCGCTGCCGCCGCCGCCGCCACCGCCGCCGCCCGATGCGCGGTACGACCACGTCCAGTGCTTGACGCTGAATCCTCCCGCGGAGCCGGACGATCCCGAGTTGGTGCCTTGCTCGCCGCCCGTGGCCTTCACCTCCGAGGTGCCAAGGATGTAGATCGTTCCGCAGTTGCCGCTTCCGGCACCGGCTGTGCCGGCTGTGCCGCTGCTGCCGTTCTTGTCGAATTTGCTCTTGCTGGTGTAGTCCCAGGGGTAGGATGCGCCGCTGCCGCCTGTGCCGCCATTGCCGCCCTTGCCGCCTATGCCGGCTCCTGCGCCGCCGCCTCCGTTTCCGCCATCGCCGCCCTCTCCGCCGTGGCCCCATTCGTCGTTGGAGTCGTCGTCGTCCTTCACCACCTTGCCGTCGCCGCCGTTCTTGCCGCTGTCGCCGCTGGAGCCCTTGCCGCCCTTGGCTATGATCTTGCCGCCGCCCGTGATGATGAGCGTCGAAGAGGGGGGGATCTCGATGCCCGCACCGGCGCCTGTGGTGCCGCTTGCGCTTCCGCCCTGCACCGTAAGCGTCATGTTGCTCGGGATGTATATGGCCGCCGTCGAGTTTTCGTCCATGTACATGGCGCTCGATCCGGAGCTGCCTTTGACGGTGAGGTTGTCCTGCGTAACGCGGTACACGTAGCCGTCAAGCAGCTTCTTGCGCCCGCTGCTGGAGATCGTGGAGGAGTTGTTGAGCTGGGCATGGGCGCCGGACGCAGACAGGATGAACGCAAGCGCGAGCGCCCACGCCCGCGCCGTCATGCGCAACATTCCTGTGCAGCCTCGCACCATGCAGCCTTCCCCTTTCCTCCTTTACCCCTACATGTTGTTCACGTTGCCCGTAAGGACGGTGTTGATCGACTTTATCGCGTTCGATATTAGATCGTACGCCTGGTCGCGCTTGTTCGTCTTGGACTGGAGCTCGATCATCGTCTGCTGCGAGAACGAGTTCTTCTCGTCCATCTTAGATTCGAGAGCGGAAATGAACTCCTCGCTCGACGAATCGGCCGTTCCGTAGGGGACGTTGTCGATCTCCATGACGCTCGTAAGGAAGTTGTAGTACGTATACGTCTCGCCCTTGTACGTGAGCGTCTGCGTAGTAAGGTCGACAGAACCGTCGAGAACCTCGTTCTCTATCTGCGTCATCAGCGAAAGCTGCTCGGACGTGTCCTCGATGTCCTCCATCATGTCGATGATCCCGTCGACGTACTTGCCCGTCCTGGAATCGACGTAGCCGTTCTCCAGCTGGGCCGCACGCTGGAGGCAGAGCGCCATTATGACCTGGCTTATGGAAAGGAGCCTCGGCGTAACGCCATCGGCCTCGTATACGCCGTCTACGGTGTACCCCCTTCCGGTAAGGTACGCACCCGTCTCCGGGCTCGTCATGGAAAGCATTATCTCTGAAATTCCTATTGACATCGTACAGTCCTTTCAATCCTAGAAGTTCGCGGCGTTGCCGTTCATGGACGTGCCAAGAGTCTTGACAATGTTGGACGAGGTGGAGTAGGCGACGTCGCGGCGGTTCACAAGCGTCTGCAGGTCGACCATGTACGTCTGCTGCGTCTGCGTCAAAGAGTCGATCTTGCTCTTTATCGCCTTTATCGCATCCATGCGCCTGTTGTAGGTATCCACCGTCTCCGGCAGATCCGCCTCGTCTATCTCAAGCTCGCTGATCAGGTAGTTTCTGGCCGTAGCCCAGTCCTGCATGGTGTCCTCGGCCAGCTCCTCCATGTACTCGGACGCCTTGTCGAGGTTCATCGAGCCGCTCGACATCCTGTTCATCTTGAGGACGCTCTGCGCCTCGTACGTAGCCGCCGCGCGAAGCGACACTGCTATGGCGAGCTGCCCTATCGTAAGCCCGGAACCGCCCTCCAACCCGGTAGAATACAGGTTTATCGCTTCGCTCCCTGCCGGCGCGTAGCGATTCACCGCAATCTTATCTACAGTTATGGACATCCCTGCTCCTTGCCTTGAAGTCTGTATTATACCATTTTCCAGGCAACTAGTCCAGCGGCTCATGAGGCCGGAGCCGGACCGTTGTACCTCAAAATGAGCTGGGTGCAGTCGTCGGCCTGCTCCACGCCTAAGCCGTGGGCCTGCACGCACGTGAGGATCGCCCCCGGAATCGGCGAGCGGTTGCCGTCGAAGACGGCCGTGCCGTTCGCGAGCATCCCGTCGAGTGCGCTCAAGAGCCTCTCCTCACCGAAAAGCTCCTTCTTCTCGTCCGGCTGCTCGGTTATGCCGTCGGTGTAGAGGTATATCGCGTCGCCCGGCTCAAGCTTGACCGTCTTGGCGGTGTACGGCATTCCGGACATCATACCGAGGACAAGCCCCGGCTTGGAGTGGAGATACCTTGCCCTTGAGCCATCCTCGCCCGGACGGGCCGAAAGGATGAGAGGCGGGTTGTGGCCGGCGTTCACGTAGGTGATGGTTCCCGTCTCCAGGTCGAGCTCGCCTATCCACGCCGTCACGAACATGTTGGCTCCGTTGTCGCGGCTAAGCGATTCGTTTGACTCGAAGACCGTCTCCGCGATGGGCTTCCCCGTCTGGGCGATCCCCTTGATGGTAGCCTTGGCGCGCATCATGAAAAGCGCCGCGGGAACGCCCTTTCCGCTCACGTCCGCCACGATGAACATTAGGGTGTGCGGGCCCGTGAAGTAGAAGTCGTAGAAGTCGCCTCCAATGTCCTTGGCAGGCTTCATGTCTGCATATATGTCGAGGCTCTTGACGCCCGGGAAAGGAGGGAACGTACGGGGGATGGCGCTTTCCTGGATGTCGGAGGCCATCTTCATCTCCTTTGCCCTCTGCGCGGAAAGCTGCGAGCGGACGTACCCGGCGATGACTATCCCGACGAGTATGGACGCGAAGACGAGCGCAAGGCCGTTGAGGAACGCGGAAGTCCCCACGAGGAAGCGCCTTTCAACTATAGCCTTGCGTTTGGGGATGACGATGTACACCGGGAAACCCTCTATTACGCGCTTCTCGAAGTACGAGTCCTCTCCAGGGTCGCTCCAGAGACCGCCCTCGCTGCCCGCGTTGGGGTGCGAGATGATCGTTCCATTGGCGGTGGTGATGAATATCCCCCCTTCCTCTCCGCTCACGTGCCAGCCGTGCGTAAGGCCCGTAACCGCCGTGCGCGCGAGGTTCTGGACGCATGCCTCGTACCCGCCAACCTGGATGAAGCCGCCCTCGGGGATCCACACGCCGACGTACTTCGTCATTTCGCCGCGGAGCGAATTGGGCATCATCGACTGCGTGAACTCGAACTCACTGTCGAGAAGGCATGCGAACTCGCCGGCCTGGCCCTTGTCGGCGGTGAAGTCGAGAGCCCCCACCTCCTCGCGGCGCGCGCTGTGGGTGAGAAGCCCTTTCGGATTCGATATCAATATCTCGTCGACGCCAAGCTCGTCCGCGAGCTGGCGGAGGCGGCGGCTCGACTCGTCGGGATCGTTCCACCAGGGCTCCTCGCGCATCTGGTAGTACATGTCGCGCACCACCATGGCCTGGTGCAGCATCCTCGCGTCGACACGCTCGCGGATGTCGACCGACACGTCGTTGAAGACGCAGTTGAAGAGCCGGTGCATCTCGCTTGTCGTCATCTTCTCGTGGAGGAGCCACGTAAACGCCATCGACGCCACGAACGCGATGACGACGGCCCCAACGAGCCTCGACACGAGTTTGCGCTGCGCCGTCATTCTGCCGCCTTCCTCTCCGTTATCACGTCGTCAAGGACCTTCTTGAGGACGGTATTGCCCTTCCTTACCGCTATGCCGAAATTCTCGCGCGTCTCCATCCTGGACGCCGCCAGTTCGCCGCCGGACTCCGCGACGCTGTTCTTTATTGAGCAGCTGTCGTAGAAGATCGTGTCAATCCTGCGCTCCTTCAAGGCCTTGAAAAGCTTCTTGTAGGAATCGAGGCGTATGGGATCGATCCCGTGAGCCGAAAGGTAGAAGTCGTAGGTGGAGGCATCCATGACGCCGACCCTCATGCCCTCAGCCGTTATCATTGTGGGCATCGGCTCGCCGGCGCGGTAGATGAACATTCCGCCCTCCGTCGCGTACGGGACCGTGAAGTCCACCGCCTGGCTGCGGCCCTTGGTGATCGTTATCCCCGAAGCGGCCATGTCGGCGATGCCGCAGCTTACGTCGTGAAGGAGGTTCGGGAAGACGTCCTTGCGGATCTCAAGACCGCGCCCGAGCCTTGCCGCCGCCTCGCGGGCGATATCGATCTCCAGGCCCACCACCTCGCCCGTGACGGGATCGGAATACGAATACGGCGGGGTGTCGGTGGTGGTCACGAGAACAAATGGCGGGAGCCCCTCTCCGGGAGCTTCCGCGCCGCAGGCGACAAGCGCCGCGAACATCGCTATGACGGCTATCTTCATCACATGTTACCGATGACGTTGGAGCGGGTGTCGCTGACTTCGCTCATGAGGTCGGATGCTGTCGTGTACGCCTCGTCGCGGCGGTCCACCAGCGACTCGAGGCGCGTCATGTCCTTCTCGGCTTCGTTGTTCAAGGCGTCGATCTTGTTCTTCACCATCTGAAGCCAGTACTCGACCTCGTACTTCGTCATGCGCAGATCATCGAAATCCACCGCATCGCCGAACACCGACGTGAGCGTATCGTAGGACGACTGCTTGAGCGTAGCGGCCCTGTCGTCGCCGTCGGCGTCGCTGTCGAACTGGGCCTGCAGGGACGTAAGGTCCGCAAGCGCCACTCCAAGCTCCTCGAGCGTTTGGTTGCGGGCCTGGATCCTCGTCGAAAGAGGCTTTACCTCCCCTTCGACCGACACGGCGCGGTTCTCCGCGACCTCCACCATGAGGTCCTGGAAGTCCATGGGCTTGTCGTTGTAGATGTAGTCGCCGAACTGCGCCCCCCACGACTGGGAAAGCTTGACTGGATCTGCCTGTATAACTGACATTTTTACCCTCCGATGTTCCTTATCGTGGACGAAGCGGCGTTGTTCGCCTTCTTGACGATCTTCGACGCGTTGGAATATGCGTTGTCGCGCTTGGAGATGTACGACTGCACGGTGACGAGATCCTGCTGGAGCTGGTTGTCCTCCCTGTCGATCTGGTACTCGACCTCCGTCTGGGCCTTCTGGAGGTTTCCGTTCGTCATCCTGGAGCCGAAGCCTTCGATCTCGATTTCGTACCTCTCAAGGACATCCTTGACGAACGAGTAGTTCTTCACATCGGCCTCATCGTACGTCTTTGCGTCGTGGTCGAGTCTCGCGAGCGACTCCGTGAAGCACGCAAGCACGTCTCCGAGCTCGTCCACCTTCTTCTGCCGGGCCTTGACCACGGCGGAATAGGCGGAGGTGGCCTCCTCTATTGCGGTGGCCACCTTGAACGATGCGGTTGTGACCGCATCGACGAAATTAAGACCGGAATTTCCGTCCACGGTGTACTCGACCTGAGTCACACCGTAGACGGAACCGCCGGTTATTTCGCTTATTTCTATCGCTTTATCCATCAAGTCCTTTCGCTATGCCTGTATCGCATCCCTCATGGACTGGTTTTCCGTCTGGATGACGGCCTGGCAGAGCTGGATCACCTGGCTGATCAGCTCGCCCTCCTGGGAGAAGAGATCCTTCGTCTGGTCGAGCATCTCCTCTTCCTTGGACGTTTCCGCACCCTGCTGGGTTGCGTCCGACTGAAGCATGGCGCTCCAGTTCTGCGTCATCGACTGCAGCACGCCGCCAAGGGCCTGGTTGATGTTGTTCACGCCCATCAGCGAGGACATCTTGCGCTCGGCCGCCTTGAAGTCGGTGCGGTTGTAGACGCGCTGCATCGCGTTTTCGGCCTCGGTCCTGCACGTCTGCACGAGTTCAGTCCGCTGCGTGGGGGTCATGACGTTGTCGCCGGCGAGCAAGTCGGCCTGGGCGGCGAACGCCATCTCCATGTTGGCCTTGGCGTTCTGGACGTCGGTCTTGAGCTGCGCCATATCGGAGCCCTCGGGCGGGTTCGCGAGGCGGTCCACCGCAGTCTGGTACTGCTCCTTGTAGTACGAAGCGACGTCATTGACGGTACCCTGGTAGTCGGAGCGAGCCTTGTCGAGGTTCTGGTTCGAGGTCTGCAGCTCCTCCTGCGCGATCCTCACGTTGCCCTGCTTCGTCCTGACGGTGCTTTCCGCGTTGGTCACCTCCTGGTTGGCGGTGTCGAGCTGCGTCTTGATGCCCCTGATCTCGGTGAGATCGGCGTTGCCTATGCGCTGATCGAACTCCGCGAGCCTGTTCTGGTCCGGTACGCGGTTTGCCGCATTCTCGCTGTCGATGTACGCCTGCTTCTCGTCGGCCGCCGTGAGCGCATTCTTGTCAGGGTGCGCATCGTACTGCTCCTGAAGCTGGTTCCTCGTCGCGGTCTTCTCGGCAAGGGTGGTCTCTGCGGTCTGGAGCTCCGTCTTGGCCGTGTCGAGATTCGTCTTCGCGGCATCGTTATTGGCGACGGCTTCGTTGAGGTTGCCCCTCAGATCGCCCGAGCGGCTGTTCGAGATCGAACTCTCGAACTTCCCGATGACGTTCGTTGCGACGTCGTCGCCCACCTTCTGCATCGTATTGTGGAGCTGCGTCTGCGAGTTGGCCTTGCTGTCGGTCTGCTGGATCATGCTCGACTGCATCTTGGAGGCGTCCGCGCCGGACTGGCTCATGATGTTCGACTGGGTCTTCGCAGCCACTCCCTGGGCGGTCATAAGCCCGGCGGAGACGGCTGCGGACGCTACGCCGCAGACGATACCGGCGATCATGCCGGTCAACGCAGCCTGACGCTGCGCGTCGGCCTGGTTCTGTATCGAATTCTGGATCGAGAGGTTCTGCGCCGTCCTCATCTCGCGGGTGGCGTTGCGCTGGCTCTGCGCAACGTCTATCATGAGCGCCATGAGCGAATATATGTCGAAGAGCACGGCGGTCTTCTTGCCGGAGGATGACGATGACGCCTCCTTCACCTCCTTGAGCGCATTCGCAGACTCGTTGAAGAGTTTCGACACCGCGTCCTTCATCTCGGATATCTGGTCCGGGGTGAAGCCGAGTCCGCTCGTTTCGAGCTTCGCGACAAGGGCGCCGAGGGATTCGGCGTTGACCTCATCGGGGAGCTCCAGGTCTTCGGGAATGCTGATGGTCATCGTGCGCGTCTCACCCTCCGTCCTGGTGGTGATGGTGAAGGCCTCCTTGCCATTCACGTCTGAGGTCTTCTCGACGTCCCCGATCATGGAGAAAAGCTTCTCCCAGTCCACCGAGTTCGTCTTCGGATTCGTGTTGATTGCAAAATCCATTTCTAATCTCCTTTCGGTTGTCCGCCCCGTATACACGGGACTACGCTTGAGGTTACGCCATCTGGCCTATGTTCTGCGCTATCTCGGACGTCGTGTCCGTCGCCGAGGCTACGATCGTCGAGATGTTGCTCAGGGAGGACTCGATCATCTCAAGTAGGGCCTGAAGCTCCTCTTCGCTCTCCTGAAGCCTCTGCTGGAGCTGCTCTATGAACTTCTGCAGCTCGGTGACGTCCGCCTGAGCCTCCTGCGCCTTTGAATTGAGGTAGGTGGAGACGCCGCTTGTGGCGAGACTGCCTGTGCTGACGGCCGTATTGGCGACCGTCATGACCGTCTGGACCGTCCTTGCGGTATCGGAGATCGTCTTTGCCGAGTTCGCGAAGCCGCTGGCCATGCTCCCGACGCTGCAGATGAGCGAAAGCCCCAGCATGGTGAGGTTGACGGTGAGCTGGGCCTTGAGCTTCGCGTCGCTCGACTTGTCGCCACCTGCCTTGAACTCCTCCGTCAGGGCATCTGTGATCTTTTCAGTCGCCCCCGTTTCGTTCATGACGAGGGACGCGACCGCGACCACGGCGCCGGCAATGGCGAAGCCCGCCGCGACGCCGCCCGTGCACACGGTAAGGACCACGGCCGCGACGACGGCCATGATCGCGCCGAGCCAGCCGAATACGCGGCTTGCCGTCTGCGCACGCTCCGCGCTCTCCATCTCCTCCAGGGACTCTTCGATAGACTCCATGCGCTGTTCATGTTCGCTGTCGAGAGTCACCTGTTGAAGCTGGATGCGGTCTTTGGCCATCTCGGTCTGACGCTCCTCGTTGTCGAGCTCCAGATACGACAGGAGCTTCTCGAGGTTTGCATAGACGGCTTTCAGGTCGTCCGGGTTGTCGAGAGCCGGAGTGGATGTCGCTCCGCTCGTCTTCTTGTCCCCCACCTCGGTGCTGCCGGTTATATCGCCGCGCGACACCTTGATGTTGGAGCCGGCGATGATCTGCCCTACCTCCTTGAAGAGTTCGGACCTCTTTGTCTCGTCGCCGCCGGTGAGCGCCTCGACCGTCTCGTCGATGTTCTTGAGCTGGTCGGCAATCGTCATCTGGGTTGCCGTCGAAGATGTCGGTATGGATGAAATGTCTGGCATGGTTGTGTTCCTTTCTCGCCCTGTATACACGCGAGCAGGCGAAAGGTTACCGCTGATTTGCGGCTTTTGCCTTTTTTTCCTCTTCGGCGAGCTCGGCGAAGGGCTCCTCTCCGATGAGTTCACGCAGCTTCGCGGCCTTCGCGCGGTATTCGCGGCCGATCTCGGTGTTCTTCGGGCAGTACTCGTTGAGCGCCTCAAGTGCACTCGCGGCGTTGCGCTTGTCTCCGAGGGCGAGGAAGCACTCGGCCACGTGAAGCTGCGGCTTCGGGTTGGAAAGGTCGAGGAACGAGCAGTAGCCGTAGGAGACTATCGCATTCTGGTAGTCCTTCATGACCTGCTGCACCGCACCGAGGCCGAACCAGTACTTCTTGTTGAGGTGGTCGAACAGGACGAGGAACTGGAAGAGCTTGTGCGCCTCCTCGAACTTGCCGGTCTTGTAGTAGCCGAAGCCGAGGGAATAGACGGCCTCAAGCTCCTCGTTTGTGATGCCCCTGAGCTGCTTCAAGGTCGCATTCTTCTCGATGAGCGTCTTCACGCTGCCGGCGATCTTCGATGCATCGATCTTCTTGTACATTTCGTTTCCCTTCTCTTGACTTTTTAAACTTTAGAAAAAAGGTTGTCAGCCCTCGACCTTCATCTGCGCCTCGTCGAGCGCCTTGGTGATCTGCCTGTCGATCCTGTCGAGCGCCTCGCTGATGGCCGCTGCGATATCGGTCGCTTCGGCCTCCTTCTCATCCTCCACGCGGTCGGCGTTGTCTTCGGTCCGGTCCACCGAAGTGGAGGACGACCCGTCGGATGCGGCGGCGCGGAACGCCTTGGAGATCTCGCTCAAGGTGATGGTGCCTATCGAATCGGTCAATTCCGTGATCTTGACGTCGATTCCGGCGATCCTGGAGGACGCGGATTGTATCGCGGCTTCCACCTGGTCGAGCTTCGACTGCTCCTCAGCGCGCTGCTCCTTGAGCTTAGCCACCTGCTCGCGGTGGTCGGCGCCATCCTGCACGGCCTGCTCGATCTGCTTTTCAAGGGCCGCTATCTGGATGTCGAGGGCGGTGATGCGCCCTTCCGAGGCGGTTTTCTCGACATTGAGGTCGGTGATCTCGTTCTGGAGCTCGCTCTTCTCCCCTTCCAGAGTCTCTATGTCGACGATTGCCTGCCTCTCCGCCTCGGATATCTTGTCGGCCATGGAGTCGAGAACCGTTCCAAGTATCGAGATGCGCCTTTGCGTTACGCTGAGGCGCGTATCCTCGCTCTCGTTCTTGAGCTTCTCCACCAGCGCTTCAAGATCGGTCATTGCGCCGGAGGTGACCTTCACCGAATCCCCGGTGAGGATCTTGGAGGACTCCTGGGTGGACTGGGAGGATATGGTGAAGTCGCCTGTTCCGGCGATCCCCATTGTGCTGGCCTTCTGGCCGATGTTGATTTCTATTGCCATGATGGTGATTCCTTTCTCTACAGTCTACACATCAGATCTGAAAAGGTTTCATCATCATTCCGAATTTCAGCTGCCTGTTCTCGAGTTCGGCGTCCATGGGTTGGGGCTTCTCCCGGGCGTCTTCCCCCTTCCCACGCCTCTCCCGGCGCGGCTCGCCCGGCATGTCCGCGACGCTTGACCACCTGTCGTCGTTCGACCACTTCTCCAGAGGCCCCATCCCGCGCCGCTTCAGCTCCTCGTTGACGGCTTCCATCTGCGCGTCGGAGAAATGCATCGCCATGACCTGCTCGCGCGTCAGCCCCTGACGCTCAAGCATCCTGTCCGTCTCGGCGATCCTGAGATCAACCTGCGAGACGAGGTTTTTGCTCGCCTCTATGGTCTTCCTGATGCGCGCGAGATATTCCTGGACCTCTTGAGCGTCTTTTGCCATTGGCGGTTCTCCCATTTTCCGGTTCAGCGCTTCACGCGGAAGAGAAGCGCGTAGTTGACGGGTACGACGACCATCGTGACGAGCGTCGAGAAGCCCAGCCCGCACATGATGGTGACGGCCATAGCCGAGTAGAACGGATCGACGACTAGCGGGATCATCCCGAGGATCGTCGTAAGCGCGGTGTTCATGACGGGCCTAAGGCGCGTCACGCCTGACATGACGACGGCATTGAACGGCGTCGCGCCCGCCGTGAGCTGCGCGTTGATCTCATCCATGAGGACGATCGCGTTCTTGATCTGCATGCCGACGAGCGAGAGGAATCCCAAAAGCGCCATGAATCCGAACGGCTGGTCGAATCCGAGAAGACCCGCCACGACGCCGATGAGGATCAGGGGAACAGTCAGGAAGATGGCAACCGTCTTCTTGATCGAGTTGAAAAGAAGTATGACGATCATCACCATTATGGCGAGAATCGAGGGGATCTTCCCTGCAAGGCCGCCATTGGCGTCGCTTGAGTTCTCGTACTCGCCGCCCCACTGGTACGAATATCCGGCCGGGAGGGCCTTGGCGATGGCCTCAAGCCTGTCTGCGATGCGAAGCCGCGCGTCCGAGGCCGTGCCGCCCGTCGGGTTGCACTTGGCGGTGATGCACGGCAGGCGGTTGCGCCGCTTGAAGATCGCCTCCTCCGTCTCCGTATGGATGCCGCTCGCCACCTGCGCGAAGGGAACAGAGCAGCCGAGAGACGACGACCACACCCACGAGCAGACGAGCGAATCGGGGTCGTTGCGCTCGACGGCCGGCGCTCGCACGATGATGGGAAGAGACTCGTCGCCTTCAAGGTAGTGGCCGACAGTAAGGCCTTCGGTCGCCTGCTTGAGCGACTGCGCAATGTCGCTTCTCGTGACGCCGAGCTTGCGGGCGCGATCGTCCGCGATATCAGGCACCATCACATCCGTCCTGTTGCGCCAGTCGGTCTGTATCTCCTTCAAGCCGCCGTCCTCGCGCATCACCGCGAGAACCTGCTCGCCGGCGCGGCGCAGGACCTTGGGATCCGGCCCCAGGATGCGGAACTGTATCTTCTGCGCGTCGCCCGGACCGTTGACGAACTTCTGTCCGTAGACGAGCGCGTCAGGCGTGATTTCACGTGCAATAAGCTCGGCCTTCTCCATCACTTCCGGGATGACGCCGAACTCCTTCACGTCGACGAAGAGGATTCCATAGGCGTCGTCGGAGTTCTCCGGCGAATATGTGAGCAGGAAGCGGAGGCCGCCGCTCCCCGAGAGCGCGGTGACGGCCGTTACGCCATCCAGTTTCTCAATCTCGGCGGCCAGGGCCGAAACGCGCTTTTCCGTA
The DNA here is from genome assembly GCA_045636065.1 of Kiritimatiellia bacterium. Classification (GTDB taxonomy): domain Bacteria; phylum Verrucomicrobiota; class Kiritimatiellia; order RFP12; family UBA1067; genus RGIG5050. Next base: position 26,639 of record JAZTWW010000047.1, on the reverse strand, counting down.
GCGTGGATGGAGGAGCCCTCCGGCATCCAGACATGCACCATGAACTGCGGGCGCGTCGATTCGGGGAAGAAGCTCTGCTTGACCTGCGTAAAGCCGTAGCACGCAGCCACCAGGAGTGCGACCAGCAAAAGCCATGTGAAGTAGCGGTGTACGATGCAGAACTTAAGGAGACCCTTGTAGGCCCTGTAGAATCCGCTTGAGTAGGGATCTGCCGCATTCCCTTCATCTGCCCCTTCGACCTTCGCCTTCTTCTTGAGGAACTTCGAGGCGAAAAGCGGCGTCACCGTGATTGCGAAGACCCAGCTCAAAAGAAGCGAGATCATCAGCACCTTGAAAAGGGACCCGCAGTACTCGCCCGTGGAGTCCTTGGACGCGCCGACAGGCGCGAAGGAGAGGATCGCGATCACCGTAGCGCCCAACAGCGGCCACTGCGACTGCTTGACGACATCGATTGCGGCCTTGGTGCGGCTCTCCCCCTTCTCGGCCGCGATCAGGACGGCCTCTGTTATGACGATCGCGTTATCGACGAGCATGCCTAGAGCGATGATGAACGCTCCAAGGGAGATGCGCTCGAAGATAAGGTCCATCTGGTTCATCACGGCGACTGTCGCGAACACCGTCAAAAGGAGTATCGCCCCGATGAGAACGCCGCTACGCATGCCCATCGTGAAAAGGAGAACGGCGATGACGATGACGACCGACTCGATGAGGTTCACGACGAAGCCGTTGACCGCCGCCTCGACGGTCGAGGCCTGGTGCGAGACGATCCCGAACTCGATGCCGATCGGAGTCTCGGGGAGAAGCTCCTTCATGCGCTTGTCGATGGCGGCACCCATCGTCATCACATTGCCGCCCTTCACAGTGGAGATGCCAAGCCCGACGGCAGGCTTGCCGTTATAGTGCATGATGCAGCTTGGCGGATCCTCGTAGTCGCGCGTGATCGTCATCAGATCGCCGAGGCGGACTGTCGAGAACTTTCCGTCGCCCTGCGGCAGCGTCACTATAAGGCGCTTGAAGTCGTCGACGGAGTTTATGGTGCCGCTCGGGAAGATGCGTACGTACTTGTCGTCGATCCTGACCTTCCCGGCATCCTCCGCTTCGTTCTGCCCGGAGACGACGGCCTTTATCATCTCGGGTGTTATGCCGAGATTCGCCATCTTCGCGCGCGACATCTCAAAGGAGACTATCTCCTGCTGTTCGCCGAGAAGGTCGATCTTGGAGACGTCCGCGCAAAGAAGGAGCTCGCGCCTCAGGAGCTTCGCGTGATCCTTTAGCTCAGCGTATGTGAAGCCGTCGCCGTAGATGGCATACACTACGCCGAACACGTCGGCGTAGTCGTCCACCACGGACGGCGTCCCGCAGCCGGATGGGAGCGACGAAGCCTCGTCGTTCACCTTGCGCCTGAGCTCGTCCCAAACCTGCGGCAGCGTGGACGAGTCGTACGTGTCCTTCATCTCCACCTGGATGATGGACTTCCCCGGATAGGACGTGGAGGTGACCTTCTTTAGCTGCCCCATCTGCTGGATGGCGACCTCAAGGGGATCGGTGACGCGGCTTGCGACCTCTTCCGCAGTGGCGCCCGGGTAGGCTGTTATGACCTGCGCCTCCTTGATCGTGAACTCGGGATCCTCAAGCCGCCCGAGCTGGAAGTAGCCGAGTATGCCGGCAAGCAGCATGGCGGCGGCGAATGATATCGTCACCGTCGGCTTCTTAATGCAGTATTCAGCGATGTTCATCCCGTCACTCCTTCCATAGGGTGACGACACGGCCTTCGGTGAGGACCGAGACGCCGGCGACGGCGATGCGGTCCCCCTCGGAAAGGCCCTTCGTTACGGAATAGTCCGTGCCGCGGAGCCTCCCCAGCTCGACGGTCTGCTTCACTGTCGTGAACTCGCCGTCCTTTTCGGCCTTGACGAGCTTCCAGACGAAGTGCCCGCCGGCCTCGTCCTGCCCGACGGCGACCGCCGGCACGACGAGTGGGGCCTCGGCGCCTTCGCTTTCCGGCACCTTTGCGCCGCCTTCTATGACGAGCGTCACGCTCATCCCGGGAAGGAAGCTGTACTCGTCTCTGACGGGCATCGAGAAAGTCACCGTGAAAGTCTGCGTCTTGTCGTCAGCCTGCGTCGTCGCCTCCTCGAAATCGACGTCGAACTCCTTGCCCGGGAGAGAATCGAACACCACGAAGTGGCGGCGGTCCTTGAGGATCTGGGTGAAGCGGCGGGAGATGACGGCCGTCTCGGGGACGGTTATGTCGAACTTCACCCTGTCGACGCTAAGGAGAGTCAGGAGCTTCTGCCCCTTGGAGATCATGTCAAGCTCCTCGGGATACTTGTCGGCCACGATTCCGTCGTACGGGGCGGTGAGCGTGCAGCCGTCGAGAGCCTTCTTCGCCACCGCAAGCTGCGCCCTTGCGGACTTGAAGTCGGCCTCGGCCTTGGATACGTCCTCCTGCGAGACGCCGCCCTTCCCGAGCGCGCTGCTGTAGCGCTCGTAAGAGAGCCTCTTGCTCTCGAAGTCCGCCTCGGCCTTCGCGACGTCCGCCTCGTAGTCGCGCGTGTCGAGCCTGCCGAGGACGTCGCCCTTCTTGACGTGCTGGCCCCTGTCGAGCTTGAATTCGACGAGCCTGCCGGAGACCTCGAACATCATGTCGCGCGATTCACCCGCCCTGACCCTGCCGGGGCAGCGGATGTCGGGAAGAGTCGCACGCCCGGTTACGGTCATGCTCCTTACGGGGCGCACCACCGTATCCTCCACAACCTCCACCGTCGACTTAGGCCAAAGCCATATTGCGGCGACACCGGCGGCGAACATCGCCGCACCTACGATCTTTCCGGCTCCAATCTTCATGTCTCTTCCCTCTCTGGCACACGTGATTCAAATGCCAACACTCGGTTTTGGCATGTATTATACCACTTTTCGAAGGATTATGATAGCAGAAAAAAACGTGCGGCCTAAGCCGCACGCACGTCGCGCCGCTACACGCCGATGTCGATCTGGTAGGAATCGTCGCCGGCCATCTTGAGCGCGTCGTTCTTTATGGCGTTGATGCGCTTTTCCTCTCCGCCGAACCAGACGCCAAGCTCCTTTGTCGTGATCTTGAGCACATCGCCGATAAGCTGGCCCCTGGACGATTCGAAGGTGGTTTCAAGCGCGTCGAAGCTGTCAAGAAGCGTCGTCATTACGGCGTTCGCGAACGAACTGGGCTTCTCGACCGACTCGAATGTGCGCATCTGGACGAGATTCTCCTCGGTCTGCTGCATGCACTGTATGACGCCGGCGAGCATTGAGCAGTAATGCGTGGCGTAGGTGGTAACGGCCGCTTTCTTCTCCTCCGGCGTCTTGGCGGCTGCGAGGTCGGTCTGGAATTTCGTGAAAGCCAAGTCCAGATCGCCCACGTATGCGGCGACGGATACGTTGTGCTCGGCATCGGCATGGCCCCTTAGCATGTCGTCGAGCTTGGTGGCCTCGGTGAGGGGATCGGCGGCGTTCATGATGCGGTTGACGACGCTGGTATGGTAGGACCCTCCCTCGCGGAACATCGCCGCACCCCTGGGCGAAGTCCCTCCGAACTCCTCCGAGCATATCCTGTCGTAATAGGCCGAGATCTTGACGGGCTTCCCGTCCTTTGAGAGCCCGACGACATCGTGTATGTCGTCTATCCTCTTCTGGCCATCCGCCGAGGCGCGGAAATCCAGGGCCTTGCCGAGAAGGTCGAGTTCATCGCGCTGAGTGGGCACCAGCTGGTTCCCGGAGCCAGGCTTTATGTATCCGTCGGCTGCGTCGAGGAGCTCGCTCGTCTGGTTGAGGATGGTGTTCATCTCGGCCAGCGTGTTCGAAAGGCGCGCCATCGACTGCACGAAGCAGTTTATCTGCGGCGGAAGCTCGAGCCCGAGCTTCTGGAGCTCCGAGACGGCCGCATTGAGGCGGTAGACCATGTCATAGGAGAAGCGCCCCTTCGAAAGTATGGAGTCGAGGATCGCGTTGATCTTCGGAAGGTTCGCGTCGAAGGCGACCTTGCCTTCCTCGGAGAGAAGCTTCCTGAAGCCCTCGATGACGAACGCCTTGTCGCGGAACGTAACGCCCATCATCACGCGCAGCAGCTCGTGGCGCTCGTCGAAGCTGACCTTGTTGCGCTCGACCATGACCTTGACGCCGTCCTGCTCCTCCTCGACCATCTCCTTGACGGGCTGGTTGTTTTCATCCAGAACGTAGTGGGGCTTGAGTTCGTAGAGGTTGCCGAAGTCGATGAACGTGATGTTCCCCGAGCCGATCATCAGGTTGCCGGCATGGGTGTCGCCGTGGAACTTGCCGGATCCGAGAAGCGCCTCGTGGAACCACGCCTTCGTGGCCTGGATGAGCTTCTGCTGCGCGCTCTTGATCTCCTTGTAGTTGTTGCGGCAGTAGTCGATCATGTTCGGGATCGCGCCGCCCGGGAGGTTCTGCTTTACGACAGGCACCTTCTTCGGCTTCTGCGTCTTGGGGTCGATGGGCCCGTCAACCCACTTTATGCGGCCCGTCGCGGGATCCTGCTCGAAGACCGCAGAGGCCGCATTGCGGATTCCCGTGATGTTCTCCTTGAAGAACTTGTCTACGGGCCTTCCGTCCGCAACCTTCGCCACCATCACATCCTTCTTCGTCTCGGCGATGTCGGATAGCTCCATCGACTTGACGTCCGGCGCGATGGCATTGAGAGGATGGTTCTGGTTCTCCGCTATGTTGTAGAGCTTGACGCCCTCCTCGACGTTCTTCGCCTCGTTGCGGAAATCGAACTCGGTCATGTACTGGTTGAGCTGGCCTTCCCACGTCTTGGCCATGCCAGGACCGATCTTCTCCGCGGCGGCGGTGAATATCTCCGCCTCGGCCTTCACGCGGCGTTCGGCGTCGTGGCGCATGATCTTCACCACGAATTTCTCGGTCTTGACCACATCCTCCATGATCTGGTTGCCGTTGTTGTCCAGCACCGGGCGCGACTTCGTCGCGTGGGTCTCCGGGTCGACGTAGCTCTCCGTCATCGGCTTCTTGTCGTGATAGGTGAACTTGCAGAGGAACGCCTCTCCGACCGACGCCGCGCCGAGCGACTTCACGAGTTCGATCGACTCGATCTTCTTTGCGCCGGGCTTGTTCTGCGAGTCTTTGATCATCTGCATGAAGTGGGCCTGCACGATCTTGCGCGGAATCGGCGCAAGGGACGACTTCATGTCGTCGAGCGCGTCGGCGTAATCGCCCATAATGTCCTTCGGAAGCCCCTGCATCATCTTCTGCAGCAGCGGGCTCGTACCCTTGAGGATGGCGCCGGTGAACTTGTTGATGGCCGCCTTCTGCGCGGAGACCTTGGCCTCGCCCTCAAACTTCGAGAAGTCGAAGGTAGGCGCGTACTTGAGCGCCGCGGAGAAGCACGAGCGCTTGTCGGCGTTGGCGAGCGAGGTGAAGTAGTTCGATATCACCTGCTTGAAGAAGCCCACCTGCCCGGGCGAATCGGCGTTCGAGGCGGAGTCGAGTATCTGGTTGAGGCCCTTGCCGTCCAGCTGGGACTTGATATCCTTCGCTTCGAGGTTCTTGTACGGATCGTTGAGGAGAGATCCCTGGATGTTGCCGCTGGCGTTGCCTACCTTGAACACGTCGTTGTTTATGAACTTCTGTATCTGCTCGCAGCCCTTGTTCGCCATTGTAAGGATCAGATTGTCGAACTTCGCGAGATCCGAGCCGAGCATCTTGGTCGGGTCCTTCAGGAACTGCGAGAGCTGCGAAACGAAATCGTTCTCCTTGGCGGCGTCGGCGAGCGTCTTGCCGGTCGCCTTCTTGAACTCTTCGCCGATGATGTCGGACATCTTGGTGAAGCCGTCGATTATGACGTCGGCGATCTGCTGCGCGCACGCCGTCTTGACCAAAGACGGGTTCTTGATGATCTCCGCGAACGCGACGATGTTCTTGTCGTTCGTCAAGATCTTGCGCATCGGCTCGCCGGCCTTGTTGACGGTGACGTCGCCCACCATCGTGTCGTCGGAGAAGACGAGATCGGCGATGAAATCCTTTACGCCTTCTAGTCCGCCGATGTCCTTGAGCCCCGCCGGCACGGGAGCGGGCTCCTGAGGCGGCATGGCTTGGACGACCTTGTTGATGTTGCCTGCAATCGGCGCTTTGACGATCATCTCGCCGTCGCCCTTGCTGGGCCTCTCCAGGGGGATGTTCGCGACGACTTCGAGCTTCTCACGGATCTCCTTGGGGAGGCTCGTGTTGTCGCTCACGAGCTTCGCGTGGTAGTTGTCGAGCTTCGCCTTGCAGTCGCCGACATCCTCGCCGTTGATGGCGCGCTGGGCCATCTCGACGAGAATGCCCGTATTGTAGTCGCCATTGACGAGCAAGTCGAAGTTGACCTTGTCGCCTGACTTGTTGGCCAAGACGAGCGAGGCGAACTGGCGCGTGAGGCTCGACTTTTCGCTCGCCACCAGACCGCCCTCGAGATCGCGGTCGTACACCGACACGAGGATGTTCTTCGTCAATGTCGAGCCGAGCGTATCCGCATCCGCCACGGTACGGCCTATAAGGCGCGAAGCGAACGTGTCGGCGTCCATCTTGAGGGGCACCCTTGTCTCGGACGATCCCTTGCCGAAGACGGCCGTGAGATTGCCGTCGTCGCCCTTGACTAGATTCACCGTCTCGCCGCAGAGCTTGAACTCGCCCGACTCGCGCACGCTCGCGGGCAGCATCTTGAGGGCCTGCGTAACGAGCCCCTGGAACGAGCACTTGAGGGCCGTACGCTGCGCAAGCCTGTCATTGATCGCGTTCGCGCCCGTGGCGCGGCTGTCCTGCGCTTCGCCGAGACTTGAGAGGGACCGCGATGCCGAGAGAAGGCTCATCGCGTCCGTAAGGCCGTAGTTGACGCCGGATCTGCCCAGTTTGGCGTACTTGTCCATCGACGCCATGTTCGCGTTGTCGCGCCTTTTGACGTTACTGGAGCTCATGTTCGCCGTCTTCTGGCCGGCCTCCCAGTTGTCCCAGCTGAGGTCTTTCGCGGAAGCGGGCGTACAGCCCTTGCCGCCGTTGGCGTACTCGTCGAGGATCGACCTCACCTGCGCGCGGGTGAGCGGCGTGAAGCGCATCTTCAATATGCCATCGCGCTGGTCCTTCCCGTCCGGGAGGTTCAGCTCGGAGGGAAGACCAAGCCTGTCGCGGATCTCGGCCATCTTATCCGCCGGAACGCCGCCCTTCTCAAGGGCGCTCAGGAACATCTCCTTCACCTCGAGGATCCTCTCTGGCGAAAGGATGACATTGTTCTTGCTCGTCCTCCAGACGTGGTTGTTGATCTTGACGAGCTCCGTTTCACCGCGGTCGTTCGTCTTGAAATCTATCTGTCCGGCGTTGTAGTCGCCGCTCGCGATCTTGTTGAACTGCGCGAGGCTTATGTCAGGCAATGCCATTTCTGCTTCTCCTTGCTTGAAAGTTATCTCCGCATCGTATACACGCTTGCACGGAAAAGGTTACAACTATTTCCTGTAGCGCGAATCGAGTATGGCGGTAAGCTCCTTGAGCCTTTCGGCCTGCGCCGGGTCCTGGGCGAGGTCGTTCGACTGGAACGGATCCTCGGTGACGTTGTAGAGGCGCACCTTGGCGTTGCCGTCGCGCATGCGCGTTCTAAGGGCCACATAGTCGCCTACGCGCACCATCTGCTGGAGGCCCCTCACGGATCCCTTGCGGTGGGCGAACTCGTTGAACGCGGCTGTGCCGCCGCCCCACGGGAACTCGTACTGGGTGTAGACGAGCGACGAGGGGCGCTCGTACCGCCCCTGGGCGGCCTCTGCGAGGAACCTCATCCACGCATGGATCTGGGATGGCGTATCGTCCACGGCGCCGGCTGGCGCCTTGCCCTTCCAGCGGATGAACGCGGGAACGCGCATGCCGCCCTCGAAAACGTCGCGCTTGAGCCCGTCGAAGGGCCCGGCGGAGGAGAAGAACCTCGGATCGGCGCCGCTTTCGTCGGCGGGGCCGTTGTCGGAGGTGAAGACTATTGCCGTCTCACCGTCGATCCCGAGCCTTTCGAGGTGGCGCATCAGGTCCCCGAGGGCATTGTCGAAGCGCGTTATGGCCGTTGCATATCTCGCGGCCATGGGCGGAAGATCGGCGTACATGGGGTCGATCCACGTGTTGCGCAGCTCAAGCTCCTCCTTCTCCAAGGGCCAGACGACGCCCTCTTCGGGATACGGGCGCCCGGGGACGTGCATCGGCGACTTGCAGAGGATCGTATCGTCGGACTGGCATGAACCGTGGATCGTATTTATGGCGAGATAGAGGAAGAACGGCTTCCCGCTCTGGGATGACACGTGGCGCGAAATGAGCTCTTTCGCCTTGGCGGTGAAAAGGTCGGTCGAGTAGATGCCCTCGGCGGAGGCGGTCGCATCGGAGCGGTTCTCGGTTATGCCCATGTAGGCGCCGCGGATATACCCCCTGTAGTGGTAGTACGTGTGCCCGGCCATATGGTCGAGGAAGCCGTAGAAATAGTCGAAGCCCCTGTCGAGCGGGTGGGACGTTACGGGCGCGCCCGATTCGCCGCCGCCCGCGAGCCCCCACTTGCCTACCGCCCACGTGGCGTACCCCGCGTCCTTCATGACGGTGCCGATGGTGTTCGTCTCGGAGAAGGGTCTATCGAAGCAGTTGTCCCTCAGGGAGCACTCGCCCTGGATGCGGCCCGTTATGAGCGAGGCGCGGCTCGGGGCGCAGACGGGCGCGCCCGCATAGTGGGACCTCAACGTGACGCCCTCGTCCGCGAGCCTGTCCAGGTTCGGCGTCGATATGCGCGGCAGCCCCTCGGCGCGCGCGCGCTGCCACATGAACCCCGTATCGCCCCAGCCGAGGTCGTCGGCGAGTATGAATATGACGTTGGGGCCTTTGGGGGCCTCGCCTGCCAAGGCGGCCACCGCCGCAATCGCAGCCGCAAAGAATCCTGCAAAAAGGCGTTTTAACATATCATTGCCTCCAATCTCTAAACAGCAGTTTCAAGAATGTCCACCGCCCCCGTGAGCGAATCCGCGAGCGGGCAGCGCACCGCCGTGAGGCGCGAAGCCTCCTGGTGGCCGCCTGTGAAAAGTATGCATTTGGCGCCAAGATCGGCGGCCACCTCTGCATCGTGGAGGGTGTCGCCGATGAAGACGAAAGGATCCGACGGCGGATCCGAGGCGAAATGCGTCCTCGCCCTTTCGAGCTTCGACGCTCCGTCGAGGTTGTCCGTCCCTATTATGGCGTCGAAATATCCCGCGATCCCGGCCTCGGCGGCATCGCGCCTTAAAAGGTCCTCGCGGTGTGCGCTAAGGAGCATCTGCCTCCACCCTGCGCGACGCGCCGTCTCGAGCGCCTCGAACGCCCCTTCCCTGAGGCGCTGCGTCCCTGCAGCCTCGAAACCGTCGTGGAAGTCGATGCAGATCTGGTTCCAGTCCTCGTTGGGGAGGTCCACCCCAAGCTCCTCGTAGAAATCGCGGGACGGGAAGCGGAAATGCGCGCGGTAGTAGTCGCGCGTGATCTCTTCAATGCCTCTTTTGCGGAGCATGGAGTTGAGCGCGGATACCGCCGCGTCCACATCCTCGAGAAGAGTTCCATTCCAGTCCCAAACTAAAGTCATATCCGCCCCGCATGCGCCTTTCAGCGCCATTCCACGTCGTGGTAGCCGTATTCGCCGCGATGCCTTTCGTTGATCTTCTCTGCCGCCTTGTTGAAGCGGCGCTTGCACTCCCTGAGCGCGACGCGGACGCGGCGCGTGTAGACGGGCTTGCAGTCCGTGGGGAGGTAGCCCGCCTCCATCATGAACCTGTTGGGCGTAAGCTCCCTCAGGCGCCTCAGCTTGCAGATGTCGGAGGAGGAGTTGTCGGCCTCCCTTATGGTCGCAAGGGCCTCGTTCGCCAGCTCCTCGATGGCGACAATCATCTTGTCGTACCCGTCCACGATCTGGGATATCTTCTGGTAGTGTTCTACCTTCGCGAGAACGGAGCGCGCTTCGGCTATGGCCTTGCGGCATTCGGCGCATTTGGCCATAAGCTCAAAAGTGTTCTTGTTGAGGCTTTCGAGCGTCTCCTTGTCTATCTTCACGAGGTACATGTCGAGAGTGCGGAGATTGCGGTCCCACTCGGGGATTGTGGTCCCGCTTGAGCTGCAGTACTTGTCGAGCCCGGAGAGCATCAGAAGCTCCAGGGCTGTGACATCGGCGTTCATGTCGCGCTCCATCTCGTCTACATACTTGCAGAACGAGGCGCACGCCTTGTCTATGGCGAGGATGCCTGCCGCGTATTCAAAGCCGTTGATGCGGCGCGCGATCAGCCTCAACCTGGAGAAGCGCTCGGCGAACTGGCCGATACGGTACATGTTGAGGAGCGTACCCAGCTCGCCGCGGACATGGTCGTCGAGATATTCGAAGCAGGTTACCATGTCCTTAATCTCTTCGCGGTTGCCGGTGTCGGCGATCTGGTACACGGGCCCTTGCTTGGGAAGAACGCGCGTCGACATCTTTACGCGCAGGTCCTGGATGCGGTCGTCGTACTCGGGCTGGATGAACCATTTCGGGTCGATCGCGCGCACGGTCATCTTCTCAAGGCCCACCTCGTCGCGCACGAACGCAAGCGTGAGGGGCTTCGGCTTCTCGGGCTTTTTGGCCTGGGGCTCCACCTCGGCGGCCGCAAAAGCCGCCGCCACCATGGATACGGCAAGAAGAAGTCTTTTCATCGCAAATTCCTTTCCCGCGGCCTAGAACCGCTGCTCGTACTCCTCGACATACCAGCGCCCGCCGTTGCGGCGCACGAGCGTGCGCGGATGGGGCGATCCGAGCTGCTTGCCGTTCTTGTCGTACGCGATGGACTCGACGACAGCCTCTTCGACCTTCTCCCCGCCGATCCTTCTCAAGGTGCTCTTCTGCTCGTCGGAGAGGAAGAAGTCCTCCTGTTCGTCGCTGTCGTCGTAGCCCTTGCGGACAGTCTTTCTCACGAGCTTGAACGTGGCGTGCACGTATTCCCCGTGGAAGCGCTCCTGGTGGAGATCCCAGTGGTAGCGGAGGAGATCCTCGCCCATGTCGTTCCTGCGGCGCTCGGGGTCGATGGCGTCGACGTAGAGGGCGTAGTTCTTCTCCTTGATGGCGGTCATGAATATCTCGGCAAGCCTTTCTGGCGCGACATCGGCGGGGATCTCCTTCACGGTGTACCAGCCGTCCTTGATGGCCGCCACCTTCTCCTCGCCCGCGAACTTGTCCCCTTCCGCGAGGACGCACCCGGGAACATAGAGCGCCACGGGCCTCACCACCCAGCCGAACTGTATGTTCCCTACGGCGTCCTCTCCCGGGTTGGGATTCTCGCCAACGATGTTCACCACCTCGCCGAGAACGTGCCATTTGGCGACTTCCATCATGCCGGAATCGACCGTGCGGCGGTAGCGCTTCACCGCCTCGTACGGATTGAGCCAGTCGCGGCTAGAGATGTTGAGGAACCAGTATCCAGCCGAAGGCCTGCCGCACCACACGAATTCGCCGGCCGCGCCGTAGAACTGGTGCGCGGGGTACTCAACGTCGTCGAGAACGACGAACGCCCCGTCGAGATCGTCGACGGTGACCTTTGTCGAGTCCGGGGTGGGATACTCTGATTTGATGAGCTTTTCGCGGTTTGCCTCGATGAGAGCCTCCCAGCGCGCCTCGGCCTCGGCGGCCATCTGCTTGCGGAGTTCCGCCTCATGGACCAGATACTCCGTCCAGGAGGGATCGACTTCGGTGAAATCGCCCTTCGATTTCATGAGCGCCGCACGGCAACGCTGAAAGAGCGCCTCGACATCAGGATCGTCGGGGAATTCCTTCTTGAGGGCCTGGACGCGGTCGAGCGCATCCTTCTTCGAGCGGTACACCCTGTTCTCGCCCCCGCGCTGGCGCTGGACCTCCTGCTCGAACTCCTTCACGTAGTAGTCCGCCTGGCGGATGCGCATGGTGGCCTTCGACGGCTGGATCCCCTGTGCGCACGCGAGGTACGCCGGCAGAGCGGCGACAATCCAAAGAAGTCTCTTCATTTTGCAGTTCCTTCGTCTGTTCCTTGGCAGATCCGATCGAGTATCGCCGCAGCGAGCCTTCCCGCCTTGAGAAGGCTCTCCTCGGAGATCTTGTCGAGCGAATCATCCGTGGTGTGCCACCAGGAGTTCCCGGGGCCGAATTCGAAATCTATTATGTCTATCGCAGGATACCCCGCCTTTAGGAACTCCGCGAAATCGTCGCGCACCGTGACCTCTCCGCACTGGAGACGCACCCCGGGTCCTGCCTCAAGCGACGCCTCTATCGCGGCGGCCTTGAGCCACATCGTTCCGTTTACGGGCATCTCCATGAGAAGGTCCCTGTCGCCTAGCATGTCAAGGCCTATGACGGCCTTCACGTTGCGCTTCGACTCCTTCAAGACGGAAACGAGCCTGCGCGCGCCGTGGAAGCCGTCGTTGTCGGAATAGGCGATCCTCGCCTCCTCGCCGTCAGTCCACGCGAGCATGACGTTCGCGCCGGATGGTGCGCCGGAGCGGACGATCGCCCCGGCCAAAGCCATCAGCACGGCCGTTGTGGAGCCGCCGTCGTTCGCGCCCTGGAAGTCACGCCCGACATTTGGAGCGGTATCGTAGTGCGAGATGAAGACGATCCACGGGGCGGATTCGGGGTTCTCGGCGGCGGGGAACTCGACTGTGACGTTCTTGAAGATCTTCACGCCGTCCGGAGTCGAATCGCGGAAGCGGTCGATCTTCGCGTCGGCGCCGAGTTCCCTAAGCCGTGCGGCTATCCACTCGCCTGCAAGCCGGCCCTTGACGGTGCCGGCGTTTCTGGGAGTGCAGTCCCTGACGAATGCGCTCAAAAGCCCGTAGGCGGCGTAGGAATCGGCCGCCGTGAACTCCACCTGCGCGCACTGTGCCGCAGTGCACGCGGCCAATGCCGCAATGGACGCCAGGGCCTTGAGTCGCATCGTTCCCGCCCCCCGGCCTAGTCGAGCTTGACGCCGAGGATGTTGAGAAGGCGATCGAGATCGTCGTTGTCCACGAAATCGAACTCCAGTACGCCCTTCGTCCTCCTGCCGTTCGCGTGCGTCATCGCGCTCGTGAGCCTCACGGCGCAGCCGACCCTGCGGCGGATCTCGTCGGTGAGGCTCCTCACGTACGCATCCGTGAGATCCGGCGTTCCGGGGCGCTTCACCTGAACGGGCATGCTGCGCTTTGCGATCCTTGCCTCAAGGGCCCTTACGGTAAGCCCCTCGTTCACGACCGCGCGCGCATCGAGGATGCGCTGCTTTTCGTCGTCCTCCGAGAGGATCACCTTCGCGTGGCCTGTCGAGATGAGATTCGCGGTTATGAGCTGCTTGACCTCGTCGGGAAGCTCGAGAAGCCTCAGGGCGTTCGCGATGGTCGCGCGACCCTTGCCGACGCGCTCGCTAACCTCCTCCTGCGTGAGGCCGAAAGTGTCCTGGAGGACGCGGTACCCGACGGCCTCCTCGATGGGGTTCAGATCGCGCCTCTGGATGTTCTCGACGACGTTCATCGCGGCGGCCGCGCGGTCGTCGGCCTCGACGAGGACGACTTTCACCTTCGCAAGGCCGGCGATGACGCTCGCCCTCAGGCGGCGTTCGCCGCCGATGAGCTGGAGACGGCCGTTTTCAAGGCGGCGGCAGACGAGCGGCTGGATGATGCCGTTGGCCTTTATGGACTCGGCAAGCTCCCTCAAGTCCTCGTCGGTGAACTCGACGCGCGCCTGCCAGGGGCACCTTTCGATGTCGAGCGGCGGCACTTCGAGGATGCTTCCCGCTCCTGGCGGAGGCGGCGGGGGAGGCGGTACGGGCGCGGAGGCGCGCTTCACCGGCTCCTCTTTCTGCGGTGCGGGCCTTATGAGCGCATCTAGGCCCTTGTTGAGCCCGCCGCGCTTCATGTCCTTGCGCGTCGGCGGCTTCGGTCCGTTGGCCTTCTTGAGGAACGGGTTCGTCACTTCTTGTGGCTTCTTGCTCATTTAAGGATACATCCCCGGGCGGTCCAGCCCCATTGTCTCGGGAAGGCCGAACATGACGTTCATGTTCTGGAGCGCCTGGCCGGCCTGTCCCTTCATGAGATTGTCTATGTGGGATACTATGCGAAGAAGCCCTGTGCGGGCGTCGACGCTTACTGTTATAGCGCAGCGGTTTGTGCCTCTGACGCTTGCCGTGCCGATGGCCGCCGTCGAGGGGTATACCTTGACGAACGGCTCCCCGGCGTAGAAGGAGCGGTAGATCTCGAGAACGTCATCCTCCGTGACGCCCCTCAAAAGCCTCCCATACAGTGTCGAGAGGATGCCGCGCGAGATGGGCAGCACCTGCGCGGTGAACGTGAGCCTCACATCCCCGCCGCCGCGCACGAGCCCAAGCTCGCGCTCGATCTCGCAGACATGCTGGTGCCCCGAGAGGCGGTAGGCGTTGATGTTCTCGCATCTTTCAGGGTAGTGGAACGTCTGCTTCGGCTTCTTGCCGGCCCCGGAGACGCCGCTCTTGCAGTCGCATATGACGGAGAGAGGGTCCACGAGGGCGGCCTTCATCGCGGGGGCCAGCCCCAGGATGCAGCTTGTCGCGAAGCAGCCGGGGTTGCCGACGATCGACGCCTTGGCTATCTCGGCGCGGTGAAGCTCCGGCATGCCGTAGACGTTCGAGCCTAGGAGATCCTTCGAAAGGTGCTCGGGATCGCGGCCGAGGCGCGTTGCGTAGTCGCGGTACGCCTCGATCGTCGTGAAGCGGAAATCGCCCGAATAGTCGATGACCCTTGCGCCGCGCTCAAGCTCGCGCCTCGCGTCAACCATGCCCACGCGGTCGGGCGTCGAGAAGAAAACGACGTCGAACCTCTCCTGCGCGGACGGATCGTCAGGGGCGACTATTGGCATGTCGCACCATCCGGCGAGGTGCGGGTAGACGTCGCTTATCGCCCTTCCCGCCTCCTCGCGCGCGACAAGGCAGCAGATCTCCGCCATCGGATGGCCGAGGAGGAGATCGATGATGCCGAGGCCGCCGTATCCGGTGGCCCCGACAACCTTCACCTTCAGTGGAGTCTGCATCGCCGGCTCTTCACACCGTGAACAGGAGCCCGCCCTGGGGGACTTCGAAGCACGGATCGATCTCGACCGGCACGCCAGGCTTGAGGACGATGCCGGCCTTGTCGAGCTGGCGCGCCCACTTGGCCGTCATAGCGGCCTTGGCGGTGGCGGGGCTGTCCTCGCCCTCGGCGTTCTTCACGGGCGCGAACTCGTCCTCGCGGGCGAAGGCGACGTTCGCGACGCGCTTGGCGTCGGGGAGGATGTCGAAGATGAACTTCTCGAACTTCCAGCCGTTGGGCGCGTCGGGCTTGACGACCTGACCCTTGTCGTTGACGGTCGGGATCTTCTTGTGCGCGAGGTGGAGCGGCATCGCCTTCTTCGCCTCGGCCTCGAGGAACGCGCGGTCGAAGACGTGGATGGCGGGGCTACCATACTTGAAGTAGAGATCGCCGTTCGCCGTGGTGCGCTTCGCGTCCTCCTCCGTCATCTCGGTGTACTCGATCATCTCGAAGCGGCTGCCGCGCTTGACGGGGACGCCAAGGCCCTCCTTCCAGTCGCGCTTCGCGCAGACTTTGAGGGAGTACTCGGCCTTCTGGGCGACATGGTAGCCGATGAACGCGGGATCGCCGACCTCGACGATCGGGTTGTCGACCTGGAAGAAGTATACGCTCGTGACGCCGCGCTTCTTCATGTCCTTGAGGCAGCCGTTCCTGTCGAGGGCGGCGATAAGGCCGCCGTGGCCGTCGGGGCTCATGAAGATGTGGCCGGGCGCGTCCATGATGATCTTGCCCTCGTCCGTCATGCCGGGCCACATGCCCTGCTTGAAGAAGATGACGTCCTCGGGATCGAGGCCGAAGAAGGCGTTCTCGTCGAAATGCTTGACCGTCGCCTCGTAGTTCGCCTCGCTCGTCATGATGTAGAACGGAACCTTGGCCCCGTACTTGAGCGTGAGCGCAAGGACCTTGCGGGCGTGGAAGAAGAAAAGAGGCGCGTCAGTCAGGGGACCAACCGGGTAGCAGCCCTTGGGGCCTTCGAATCCGAGACGGGAACCCTGCCCGCCGGCGACGAGAAGGACGGCCACGCGGCCGGCCCTGAGTTCGGCCTCGCCCTTCTTGACGGCGGCATCAAGAGCCTTGCCGGAAAGCTCGGCCACCTTGGGAGGAACCGGCTTCGCCTTCTTTACGCACTTTGCGGGCTTGTCCTTCGCCGCAAGCGTCTCCTGGCAGTATTTGATGGCGTCGAAGTCGAGCTTGGCGATCTGCTCGAGAAGCGCGGTGCGCTCCTTCGCCTTCAGCTTGCCCCAGAACTTGAGGACGTGTTCCTGGCCGTTGGCGGCGAGGACCTTCTTCGCTTCGTCGATCTTCATATTCCGGCTACCCTTTCTAGGTTGGATTCGTGATTTTTCGAATTATACCACCTTGCCGCCCGGATGTAAAGGGAAAACGCTCCATAGGTAGCAGTAGGCCTGGGTGCGGGCTGCGAAACGCGCCGTTTCGAGGAGCTTCGCGACCTCGGCGCGGGTATGCCACTTTGCGTGGATCTCCTCGGACGAGGAGGTGCTGGGGGCGAATTCGCCGTCGGCGACGCCGATTATGCAGACGTTCTTCTCGTTCGAGAATCCGACGGCGCTGTAGCTCGGCTGGAAGACGTGGCGCGTCTCCACCATGTCGAGCCCCGTCTCCTCCTTCAATTCGCGGCGCGCCGCATCTGCCACCGACTCGCTCTTCTCGACAAGCCCCGCCGGGAAGTTGTACACCCACTCCCCAGCCGCCATGCGGAACTCGCGGCAGAGAAGTATCCGCTCGCCCGTCCTGTCGTGCATTATCATGACGACCGCCTCGACGGGCGCGGCGTTCAGGTCTTCGAGGCTTGCGAGCCCCTTCGCGCGGCTCACCATCTCGTAGGCACGCTCGGAGCCGTCCTCGAGGGTATACTTCACGTTGTAGCGGTTTATGTACCTGCCTTCCAGGATGGTATCGATTCCGTTGAACTTCATGCCGGTTCACACTCCCTTGATCGTGGAAAAGAAAAGGCAGTCGCCTTTGCACTCGCCCCTGAACGCGCCTTCGCACGTCTTCATGGGCATCAGCATCTGCGACTCGTCGGCGTCGCGCCCGACACGCTGCCGGGTGTAGCCTATGCACTTGAAATTCCCCTCCTTGCCGCTCGCAAGCGCCGAGCAGGTGTTGATCCACACGACATTGCAGTCGTCATGGGCGCAGACGTCGAAACTCTGCTTGAAGTCGTAGCTGCCGGTGGAACGGCTCGGCGAAAGTATGAGCGTAAGCTTGAAGCTCCGCATCATCCGCTCCATGTGGTCTGTCGAGATGAAATCCTTGCAGATGAGAATCGCTATGCGCCCGATGCCCTCGTAGTGGAGAACGCTCATCTCAAGGCTTGAGGTCATCCCTTCAAGGCACCATTCGCCGTCGATCTCCATTTTGAAAGGTATGTGCTTGGCCTGCGTGCAGATCCTCTCGCCGTCCCGGCCGAGGACGACTGCCGTATTGAAGCCGTTTATCATTGTACTGGGAAGTACGATAAGCCCGGGGAGCCTTTTCGCCTCCTCCGGTCCAAGCCCCTTTATGCGGCCTCTTACGAACTCCTCGACGCTCGTGTGGCCCATCATCTCGGGGAAGAGTATTATGTCGGCTCCGGCATTGCCGGCCTTCAATATCTTCTGCCACACAAGTTCGTTGTCCTCTGCCTCGCGGCTCAAGTCGTATTCGACGTGGAAGGTGTTGACCTTGCCCCTCGTATCGGGGACTATGGCAAAGGGGGGAGTGAGCTTAAGGGGCGTCGCCGCGACCTTGAGCGACCTTGTGCGGGCGAAATCGGGGAACACGTCAGCCTTTAGGAAGATATGCCTGTCCATTATGTCCCAGAGACCGCCCGTCTCTATGACGAGAAGGTTCGAAAGGAAGTTGTCGAGCCTGTTGTACCGGTGCGAAAGGCGGCCCTTGCGCTCCCAGCAGCAGTGGAAGCGCGGGAGAAGCCCTATGCCCGTCTTGGCGCGGTTGGTGTTGAGGGAGAAGCCACACCCGCCGAGGCCCTCGCGCGTGAACGACTCCGCCTCCTCCTTGAGGACGTTCTTGAGCGTCGCGTCTATGGCGACAAGCGCCCCCATAAGGACGTACATGTCGCCGCAATCCTTCTGCTCCTCGATGAAGGACCCGAACGATTGGGCGAAACCTTTGGTGAACTCTTCCCTCTCAAGGGCCCTTACCAGGCCGTCGTCCCCGTAGATGGACGGAAAGCGCCCGCGTATGGTCGCGCGCACGCGCTCCCGCTCCGGGCGCGTGATGCAGCTGAAGCCCGTGAAGAACGAGGCGGACCAGAGATCCGCCATGTAGGCGCAGAGCCCGGCCACCGTATCGTATATCTTCGTCATCATCTGCATAGGCTGAGAGCCAGCACCGCAAAGCTCGTCGCAAGCACCGGATCGTTCTCCCAGAAGCGGTTGTTCGCGTTGGCCCAGCTGCCGTCCTCGCGCTGGAGCGAAATGATCTTCGCGGCAAGCTCGCCGCGCCAGTCGATGACGCGCCCGTCCTCGGCGTCGAGCGCGCCAACGCCAGCCGCCGTCAGGCTGCGCGCGATGATGTCGTAGTAGTAGTAGAGCCCCTGTGCCCCCATGCCGGGGTTCTCGTCGACTGTCCAGAACTTCGTGCAGTACTCGAGAGCGCTTCTCACCCTGGGATCGCCCTTCGTGAGCTTGCAGTGGCAGAGGCTCAGCACGGCCGCATAGCTCATGGAGCCGTACGCCTTGAGCTGCACCCTCCCGGAGGAGTTCGTGAGGCTTCCCGCCTGCGCCGTCCTCTCGTTGTACGCGGCGCCGCCCGCGTCCGGCCCCTCCTTGCGCTGGAGCCTCTCGACGAACGCTATCGCCGCGTCCCAGTCGAGATCGGCTCTCTTGGAGCCGGCGGGCCTGAATTCCTCCGCGCCCTCGGTGCGGCGCATCGCATCGAGCGCATAGCCCGTGTTGGAGAGATCCGCATACCTTCTGCGGCTTATCCTGTCGTAACCGAAGCCGCCTGCCATCGTATCGTCGCCCGTAAGCTGGCTTGAGGCGATGTAGTCGCGCGCCTTCAAAATAGCCTCAACGGGCGCAAGGCCGCTTTCATAGAGGGCGCTTACCGAAACGCTCGTATTGTAGTTCCCGAGGCCGCTTCCGCCGCGACCTGGTTTCGGGACATAGAAACCGCCGTCGGGACGCTGGGTTGAAAGGACGAACTTTGCGGCCTTTGCCTTGACCTCATCAAGCCCCTCGCCGCGCTGAACCGTCATCGCCCAAAGGGGAAGCGCAGTCAATGCGGGCATCTGAGGATCGGAGAACGCCCCGGTCTCGGCCTGGCGCGAGACGAGGAACCTTACACCTCTCGCCATTGCCTCGTCTATCTGCGCAGTGTCGACCGCAAACGAAAAAGCGCCGGCCAGAAGCGCCCCCAGCAAAACCGTTCTCTTCATCCTTTTCATCCCCTTTCTGAAAAAAAGCGACGCCCGCCTACATCTGTCGGCGGGCGTCCCATCATGCATCCAGACTTGGACCTATCAGGCACCGAGCTGGAGACGGACAAAGCGCGTCACCGTTATGGGTGCGCCGACGGCCTTGGCGACGCCATCGAGGTACTTCTCGACGGTGATCTCGCCGTCAGCCACGTAATCCTGCTTGAGAAGCGTGATCTGCGTGGCGAACTTGGCGGCCATGCCCTTCTTGATTCCGACGAGCGCCTGCTCGGGCGGAAGCTTGCCCTTCTGCTCCTTGAGGGCGTTGAGCTTGATTTCGAGCTCGGCGTCGACCTCGGCCTGGGGAATGTCCTCGGGCTTGATGTAGCGGGGGCTGTTGGCCGCGATCTGGAGGCAGAGCATGTGCGCGGCCTCGGCGAGCGCGGGATTGGCTGCAGCCTTGTCGCAGGGCGTGGAGAGCTCGACGAGAACGCCGATCTTGCCGCCCATGTGGATGTAGCCGGAGAGGACGCCCGTACCGGCGAGCTCATAGCGCTCGCTGCGGCGGATCTTCACGTTCTCGCCCGTCTTGACGAGGAGCATCTTGTACTCGTCCTCAAGGGCCTTCTCGATGTCCTTGCCTTCGAGGGCGGCCTGGGCGGCGTTCTTCGTGAACGCCTTGAAGCCGTCGGTGTTGGCGACGAAGTCGGTCTCGCAGTTGATCTCGGCGAGGGCGAGAGACTTGCCGTCAGCGGCGGAGGCAAGGGCGATCGCGCCCTGCTTGGACTCCTTGTCCACGCGCTTGGCCTGGACGGCGAGTCCCTTCTCGCGGAGGTACTTGATGGCCTCCTCCATGTTGCCCTCAGTTGCGATGAGAGCTTCCTTGCACGCGCCCATTCCGGCGTTCGTGGCTTCGCGGAGCTCCTTGATCTGCGCTATTGAAACTGCCATTTTCAAATCCTTTCCATGTTCTTACTTGGCCTCGGCGGCCTCGGCCTCGTCAACCTTGGCCTGAGCCTCGACGACCTTCGCCTGACGGGCGGCGGCGAGCTCTTCCTTGGCCTTGGCCTCGGCGGCCTCCTTGGCGGCCTTCACGGCCTGCTTGATGGCGGCGGAGTTGCCGGCCTTGGCGCGGGCGGCCTTGAGTCCGTCCTTGCCGGCCTTCTCGGCGGCTGCGGCCTTCTCGGCGGCTGCCTTCTCGCGGCGGGCCTGGCGCTCGGCCTTCTCCTTCTCCTCGCGCTCCTTGCGCTCGTTCTCGCGCTTGGCGGCCTCGGCGGCCGCGATGGCGGAGTACTCGTCGTTCGCCTGGCGGATGACCTTGACGATTCCGCCGACAATCGCCTCGATGCCGCGGACGCTGTCGTCGTTGCCGGGGATCACGTAGTCGATCGGATCGGGGT
The DNA here is from genome assembly GCA_045636065.1 of Kiritimatiellia bacterium. GTDB lineage: Bacteria > Verrucomicrobiota > Kiritimatiellia > RFP12 > UBA1067 > RGIG5050. The sequence goes on along the minus strand of JAZTWW010000047.1, from coordinate 5,768 downwards.
CGGCGTTCGTGTCGGTGATGGCGACGATCGGGATCTGGAGCTTGATGGCTTCCTTGACGGCGTTCTGCTCGCGCACGACGTCAACGACGAAGATGGCGCCGGGCTTCTCGTCCATGTCGGCGATGCCGGTCAGGTTCTTCTCGAGCTTGGCGAGTTCGCGCCTCAGAACGGACGCCTCCTGCTTGTGGACGGAGAGCTGGCCGTTGTTGCTGCGGGAGATGGCCTGGAGCGTCTTCATGCGCTTGACGCTGCCGCGGATCGTCTTGGCGTTCGTGAGCGTGCCGCCGAGCCAACGCTCGGTGACGTAGAACTGGCCGACGCTTTCGGCCGCGTCCTTGACTATCTCCTGCGCCTGCTTCTTGGTGGCGACGAAAAGAACCTTCTTGCCGTCGAGGACGGTCTTCTTGAGGAATTCGGCCGCTTCATCGAGCATGGCGACCGTCTGGGTAAGGTCGATGATGTGGATACCGTTGCGCTTGTCGAAGATGTAGCTCTTCATCTTGGGGTTCCAGCGCTTGGTCTGGTGTCCGAAGTGGAGACCTGCATCGAACAGGTCCTTCAGGGTCAGCCCGGTGAGGGCCGAGGTAGGCATGTCCATCTCTATCTCTCTCTTTCAACCTGGCGGCAGGCGTTCCTAAGCCTCCCGCTTCAGTCAATCCGCTTTGCGGCAAGCTGCGCCACCGTGGCGCCTCTTCCGCCTTCGCTTCCGGCCGTAGACGGTCACCCGACCCTCCCGGCCTGTGGGAAACATCTGCGTAGTATACCAAATCCTCCGCATTCTGTCAAATCCTGGAGTTTACTGGAGTTTACCCATTTTTCAGATTCTGGCGCGACGGGATGGATGACCACGCGTTTAGATTGAAAAAAGTGCGACACCTAACTGCTGATTTTCGGTATAATACCGAGTGCAAAACAAACAAACAGGAAGTGCCGCACCGTGAATGATACCATAATTTCAGCAAAAGCGAAAGAGCAACACGAAATTTTTTGGGTAAAGTTTTTACCCATTTCTCGAAGCCGAAGGCGAAGTTCGTCAGGGAAATCACCTATGGGATCCAGGCCTCCGGAGACACGATGCTCGCGTCCGTCGTGCGGACGATAGATGATGACATCGCGCCGATCCAGACGGAGAAGAGGCTCTCGCGCAACATCGAGGACGAGACGCTCGAACCGGAGATTTCCGATGCGATCCTCTCCGAAGGGGCAAGGCATGTCAAGAAGGACACTCTCATCCTCGTCGACCCGACGGAGATACGCAAGGAGTACGCCTACAGGATGGAATACATCACGCGCGTCAGGGACGCAAGCCGCTCTTCGAAGGAAGGCCGCGACGTCATCGTCAACGGATACCACGGGTGCATCGCCGCCGCCTGCACGAGCGGATCGAGGAAGACCATCCCCCTCGCGCTCAAGCTCTGGTCGTCGCGCGCACCGGGCTTCAAGGGCGAGAACGACGAAGTGCTCAAGATCATCAACGACATATTCGAGGCGACGGACGGCAGGGGCGTTGTCGTTTATGACAGAGGTGGCGACAGACCCGCCTTTTACGGGGATTTCATCGAGAAAGGCAGGGATTTCATCGTGCGCGTAAAGACGCGCAGCGTGCTCTCGTGGAACGGCCTGCACGAGGTCAGCTTCCTTGCGCAGGGCTGCACGATGCGGCATCACCACCACGTTGCGTTCGACTCGCACGGCAAGGAGTGCAACGTGCAGATATCCTTCGGCTCGGTGCCGGCCAGGCTCCCGATGTTCCCCGACAGGCAGCTCCACCTCGTGGTCGTCAAGGGCTTAGGCCAGCAGCCAATGATGCTCCTGACGTCGCTTCCCGTCGACATGTCCTTCAAGTCGCAATGGCGCATCGTCGAGGGCTACCTCAGCCGTTGGCGGATCGAGGAGACCATCAGGTTCATCAAGCAGGAATACGGCCTGGAGAACATCCGCGTACACAGCTATTGCGCCATCCGCAACATGGGGTCATCTCTGGTTGCAGATATCTCACTTGACGGGGACGAGCCTCGCTCGTCCTCGCGTGCGCCTACTTCGCAACGGTATGGATTGGACGGCACCTGAAGCGGCAGGTCCTTGCGGAACACCTCGCATACCTGAACAAGCGGTTGAACGAGGTGCCGCAGTTCGGCGCGTACGCAATATCATCCGGCCTGAAACGCGCATTCTCCGCCTTCGGAAGGCTCGCGCGAAACATTGCCCGCATCGCTCCAAAAACCGAAAAGGAGGACATGTACCAGTACCTGCCGGGCTTTGCGGAGCTGCTCGACCTTGACGACGGATAGCCCCAAGGATTCCTAAAACGCAAAATACACTTCTCAAAATCATCGCACCCCAGTAAACATTGGGCGAAGTCTCATTCTGCCTTCAAAAAATGGGTAAACTCCAGGAAAATATTAACAGATTGGGCCCTTGCGGAAAACTTACTTCGCGCTCTTCGCAGCAGATAGTGTCTTGTTCTTGCTCATGATTACTCGCTTTAAAGTGAGTTATCATCAAAACGGCCATAGAGTGTTGCGCTTCTTTTTGTATGGTGGAGCATTTTTGCTTTGTTGCCTTTTCAGAGACCGTTCTGCGGTATAAGAGTCTTCAAGGTTTGTGTCATTGGGTGTAGGATTAAAAGCACAAAGTTCCATGCTCATGCCGCCAGGTCCTACGAAATTCCAGTCCCCGTAGATTTTCCCGTAGTGCGCTGATACGAGCCTTCCATCCGCATCAACTCTAGTCCTTGTACGGAATACAAGGTAGTTCTGCGATGTGAGTTGTTGAGTATATCTAGGAACTTTGCCAGGGAAGCGGTCAAATCGATAGACAATTGATTGTTGATAAAAAGCATTAGTGTCGGCGTGATAAACGCTTTCAAGTTCGGATGATTTATTTCTAGCCAACTCGTATATGCCCGCATATGGATTATTTGTGAACGAAACTTCCATCGTCATGTGATAATCGTCTCGTGATGTATTGTCAAGCGTGAAACGAAGCATCATGTCTTTTTCCTGTCCTTGCCCATGCGGCCGAACGAAATCAAAGCGTTCACAATCAAACCCTACCCACTCATTGTAAACTGGGATCTTAAACGATATTCTCGAGTTGTGGCAACACAACGGCATGGGATCTAATATCTTATTTAAAACTATTACTCTCTTTGAGCCGTACGGCAACCACCTGCCATTGCCATTGGAATGCGTATGCCCATAATCCGCCAATTCAAATACAGAGGCATAGTAACCATCAAGTGTAATGTCACACCGAATGCGATTAGTACATTTTCCTTCTATGACATATTCACCATTTGTATTGGAAATCCCTCTAATAGGGATAAAGTCATTGTAACCATCGCCTGTTTGCAATCCTCCCCACAGGTTGGCACCAGAAACAGCGACGCCATTTTGATCAACAATGTAAAGACATTCTTTAGCGAGTGCACCATTGGCTCTCGCACGGCAAAGTTCCATGCTTTGAGCGAGCGCAACATCTAGTCCAAGGAAGAATACCGCAAGAACTATTTTCAGCTTCATTCCAGATTTCCTTTCTGTTTTAATTCATCAAAAAACGGATAGACATAGAAGAACGCCATGTCCTTCATATCTGAATGGAACCATCGTTGTCCATAGGTATCACTATTTCGTCCCCATTCATCTCGATAGTCGGAAGTATTTAAGTCATGATTTTCAATAATATCTAAAGAAACTGGGCTGCCTCCAACTGGCGACGACACTGCCGGTACATACTCTGCCAGCGCAAACCAGATATCGTCCTGTGTGGCGTTCCGGTTGTCCATCTGCGTTCCTGGATAGTAGAAAACGGGATTGTTTGTAATCGAGCCGTTAGCTACCATGACGCTTGTAGTTGCAGCGGAGTAATAAACGGGATAGTCTTCTCCGCCACTTGATTCCATCCAACAATAGAATCCCCAGCCGCCTTTCAAATTGCCAGCGACTGGCTCGATGCCTTTGTGCGTCTCCTGCTTCTGCCAGCAGTTTGCCTCAGCAGTTATGTTCAAATCAATAAATGGCCATGTCCAATGCAATGTCGGCCAATGGAATACTCCGGTCAAAACACTTGGTATGGTGTCATCTTCCATAAACACCGGGTCGCCAGATGAATAGTAGTTGTACACGCTTACAGCATTCGAAGAACTGATGTCAAGGCTCTACCTTGAACGGACTATTTGACCACCTGTCACCTAAGATTTTTCTCAGGTTCCTTCCATCCTCAAGCCATAGATCATTTACCTTCGGGTTATAACAGCCGTCACTCAACATTAGTTCCTCTCTATCAAACAGCAATGGCCCTAAGATCTCTCCATAGTGTGCGGACTTCAATCTCCCTTCTTCATCTATCTCCGTCCTTGTCCTAAACACCATATAATGTGAATCATCCAGCACATCCAACACTTTACCTAAACCTTTCTGATATGCTATAACAAATACAAAATCCTTTTCAAACATGCGCTCTGCTTCAACCATGTATGATGTGTCAAACTTTGAATCCTTATCTTTGGTTACTACATATGCTCCAGCATAGGGATTATTTGTAAAACTGACTTTCAGTTCATAAAGAAACTCCATGCTCGCGTCAGCACAGCCTTCATGCAAAAGAAACAGGATGTCATCATGAATACCCTTCCCATTTGGACTTGTCCAATCATGCAACTCCAGATCAAACCCGAGCCAAACATCCAATTCCGGTATTCTTATATCACGTAGTGATCTAGGGAATACAACAAGATTGCCTGGGGAAACTATCTTTTTGAGAACAATTGTCCTTTTTTCACCGCATGGTTGCCCACCACTTTCAGCATTCATTGCAACTGATTCAGCACTGCAACATGACAAGATCAGCTCGGATGGATAATAGCCATCTTTGGTTATCCTAAGGCTTAATCTTCCATTGTGCCAACCAGATATTGTGCATTCACCGTTGGAATCAGTATATTCATTAATTGCGACATAGTCATGCATTCCATTACCAGTCTGAAAACCTCCCCACACATTTGCTTCTGCGACAGGATTGCCTCTCTGGTCCACCACGCATATGATCTCTCTAGTCTCTTGCGCGATCTTCTCAACATAGTCAAAAGCAAAACAATTCGCAAAGAATGGTTCAACACATAAAATAGAAACACAAATGACAAACAGAGATTTCATTCCATTCCTCCTTTTGAAATCAGTTCAAGATACAGCGGACAAACATAAAAATATGCCATATCCTTCATATCTGAATGCATCCAACTTTGAAAGTATACGTTATGATTGCGTCCCCAACCATTCTTGTAATCAGCACTATTCAAATTATAATTTCTAATATCATTTTTCAGTGCTCTGCTTTTCCCTATGGGCGATGATACCGCAGGCACATATTTAGCAAGAGCCATATATATGTCGTTGATGGTCGCATCTGGATTGTCCATCTGCGTTCCGGCGCAGTGGAACACGGGATTGTTTGTGATTGTGCCATCGGCAACCATGACGCTTGCCTCAGAGGCGGAGTATTTAAAAAAGCATGGCTGTCCCAAGAGCACCTCAACCCAGCAATAAAAGCCCCAACCGCCTTTCAGCGTACCTGCCACCGGCTCTACGCCCTTATGCGTCTCCTGCTTCTGCCAACTTCCTTCCTCAGCGGTTATGTTAAAATCTATGACCGGCCACGACCAGGATAGCGTTGGCCAATGGAACAGTCCCGTGGCGATACCCGGAACGGTACCGGATTCAAAGAATATCGGATCTCCAGTCGAGTAGTAGTTATATGCCATGCCGACA
>JAZTWW010000046.1:0-89461 GCA_045636065.1 Kiritimatiellia bacterium | reverse complement strand
CCGCCGGGCGCTCGGGCGGAGGCCTCGGGGTCGACCTCATGACGATCCACAGCGGTGGCGGCAAGGCGATGAGCCGCGCCGCGGCCGATGCGGCGGCGGAGTTCGGCGAGCGCGCCCCGCGCATACTTGCCGTGACGGTCCTCACGAGCCTCGACGCAGGCGATCTTGCGGACATAGGCGTCTCGCGTACGCCCGCCGAGCAGGTGCGTGCGATGGGGAGTCTCGCCGTCTCGAACGGCGCCTCCGGCATAGTCTGCAGCCCCGTCGAGGTGAAGGCGATGCGCGAGGCCCTTGGCCCCGATGCGCTTCTCGTCACTCCTGGCGTCAGGCCGCGCGGAGCCGACGTGGGCGACCAGAAGCGCATTGCGACGCCGTTTGACGCCGTAAGGGACGGCTCGACGCATCTCGTCGTCGGCAGGCCCGTTCTCGCGGCCGAAGATCCCGTCCGTGCGGCTAGGGCGATACTCGCCGAGATGGCCGAGGCCGCAAGGTAAGGCTTCAAAGGCAGGATTTTTCAGGGGGACAACGATGGAAAAGACTTTCATAAAGTTCATGAAAGTGCTCGGCACGTGGCGCTCCGTCGCCGACGCCGCGCGCACGACGATCCGCCTCGACGGCGGTGAGGGCGAGCCGTCCTCGAAGTGGAAGAAGCGCATACTTCTCGCGGAGCATTCGCCTTTGAGGAAGCTTCTCTTCAACTGGAAGTGGTCCAACCTCCCATACTGGGTGAGCGTCCATTTCGTCAGGCATAAATTCGGGATCGAGCATTTCGTCTCGACGCAGCGCACCGACAGGACCGGCAACGACAGGACCGGCAACCGCCAGGACGCGCCCGTGGAGCACGAGTGCTTCGCGAACGCTGCCGAGGTGATGTTCATCTCAAGGCGCAGGCTCTGCCGCCAGGCGAGCCCCGAGACGCGCGCGGCATGGCAGCTCGTCGTCGACGAGGTCGCCAAGTGCGAGCCCGAGGTGGCCGCGTGCTGCGTCCCCGAGTGCGTCTACAGGGGCTTCTGCCCCGAGTTCAAGAGCTGCGGATACGTCGATACGCCAAAGTACCAGGAGGCCCTGAAGGCGTACAGGGAGGTCAAGTGATGGAGGAACGCCTCCAGAAGGTGATGGCCGAGAGAGGCGTCGCGAGCAGGCGCGCCAGCGAGGAGCTGATCGCCGCAGGCCGCGTGAAGGTGGACGGGAAGGTCGCCTCCATCGGAATGAAGGTAGACCCATCCTCCGCCCGCATCGAGGTCGACGGGCGCGAGATCGCCGGCCGCCGCGAAAGGGTGAGGACCGTCATGATGTACAAGCCCCAGGGCGTACTCTCGACGATGGACGATCCCTTCGGCGGCGAGACGGTCGCGGATATACTCGCGGCAAAGGGCATACGCGAGAGGCTTGTGCCCGTAGGCCGGCTCGACAAGGACAGCGAAGGGCTCCTTCTCCTTTCGAACGACGGCGATCTCACCTTGAAGCTTACGCACCCGAGGTATTCCCACGAGAAGACGTATATAGTGCGCGTCGCCGGGCGCTGGAGCGAGGACAAGCTCGACACCCTTAGAAGCGATCTCGTCATCGAAGGCTACAGGATCCGCCCGTGCGAGGTGGAGGTCGTCCGCCTTGGGCGCGACAACGTGCACGTCCTCTGCTTCAAGCTGAGGGAGGGGCGCAAACGCCAGATACGGTACATGTGCAGCGCAGCGCATCTGGTGGTGCTGAGCCTTAAGCGCGTCGCCATCGGCGGCCTCCGGCTCGACGAGAGCCTCGCGCCGGGCGACGTGAGGGACTTGACGGCGCCGGAATTGGCGATTCTGGGCCGCTTTTTCGAGCCAACCGTTCAAAAGAGTTGATTTTACACCAAAAAAATCGTAGAATATTGTCAGATAACTTCACGGAGGAAAGTTTCATGAGAAACATCAGACCCGGTTTCAGCGTCGCCGCGGGCGTCTTCGCGGCGTGTGCCCTTGCGTTCTGCGCCGCCGCGCAGGACATCGATGACATCGAGGATGACGTCTCTGGCGATTCCGAAGCCAGCGAGACCCAAGAGTCAGAAGCCTCGGCTGAAGCCCCCGCCGAAGCGGCGGCCCCGGTTGCGCCTGCAAGCGCCAAGAACCAGTTCTACCAGCTCGTGCGCTGCGTCGAGGCCCAGGGTGAAGCGTACGTCTTCAGGATCCGCACCGGCCAGTGGGAGAAGGTCCAGGAGGGCAAGTACTATCCGATGGGATCCAAGTTCAAGGCGCGCCGCACTTCGGACGTCCTTGAAGGATCGCCTGCAGCCTGCTTCGCGTTCGGCGAGGACTGCTACGCCATCATCGACACCGTCGGGTCGTTCTCTACGAGGCCGATCGACATCGGCGAGAAGACGCGCACCGTCGTTCTCGAGTCTGGCGTCGTCAAGTTCAGCCTTCCTCTCGTCACAAAGCCGGGATCCTTCAGCGTCGTCGCGCCGCACTTCACGAGCACCAACCTCGCGGGCGAGAGCCAGTACACCTACACGACGCTCGCCGACGGCGAGGAGATCATCGTAAGGGTCATCACAGGCACGCTTTCCCTTAGCGGCGCGCACTACAGCATCGAGCGCATGAACGCCGCCAACCGCCTCAGGATCCGCACCACGGGCGACGATCTCGAGACGTTCCTCCGCGGCGAGTCCGGCAACTTCGCCGTCACGCTCGACCAGGGCATCGAGCGCCGCACCGACTTCTCAACCGGCGAGAAGAAGGACGAGAACGTGACGCTCGTCTACAACCTTTCGCCCAAGTGCGCCATCAAGATATTCCGCCGCCGCAGCGAGACGGACGACAGGATGCTCGTCAACACGATGACGTTCGACCCCCACGGCAGGATCGTCAACCGCCGCGCGTTCGCCGAGAACCGCTACAACGTGAACTCCGGCGAGCTCGTCCTCAAGCCCCAGCAGCTTCCCAAGCAGGCGGACAAGTCCGGCGACACGACCGCCGTCGACGTGACGCCCACCGAGGAGGATGTCGAAGAGGAGGCCGGCGAGGAGGATTCCTCCGGCTCCGACGACAGCTCCGGCGGCGAGGAATCGGCGGAAGAGGACGACATGTTCTAATGGCGGGTCCGTTTCCGCTAGGAGAGAGTCAAGCAACAAAAAGCAGTAGCAGAAAGAGTGTAAAGTGGTCATTCATCATTTCAACCGCATCATCCGCAACAAGTGGATATGGGGTGCGTTCGCAGTAGTCATTTCAATCTTCTTCGCATTCGAGTTCGCCTTCACGGGTGATTCGTCGTCGCGCGACCGCGCGCTTTCAGGCGCGGGCGAGCTTTCCGGCGAAAGCGTCCCCTCCGAGCGCTTCGACGTAATGAGGCGCGAGATGCGCGGGGCCTTCCAGTCCGGCGAAGAGGACGAGACGTTCAAGCTCAACCGCAGCGTGTGGAAGCGCGTCGCCGTCGAGACGCAGGCCGAGATGCTCGGTCTCGTCGCGGGGGACGACGAGGTCCAGCAGGTCATAATGAGCGATCCCTCCTTCTGCCCCGGCGGGAGCTTCGACTACGATACGTACGTCCAGCGCCTCGCGTACAACAGGAACCCGATGATGCCCTACACGACCCCCGAGGCGTACGAGGCGTTCCTGAGGCGCCATCTCACGTACGTCAACATGATGAGGGTCGTCGCGGCCGAGGGCGGGTGGATCGCCCCCGCCGAGCTTGACCGCGCGCTCGCCGACGATACCGACACCCTCACGGTGCGCATCGCGTCGTACGAGTTCGCCTCCGGCGATTCCGTCACGCTCGACGATGCCGCCTTGATGGCGTACTACACCGAGCACACGAACGCCCTCGCCCTCGCCGACATGGCGACGATCCGCTACGTCAAGCTCCCCGTCGACTCCGACGCCCGTCTTGAGACGTTCGCAATCGACGACGCCGACATCCAGGACTACTACGAGGCCCACAGCGACCTCTACGAGGAGGATACGACTAACGGTCCCGTCACGAAGGCTATCGAGGAGGTCCGTCCCGAGATCCTGAAGGAGCTTCGCATTCAGGCGAGCCTTGAGAAGTACCAGGAGGATCTTATCGCCAAGATCAACGAGACTTCCGGTACGGCGACGGCTCTTCTCGACGAGATCGCCGCGGCCGAGGGCGTCGAGGCCAAGAACAGCCCCGCCTTCACGCTTGACGGAAGCTACAAGGCCGGCTTCATGAGCCGCCCGAGCGCGTTCATGCCCGGCATCGAGGGCGTCCCGGAGCTCGTCAAGGAGCTCGACCCCACGAACCGCTTCAACATCGCCTCCAGCGACAAGGCCGTCTATCTCATCGAGTACGGCTCGTTCATCCCGGCGCACGTCCCCGCGTTCGAGGAGGCCAAGGACATAATCCGCCCCGACGCGCTCAAGGAGGCGAAGGCCAAGGCGTTCAAGGCCGAGGTTGAAGGCCTCGTAGCCGGCGCCCGCAAGGCAGCGGCCGAGGGTGCGGCGTTCGATCCCGCGCTTATGGGGGCTAAGGATGTCTCGACGCAGATCGTCTTCAGCGTCACGGCCGTAAGGAAGTCGCCCTCGCTCTTCCCCGATGCGATGACAGTCTTCCGTCCTGCGAGCGGCCTCAAGAAGGGCGAGATAAGCGATTTCATCGCGACGCGCGATCCCAACAGGGGCCTCCTCGTCTATCTCGAGGACCGTCAGCGCAACAACTCCGAGGCGTTCTCCGCCTTCGCCAATGCGAGGGAGTCGCTCGAGCGCGAGCGCGGGGCTGAGCTTTTCTCAGCGTGGCAGGACTGGAACCTCAAGCGCATGGAACTGAGGACCACTCCCGGAACAGCCATCTCCGAGGAGGATGAAGAGGCGGGCGAAGAGGCCAGCGCGGAACTTCCGGAGTGATCCTATAGAGATGAAAGTCTTTTTCAGAAAGCTAGACTGCGCGGCCGAGCTGCCGCAGTACGCCCATCCCGGCGATGCCGGGATGGACGTAAAGTCCATAGAGGACATCGAGATCCCCCAGGGCGGCAGGGCGCTCGTCCACACGGGGCTTCAGATCATACTTCCCCAGAACGCCGAGGCGCAGGTGCGCCCGAGAAGCGGGCTTGCGCTCAAGCACGGGGTGACGGTCCTCAATACGCCCGGGACGATCGACGCCGGCTACAGAGGCGAGGTCGGGGTGATACTCGCCAATTTCGGCGACAGGCCCTTCAAGGTCGAAAAGGGCATGAAGGTGGCGCAGCTCGTCATTGCGCCCGTCGCACCCGTCGAGACGGCCGAGGTCTTCGAGGCCGACGCCACCGAGCGCGGCGAAGGGGGCTTCGGTTCGAGCGGAATGTGATTTGAATGGATTTGCGCAAAGGGGCAGATCGTATGATACTGGAGATCAGAAAGTACGGCGACAAGGTGCTCAGGGAGAAGGCCGTTCCCGTTCCGCTCGTCACGGACGAGCTAAGGCGTCTTGCAGCCGACATGATAGAGACTATGCATCATGCACGCGGCGTGGGGCTTGCGGCCGAGCAGATAGGGCGCGTCGAGAGGATGTGCGTCATCGACATCCCAGAAGGTTGCGAGGACGACCCCGAGACGGAGAGCTTCAACAGCGCCGTCGAGCAGCCGATGGTGCTCTTCAATCCCGTCATACTCTCCATGGAGGGCGAGCAGGACGGCAAGGAGGGCTGCCTCAGCTTCCCCAACATGAGCGGTCCGGTGATAAGGGCCAACGAGGTGACGTGCCAGTACACCGATCAGAACGGCGCGGTCAAGGTCGTGAGGGCGAGGGGATTCCTCTCCCGCGCCATACAGCACGAGCTCGACCATCTCAACGGCATACTTTACGTGGACAGGTACGATGACGCCACGAAGGCGAAGATGGCCAAGCGTCTCGACAAGATGGCCAAAAAGAACGGTGGAGTGAAATGACCATTGAAACGTGGATGAGGGAAGCCTTCGAGAAGGCGTTCCCCGGCGGTGATTTTTCGCAGGTGTCGGTCCTTCCCGCGACCGATCCGAGGTTTGGCGATTTCCAGTGCAACGATGCGCTCAAGTTCGCGAAGGCGCTTCACATGCCGCCTCGCAAGATAGCGGAGGCCGCGCTTGAAGCGGGCGGGAAGCCCGATTTCCTCGAAAAGGCCGAGATCGCAGGCCCCGGGTTCATAAACCTCACCGTAAGCTCGGGATTCCTCGCGGGCGAGCTTGAGCGCCTCGACCAGGATCCCGATCTCGGGATCGCCCAGGTGGGCGCTGGCCGTACGGTCGTCATCGACTATTCGAGCCCCAACGCCGCAAAGCAGATGCACATAGGCCACATCCGCTCGACCGTCATCGGCAACGCCATCGACAGGATCTACAGGTCGCTCGGCTACAGGGTGATAGCGGACAACCACCTCGGCGACTGGGGAACGCAGTTCGGCATCCTCATCAAGGGCTACCGCGAGTGCCTGACGGACGAAGAGCGTGCGAACCTCTCCGTCCCGTACCTCGAGCGCGCGTACGTCGAAAGCTCGTCGCGCGCGAAGACGGACGAGGAGTGGAAGAAGGCCTGCCGCGAGGAGCTTGTGAAGCTTCAGCGCGGCGACGAGGAGGACATGGCCCTCTGGAGGCGCTTCATCGAGATATCGATCGAGGAGTTCAACCGCATATACGCCGAGCTGGGCGTCAAGTTCGACACCTACAGGGGCGAGAGCTACTACAACGGCATGATGGCCCCGATTGTCGACGAGCTCGTGGAGAAGGGGCTTGCGGAGCCGAGCGAAGGGGCGCTTATAGTGCGCTTCGAGAAGGAGGGGCTTCCCATCGCCATCGTCCGCAAGTCCGACGGCGGCTTCAACTACACGACAAGCGACATCGCCTGCGTGAGAAGCCGCATCGAGGACTATTCCCCCGACGAGATAATCTACGTCACGGACGACAGGCAGCAGCTCCATTTCCGCCAGTTCTTCATCATCTGCGCGAAGCTCGGCATGGACGTGAAGCTCACGCACGTCCCCTTTGGGCTCATGAGCTTCGCAGGTAAGGCGATCTCCACGCGCGAGGGCAATCTCATAAGGCTCGACGAGCTCCTTTCGGAGGCGAAGAGGCGCGCGCTTGAGATAGTGATGGCGAGAAAGGGCGGCGAGGAGCCCCAGGATGAGGATAGGCGCCTTGCCTCCTCGATAGGCATCGGGGCCGTCAAGTACGCCGACCTCTCGCACGATCCCGCCACCCCGATCGACTTCGACTGGGACAAGGCCCTTGCCCTCGACGGCAACTCCGGGCCCTACCTCCAGTACGCCTACGCGCGCGTCTGCTCGCTTCTCGACAAGGCCGCCGAGGGCGGCGCGGCCCTTGACGGAAGCTTCGCCGTGTGGGAGCCGCAGGAGAAGCTCCTCGCGCTTGCGCTTCTCCAGTTCGGCCAGGCCGTGAAGAGGGCCGCGGAGTGCCACAAGCCGAGCATACTCGCCGACTGCCTATACCAGACCTCGCAGCTCTACAGCTCGTTCTACCAGAGGAGCCCCGTCTTGAGGAGCGCCGGCGACGTGCGCGCCGCGAGGCTCAGGCTCTGCGCGCTTTTCGGCAAGGTGCTTTCGAAGGGGCTTTCCCTTCTCGGCATAGATACCCCGAGGCGCATCTGAGCGCGACGGGCGGGGAGAAGATTCCAGGAGGGGGTATAGATGAAAGTCATGATGATAGGCGATGTGGTCGGGTCACCTGGCCGCAGGATCCTCAAGGAGAGGCTTGCTTCGATAAGAAGCGAACTTTCCCTTGCGGCGGTCGTGGTGAACGCGGAGAACGCGGCCGCTGGAAGCGGAATCACCGTTCCCATGGCCAACGAGCTTTTCGCCGCCGGTGCAGATGCGATAACATTGGGGGACCACACCTGGGGGATGAAGGAGTTCTCCTCCACTATAGCCCAGCTCGACAGGTGCGCAAGGCCTGCAAACTATCCGGATTCCGCGCCCGGCAAGGGCTGGTGCATGGTGACGACGCCCATGCTCAGGTTCGCGGTCGTAAATCTTCTAGGGCGCGTATTCATGAATCCGATCGACTGCCCGTTCGCGGCCGCCGACAGGATCCTGCGCGAAATCCCCAGGGACGTTCCCGTATTCGTCGATTTCCACGCCGAGGCGACTAGCGAGAAGATCGCGCTCGCGAAGTACCTTGACGGCCGCGTGACGGCCGTCGTCGGCACGCACACGCATGTGCAGACGAGCGACGGCTTCGTCTTCCCGGGCGGCACGGCCTTCCAGACCGATCTCGGCATGACAGGCCCTTGGTTCTCCTCGATAGGCCGTGACTTCAAGCCCGTCCTCCAGAAGTTCACGACGGGCCTTCCCGCGCGCTTCGAGGTGGCAAGCGGCCCCTCGACGCTCGAAGGCGCCGTCATAGAATTCGATCCCGCCACAAGGAAGGCCGTCTCGATCGAGTCTTACAGGTACAGGGAGCCCTTGAAATGATAGTCCACATAAACGGCATTCTCGACGTCAAGACCCCCGGCTGCATCGTTGTCGAGGCGGCGGGCGTCGGCTACCAGATGGCTATCCCGCTAAGTACGTACGACAAGCTCCCCGCAGCCGGCGATAAGCTCAAGATTCTCACCTACCACGCCGTCCGCGAGGACGACGAACTACTCTTCGGCTTCGCTACGGCCGGCGAGCTCGACATGTTCAAGCATCTCGTCTCCGTAAGCGGCATAGGTCCAAGGCTCGCCCTTGCCGTCCTTAGCGGGATGGGCGTCAACGAGCTCCAGACGGCCATAGCCAACGGCGAGTCGAAGAGGATATCGGCCATCAAGGGCATAGGCAAGAAGACCGCCGAGAGGATATGCGTCGAGCTGAAGGACAGGGTGAGCATCTTCGACGCCATCGCAAACGGCGGCGCCGGTGCTACAGGAGGCGTCTCCGAGATGGTGCGCGATGCGCTCCTGGCGCTCGTCGCCCTCGGATTCGCGGAGGACGCCGCGAGAAGGCAGATCGACTCCGTTCTCGCCTCCTCGCCGGCCGTGGCCGACACGCAGACATTGATACGCCGCGCTCTGAGCGGCAGATAAAGGAACCAAGGCATATGGACTCGGGAGCTCTTGACAACGTTCGCAACATCGGAATCGTCGCCCACATCGACGCGGGCAAGACCACGACGACCGAAAGGATCCTCTACTATACCGGCAAGACCCACCGCATCGGCGACGTCCACGACGGCAACACCGTCACGGACTGGATGGTGCAGGAGCGCGAGCGCGGCATAACGATTACGTCCGCCGCGATAAGCTGCGAGTGGAAGGGGTACAGGATCAACCTCATCGATACCCCCGGACACGTGGACTTCACGATGGAGGTCGAGCGCAGCCTGCGTGTCCTCGACGGGGCGGTGGGCGTCTTCTGCGCCGTCGGTGGGGTGCAGCCGCAGAGCGAGACGGTCTGGCGCCAGGCCGACCGCTACAATGTCCCGCGCGTCGCCTTCGTCAACAAGATGGACAGGATGGGCGCCGATTTCCAGCGTGTCGTCGAGGAGATGAGATCGAAGCTCAAGGCTAACGCCGTTCCCGTGACGCTCCCGATAGGCAGGGAGGAGGGCTTCAAGGGCGTCGTGGATCTCCTTGAGATGAAGGCGCACGTCTACGACGAGGAGAGCCTCGGCGCGAGGTTCACCACGGAGGAGATCCCCTCCGAAATGAAGGACGATGCCGAGCTCGCCCGCGCCGAGCTTTGCGAGAAGGTCGCCGATCTCGACGAAGGCGTGATGGAGGCGTACCTCGAAAAGGGCGACCTCGACGCGGAAGAGCTCAAGTCCGCGATAAGGAGGCAGACGATCGCCGGCAGGCTCGTTCCCGTCCTCTGCGGAACGAGCCTCAAGGACAAGGGCGTCCAGCCGCTTCTCGACGCCGTCGTATGGTATCTTCCAAGCCCCCTCGACAGGCCCCCGGCCGCGGCTAAGGATCTCAAGTCCGGCGAGACGGTCGAGCGCAGGCCCGACGAGAAGGAGCTTCTCGCGGCGCTCGTCTTTAAGATCGCGACGGACCCCTACGTCGGAAGGCTCTATTTCGTCAGGGTGTACTCGGGCGTCCTCAAGCGCGGCGCGAACGCCTTCAACCCGCGCACGAGAAAGCGCGAGAGGATAATGAAGATCGTGCGCCTCTTCGCCGACCAGCAGATCGAGTGCGACGAGCTGAAGGCGGGGGACATCGGCGCGATCGTCGGCCTCAAGGAGTGCACCACGGGCGACACGCTCTCTGCCGAGATGAAGCCCTGCTACCTTGAGCGCATCACGGCCCCGCAGCCCGTCATGTTCATGGCGATAGAGCCTAAGTCGAGCGCCGACAAGGACAAGCTTGTCGCGGCGATGGACCAGCTTGCCGCCGAGGACCCGACGTGCCAGGTGCGCGTCGACGAGGAGACGGGGCAGCGCGTCCTCTCGGGAATGGGCGAGCTCCACCTTGAAATCCTCGTGGACCGTTTGAGGCGCGAATTCAAGTGCGCGGCCAACGTGGGAAAGCCGATGGTGAGCTACGCCGAGACCGTCACGACGAAGGGCGAGGTCGACTACCTCTTCGACCGCGAGATCGGCGGCAAGCGCCACGCGGTGCAGCTCAGGATCTCCGTCGCCCCGCTCGAGCGCGGCGCCGGCAGGAAGATCGAGGTCGCCCGCTCCGTAAGGAACGCCTTCCCCGACCAGAAGATGATAGATCTCATCGAGCAGGGCCTTATGGACGGCATAATGACGGGCGTTCTCGCGCGCTTCCCGATGACGGATCTCGTCGCCACGGCCGAGGGAGTCACGATAGTCGACCTTGAGACGGCCGACGAGATCGCCTTGAGGGGCGCGGCGGTGATGGGCTTCAGGGAGGCGGCCGAGAAGGGCGCGCCCGAGTTCCTCGAGCCCATAATGAAGCTTGAGATAACGACGCCTCCCGAGAGCGTCGGCGAGGTCCTCGGGGACCTCAACGGAAGGCGCGGCACCGTCCTTGACATGGAGCAGCGCGGCGACATGCAGGTCGTCCACGCGCGCGTGCCGCTCGCACAGCTCTTCGGGTACTCGACGGCCATAAGAAGCCTCACCAAGGGGCGCGCCGGCTACTCGATGGAGCCCGACGATTTCGCGCTCGTCCCCGCGAGCGTGCGCGAGGAGATCCTTTCAAGATAGGGAGGGCCCTAAGGCGATGGAGTCGTTTGCGGAGGCGGTGGCGCAGGACGAGGCGGCGCATACGGCGGCGATAAAGAGGATCGCCGAGCGCGTCGCTGCGCGTGCGCCCGTCGTGAGGCTCGTCCTTCTCTCGGGGCCTTCGAGCGCCGGAAAGACGACAACCGCCATACGTCTCCAGCGCGCCCTCAAGAAGGAGGGGCTTTCCGTGTGCCGCCTCTCGACGGACGACTACTTCGTCGGCAACAGCCGAAACCCCGTGCGCGAGGACGGAAGCTACGACTACGAGACGATCGACGCCGTGGACCACGTCCGCCTGAGCGAAGACCTCTCCCGCCTCTTCTGGGGCGAGAGAGTGAGACTGAGGCGATTCGACTTCATGAAGCACGAAGGGTACGACGACAGGCGCGAGACGTCGCTTCCGAAGGGAGGTGTCGTCGTCCTCGAGGGTATACACGCCTTGAACCCGCTTCTCACGGACGGGGTGGACGAGCTTCTCAAGTTCCGCGTATACCTGAACGTCCTCACCTCCACCGAGGGGATCACGCCCGAGGGGATCCGGCTTGTAAGGCGCATGGTGCGCGACAACACGCACAGGGGCACGGGGCCCTCCGGGACACTCGCCGACTGGCCGCAGGTGATGGAGGGCGAGGAGAGGTGGATCAACCCCACGAGGCGCTATGCGGACGCCGTGTTCAACACCGCCCTCGAATACGAGCCGCACGTGATGAAAGGTTTTGTGGAGCCTCTTCTGGCCGAAGTCGGGCCGGACGACCCCAACGCCGACAAGGCCGGACTGCTGCGTTCGTTCTTCGCCGGCATTGAAGGCGAGGATCCCTCTCCCGTCCCCGGGGATTCGATCTTGAGGGAGACGATCGGCGGCAGCATCCTCGACTATGACGGATGACGCTTGGGGGGCGTCCTCTCAATGGAGTATTGACAGTTCGGGAATTATCTAGTATAATTCGCGCAAACCTCTGAGCAAACCTTAAAACACCTGAGTACACTAGGAGGAGATTCGATGCCTAAGAAGATCAGTGTTGGTAACATGCTGCGTGCGGACTTCCGCTCGCCGCTGAAGGCTCTCAACGAGCTTCGCGCCGCCGCCGGCAAGACCGGCAAGACAGTCGCCATCGCGTGGGAGCGCGAGAACGGCAACATCTGCCGCTTCGACGTCCCGATCCCGCAGCGCATCCGCCCCGACGCGCTCAAGGATGTCACCAAGCTCATCGAGAGGATCGTCAAGTTCGTCCTCTGGAGCGCAGGCGGATGGAAGCTCTACATGTCCGGCCCGGACGAGATCGTCAAGACGATCGCCAAGGCCTACACGCCCGAGGGCAACCGCAAGTTCGACTATGGCTTCTTCAGCGACCTGTATGGCAGGCCCGTCGAGGTGGTGATCCTTCCTCTCAAGCAGATGCCGCACGAGCATGAGAACGAGATCGTCGTCAAGAACAACACGAACGGCTACCGCATCGGCTTCGACCTCGGCGCCAGCGACTTCAAGATCAGCGCCCTCAAGAACGGGCGTGTCGTGTTCTCCAAGGAGTTCCCGTGGGATCCCCGTCCCCAGGGCGACCCCGACTACCACTACGAGAAGCTCACCGAAGGCCTCAAGGCCGCGCAGGCCGCCCTCGGCGGACGCGTCGACGCGATCGGCGGCTCCACGGCAGGAACGCTCGTCGGAAAGAAGCTCGGCGTCGCCAGCCTAATCCGCGGCGTCAAGGAAAAGAATCCCGACAAGTACGAGATCGCGCAGAACCTCTTCTTCCGCATCGAGAAGGACTGGGGAGTTCCCTTCGAAGTCTTCAACGACGGTGACGTCACCGCTCTCGCGGGCGCCATCTCCATGAAGTCGAACGGCATCCTCGGCATCGCCATGGGCTCGAGCGAAGCCGCCGGCTACATCACCCCGCGCGGAACGCTCACGGGCCGCATCACCGAGCTCGCCTTCGCCCCTGTCGATCTCAATCCCGAGGCCGGCCGCTGCGAGTGGAGCGGCGACATCGGCGTCGGCGCGATGTACTTCAGCCAGCAGGCCGTCAACTACATCGCCCCGAAGTTCGGCTTCAAGTTCCATCCGAGCGTCAAGCTCCCGGAACGCCTCAAGCAGGTCCAGACGGCGATGGAGGCCCACAACGAGGTGGCCCTCTCCGTGTACCTCACGCTCGGCCGCTACCTCGCAGAGGCTGCCGCCTGGTACCGCGAGTTCTACGAATTCTCGAATCTCATGATCCTCGGCCGCGTCACGAGCGGATTCGGCGGCTCGATCCTCCTGCACACCGCGCGCATGTGGCTGCAGACGATCGACCCCAAGCTCGCGGAGGAGATCGCGATATTCATGCCCGACGAGAAGACGCGCCGCCTCGGACAGAGCGTCGCCGCTGCGCAGATTCCAACATTCACAAAGCCTGCCGCGAAGGCAAAGGCGAAGAAGTAAGGAGATTCGCTATATGGCGAACCGCACCTACACGAAAGACGAGCTCCTCACGGAGCTCGCCGCCTTCGGTGTCGATGACGTCACCGACGTTGCCCGCTACGGAAGCGGCCACATCAACGATACGTTCAAGGTCGAGACTTCCCGCGGCGTAAGGTACATCCTCCAGCGCGTGAACGACACGATCTTCCCCAAGCCCAATGAGATGATGGACAATATCGTGCGCGTCACGAGCCATCTCAAGGCGAAGGGCAAGGCGTCTCTTGAGGTTCTCGGCTGGCGCAACCCCTGGAGGCTCTACGCCTTCATCGAAGGGGCCCGCACGGTTGATCTCATCTCCAACGCCGCCCAGGCGACGACTGTCGCCGGTGCGTTCGCCGATTTCCAGAACGATCTCGCAGATCTCCCCGCTCCGCGCCTTCATGACATCATCCCGAACTTCCATAACACGCTCTCCCGTCTCGAGCAGCTGGACGCTGCTGCGAAGGCTGACGTCAAGGGAAGGCTCAAGCTCGTCGGGCGCGAGATGGACTTCATCAATGCCCGCCGCGAAGAGGCCGGGCGCATTGTCAAGGCGATGGCTTCGGGCGAGATTCCTGAGCGCATAACGCACAACGACACTAAGATCAACAACATAATGCTCACGAATGGCACCGACGAGGCCTTCGCCGTGATCGACCTCGATACGACCATGCCGGGCTGCGCCCTCTACGACTTTGGCGATATGGTACGCACCTCCACCGCCGCAGCCGCCGAGGACGAAAAGGATCTCTCGAAGGTCTTCTCCCGCAAGGAGTACTTCGAGGCGCTCGTAAGGGGCTACACGTCAAAGGCCAAGTTCCTCAACGCCGCCGAAATCGACGCGCTTG
This sequence comes from Kiritimatiellia bacterium, assembly GCA_045636065.1. GTDB lineage: Bacteria > Verrucomicrobiota > Kiritimatiellia > RFP12 > UBA1067 > RGIG5050. The sequence goes on along the minus strand of JAZTWW010000046.1, from coordinate 75,107 downwards.
CCTTCTCCGGCCGCCTGATCACGATGACGATCGGCATCCGGTTCCTTACGGACTTCCTTGCTGGCGACACTTACTTCCATACGGCATACGAGGATCACAATCTTGTAAGGGCCCGTACCCAGATCAAGATGGTTGAATCCATGGAAGAGCAAGCCAACGAATACGAGAGCATTGTACATGACTGCACCAAAGCGTAGCGGGCTTCTGTTCGCTGTGGGGTTGGCTGCGGCATCCGTTCTCTTCGCCCAGCAGGGCGACGAGGACTGGAGCCGCATATATCTGGGGACTAACGCGCGCATCACGCCGGACGCCAGGGAGATGGTGTTCGAATGGAACGATGCGCTCTGGAGCGCATCCGTCGAGGGCGGCTTCGCGAAGAAGCTCCTGACGGGCCACGAGAGCGAGGACTGCTGGCCGGCCCTCAGCCCCGACGGGCGCAAGGTCGCCTTCGCCAGCAGGCGCGACGGCAACTACAACGTCTGGGTTTTCGACCGCGACACGGGCGACATCAGGATGGTCTCCACGCACTCCGAGGCCACCATTCCGCGTCAGTGGAGCTCCGACGGGAAGACGATAGTGTGCGTCGCCGCACGCGACAACGCGGGCCCCTTGAGGTGTTCGCGCATCATCCTGCTCGATGCAACGGGCGAGATGCCCGAAACGATCCCTTTTGACGCCGAAGCTGACGATCCCGCCCTCTCGCCCGACATGAAGACCCTTCTCTTCACGTGGCGCGGCGAGCTACCCTACAGGAAGAGGCTCCATTCCACGACGAGCCAGGCCGGCGAGATCTGGGCCTACAGCATGGACTCGAAGAGGTTCACGCTTCTCGTCAAGTCCCCCTACGGCGCCCGCGACCCGATCTGGGCTCCGGACGGCAAGGGCTTCTACTATCTTGGCGGCGACAGCGAGCTTCCCTTGAGGAACGTCCGCTACCATGAGATCGCCACGGGCAAGGACAGGCGCGTCACGTCGTTCAAGGAGGAGCACGTCTTCCAGAACTCCATCAGCGCCGACGGGCGTGCGATGATCGTCAGGCAGGGATTCGATTTCTGGATCTTCGATCCGACCTTGGAGAATCCCGAGCCGAGGCGCATTGTCCTCCATCCCGAGAACGGCTACCGCACGCAGACGGACGTGAAGAGGCGCTTCTACGATGCGGCCTGGTGCAACGACGTCTACGGCGACGTGTGCTTCACCGACAACGGCATGCAGACGGCCTTTACGGCGGGCGGCGATCTCTGGGTGATGGAGACCAAGATCCGCAAGCCCCAGCTCGTCAAGGGCGATACTATCACCCACGAGCGCGAGTGCATGTTCACGCCCGACGGCAAGCTCCTCTATTACCTGAGCGACAGGGGCGACGGCACGGACGTGTGCGTAGCTTCGAGGGACGACGAATCTAAGGCCTGGTGGGAGAACAAGGAGTTCTACCACAGGCGCCTTACGTACGACGACTCGCCCAAGAGTGGCTTCAGCGTAAGCCCGGACGGAAGCCGTCTCGCGTGGGCCGACGATACTGGCCGCTTCACGTTCGCGGACCTTGAAGGGCGCACCGTGGTAAAAGGCCCCGAGGCTTGCGGCAGCGGCGCATACGCCTGGAGCCCCGACGGCAAGCATGTCGCCGCCGCGCAGGGCGACAAGTACGGCAACTTCGACATCTGGATCATCTCCACAGAGGCTGACGGCCACGAGCCCTACAACATCTCACGCAACTTCAAGCGCGACGACTGGCCCGCGTGGAGCCCCGACGGGCGCATCATCGCCTTCGTCGGCGAGCGCGCCGACGCGAACGACGAAACGCGCCTCTTCTACGTCTACCTCGACCCCGAGGACGAGAAGCGCGACACCGCCCTTGCGATGGAGAACGCCCGCCGCACCGTCAAGAACTACGCGGCTACCCCGCAGAACGACGGCGCGATGGAGGAGGCTTCGGACAATGGGCCCTACAAGATCGTCTTCGACGGGCTCTACGAGCGCGTGAGGCGTGTCGAGATCAAGGCCGAGATGCCGTTCTTCCGCTGGGATTCGAGGACGCTCGCGTACAACGCCGGCGGCAAGGCCGACATGATCGTCATCCCGGGCGACCTCAAGCCCAAGAACCTCTTCGGCAAGATCGGCGGCAACCCCCGCTGGCTTGAGAGGGACGACAGGGTCGTCTGGGCCCTTGATGCACACCCCGCGCACGGCGAGACGAAGTTCGAGTTCAAGATCTACCAGGAGACAGACATCAAGGACTACCAGGAGCTCGGCTTCAGGACGGCATGGGCCAGGATAAGGGACAGGTTCTACGATCCGAAGTACCACGGCGCCGACTGGCAGGCCGTGAAGGAGAAGCTTCTTCCCGCCGCCCGCAACGCGAGAAGCCAGAACGTGTACTCCCGCGTCATCAGGTGGATGCTCGGCGAGCTCGACGCGAGCCACCTCGGCTTCGATCCCTCCGAGGCCAGCAACAAGGAATGGCGTGAAGAGAGCCGCTTCAACAAGTGGCGCGTCCAGACGGCGCATCTCGGACTCAGGTTCGAGCTTGAGCCGGGCGGATGGCGCGTCGTAGAGGTGCTTAAGAACGGCACCGCCGACAAGAGCGGTCTCGGATTCAAGCCCGGCGATCTCGTCACCTCCATCGAGGGCGTAACCGTCAACGACAAGACCGATCCCGGCAAGGTCCTGAGGGGCCAGGCCGACAGGACGCTCGATCTCGAGTGGAAGGGTCTCGATGGCGTCAAGAGAACGGGAAGCGTCGATGTCCAGACGTGGGAGAACGCCCGCCAGCAGAAGGCCGAAGCCGATCTCGCCGCCGCAAGGAAGCATGTCCACAAGCGCAGCGGCGACACCATCGGCTATCTGCACATCCCGCGCATGGACTGGGCGAACTACCTCAAGTTCCAGGACGAGCTTTTCGTTGAGGGCTTCGGCAAGAAGGGCCTCATCATCGACGTAAGGGACAACCTCGGCGGTTTCACGGCCGACAGGATCCTTAGCCTCATCTGCACGCCCACGCATGCGACGTTCGACGCACGCGGCATCACCGAGGCGGCGTACCTTCTCGGGTACTGGGGCAAGCCCGTCTTCGACGGCAAGGTGGCGGTTCTCTGCAACGAGCGCACCATCTCCAACGGCGAGATCTTCAGCCACGCCATAAAGGCGACGAAGCGCGGAATACTCGTAGGGCGTCCGACGGCGGGCGAGGTCATCGCAACGACCGACAGGGCTCTTCTCGATCTCGGCACGTTCCGCGATGCGTTCCGTGGCTGCTACACGACAGACGGCATAGACATGGAGAACAATCCCGCCGTTCCCGACATCTACGTGGAGGACACTCCGGCCGACCGCGTCGCCGGACGCGACGTCCAGCTCGACGCAGCCATCGATGCTCTCATGAAGTGATCCAAGGCCATGCGCTCGAGCTATCTTGTGTGGCTCTCGTGGCCGTATGAAGCGTTCCGCCTCAACGAAAGTTCGAAGAGGGATCTGGAACGCTTCATACGCGAGGGCGACACGCTCGAGACGGTCGATTGCGAGAGGGATTTCCTTGACGCGCTTCCGTACGCGACGCATGCGATAGTCTGGAACTTCGAGCGCGAATGGTTCGAGCTTGCACCCAACTTGAAGTTCCTCGCCACTCCCGGTGCGGGAAGGGAGCTTCTTCCCAAGGATTCCGAGATGCCTGAAGGGGTCATCCGCGTGAACGGCGGCTTCCACGGCGAGCTTATGGGCGAGACGGTTGTTGCGTTCATGTTCGCCCACGCAAGAGGCCTCTACCACGCCTACGACTACCAGCGCGGAATCCCTCCGCCCGGCGGCGGGGAGAAGCCTGACGCGCGCACATCCCTCTGGCCGAGGATCGAGATGGGCAGGTACTGCTCCCGCGTAGCGGGGACTTCGGCTGTCATAATAGGGTACGGCAGGATCGGGCATGCGTGCGCCAGGAGGCTTGAAGCCCTCGGCGTAAACGTGAAGGGGATTTCAAGGTCCAATATAGACGAACTCGACGGTGCGCTCGCCAAGGCCGACTGGGTCATAATGGCGCTTCCGGGCGACACCGGAACGGATGACTTGATGGACTTAAGGCGCATATCGCTTTTGAAGCCCTCCGCCGTTCTCATCAACGTAGGGCGCGGCAACAGCATCGACGAAAAGGCCCTCAAGGAGGCGCTTGTGTCGGGGCGGCTGGCGGCAGCGTACCTTGACGTTTTCAAGGACGAGCCGTTGAAGGAGACGGGAGAGCTTGCGGGCGATATCCCAAGGCTCTACAGGATGCCGCACGCTAGCGCATTCGCCCCGGAATATCTTCCGCTCTTCTGGGAGGAGCTTGAAAGGAAGGGTTTCTTCGGATGAAGGGCCGCTACGAGGTTGACGGAGTTGAGGGGACCTGGGCGCTCGCTCGCGAGTTCGCCGATAGCCTCGTGCCGGGAGATGTCGTTCTCCTGGAGGGGGACCTCGGCGCCGGCAAAACCACATTCACCCAAGGTGTCGCCGCCCATCTAGGGGCGAAGAGGGCCGTGACGAGCCCAACGTTCTGCCTTGTCGTGGAGCATCCGACCGATCGGCTCCTGCTCGTTCACATGGATCTCTACCGCCTCCACGACGAGGACGATGTCCTTCAGATAGGCTGGGAGGACTACATCCAGAGGAAGGCCGTGATGTTCGTAGAATGGCCCGAGCGGGCGGGCTCTCTCATTCCGTCCGGCGCGAAGCGCGTCAGGATAACGCACGGCGCGACTGAGGATTCAAGGACAATCGAGTTCTCGTGAAGAGATGAAAGCCCTTGTCCCTTCAATAGTCATCGCATCTCTCGTCGCGGCCCTTGCCGTGAGATGGCCGCCTCAGGTCGAAACGGGGCTCGCCGGAATGATAGATGCGGCTGACGGCTCCATCGCGGGGATCGCCGCGGCGACCGCGCTTGAAGGGCGGCTTGTGGCGGTAGGCGCAAGCGAGGCCGAGGCGAGGGATCTCCTGGAGAGGTTCGTCTCGGAATGCGAAGGGAGCGCAAGCGCAAATCCGGTTGAGGACATGAAACTCCTTGAAGGCCGTACGGCCGGGCTTCTTGCCGCGAGGACAGCCGATCTCCTTGAAAAGGGCGATTTCGAGGCCGTGTACGAAGAGGCGCTTGCAAGGATATATTCCGTTTCGGCCCCTCTCTTCGCCGTAGGGGGAGATCCTTTCGGCTTTGCCGGGGAATGGGCCATGTCGCAGATCGGCGGAGGCGGCCTCTGGCACAGGTCTCTCGGGATATCGTCATGCGAAAGGGACGGAAAGGGGTATGCCGTAGCTTTAAGGAAGTACGACTCGATAGAGGCTGCAGCCGCCGATCTTAAGCGCATCCCTCCGGGCAGCGGCATATATCCGGGCGCTGCGGCGTTCCATTCTGCATCGGCCGTCTCAAGGAGCGTTCCGGAGATAAACATCCTAGGCTCCCTCGGCCTTTTGACGGCGCTTCTCATCGGATGGTGGCTTTTCGGGGACTTCCGCTTTGCGCTTCCCCTCGTTCTCGTCATGGGTGTCGGGGCGGCGGCGGCCGCGGCGGCCGTCTTTCTCGCCTGGCCGAAGCCGCATGTAGTGACGTTCCTTTTCGGGACGACGCTTGCCGGGCTTGGCGTCGACTACGTGTACCATTCGCGCGCGGAGGGTAGGCGCGCAAACTCGGCGCTCCTTAAAAGCCTCGCGACAACGGTGGTGTCCTTTGCGCCGCTTCTCCTTTCATCGGCCGTCGCCTTGAGGCAGATGGCGCTCTGGTCGATAGCCGGGCTTGCAGCAATGGCGGCGGTACTTATCCTTTCCCGTCGTGACGAGGGCTCGATTCCCTCGCGCCAGCCCTCTACCCCAGGAAGATCGAGGCTTCCACGCTTCGCCCTTTGGATCGCCGCCCTTGCCGCTCTTGCCGGGCTTCCCTTTGCGGACTTTAAAAGCGACGCCTCTTCGATGTACACACCCTCCGCGCTTCTTGCCGAAGGCGAGAGGATTGCATCCCAGATCGGCGGCGTGATGCCGCCCAGGGAGACGCAGCGGAGGAATGCGTTTCTCAAGGAGTCCTTCGCCAAGGCTATGGGCGTAAGGTGGATGGAGGATACCGGCATCCATGTCGAGGGGCGCGACAAAAGCATCTTCGACCCGAAAGGCGAGATCGATTCGATGTTCCGCGATGCGCAGCGTGAAGCCGCAAGGCTCCTTTGGGCCGCGTTCGCGGCGCTTGCGGCGCTCCTTCTTGCGATCTACCGCAGGCGCGCCTTGAAAATAGCGGCGCCTGTCGCAGCCTCGCTCGCGCTGACGCTCGGCTCGCTCGGCTGGATATGCCTCTTTACGGGCGGGGGCATAAACTTCTTCGAGACTGTCTGCCTTTTCATCGTGGCAGGCCTTGGCCTTGACTACGCCATATTCGCCGAGACGGGCGATAGGACTTCGAGGCGCGCTGTGATCGCCTCCGCCTTGACGAGCATCGCGGCCTTTGCGTTTCTTGCCATGACGTCCTTCGCCGTTACGCGCGCGATGGGCATTACGCTTGCGATCGGGCTAATGTGGAGCCTTTTGATGGCGCTCTCTTTGGGAGGCGGACGCAAGGCTAAGACCGACGGCGGCGCATGGTACGATCAGAGCGAGCAGAGCGCCGGAACGTTGAGGATAGCACTACTGTGGTGGGTCTACAGGATACTCGGCAAGAGCGCCTGCAAGGTCCTTGTCGCCTTCGTTGTGGCGTTCATCTTTCCCTTCGCGGCTCCGGCCAGGAGGGCGCTTCGCGAGTACTATGCGGTGCTTGGCGTAAAGGCTTCGTGGTGGCGGCTATATAGGCACATCCTCTCGTTCGCGTGGGGGATGCTGGACAAGACAGATGCGTGCACGCTCAAGCGCGCCCTCCCGAAGATGGAAGTCCGCGAGGACGATTCGTGGCGGAGGTTCGATTCGCTTCTAAGGTCCGGGAAGGGCGCTTTCATAATAGGCTCGCACTTGGGGACGATAGAGGTCTTGCCGGCCCTTGCGAAGGCGACCGGATTCAGCCCCAAGGTCCACGCATTCCAGCAGATGGGGCATGATGCGACTTTCACTAGGATGTTCATGCGGCACTTCGATCCCTCCTCGCTTGAACTGCACGCCGTGGAGGATATCGGCGTCGAGACGGCCGCGCAAATGCAGGATGCCATCGCGGACGGCGCGCTTGTCATCATGTCCGGCGATAGGCTCAGCGCCTCCAATCCGCGTGCAGCCTTGAAGGCCGGTTTTCTCGGAAGGGTCTGCCTCTGGCCGAAGGGCGTTTTCGTCTTCGCCAAAGTACTCGAGGCCCCGGTCTTTTTCGTCACGTGCTTGAGAACGGGCTTCAACCGCTACGAGGTGCACGTGCGCGAAGGCGACCGACTTCGGCTCCTTGAGGGGTACGTCTCCTTCCTTGAAGAGGAGGTGAAATCCCATCCAGGCGAGTGGTTCCAGTTTTACCGCTTCTTCTTGCCTTTTCCGGCGAGTTGTGGTAAACTATTGGCATGAAAAGAAAAATCGCAACAGTCGCTTTCGCCCTTTTCGCCGCCTGTTCGCAGGGAGCCACCTCCACGCCTGCCGGCTTCACCGATGACATGGATGCCGCCCTACTGCGTGCCAAGGAGGAGGGCAAGCCCCTTGTGGTCGACTTCTCCGGCAGCGACTGGTGCGGATGGTGCAAACGCCTCGACAGGGAGGTCTTCTCCAAGGCTGAGTTCCTCGATGCCGCCACAAACAGGTATGTGCTCGTTTTCATCGATACGCCGCAGGATACCTCGATTCTTAGCGAAAAGGCCAAGGAGCAGAATCCTGCCCTCCGCGAAAGGTATGGCATCCACGGCTTCCCCACCATCCTCGTGATGGACAGCTCGGGCACCGTGATCGCGCGCACCGGCTACCGCAAGGGCGGGGCCGCCGCGTACGTGAAGCACCTCGATGCGATAGTCTCTGCCGGGCCTTACATGAAGGAATGGGTGGAGTCTCTCCAGAAGCGCCTTGACGCTATACTCGAGGATTCCGGCCGCGCGATGGACCAGCTCCCGAAGGACGCGCTCGGCGGCAGGATAAAGGTCGCGAAGAAGGCCCTTGAAGAGCTCAACGAGCTTCTTGCCGCGGAGAAGGCCAAGACTCCGCCCGAAGAGGTCAAGGCTATGCGCGACGATGTGATTTCCGATGTCGAGGAAAGCATCAAGCAGATCGAGTCGTTCATAAAGCGTCTCAGGAAGCAGCGGAAAGTGATTAAGAGGAAGGGCGGCGGCTCAAAGAAGCCGGCCGCCAAATAGACGGTGGCGCCCTCAAGGGCGTATAGCCAGAAAAAGAGGTCATAGAGAATGAACAGTTTCCAGGAAAGATGGAAAAGCCCAGCGTTGGGCAAAGATATGAACGTCAGGGTCTACGGGCAGGGCGGCGCGCCCATACTCATGATCCCCACTCAGAACGGCATGGCCGACCAGTACGAGGAGTTCGGGATAACCGATCTTCTTTCGGACTACATCAACGGAGGCCGCATACAGCTCTTCTCCATCGACACCGTGGACAGCGAAAGCTGGAGCAACGCAAAAGGCGATCCCGCCGCGCGCGCGCAGAGGCAGGAGGCCTACGTCAAGTACGTGACAGACGAGATCATTCCCTTCATCCACCAGACGAACGCCAGCGCCTGGAGGCCTTTCGTCTCCGGCTGCTCGCTCGGCGCTACGCACTCGGCGATCTTCGCCTTGAGGCGGCCCGACCTCTTCCAGGGATGCCTTGGCCTCAGCGGCGTATACGATGCGATGAACTTCTGGGACGGGTATCTCGACGACACCCTCTACCTCAACTCGCCCGTCCATTTCCTCGGCGGAATGCCGGCCAACCATCCGTACGTGCGCCTCTACAACGAGCGCAAGCTCATCTTCTGCACCGGCACCGGTGCATGGGAGGAGGAGGGCATCCGCACGCTCGGCATAATGCGCGACGAGTTCGCCGCCACCGGCATCAAGGCCTGGTGCGACTTCTGGGGGAGCGATGTGAACCACGATTGGCCCTGGTGGCGGAAGCAGTACAGGTACTTCCTTCCGTTCCTCCTCGGCGACAGGTAGCGAGGTGCGCGCATGAACGTCGTTTTCATTTCACCGCATTTCCCTGCGGTCCAGTGGCAGTTCTGCGACAGGTTGAGGCGCAACGGAGCCAATGTCTTCGGTATAGGCGATGCGCCTTACGACATGCTCGAGACTCCGCTCAGGGGCGCTCTCAACGAGTACTACCGCGTCGGGAGCCTCGAGAACTACGACGAGGTCTACCGCGCAGTCGCGTTCTTCACCTTCAAGTACGGCAGGATCGACTGGGTGGAGTCGAACAACGAATACTGGCTTGAGCAGGACGCGAGGCTCAGGACCGACTTCAACATCACCACGGGCGTGCAGCTCGCGGAAGTGCCCAACTTCAAGAACAAGAGCGCGATGAAGCGCTTCTACCGCGCGGCGGGCGTTCCCGTGGCGCGTCTCGCGAAGGTGGAGGGCTACGAGGAGACGAAGGCTTTCCTCCGCGAGGTGGGGTATCCCGTGATAGTCAAGCCCGACAACGGCGTCGGCGCGCTCGGTACATGGAAGATCGAGAACGATGCGCAGTTCGACTACTTCTACGCCACGAAGCCGCGCGCCAACTACGTCACCGAGGAGTTCATCGACGGCGACATCTTCTCGTACGACGCCATCACCGACTCCCACTGCCATCCGCTTTTCGAGAACATGACGGTGTGGCCGCCTTCCATCGCTGAGATCGTGACGAAGCAGCTCGATCTCGCATACTACACGGCCCCCTCGATGCCCGATTCGCTCAGGAAGCTCGGGCGTGCAAGCGTGAGGGCGTTCAACGCGAAGAGCCGCTTCGTGCATCTCGAGTTCTTCCGCCTGAGAAGCGCCAAGCCCGGGCTCGGCGAGGCAGGCGATTTCGTGGGCCTTGAGGTGAATATGCGTCCGCCGGGCGGCCATACGCCAGACATGATGAACTGGGGCCATTCCACGGACGTCTTCCAGATCTGGGCCGACATGGTGACTTTCGACGGCAGGCGCCTTCCCGACAGGCACGAGGACCACTCGTGCGTCTACGCGGGCCGCCGCGACATCCACACCTACGTCCATTCGAACGAGGAGATCCTCGACCGCTGGGGTCCGCAGATCGCCATGGTCGGCAGGAACCCTCCGCTCATGTGGCCGCAGATGGGCCAGCAGTTCTACATCGCCCACACTGCGAACGAGGCGGAGAGCGAGGAGTTCATCAGGTTCGTCCAGTCCAAGCGCTAGCGCCGGAGTCTTCCCGTGGGCGCTTTCGACAGGGTTGCGGCCCTCTACGGGCCACGTTTCGGCGGCATATCCTCAGGGCGCGTCGCCGTGTTCGGCGTCGGCGGGGTGGGCGGATGGTGCGCGGAATGCCTTGCACGCTCGGGCGTAGGCCATCTCACGCTCGTCGATTTCGACAAGGTCGAGGAGACTAACGTAAACCGCCAGGTGATGGCGACAGCGAAGACTGTCGGCCTACCCAAGGTGGAAGTTCTTGCAGCGCGGCTAAAGGAGATCAATCCCGCTATATCCCTCGCCGTCTTTCCATCGCGGTACACAAAAGAGACTGCCACCTCTTTCGATCTTGAAGGCCATCATGCCATCGTCGATGCGATAGATTCCGTCCCCGACAAGGCCGATCTCATACGCCATGCCCTCTCCCTTGAAGGGACGGAGCTTTTTTCCGCCATGGGGGCCGCTTTGAGGTTCGATCCGCGCAGGGTCAGGACCGATCTCTTCTCCCGCATCGAAGGCGATCCGCTTGCAAGGGCCCTGCGCCACACGTTCCGCCGGACGGGCGGCATCCCGGAGAGGCCTTTCATGTGCGCCTGGAGCGATGAACGCGTTTCGCGCCCTGCCGGCTCGACTACGCTTGCCTCTGCCATGCAGGTCACGGCCGCCATGGGCCTAAATCTCGCCCATCTCGTCCTCGAGCGCCTTGCCGCCATGCAATAGTCGGCTGCTGATCGCTGAAACGTTTCCAATGCGTCCGTTTCTCCCCTCCGCGCGTTGTCCTTGAACTAAAGGGATGGATTTAGTATAATACACCTATGCAAAAATTCGATATGCTCGTTGTGACGGCCGCGAACGAGGCGCAGGCCGCCGGATACAGGGCCGAACTGGCCTGGCGCATGGGCTCGGGGCTTGAGGCGTTCGCCGACGAGGTGCGCGTCGTGTGCGATCCGGGCGGGAAGCGCGTCGGAAGCCTCGCCGCCACCGTGAACGTCCTGAGGCTCGTGGGGGACATCGGTTCGAGGCGCATTCTCGTTTGCCATTCGGGCGGCGATTCGAAGCGCCTCCCGGCCTATGCCGCCGCAGGAAAGATCTTTACGCCCATGCCGTGCGGCGCGTCGCTCTTCGACCTGATCGTCAGGAACGCCGCCGAGCTTCCCGCACCCGAGGGCGGCCAGCTCCTCGTCATGTCTGGCGACGTCCTTCTAACCTTCGATCCCCGCGGCGTCGACTTTTCGCGCCCGGGCGTCACCGGCGTAGCCTACTGGGACTCGATGGACCAGGGAAGCCGCCACGGCGTATATGTCGCCCCAGACGGCGTCAAGGTGACGGGCTTCCTGCAGAAGCCGTCCCCCGCAGAGGCCCGCACCGCCGGAGCTTGCGACGTCTTTTCGCGCGTCGCCGTCGATACGGGCATCCTCTCGCTCGATGCGGCCGCCTGTCGCAGCCTCGTTTCGTGGAACTGGACGATCGACCTTCCCGCAACAGACATCTACGAGGAGTTCACCCTTGCTCTCGTCACCGGCCGAGACGCCTACCTCGAACGCTTCGCCGCCAAGAAGAACCCCGCGCTTGGCGAACTTTGGGACGCCATGAAGGGGACGGGCTTCACGGTGAACGTCCTTCCGTTCTGCGAGTTCTTCCACATCGGAAGCTCCAGGGAATTCCTCTCCGGCTTCACGGAGCCCACGAAGACGGCCGCGCAGTACGCCTTCGCGGCAGGCTCCGGCTGCGCGCCTGACGATCCTGCGCCCCTTGGCGCGCCGGGCTCCGCGTTCATCTTCAACAGTTCCTTCTCCGTTCCGCCGGATGTCAGGGGGCGCGCCGTCATCGAGGGCTGCCACCGCGTCAAGGGCCGCACGATACTTTCAGGCGGCAACATCCTTACCGGCCTTCCGAAGGAGTGTACGGCTGACGTGATCCTCGGCCAGGGGGAGGGGCTCGTCGCGATACCTGTCGGCGAGAAGGACTGGGCCGCTGTAAGGTACGGCCTCGAGGACGACTTCAAGACGCCATTCGAGCGCGGAGGCACGTATCTCAACAGGCCCATGACAGGCGAGGGCACCCTCTGGGACGCGCCGCTCTTCGCGGTCGGGGAGATCAACGCCGTCGTCTCCGGCACGGCAAGGGGCCGCAAGCGCTCGCTCAAGGAGCTGATGCCGCAGGTGAACCACGCGAGGCTCCTCGCGGTAAGGCGCGAGATCGCCCGCACGGTAAATTTGAAGACGGTCATAGCGAGGCTTGAATCAGACGACAGGCTTGAGGCACGTTCGATCCTTGCCGACGTGAGAACGCCCTCTGAGCGCCGTTCGCTCAAGGAGGTCCTTTCGGCGTATGTCGAAAGGACGCAGGATCTGGCGCTCAAGGCGCGCGCCGCGCGGCTGATGGTCCACATCTCGGGGGCGAAGGAGGCCCAGGAGTGGCAGCAGCGCGCGCTCGACGCGGTTGCGGCCGGGGTGCAGAAGAACGCGCCCGAGATGCCGCCTAGGAAGGCCGCAATCCTCCGCGACCAGGTGGTGTGGGTGACGACTCCCGTGAGGCTCGATTTCGCGGGCGGCTGGAGCGACACTCCCCCGATCTCCACGGAGCTTGGCGGAAGCGTCCTCAATGCGGCCGTCACGCTCAATGGCCAGTACCCCGTCCAGGTGATGGCCAAGCTAAACGGCAAGAACGCGATCCGCGTAAGCTCGATAGACCTTGGCGAGAGCATAACGTACACGAAGACGGCCGATCTTCTCGCGCCGCCCGACCCCCACGCATGGGATTCGCTTGCAAGGGCCGCGCTAGTCCTTACGGGAATCGTCCCCTCCGATCCGCGCGAGAGCCTCTCCAGGAGGCTTGAGGCGTTTGGCGGAGGCCTTGACATCACGATATTCTCCGCGCTTCCCAAGGGTAGCGGCATGGGCACTTCGAGCATCCTCGGCTGCGCGCTTCTCGCCTGCCTCGACAGGGTTTCGGGCGAGCCGTTCAACCCGGAGCGCCTTACGCTTCTTACGAGCGTCCTCGAGCAGAGGATGAGTACCGGCGGCGGCTGGCAGGACCAGCTCGGCGGCATGCTCCCGGGCGTCAAGCTCGTCAGGACCGAGCCCGGCCCCGACCAGACCCCGAGCCTCAGGTGGACTCCCGCGAGGCTCTTCGGCGACGATTTCAGGGCGCGTTCGCTCCTCTATTTCACGGGCCGCAAGAGGCTTGCGAAGAACATCCTCAAGAACGTCGTCAACCGCTATCTCGACAGGGACCGCGGCCTTATGGATACAGTCGTCCGCCTCAAGGAAGGCGCCGAGAGGACGCGCCGCGCCCTTGACGCGCAGAACCTCGAGGCCTTTGCGCAGGGTGTCGCGGAATACTGGTCGCTCAAGAAGTCGATCGATCCCGGCTCCACGACGGAGCAGATCGAGGAGATGCTCGAACGCGTCAAGGATCGCGTCCTTGTCGCGATGCTCCCTGGCGCGGGCGGCGGCGGATTCGTCTTCATGATCGCAAAGAGCGCTGAGGACGCACGCGCCATCAGGGAGGACTTCGAAGCCGATCCGCCGAACGGCGACGGGCGTTTCTTCGATTTCGCGATAGACGACGAAGGCATGAAGGTGACGGTCCTCTAGCATCTTCTGCGAAGGGAAACGCATCTTGGACAGGGACAATCCATACGAGGTCGCGAAGGCGATAGTCGCCCTTGACGTCTGGGACAGGGTCAAGCACCAGTGGGCCGTCGTGCCGCGCGGGGCGGAGGCGCCGTTCATCTGCGCCGTGGAGAGAGCCGCAAAGCCCGCCTCCTCGGGCAAGTACATAAAGGCGAAGCTGCTCATGTTCAGCGGATTCGACACGTTCCGCGATTTTGCGATCGCGCAGCGTTTCCCCGAGTACGGCGTCGGGCGTAGCCAGCTCGATTTCATGCACACGGCGCTTCTCGTAGGCTCCGACGGCGGGTTCGAGATATTCTCCTACATGCCGGGTTTCATCCCCCACCTTGTCGATGACGAGCGCGAGAGGCAGACGCTCGCGCACGTCCTCTACGAATGCTACGGGCTTATGATGCGCATAGAGGAGGATCCCGAACTTCTCATGAAGCATGCGTCCGAAAGGGCGCTTTTCGCAAGGCGGCAGGACGGCGGCGGCGCATGGCGCGACGGGAAGTTCACTCTTCCACCCGATCCCGGGCTCGCGCGTTCCGAGCGCGTCGCTTTGAGGAACGCCGATCTCGCGAAGGCGAAGAAGCTTCCCGTCGAGAAGGATGTCGAATGGGAGGCCGACTTCATTCCCATGCCCGAGTGGCGCACGAACGAGAAGCGCCCGAGGATCCTCTACATCTTCGCCGTGATGGATTCGCAGGGCGGCGGCCGCATCCTCTGGAACATGATGAGCGTTGGAGACGTCCCCGCGGACGAGAACGATCCCCATGCGATACTTTCAGGCCCTGGCGCGGGGCTTCAGAGGCTCTGGGAGAGCCTTGCGCAGAGGCTTCTTACGGTGATGGTGCGCGAAGGGCGGGTGCCCGGCACAATCCGCGTGAGAAACGGGCGCATGATGCGCTTTCTAAGGCCGCTTTCAATGCAGCTTCCCTTCAGGATGGTCCAGCACTCTGGCCTCCCGGCGGTGGACGCCGCACTCGATCAGGTCCGCAAAACGGGGAGACTCTAGGATGTATCCTGAAATCCAGCTTTGGATCGCCATTTTGTTCATAGTCGCGGGGCTTGCGGTTCTCGCGTGGAGCGCGGACATGTTCGTCGCAGGCGCCGCATCCCTTGCGCGCGTCCTGGGGATATCGCCGCTTATCGTCGGCATGGTGATAATCGGTTTCGGGACGAGCGCGCCCGAGCTTTGCGTGAGCGCTCTTTCGGCGAGCGGCGGCCACAGCGACCTGAGCCTCGGCAACGCCTACGGAAGCGCGATCTTCAATATAGCGTTCATACTTGGAATCGCGGCGCTCATAAGGCCTCTTCCCGTCAAGCCGGGCGTAAGCCTCGTGGCGGCGCCGGCCTTGGTCGCGATATCGCTTTTCAGCTGCCTTCTCGTCGGCGCTGGTGACGGCTTCAGCAGGACGGACGGCATCCTCGAGCTTGCGGCCTTCTTCATACTGCTGCCGCTCTACTGCATATTCGACCAGCGCATATCCTCCAAGGCTCCGAAGAAGGAGGAGGCGCCGCCCGCCAAGGGCGAAGGGTGGAGCTCTACCGTCAAGCTCGCCGTGGGGCTTGCGCTCCTTGCCGGCAGTTCGCACATCCTCGTATGGGGCTGCGTCCAGACGGCGCGCTCGGCCGGTGTGAGCGACCTTATGATCGGCCTTACGATTGTCGCCGTCGGAACGAGCCTCCCCGAGCTGGCGAGCGCGATCGTGAGCGCGAGGAAGGGCGAGCACGAGTTCGTTCTCGGGAACATAATAGGCTCGAACTTCTTCAACATCCTTGCGGTCGTCGGCCTTGCAGGGACGATCCAGCCGTTCGAGAGGATATCCCCGTACGTGCTTACGCGCGACATGCCCGTGATGGTCCTTGTGAGCGTTCTCATAACGCTTTTCGGCCTCAACTGGCGCAACGTGCGCGAGAACGGTCTCGTGACGCGATGGAAGGGCCTCGTGTGGCTTCTTATAATGGTTGCCTATACGGCAGTGATGGCATGCCAGGAGATGAAAATTTTTTGAAAATACCACTTGATTTTCAAACGGGGATTTAGTATAATACACACCGTCTTCACGACACGAGGGGCTCATCGTTCATCGGTTAGGACCCCGGACTGTCGATCCGGAGAGAGGGGTTCGATTCCCCTTGAGCCCGCCAGTTGTGAAGCGTGGAAAAAGGAATCCTCGGAAAGAGGATTCTTTTTTTGTTGAAGGGGATTTCCGATGGGTGAATTTCTAAGCGTAACCGCACTTGCAGTTCTTCAGGGCGTGGCCGAGTTCCTTCCGGTCTCGTCCAGCGGCCATCTTGTGATAGGGCAGCATTTCCTCGGCATGCACGATGCCGGGATGAGGCTAAACGTAATGCTCCATTTCGGCACGCTCATTGCGATCTTCGCGTACTACAGGCGTGAGATCCTTGCGATCCTTGCCGGGTGCCTCAGGCTCGAGCGCGACTGGCTCGAATACTCAGGGAAGCTGATCGTTGCGGCCATCCCCGCGGTGCCCGTCTATTTCCTCTTCCGTGACGGGATCGAGTCTCTCCAGGAGAACGTCCAGATGGTCGGCGCGCTTCTCATGTTCACGGGCGCGGTTCTTCTTGGCACGAGGCTTATGCCGCGCGGCTACAAGAACGTCGGCTGGTGGCGGGCGGTCATAATGGGCATAGGGCAGGCCGTGGCGCTCCTTCCGGGCGTCAGCCGCAGCGGCATGACGCTTGCCGCGGCGCGCGGCGCAAGGGTGGACGGCGCGAAGGCTGCGGAGTTCTCCTTCCTTATGAGCGCGCCGCTGATCATCGGCGGGACGATCCTTCAGGCTTTCGAGGCTTTTTCATCCGAGGCATGCGCGGTTGAAGGCGCGGTGGAGGTTGGATGGGGCTGGCTTTTCTGGGGCGTTGCCGTCTCTGCCGTCATCGGCTACGCATCTCTCGCGCTTCTCGTCAAGGTCATACGCGGAAGGGGCTTCTGGCTCTTCGGCCCGTACTGCATCTTCGCCGGCCTCCTCACCCTCCTCCTCGCGTCTTGATGCCGAGAGGCTTGCCTCGCATGCGGCGTTTTGGTATAATACGCGCATGAAAAACGATTGCATATTCTGCGCGATAGCGGAAGGGGAAATCCCTTCGTTCAAGATATACGAGGACGACGTCGCCCTTGCCTACCTTGACATCAATCCCTTTGCTGAAGGCCACACGCTTGTGATACCGAAAGAGCACAGGACGGGCCTTCTCGATGCCGGCGACGAGCTGCTCGCATCCCTCATCGCCCGCGTAAGGAAGGTCGCCGCCCACCTGAAGGAAGCCCTTGGCGCCGACGGCTTCAACATCCTCCAGAACAACGGAGCCGCCGCCGGGCAGACCGTCCCCCACATACATTTCCACATCATCCCGCGCAAAAACGGCGACCCTCTCGAATTTGCGGGCCGCAAGGCCGACATGGCCGAGCTCGCCGCGCTCGCCGCTCGCATCAGGATGCAGTAGATGCAGATACCCCAGATAGCATACGGCACGGCCGACTATTCGGCCATACTTGCGAAGGACTCGAGATACGACGCGCACGCGTACGACTTCATACTCGCCGTGCTAGAGCGCGCGTCCGAGGAGGCGAAGGGGGAGTCCGTCCCCGGAAGCGTCCTCGTCGACACCTTCCGCGACCTTGCGCTCGACGCATTCGGGCCCATGGCGTACGCCGTCATGGAGGACTGGGGGATCAAGTGCTGCGAGGACGTGGGTAACATCGTCTACAACCTGCATGACGCAGGCATGGTCGGCAAGTCGGAGTGCGACTCGCGCGACGATTTCATCGGCGGCTTCGATTTCGCCGAGGAGTTTCTCGGGCCTTATGCTGTATGACTGGGGATATGACGGCGATTCCGCCGGCGTAGCGCGCGTCACCGCCGCCTACGGCGACTACTTCCATATCGTCTGCGACGAGGGCGAGGGGGTGGCGCGCACGAAGAAGGGCGCGTACTTCAGGCGCGAAGGGGCCCAAAGGCCCGCCACTGGCGATTTCGTTCGGATCCGCTGGAATCCGCACGGAGAAAGCCGCATAACGGAAACACTTCCGCGAAAGAGCGAATTCACAAGGGCCGACCCTTCGTCCGCCGGGCGCCGGGCGCAGACGGTCGCTGTGAACTTCGATACGCTCCTTTTCCTCATGAGCGCCAACATGAACTTCAGCGTAAGGCGCCTTGAGCGCTTCCTCGCCCTCGGCAGGGCAAGCCGCGCCGAAGTCGTCACCGTAATAACCAAGTGCGACCTCACGGAGGACTTCGGGGCGGAATGCGTGGCCGAGGCCGAACGCCATTCGCAGGGCTCGCGCGTCCTTGCGATATCCTCCTTGACCGGCCGTGGCATGGACGCCATCCGCGAGATCGCCGCGCCAAGGCGCACGATCGCCCTTGTTGGAAGCTCCGGCGTAGGCAAAAGCTCGCTCGTTAACGCCCTCGCCGGAGAGGAGCTGATGCCAACCCTCGAAATCCGCGAGTGGGACGACAAGGGCCGCCACACGACTACCGAGCGCGAACTCGTGAAACTCCCTTCAGGGGCGCTCGTGATCGACACCCCTGGAATGCGCGAGATCGGCATGTGGGAGGCCGGCGAGGGGATCGGCGAGACGTTCCCCGACATCGAAGCGCTCTTCCGCAAGTGCCGCTTTTCCGACTGCCGCCACGATACGGAAGGCGGATGCGCCGTAAAGGCGGCCCTCGAGGACGGAACGCTCGACGAGTCGCGCTGGCGCGCGTACCTGAGGCTCAAGGCCGAAACGGCGCGCGAGGCCGCTGCGATGGAGCGTTTCACAAGAAGCGCCACGCACAGGTTCAGGGGATGAACATCCCTGACGCAAATCCGCAAATTTCGGCTTATCTAAAAAACACTTGCAACCGGGCGGAAAATTTGGTATACTACCACCCACTTCTCGCGTTCGGAGGGCGTCTTCCGCGTACAGAAGGAAGGCTCCCCAAAGGGGAAGAGAAAAGGAAAGAAAATGGTTAAGCTCAGAATGCGTCGCACAGGTTGCAAGAACCACGCGACATACCGTATCGTGGCGGCGGATGCTCGCTCGCCCCGTGATGGCAAGTTCATCGAGATCCTCGGCTGGTACGATACCGCGCTGAAGGAGAACAACTTCAAGATCGACCTCGAGCGCGTGGACGATTGGCTCAAGAAGGGCGCCCAGCCCTCCGAGACGGTCGCCTCCCTCATCCGCCGCGCCCGCAACCCGCAGCTCAAGCCGCACCACGCGGTCAAGGCCAAGAAGGCCGAGAAGAAGGCTTAAGCGGCCAGAAAGAGGTGAGAAATGGGTATCAAACTTATTGACAAGATCAACGCCGAGCAGGCCAAGAAGATCTCCGCGAAGAACTTCCCCGAGTTCCACACCGGCGACACCGTCCGCGTCTCCGTGCGCATCAAGGAAGGCGAGAAGAGCCGTATCCAGGATTTCGAGGGCAAGGTCCTCGCGATCGACAACGGCGCCAAGAACGCCTCCGGCAACTTCACCGTCTCCCGCGACGCATACGGCGTCAGGGTCGAGAAGCTCTTCCCGTTCGCTTCCCCGGCCGTCGAGAAGATCACGGTCGTCAAGCGCAACCCGAGCCGCCGCGCCAAGCTCTACACCGAGCGTACATTCTGCAGCCACAAGGCCGTGCGCAAGCTCGTGAAGAAATAATGCAGATTGACATCATCACCGTGTTCCCTGAGATGTTCAGGGGATTTCTGGGTGAGAGCATCCTTTCCCGCGCCGCCCGCGCGGGAAAGGTTTTCATTAGGACGGTCGATCTGAGGGACTTCGCGCGCGACAGGCGCCGCACCGTGGACGACCGTCCCTATTCGGGCGGCCCCGGGATGCTGATGAAGCCGGACGTCTGGTTCGACGCCATTGAATCCGTCGCGACGCCCGGCTCCCGGATAATAATGACGACCCCCGCCGGCAGGCGCTACTCCCAGCGCGACAGCGAGGCGTTCTCCAAGGAGGAACACCTCGTTTTCATCTGCGGCCACTACGAGGGCATCGACGCTAGGGTCAACGCCCTGGCGACGGACCAGGTGTCCATCGGCGATTTCGTTCTTACGGGCGGCGAGATCCCTGCTGCCGCGATGATCGATTCGATCGTGAGGCTTATCCCCGGAGTTCTCGGCGGCGGCACGGCCGCCACGACAAAGGAGAGCTTCTCGGAGGGCGGGCTTCTCGAGGCTCCGCAGTATACGAGGCCGCCCGTTTTCAGGGGCGTCGCCGTTCCCGGAGAGCTTTCCTGCGGCGACCACGCGAAGGCCGAATCGTGGCGCAGGCGCCAGGCCTTCGACCTTACGGGGCGCATGAGGCCCGATCTCATCGAGATGGGCGGAACATTCGCGATAGGCGGCTGACCGGCCGCATGACGGATTTTGGAGGTGTGCAATGAAGAGGATACTTCTTTTGAACGGACCGAATCTCGGGATGCTCGGAACGCGCGAGCCCGGGATATACGGCACCACTACGCTTGCGGACATAGTCGGCGCGGTGAGGGCTGCGGCGGAGGCGCGCGGAGCCAGGCTCGACGATTTCCAGAGCGAGGATGAGGGCGCCCTCGCCCGTATGATCGATGGCGCGAAAGGCGTCTATGATGGGATAATTCTAAACCCCGCCGCCTACACGCATACGAGCGTGGCGCTGCATGACGCGATCCTCGCGAGCGGCGTTCCCACGATCGAGGTGCACATATCGAACGTCCACCGCCGCGAAAGCTACCGTAGCGTGTCGCTTACCGTAAGCGCATGCGTAGGCCAGATATGCGGCCTCGGGCCGAAGGGCTACATCCTCGCCCTTGAGGCGCTTCTCGGTTAAGGGAAGTCTGCCGCAACCGGAGGCTTGGGCAATGCCGGCATTCAAAAGTTCAATCTTTCTCGCTGCGGCTTTGGCCGTGTCGCTCGCGTCCGCCGAGGCGGTGTTCCGCCGCCCGATATCGCGCGTCGCGAGCATGGACCCCTTAAGGAGCTCGTCCGTCCCCGACGCGACGGCCGTGCAGCTCGTCTACGAGACGCCTCTTGAAGTCGACTACCTTAAGCGGCCCTACACGCTGAAGCCCGGCATATGCGAACTACCAGAGGTCGATGCCGAAGGGCTCGTATACACGTTGAAGCTCCGCCCTGGAAGCAGGTTCCATGACGACCCGTGCTTTGAGGGTGGGCTTGGCCGCGACGTGGTCGCCGAGGATATCGTATACTCCCTAAAGCGCCTTGGAGACAAGAACAACGCCTCAAGCGGCCTCTGGCTTATGGCAAACGTCGAAAGCGTTGAGGCCGTGGATCAGACGACCGTCAGGATAACGCTCAAATCCTCTCTCCACGTCTTCCCTTGGTTCCTTGCGATGGCGTACACGGGTGTCGTGCCGCACGAGGCCGTGGAGACGTACGCCAAGCGCTTCGGCTCTCACCCCGTTGGAAGCGGGGCGTACCGCATGGAGAGATGGCGCAGGAACCACACGATGGAGTTCGTGCGCAACCCCAACTGGCCCGGCTGGTCGCGTGAAGGGGATTCGGCCACGGCGGGCGAGGGCGCGATCATCGAGAGGATCGTCTATTCCGTCATCGACGACCCGAGCACGCAGTGGCTCATGTTCCTCAAGGGCGAGCTCGACTTCCTCCCCGAGCTAACGCAGGACTACCGCGACGCTATCTTGACGCAGAACCCCGACGGCTCCTTGAGCCTCGACCCCGGCCTTGCCGCAAAGGGCTTCGAGTTCAATACAGGCGATACGCTCGACGTCTTCTATATAGGCATGAATCTCACATCGCCGCGCCTTGCAGAGAAGAAGAAGCTCAGGCAGGCCCTCAACTGCGCTTTCGATTTCCCGAAGTGGCGCTCGTTCAGGAAAGGAGGCGTTGAGCAGGCGACTGGCCCCGTGCCTCCCGGGGTGCCGGCGCGGCTTGAAACTCCTTACGCATATTCCTTCAATCTCGACAAGGCAAGGAGCCTTCTCGCCGAGGCGGGGTACAAGGTCGAGTTCGACGAGGCGACCGGTTCTTGCCACACGATCGACCCCGCCACCGGAAGGCGCCTCTCTTTCACATACACGCTCGGCAGGGCCACGCAGGCCGACCGCGAAGAGGCTGAGCTCGTCAAGAGTTTCTACGAGAAGGTGGGCATAGACCTTGAACTTAGGTTCATGACGTGGACGGGATTTCTCCAGGCCGTGGACGAAGGGCGGCTCGAGCTTTTCAGGATGGGATGGGTGGGCGACTATCCGGACGCCGAGAACTTTCTCCAGCTCTTCCACTCGAAGAACGTCTCTCCCGGCCCCAACCACACGGGATACAGAAGCGCAGCGTTCGACGATGCCTACGACAGGGCCATGGAGGCGAGCGCGCACTCGAGGGCCGATGCGCCTGAGCTATGGGCCAAGGCCCAGGAGATCGTCCGCGAGGACGCCCCCTGGATATTCATGTACCATCCGCAGCGCTATTCGCTTACCGGCCCCAGACTCTCCGGATACGTGCCCGGGGATTTCCCGTACGGCGCGGAGCGCCATATGCGGATAAAATTTTAGTTTTCCGCATTTTTATCTTGATTTGGATGCGGTAAATTTGGTATGATTTAACCCAAGATGAGCAAACTGCCTACAGCTAGCAAGGGTCCGGGACTGTGTGTCATCGGAGGCGGCATGAACTCCTTCATGGGAGCCGTGCACCGTGCGGCCATAAAGAAGGCCGGTCTTGAAGTAACGAGCGGAGCGTTCGGTTCCACGCGCCAGTCGAGCTTCGACAGCGCCGGAATCTATGGGCTCGACTCGAAGCAGGTCATGGGCGCGTACCGTGACGTCCTGAGGCGAGAGGGGCGCAAGAGCCCGCAGGAGCGCGCGCGCTTCGCGAGCGTCCTCGTGCCCAACGCTCTCCACTATCCTGTGACGATGACGGCGATGGACAACCATGTGCCGGTCCTCTGCGAAAAGCCGTTCACATGCAACCTCGACGAAGCCACGAATCTCGCGAGGAAGCAGCGCTTCATGGAAGTGCCATACCGCATAGCCATGGTGTATCCGGCCTACTCGCAGCTCGTCAAGGCCCGCAAGCTCGTCAAGGAGGGGCGTCTCGGGATCTTGAGGCGTTTCGACATCTGCTTCCAGCAGGGCTGGATGGCGAGGCGCGTCGAGAACCAGGGCAACAGGGGCGCCCTGTGGCGCACCGACCCGCACCACAGCGGCCCGGGCGGCGTGATAACGGAGCTTTCGTGCCACTGCCAGTTTGCGCTCGAATGGGTTACGGGCCTTGAGATCGGCAGTGTCTGCGCATTCGCGCGCGCAGTCGTCCCCGGGCGTCAGGTGCCCGACGATGCGGCCGTCTTCGTCAAGACGACGACTCTCCCCGCCGGCGTATTCAGGATGAGCAGCGTTGCCGTCGGGCACAGCGAAGGGCTGAGCTTCGAGATTACGGGCGACAGGGCCGCCATGTACTGGCGCCAGGACAGGCCGGGCGAGCTCAGGATCGTCGAGAACGACGGCACCGAGAAGACACTCACCGACCGCAGCGCCAACGGCGAGGGCCCGAGCGCGCTTACGCCCTTTGGCGCGAACGATGCGTACATCGAGGCTCTTTCGCGCGTCTACCGCGACTTCGACGACGAGATCCGCGGCACCGTCAAGAAGATCCGCTCGCACGACGAGAGGATCCTCGGAATGAGCATCGAGGAGGGCGTCAGGAGCGTCGCCGTCGCGACGGCCATCGAGGAGTCCGCAAAGGCCGAATCGGCCGAAGGCGGAATTTCGAAATGGGTTAAGGTCAACACGCCGAAAATATGATATAATATCGGGCCATGGACAGAAAGACAATTACATTCCACGCATTTGCGTTTTTTGCAGGGATCGCCCTCGGGTGGGCGGGCTTCACCATAGCCACGCCCGACGCCGAGGTGAAGGATAGGCCTGAGACCCGCGTCCGCAAGGCCGCCGCCTCTTCCGAGGACGGCGCCGATCTCGTGCCGCAGCTCAGGCGTCGCATCGAGGAGCTTGAAGCACGCCTCAAGGAGGCCGAGGAGGCCCCGGCGCGCGAGAGCGCTATCGAGGCCGTGCCCGCCGTCTCCGGACCCGAGCGCGGTGGTTTTCCTGGGGGGCGCGGCGAGCGGCGCTTTGGTCCGCCCACGGAGGAGGAGCTTGCCAAGCTCGCCAAGGAGGACCCCGAGGAGTACACGAGAACCACGAACCGCATCGCCAGGATGGAGCGCCACTTCACGAGCATGATGAAGCGCGAGGCCGAGAAGCGAGACATAATAGCGAGCATCGACACGAGCATCCTCACGAGCGAGCAGCAGGCCGTGCATGCGAGGTTCCAGGAGCTTCAAAATGCCGTCGACGAGATGCGCGCATCGTTCAGGCCGGACGACGAATCCCTCTCCGACGACGATAGGCGCGCCAACTTCGAGACCATGCGCCAGCTTGAACGCGAACTTCGCGCCGCCGCGCGCGAGGAGCGCACGGCGCTCCTTTCTGCCGCCGCCGGGACCGTGGGGCTTGAAGGCGACGATGCCGCCGATTTCATCGACACAATCGAGGCCGTGTACGAGGCCACCCAGATGGGAAGGGGCCCGGGCGGGCCGCCCCCGCCGATGCCCTGAAGCCAAGGAGATAAAGATGGACTATAAATCGCAGACCGTAATGCCCGTGGGCGAATCGAAGCCCGATTTCTCGAACAAGGCGTACCTTTTTCCGTACATCAACCCCGAAGGGATAAGGTTCGGGCTTATCGCGCTTGCCGTGACGCTCGGCGTCTTCGTGCTAGCCATCCTCTTCAAGGGCGTGAGCTGGCTCGTCCTGCCGCTCCTTCTTCTCAGCTGGGGCGTCTTCCTCTTCTTCCGCGATCCGGACAGGTATCCGCCGGACGATCCCAAGGCGATACTTTCCCCGGCCGATGGAAAAGTGTGCCTTATAGCCGAGGTCCCTCTTCCCGAGGAGCTTGGCGAGGCCCAGGACGAGAAGTACTGGCGCGTTTCCGTGTTCATGAGCGTATTCAACGTCCACGTGAACCGCATGCCTACGGCGGGCACGATCCTCAAGAAGGTCTACGTCCCCGGGAAGTTCCTCAATGCGAGCCTCGACAAGGCGTCGAAGGACAACGAGAGGTGCAACTATCTCATCAAGGTCGAAAGCGGCGAAACGTATGGAGTGACGCAGATAGCGGGTCTCGTCGCGAGAAGGATCGTTCCCTTTGTCGAGAATGGCGACACCTTGAAGCGCGCAGCGCGTTTCGGGCTTATAAGGTTCGGCTCCAGGCTGGACGTCTACCTTCCCAAGGGCGTCAAGCCCGAAGTGAAGATCGGCCAGATCATGACGGCCGGCGAGACGGTTCTTGGCAGGCTCGCCTAAGGAGGATTGCAAGATGAAGAAGTTCAGGCTTAGGGGCCGCCGCCGGAAGACTCGCGCCGAGAAGCGCGACCGGGTGCCCGTGCGTGCGATAGTCCCGAATCTCATTACAAGCCTTGCCGTCTGCGCGGGCATCACGTCGATAACATTCGCCGCGCAGAACTACGCGCTTACGCTTTCGGGCGTACCTGTGACGCCGCGCCAGTGGCTCTGGTGCCTTGTGGCGCTTCTCATCGCCTGCATATGCGACGGCATCGACGGCAGGATCGCGAGGCTTCTCAAGAGCAGCTCTAAGCTCGGCGCGGAGCTCGATTCGCTCGCCGATTTCGTCAACTTCGGCGTGGCTCCCGCGCTCTTCCTCTACTTCTGGGTGTCGAGCACGATGCCGTTCGAGACGTCGCGCTTCACGAGGAACTTCCTTCTCGCGTTCGCGCTTTACTATTCGCTATGCGACGCCTTCAGGCTCGCGAGATTTAACACCATGCTCGAAAAGCCGACGCTCCCCTACTGGAAGCACTTCTTTACGGGCGTTCCCGCCCCGGGCGGATGCTGGATGGTGGTTGTCCCTGCATGCTACTACCTTTCGCTTGCGCAGCACGGGGCCGATGTCGAGTGCCTTGCGTGGCTCCGCTCGCCGTGGCTTACGTCCTTTATGCTCCTTTTCGTGGGCTCGCTCATGGCAAGCACGCTTCCGACGATCTCCTTGAAGAGCGTACGCATCTCCCGGAAGTGGCTTATGCCTACGATGACGGGGCTTCTTTTCCTCATAGCTTTCCTCGTCGCCAATCTATGGCTTACGATGGCCGTCATCGGTACCGGATACATCCTATCCGTCCCGTTGACGATATGGCTCTTCACCCGCAGCCGCGACAGGTACCTTCGCGGGCAGACGAGGCAGGAGGGCGCGGTGGAGGAGGCTTGATGTCCCTCTGCGAGCTTTGTCCAAGGATGTGCGGGGCCGACAGGGCCGGCGGGAGGTTGGGCTTCTGCCGCGCCAGCGCCGGCCCCAGGCTTTTCAGATGGGGGCCGCATTTCGGCGAGGAGCCGCCCCTGGTGGGCGAAAACGGCTCAGGGTGCATCTTCTTCTCGAATTGCACGATGAAGTGCCTCTACTGCCAGAATTCCCCCTGGAGCTGGCGCGGCGGCGGCGAGGACGTGACTGTCGGGCGGCTTTCCGGGATCATGCGCGAGCTTGCCGTCAAATACAGGTGCTCCAACTGGAACCTTGTCTCGCCCACGCCGTATCTTCCCTCCATCAGGGAGGCGGTAAAGCCGCTTCTCGATGAAGGGGTCAGACTCCCTTTCGTCTACAATTCGAGCGGTTATGAAAGGGTGGAGACTTTGGAGGAGTACGCGGATCTCTGCGACATTGCGCTTTTCGATCTGAGATATTCCCGCAACGAGACGGCTTTGGCGGCAAGCTCCGCCCCCCGTTACGTGGAGGCGAGCCGCGCCGCCCTGAAGAGCCTCTACTCCCGTCTCGGCCCCCTTGCAGCCGCCCCCGAAAATGGTGCCAGACTCCCTGAAAATGGTGCCAGACTCCCATCGGAGAATGGGGACAGTCCCCTCAAAAACGGTGCCAGACTCCTTGAAAATGGTGCCAGACTCCCTTTGGATGGTAGTATAATTGCAAAAAAAGGCGTAATTGTGCGGATTCTTGTATTGCCGGGCCATGCGGAGGAGGCGGTCGAGAATCTTGCGTGGATAGCGGACGAACTTTCAAACGAAGTTCATATAAGCGTCATGAGCCAGTACACTCCAAGCTACCTGGCCAAGGAAACCGCTCCGTGGAACAGGGGGGTCACGGAGGATGAGTACTCGCTTGTGACGGATGCCGCAGAAGCTTTTGGGTTCGAGAACGGATGGATTCAGGGATTTGAAAGCAGAAACCCCGAGGCGTCGCTTCTTGGCGAGAACATGCCTCCGGGAGAGGGAGTTGTAGGATGAAAGACGGATCAGGTCTGCGCGGCGGGTCGAAGTCGCGCAGGATGAGGGGTGTGGAGATAATGTATGAGGACAGGGACGTAATAGTCGTCGAGAAGGAGGCGGGCATCCTTACTTGCCCAACGAGGCGCGGCGAGACGAGAAGCGTCGAGTCGATGCTTGGCGACTATGTGCGCAAGGGGCAGCTCAAGAGCCGGCTCAAGGTGTATCTCGTCCACAGGCTCGACAGGGAGACGAGCGGAGTGATGATGGTCGCCAAGACCGAGGAGGTGCAGCAGTACTTCCGCAGCCATTGGAACGAGATCACCTGGAAGGAGTATCTTGCGCTTGTCGAGGGGCGCATGGAGAGCGAGGAGGGCGTTTTCGAGAGCTATCTCGCCGAGGACGAGGATCTTTACGTGAGAAGCGTCGCCGATCCGTCCAAGGGCAAGTTCGCCCGCACCGAGTGGCGGCTCGTCGCCGTGACACCGGAAGGCAACAGTCTTGTGAGGGTGGCCCTAAAAAGCGGCAGGCGCAACCAGATCCGCGTCCAGTTCAAGGATGCCGGGCACCCGGTCGTCGGGGACGAGAAGTACAATCCCGCGGCCAAAGGCGCCAAGCGCATGTGCCTCCACGCATGGCGGCTTAAGTTCCTCCATCCGCACGACGGCCGCGAAATGTCCTTCGAGACCCCCGTCCCCGCCTTCGCATCCGCCTTGATAAATCGCCTCTAGAACTGCCGGCGCAAATATGGTATAATATGTCCCTTGGAGGAAAAGATGCTTTCCAGTATATCACAACAGCTCGCCGGATTCTGGGGTCCATTGAGGCTTTTCGGATCGAATGCGTTTCTTATGGCCGTTGGCACGTTGGGAACGGCGCTTCTCGTCCAGCGCATGCTGCCGCGCCTCTGGCACCGTCTCCCCAAGGACCACGGAAAGGCCATCCTCGGCAAGGACGGCATGAAGAGCGAGGGTAAGCATACCGGCGCCGGATTCATCGTGACGCTCCTTGCGCTTCCGGTGTACCTCCTCGTCGTCCCGTGGACGCTCGCCGAGCTAGGGGCGATCTTCTTCCTTTTCGTCGCCATGGTCTGCGGATACCTCGACGACCGCGCCGAAGTGCCGTGGGGGCAGCTCAGAAAGGGCCTCCTCGACGCCGTCGCCGCGATAGGCGTCGCCGCATGCCTCTATATCGGCATGGTCAAGGGCACGGGGCAGCTTGAGTACGCGAGAGTATGGCTTCCCTTCTGGAAAGGGATGCTCGCCGTTCCGTGGTACGTGTACATCCCGTCCGCGGCGTTCTTCCTCTGGTACATAATGAACGTCACCAACTGCTCTGACGGCGTCGACGGCCTCGCGGGGACCCTCACGATGGTTACGCTCGTCTGCCTTGCGGCCGTACTCTACCTTGTGATCGGCAACACGCGGACCGCCCACTACTTCCTGATCGACGTCGGCGGCACGGCATCGCGCTGCGCGGCGAGATGGTCCGTCATGCTCATGACATCCGCAGGCGCCTTCGCCGGCTACCTCTGGTGGAACGCCGAGCCCTCCAAGGTCCTTATGGGCGATGCCGGAAGCCGCTTCCTCGGGCTTCTCGCGGGCGCTGGCGCCCTTGCAACCGGCAACCCTTTCCTCATCGTCGCATTCATGCCCGTCGTCATCGTCAACGGCGGCGCGGGGCTCGCGAAGCTCGTCCTTCTCAGGAGCTTCAAGAAGATGGGCGCGGACGTCAGGCCCTCCATGGAGCTTACCGAGGAGGAGCGCATGAAGCAGAACTTCCTCGTGCGCGCCGCGTGGGCCGTAAGGTGCCCGCTGCACGACCACTGCAAGCGCAACCTCAAGTGGTCGAACGCCCAGGTTCTCATGCGCTTCACACTCCTGCAGCTTTTTCTCATCCCGCTTCTTTTCACGCTTTTCATGAAGGTCAGATAGACCTCTCACCCGTAGCCCCATCAAAAAACAAAGGAGACTAAAGACATGTTCAGCGGACCTTGGCAGATTCTTATACTTGCGATAATAATCATCCTCCTTTTCGGAAGCAAGAAGCTTCCCGAACTCGCGCGTTCGCTCGGCAAGGCCAAGAGCGAATTCTCCAAGGGCATGAAGGAGGGCGAGAAGGAGACGTCTGACGGGGACGGCTCAGGCAAGCCGAAAGGCGACGCTTGACCCCTGAGGTCGAGGAGCGGCTAAAGTCCGTTCCCAACCGCCCCGGCTGCTACATGATGCGCGACCGCCGGGGCGTCATAATCTATGTGGGCAAGGCCAAGAACCTCAGGCGGCGCGTCCTTTCGTACTTCAGGCCCCGCGCCGACCTTGCCCCGAAAGTGCGCTCGATGGTCAACTCGGTCGCCGACCTCGAATTCATGACCGTCAGAAACGAGGCCGAAGCGCTTCTCACCGAGGCCAACCTCATAAAGAAGTACAAGCCGCATTTCAACATCCTGATGCGCGACGACAAGCGCTACCTGGCGCTCAGGGCCGATCCCGGCATCGACTACCCCGCGCTTCGCACATGCCGCATCGTCCGCGACGACGGCGCCGTCTATTTCGGGCCTTTCCCAAGCGCGCCCGTCGTGCGCGCCGCCAAGGACTTCGTCGAGAAGCGCTATGGCCTGAGGTCATGCGCCGACCTCTTGCCCGATGCCGAGTCCCACACCCACTGCCTCGCCGACGTGATCCGCACCTGCTCCGCACCCTGCCTCGGGCGCGTCTCTAAGGAGGACTACCGCGCGCGCTTCGACGAGGCCTGCGCGTTCCTCCGCGGCGAGCGCCCTGGCGTCATCCACGAGCTCGACGGCGACATGCGCGCCGCGGCGGCCGCGTCAGACTTCGAGAAGGCCGCGCGCTTAAGGGACACGATCTTCGCCCTGAAGGAGATGACAAAGGCGCACTTCGTAAGGCGCACGCCCGAAATGAAGCGCGCGGCGGCCTTGAAAGGCATAGAGGAGCTTGCCGCCGCAATCGGTCTCAAGGCCCCGCCGAAGGTGATCGAATGCGTCGACATCTCAAACCTTTTCGGCACGCACAACGTCGCTAGCCTCGTCGTCGCCGTGGACGGTCTCCCGGACGGCAGGTGGTACAGGCACTTCAGGATAAAGACGTTCAAGGGCGCGGACGATCCGCGTGCCATGGCCGAGGTCGTCGCGCGCCGCTACGGCCCCGAGTCGACGATCGCCCCCAAAAGCCCGCGCGCCGACCTCTACATATGCGACGGCGGCATAACGCAGCTCAGGGCAGCCCGCGCCGCGTTCGCGGAGATAGGCGTGGGCGACATCCCTGCGATCGGCCTAGCCAAGCGCATGGAGGAGCTTGTCCTCGACGACGGGCGCGAAAGCATCCTTCTCCCGCGCGACTCCGAGGCCCTTATGGTGGTGACGCGCTTGAGGGACGAGGCCCACCGCTTCGCGATAACGTACCACCGCGCGCTCAGGGAGAGGACGATCCGCGAAAGCGCCCTCGACGAGATTCCGGGGATAGGCCCCGCGAAGAAGGCGGCGCTTCTAAAGGCGTTCCACAGCGTGAGATCGATTGCAAGGCGCACTGCCGAGGAGATCGCAGCCGTCGCCGGGATCGGGCTTGAGCTTGCGAAAGAGGTGAAGCGCATATCCGCCTCTGCGGCGGGGGAGAAGTGAAATGGACATAATGATCGAAGGTAGGCTTCCCGCCTCTTTCAAGATTACGCGTCGCGAACTGAAGGCCGCGGCGGAGATGTTCGCCGCGCGCTCCTCGGCGCGCGTCAAGGCCGTATGGCGCGAAGTTGTGGTCCATCTCGTCGATGACAGGAGATCTGCCGAGGCGCATGTGGCCATCATGGGGATCGACGGCCCAACCGACGCGATAACCCAGGCGTACGACGCGATACCGCCGGAGGAGCCGGGGCTCTACGGCGAACTATTCATAAACTTCGACCAGGCCGTGCGCGCGGCCCCGTCAAGGCGCACATGGAGCCGCGAGAAGGAGCTCCTTCTCTACATCGCCCACGGGATGGACCACCTCTCCGGCGCGGACGACAATTCCCCCGGCGACTATTCCCGCATGCGCCGCCGCGAGCTCTCCTGGCTCAAGTCATTCTGCGCCTTGATGCGATGGCTGTGAAATATTCTAGCTATACTGTTCGTGAATATGTTATAATATCCGCACATCTGCGAAAGGAGAGGGATCATGAGAATTTCACTTTGGGGGACAATGCTGGCTGCGGCGGTGGCCGCGACCGAAACGCCGTCTGCGCCTGTAGCTCCGCCTGCGGAGGAAGGGCCCGCGCCTATAAGGATCGCGTACAACTACTGCACGCTCTCGTACACTTTCGCGTTCTACAGCCGCGAGGAATGGACCGGTGAGCTCGACCGCCTAGAAAAGGCCGGATACAATGTCGCGCTCCTTACGGACGGCACGTTCAAGGTCTGGGAGCTTACGCTGCGCGAGCTCGGCTACGGCGACAAGGAGATCTTCGACTTCCTTCCCGATGAATGTGCAAGGGCGTGGTGGCTCATGGGCAACCTGACGGGCGAAGGCGGCCCGCTCGACCAGGCGACCGTCGACGAGGACGGCGAACGCGGCAGATGGCTCGCCGCCGAGATGAGGCGCCGCGGCATCGAGCCGATCCTCCAGGGATACACCGGCATGATGCCGCTCGCCCACCCGGGAACCATCCCGCAGGGGCTCTGGAGCGTCTACGAACGCCCGCCGATCCTCGACCCCACCGGCGCCGAATACGCCAAGGTCGCCGCGATCTGGCACAGGAACCTAGAAAAGGTGTACGGCATAAAGCCGAAGTACCTTGCAGGCGACCTCTTCCACGAAGGCGGCAAGTCGGGCGGCATAGACGTCACCGCCGCCACGAAGGCCGTGCAGGCCGCGCAGCAGGCGGCGTTCCCTGGCGTCACCTGGGTCGTCCAGGCATGGCAGGCCAACCCGACAAAGGAGGTGCGCGCCGGGCTAGATCCTCGCTTCACGCTCGTCGAGGCGCTGGTAAAGGACATGTCCGCATTCGACGCGGAGGATTCCGTCTGCAAGATCGAGTTCGGCGATCTTCCCTGGGTATGGTGCGAAGTCCTCAACTTCGGCGGCAACAATGGCCTCTACGGAAACCTCAAGACCTTCTCGCGCCTCGGGCGCGCCGCGAAGGGCCCGGGCGCCAAGACGTTCAGGGGATACGGCTTGCTCTCCGAGGGCCTCTTCACAAATCCCGTCTGCTACGATCTCTTCGAGGAGATGATGATGCGCCCCAAAGGAAGCGAAATGACGGCGCGCGAGCTTCGCAACTGGCTGCACACCTGGGTCGCGAACCGCTACGGCTTCGGCGATACGCGCGCCTTCGATGCGTGGCACATACTCGAGAATACCGTCTACGCCTGCCCCCGCTGCCAGGAGGGGGCCGTCGAGAACGTCATCTGCGCCGAGCCCGCATGGGACGTCGATAGCGTAAGCACATGGGGCCCCAAGCTCGGAATCTGGTACGAGCCCTGGAAGCTCCACGATGCGATCGAGACGCTTTTGGCCGTACTTAAAGAGCGCATCGCCGACGGGGCGATCCCTGAAGGGCCGGAGCTCGAGAACATGGCGTACGACATATTCGACCTTACTCGCCAGATCGGCGCGGACAGGCTGCGCGCCATCGCTCCCGATCTCAAGGCCCATCCCGAGGCGAGAGTCAACTTCATCGAGATGGCGAAGATCATGGCCCCCAACCCCGACAACGTCCCCACCGCTTTCAGGCTCTCCACCTACGAGGCGAAGGCCCGCCGCCGCGCAGGCGAGCGCGGAGTCAAGGCCCTGAGGCGCATGATCACCACATGGACCGACCCCAAGTACGGCGTCACCACGCTTTCCGACTACGCCAACCGCGAATACCCCGAGCTTATCCGCGATTGGTACATACCGCGCTGGGAAAGATTCTTCGCAAAGGAGAAAGAGGAGCGCAGATAGATGTCCGCGAACCTGACCGTCTTCTATCTCCACAAGACAGGGGAGAAGGACGCGAAAATCCTTCCGCAGATGGAGTCCGGGCTTTCGGACGCCTTCTCGGATTTCTGCCGCGAGACGTTCGACACGATAGAGCGGCTCGACTATCCGGCCCTCAAGCTCGTTGCGGCGTCGAGCGCGACGGAGCTTGAGAACGCGCTCTTCATTGGCGGTGACGAATCGCAGGGCCTTACCGAGGACGGGCAGGGCGCATGCCTTTTCCTCGTTGACGACGCGCTTATCGACTCGTACGTCGAGGATCTTCCGCTCCGCACCTGGCTTAGAGCCTACTTCCCGGCACTTCCGCGCGTTCTCGTCACGTGGCCCGGCCACGCCGCGCACGCGATGCCGCAGCGCCGCTGGACGAAGAAGTCGATCGAGGTCTTCGTCCACCCCGAGCGCCACCACGAAAGGCTCGTGCACCTTTTCAAGAGCTTCTGGATGCCGCGCTTCTGGACTGCGCTCAGGCAGTACGTGCGCAACAGGGGCGGCGCCAACTGGCATACGCCCGGGCACAACGGCGGGCGCGCGTTCGCCTCGTCGAGTTTCCTCAAAGGCTTCAGGCAGGCGTTCTCTGGCGAGATATTCAGGACGGACCTTTCGGTGAGCGTGGAGAGCCTTGGGGATCTTTCGTCCCCCGAGGCGCATTCGCCCCTGTCGCTCGCGCAGAAGCTGACGAGCGAGATATTCGGTACGGCGCAGAGCTGCTACGTGACCAACGGGACGAGCACCTCAAATAAGGCGATGCTACAGACGCTCCTTAGGCCGGGCGAGACCGTTCTCGTCGACAGGAACTGCCACAAGAGCGTCCACCACGCGATAGCGATGTCGGGCGCGGTGCCGCGCTATCTCCCGGCGATGTACAACGCAAGGCTTGGCGTATGGGGCCCAGTCGCGCTTGAGGACATACGCCGCGAACTCTTCCCCGCCGTACCGCAGGGCGATAGCCCGAGGCTTCTCATCCTCACCACATGCACCTACGAGGGCATCCTCTATCCCGTATGGAAGATAGGCGAGATGTGCGAGCGCGCGGGCGTCCTCTTCTACGCCGACGAGGCGTGGGCCGCATACCTCTCGTTCCATCCAGAGTACATCCACTACACCGATGACGACGACCCCGTGAGGTACAACGCGATCAACCCGTTTGCGGGCGCGCACTTCGCCGTGCAGTCGACGCACAAGACCTTGGCCGCGTTCTCGCAGGCTTCGATGATCCACGTTTCGAGCAGGTTCAAGCAGCTTCTCGAAGAGGACGCGAACCCCGGCTTCCGCTGGCTCAGGCGCAGGTTCTCCCTGCACGGACGAGGAAGCTACGAGAAGTTCAGCCACGACTTCCACGAGATCCTCAGGTACTGGCATTCGACGAGTCCGCTGTACCCGTTCATGGCTACGCTCGACATCGCGGGCGTCCAGATGCGCCTTGAGGGGCTTAGGGTCGTCGACGAGAGGCTGAGATGGGTGCGGGCCTTCAGGCGGCGCGTCGCCGAGATATGCCAGAGGGAGGAGCGCGACGTGTTCGCGGACCTCTCCGAGATAGCCGCACCCGGCTACGACTGGCGCGGCGAAGGGTACATGAAAGACCCCCTCAAGATCGTCTTGATGCTCAAAAGCGCCAAGGCGTGCCAGACTTTCAAGGACGCCCTCCTGAAGGCCCATATCCAGTGGGAGAAGGCCACGGCGACGACGATCCTCTTCCTCGTGACGGCCGGCACGGAGGAGGAGCATTTCGAGTATCTCCTGAGGATCTGCCGAAGCTTGAAGGGGCTTATCGGAAGGCCCGATGCGGCGGGTGCGTCGGCGGGCGTCTCGGCGGCTGTCTCGGGGCAGATAGCGGTACTCCCGCACGCGGCGGCGCTCTGCGACGGCGAACTCGTTTCGATCGAGGAGTCCGAAGGGCGGATCGCCTCGCAGTTCCTCGTCCCTTATCCGCCGGGGATCCCGGTGTTCCTGCCGGGGCTCAGGGTGACGAAGGCGATGGTGGCTCTCATAAAGAACGTCATCGCATCGGATGGCCCCGAGGCGGTTCACGGCCTTTTCCACCGCGGCCCGCACGGCCCCTATCTCGTCGAGGTCCTCAACCGCGACGAAGAGGCTCGCCTCCTTCGCGGCGGCTGACGCCCGCGGCTTTTTGACTCCTGCCCTCAAATTTGGTATAATATCCACTCCTCCTTCGGGGAGGGTAACGGTTTCTGCAAAAAGAGGAGTTTCTTCAATATGGCCTGGTTTCAGAAGAGCGATCAACCGGCGAAGATACCGCCGACAAAGGCGCTTTGGACTGTATGCCCGAGATGCAAGCGCTACGTGCCGAACGACGTATGGAAGGCTAACGGCTCGATTTGCCCGGACTGCGACTACCATGGGCGCATCGGCGCCAGGGCAAGGATCGCGCTCCTCGCGGACGAAGGCTCGTTCGAGGAGTGCTTCCGCGAAGTGACGTACTCCGACCACCTCAAGTTCCACGATGCCACCGGCCCCTACGTGGAGAAGGTCGAGGCGACGATCAAGAAGACCGGCGAGACGGAGTCCATAGTGACCGGCACGGCCACGATGGATTCGATCCCCGTGATGATCGGCGTAATGGATTTCGCGTTCATGGGCGGAAGCCTCGGCTCGGGAACGGGCGAGCGCATCGCGCGCGCCGCCGAGAAGGCGATAGCCGAACGCCGTCCGCTCATCATCTGCTCCGCCTCGGGCGGCGCGAGAATGCACGAAGGCATCCTCTCGCTCATGCAGATGGTGAAGACGAGCGCCGCCATAGGCCGCCTCAAGGAGGCCGGGCTTCCTTACATAAGCGTCCTCACGGACCCGACCACCGGCGGCGTCAGCGCTAGCTACGCGATGCTTGGCGACATCAACATCACCGAGCCCAAGGCCCTTATCGGTTTCGCCGGCAGGCGCGTCATCGAGAACACGATCCACCAGAAGCTCCCCAAGGACTTCCAGAGCGCGGAGTACCTTGAGGCGCACGGCTTCATCGACAAGGTCGTGAGGCGTCCCGAGCTCAAGGCGTTCATCGTCAAGATGCTCAAGTATTTCGGATTCTGACATCTGCTGCGCCCCGCGCGAACGGGGCGGAAGGAAGGTTTCAAATGGCTGCAAAGAAAACGAAGAAGGCCGCGCCCCTGACGGCCATGGAGATCGTGAAGCTCGCGCGCGACGCGAAGCGTCCGCACATCTTCGACTACATCAAGTGCATGGCAAGCGACTTCGAGGAGCTGCACGGCGACAGGCTCGTCAACGACGACAGGGCCCTCATCGGCGGCTTCGCCACGATCGACGGCGAGCGCTGCCTCGTCATAGGCCACCACAAAGGTGCGAACGTCGAGGAGAACATGGAGGCCAACTTCGGCATGGCCAACCCCGACGGCTACCGCAAGGCGATGCGCCTGATGAAGCTCGCGGAGAAGTTCCATCTTCCCGTGGTGACGTTCGTCGACACGCCCGGAGCCTATCCCGGCAAGGAGGCCGAGGAGCGCGGCCAGGCCGAGGCGATCGCCAAGAGCCTCGAGTTCGCGAGCCTCCTCAAAACGCCCATCGTCGTCGTCATAACTGGCGAGGGCGGCTCCGGCGGCGCGCTTGCGATCGCCGTGGGGGACAGGATCCTCATGATGGAGAACGCCGTCTACTCGGTCATCTCCCCCGAAGGGTGCGCGGGAATCCTCTGGCGCGACGGCACAAAGGCCCCCGAGGCCGCCGAGGCGCTCAAGATAACCGCCGGCGACCTCGATTCGCTCGGCGTCATCGACGGCATCATCCCCGAGCCCGAGGGCGGCGCGGGATGCGACGTCAAGGCTGCGGCCGAGGCCGTCAAGAAGGCCGTCGTCGCCGCCATCAGGGCGCTCAAGGCCGTCCCTGTGGACGAGCTCGTCGAGGCAAGGTACGCGAAGTTCCGCCGCATGGGCAATTTCTTCTGATACTGTGATTTTGGGATGCGATTTGAGACATGGATGAACCGCCAAGCCTATTTGACGACTGCGATCTTTTCGAGCCTTTGAAGAAACCCGCCCCGCCGGCAGAAGCCGAGCCGGGCGCGGCTTCTGAACAACCGTCCTCCGCCCCCGAGGCCGCTCCATCGCCGCCATCCGTCGGACTTACCGGCGATGGGCCGCTGAGGAACCTCATGGACGGGAACTTCCTCCAGTATACGGGCTATGTCATCTGCTCGCGCGCCATACCGGCAGTTGAGGATGGCCTTAAGCCCGTGCAGCGGCGCATAATGCACGCTCTCTTCGAGAAGGACGACGGAAGGTACACAAAGGTCGCGAACATCGTCGGTCACACGATGCAGTACCACCCGCACGGCGATGCGTCGATTAGCGACGCGCTCGTCGTTCTCGCCAACAAGCTCTGGGGCGAGGGGAAGGGGTATCTCATCGACGGGCAGGGAAATTTCGGCAACCTCTATACGGGGATGCCTGCCGCCGCGTCAAGGTACATCGAGTGCCGCCTTACGGAGCTCGCGCGCAAGGAGGTCTTCAACAGGAAGACTACCGATTACACGCCGAGCTACGACGGGCGCAACGAGGAGCCGGTGCTGCTGCCGGCGAAGATCCCGCTTCTTCTTATGCTGGGCGCGGACGGAATCGCCGTCGGCCTTTCGACGAGCATCCTCCCGCACAACTTCATCGAGCTTCTTGAGGCAGAGATCGCGGCCATCCAGAAGAAGCCGTTCAGCCTCGTCCCCGATTTCCAGCTCGGCGGCATAATGGACGCGAGCGAGTATCAGGATGGCCTTGGCAAGGTCAAGGTGAGGGCCGTAATTGAGAAGCGCGAGAAGTCGAAGCTTGTCATAACGGAGCTTCCCTGGGGCGAAACGACCGACTCCATCGCCGAGTCGATCGAGGATGCGATCAAGAAGAAGAAGGTGCAGGTCAGGAAGCTTCACGACCTTACAAGCGGAAAGGTCGAGATAGAGCTTGAGCTGCAGACTGGCGCGAGCCAGGAAAAGGTCATCACTGCGCTCTACGCCTTCACGAACTGCGAAAAGAGCATTTCGTCAAGGCCCGTCGTTCTGGACGCGGGGCGTCCGCGCGAGATGACGGTATCGCAGATACTCGAGAAGAACGCATCCCGCCTCATGGACCTTACAAAGCGCGAGCTTGAGATAAGGCTTGGCGAGCTTGACGATCTCTTCCATGCAAGGACGCTCGACAGGATTTTCGTCGAGGAGCGGATCTACAAGAGGATCGAGACGGAGAAGACCGAGGAGGGCGTCAAGAAGGCGGTCAAGACCGGCTTCATTCCTTTCAGGGCCGAGCTTAGACGCGATGTCACCGACGATGATGTCGATAGACTCCTTAAAATCCCCATCAGGCGCATCTCCCAGTTCGACATCGACAAGAACCGCAAGGACATAGAGAACATCGTTGCCGAGGAGGCGAGCGTAAAGGATGATCTTGCGCACCTCAGGGCGTATGTCGTAAAGTACCTTAAGGGCCTTATAAAGACATACCAGAAGAGGTATCCTAGGTGCACAAAGGTGTCGGAGACGCCGTTCAAGGCGGTTGACGTGCGCGCCATAACGGCAAGCGAGCTTTCCATCAGGCACGACAAGGAGAACCACTTCGTCGGCTACGGCATAAAGGCGGGCGACGAGATGTTCAAGTGCTCCAGCCTCGACAAGCTCCTCTTCGTTTGGAAGGACGGCCGCTACAAGATGATGCCGGCCCCAGAGAAGCAGTTTGTCGACAAGGACCTTCTTGACGTATTCGTGTTCAACCCCGAGAAGGACAGGGACAAGGAGTTCGTCTGCGCGTACGAGGAGCCCATGTACGGCTTCACGTACGTCAAGCGCTTCACGTTCGGCGGCATGATAAACAACAAGGAGTACCGCCTTGCGCCCGAGAAGGGGAAGATCCTCTACTTCCAGAGCGGCTGCCCCGAGAACCTGTACGTCAAGTTCAAGCCCGCTAAGAACCAGCGCATCCACCAGCAGATCTTCGACATGAACCAGGTGACTGTGCGCGGGGCGTCCGCAAAGGGGCTCCAGATGACGACCAAGGCCATTGCGCGCATATCCCCGACAAAGGGCGCCTGGTGGGACGACAAGGAAGAGCCGAGCAAAGGCGTCCTCTTCTGATGGGGGCGCCTGTGGAGAGGCTAGGAACAATAAAGGTTGGAACGCGCTCAAGCCGTCTTGCCCTAAGGCAGACGGAGGGCGCGATCGCCTTTCTCAAGGGGTGTTGCCCTGGGAGCGACTGGGATATTCTGCCTGTTTCCACCCCTGGTGACCGTGACCTCTTAACTCCAATCGAGTCGGCCGCAGGTGATTTCTTCACGCGCGACCTTGATGACGCCGTTCTTTCGGGCGCGGTTGACTGCGCCATCCATTCCGCCAAAGACATGCCGGAGAGGCCGAGGGACGGCCTTGACTGGATGTGGCTTCCATGCCGCGAAGATAGGCGCGATGCCGTAGTGTCGCTCAAGGGGGCTTCGGACAGGCTTTTGCGCGATGGCGCAAGGATCGGGGTTTCATCATCGAGGCGCAGGGAGTACGCACAAAGGAGGTGGCCCAAAGCTGAACTTCTTCCCATGCGCGGCGCAGTCGATGCAAGGCTTACGCAGATAGAGGAAGGGCGCTTTGATGGCGCCATTATGGCGCTTGCCGGATTGAACCGCCTTGGGCTCGACCTTTCGCGATTTGATATTGTCCCGATTCCAGAGGCGGAACTCAAGCCGCCGGAAGGGCAGGGAGTTCTTGCGGTTGCCTTCAGGCTTGGGGACAGGCGTTTCGTTTCGATGCGCGATATGTTCGTCAAGGCTGTGAGGTTCGCAAGCGCAGGCGTGGGCGATGCCCAGTCCATAACAGTACGCTGCGCGCGCGACGTTGCCGAGGCTGACATAATACTTGCCGACACTCTGATTCCGCATGGTTTGAAGGCCATGCTAAGGCCGCGCGCCGAGTGGGTTGATGTTGGCAAGAGGTGCGGTAAGGGCGCTAGGCAGGAGGATATAACTAGTCTCATCCTTGACGAGGCGCGCAAGCTCAAGCGCGTCGTGCGGCTTAAAGGCGGCGATGCGGGCCTATTTGGGCGGCTTTCCGAGGAGACTGATGCCTTGGAGGCGCACGGCATACCGTTTGTCGTAAGGCCCGGAGTGAGTGCGCTTCTCGCGGCAAGCACTGGAACTGGCATGCTCCTTACTAGGCGGGGCGAGGCGCGCGGCTTTAGGGTGTTTACGCCGCGCTCGACTGGCAGCGAAGAGAATGAAGTCGCCTTTATGGGAACGAAGGTGATGGATGGCGGCACAATGGTCTATGACGCAATGGGGCCGCGCGAAGAGATCGTGAAAGGGTGGACCCAGCGTGAAGACGATAGGCCCGGCGTGTTGCTCAATGGACCATGCACAAGGCACGTCTGGCCAAGGCTCGGGCTTTTGAAGGGCGCTAGGGTGCTCGTGACAGCCTCGAATGATGTCTCAGCCCATATCAGGACAGCGATTGAGGATTTTGGCGGCAGGGCCGTAATGTGGCCTATGGTGCGACTTGAGGCGAGGTCAGATTCCTTAGACGGTGTCGATGTCCATTCGTATGATGCGCTTATCCTTTCAAGCCCTGCGGCAGTAAGG
Organism: Kiritimatiellia bacterium; assembly: GCA_045636065.1. GTDB lineage: Bacteria > Verrucomicrobiota > Kiritimatiellia > RFP12 > UBA1067 > RGIG5050. The sequence goes on along the minus strand of JAZTWW010000046.1, from coordinate 34,482 downwards.
TGCTTTTTCGAGACTTGGAAGGGGGATATCCGCCATCTTCCGGAAATATGGACAACAGGCGCTCAGACGGCCGAAGCTCTTCTTAGGCATGGTATCAAGGCTGACCTTTATCCGTCAGAAAAGTCATGCGGTGTGCCGGAAGGGGTGGCACGGTGTGAGCCGCTGCAACCGATAAATGCCGGAACTGCGCCATTTGATGCGGAAATTCGTAGAAATATGGATAGGGTCGCCGGTAAGCGCTTCCTGCGGCTTAAAAGCTCCCTTGCCCCAACAGCGGTAAAAGGCGCTCTTCTCGCCTGCGGCGCCGCCTCAGTCGATGAAATCGTCCTATATGACAACCTCCCCATCTACCACCTCAATTCGGGGACAGCCTCTGTTCCATCTAGCTTGGGGACAGCCCTTGTAATGCCGATTTTTGATGCGGTTCATTTCGCCAGTGCAAGTGCAGTCCATTCATTTCTGAATCGATATGGCGAGGAGGCCCTAAAGGGAAAGAAAGTCTATGCCATTGGAGCGCCCACGGAATCAGCTCTCCCACCATCGATCATCCCCATTCGTTTCGATTGTTTGGAGATCTGGAAGAGCGAAGAGGGGACAATTGTCAATTGTTGGAAGGAAAATATGCGGGATAGTTGTCCCGTCGCAGGAGATAAGTAATGTCATTGAATAGTGAACAGCGTTTGGCGGTTTTGATTGATGCAGACAATGCGTCCAAGGCAAACCTTAAGGCGATCATGGATGAAGTCGCCAAGTATGGCGTCCCGACGATAAAGCACGCGTATGGCGATTGGGGGCGGCTTGTCGGGTGGAAGGAAGTGCTGCTTGAAATTGGTGCAGTCCCAATCCAGCAATATGCCTATACGCAGGGGAAAAACGCAACTGATGCGGCATTGATAATTGAGGCCATGGATATCCTTCATAAGGATAAGGTTGAGGGCTTTGTCATCGTTTCAAGCGACAGCGACTTTACTCCGCTGGCATTGCGCTTGCGGGAGTCAGGCAAGAAGGTGTACGGCATTGGCGAGAAGAAGACTCCCCGACCATTCATAACCGCATGCGACAAATTCATTTATGTGGAGATACTTGTTGAACCTCAGATAGAGGCAAAGCCCAATGTGGATGTCCCTGCTTCACCGCAGGTGCCGCAACCGCAGAAGAAGCCGTTGTCGCCCAAGACCGTAAAATTCCTTGCGCAATGCATATTGGAATCCTCCGGAGAGGGCGGGCAATGCCAGCTTTCTACATTGGGATCCATGATAAGCAAGAAGCGCCCGGATTTCGACAGCCGCAACTACGGCTATTCGCAGCTTTCCAAGATGCTCAGGGCCATACAGAGGTTTGAAGTCGGTGGCGCAGGGGCGCATGTCTGGGTTAGGGATAAAGAGGCGAAGTGAAGACTTGAGATTGCCGAAGGGTCCGCTTTGTGCGCAACATAACACGCTTTGATTCGTACGCCTAGTTTGTGCATTATCCAAGATGGCGCTGACGCGCGACCACGAAAACTGCTTAAGGCGAATCGCGTCTGCGACGCGATTGCGCCTGTCGCGTCGCTTCCCTGCCTGAAGGCCAGTTTCAACCTTTTCACTAATCCACCACTTTACATGTGCATGGCCTTCGCAGGAAGCTCCGCGACAGCCGCAACCCTTCGGGTTTTCGCCTTAAGCAGACAGAAAACCGCCTTCGGCGGACACGAAAAAGCTGGAAAATCTTGCTTGCAATCTGCGAACAATCACCTGTCATGCTGCAAATGAGCATGTTACTGGAACTCTTGAGCATGGGGTGACTTGCATGCTGCAAAAGAGCATGGTATTTGCACCATTGGGCGGACACTTGCTTGAAGCACAAGATGCCTGCATTTATTTGATGTGCAGCAAAGGATCATCTTGAGCCTCATTATGGAAGCAACTCAAGGAATATTAGGTATGAGGGCTAACGACATGAGGGGGGTGATTCTTTGGCAACGAAAATGCTGGCGCAGAAGCGTCAAATTCTGGTATAATACATGTCATGAAAAACAATATGACATATCCAGATGAATGCTATCTCATACGCGGTGCGATATTTGAGGTTTACACAGAGATGGGGAACGGATTTGCTGAGGAGGTCTATCAGCAATGCCTTGAAAGGGAGTTTGTCTTTCGGGGCATACCTTTTGAGGCCAAGAAGGAATTGCGCTTATTCTACAAAGGTGCGCCAATCGACAAGACATATATACCGGACTTCTTCTGTTACGACAAGATCATAGTCGAAATTAAGGCCGTGTCCGAACTGGTAAAGGAGCATAGGAAGCAGCTGATGAACTATCTTCGGATTACCGGATGCAAGCTCGGACTTCTGGTCAATTTCGGTGCATACCCAAAGGCCGTAGTTGAACAATGGGCGAGATGATGTTTGGACAGAATGCTTTATAGAAACACAATATCGTCATCATAGATAGTCTCGTGCTTGGATCACCGTGAAAGCAGGTGTTCTCTCACCCTGCCTAAGTTGGCGGCATATGTCGATAGACCCTATTGTGCCGTAAGCGACACCTAATTTATCGCACTATCCGCATTGGTGCTGACGCGCAACCGACCACCACGAAACCTGCTTATGTTTGCATTTGCGCTGACGCGCGACCACGAAAACTGCTTAAGGCGAATCGCGTCTGCGACGCGATTGCGCCTGTCGCGTCGCTTCCCTGCTTGAAGGCCAGTATCAACTCTTTCACGGATCCATCACTTGCATATGCTCGGCCTTCGCAGGAAGCTCCGCGACAGCCGGCAACCCTTCGGGTTTTCGCCTTAAGCAGATAGAAAACCGCCTTCGGCGGACACGAAAAAGCTGGAAAATCTTGCTTAGAATTTGCGAACAATCACCTGTTATGCTGCAAAAGAGCATGTTACTGGAACTCTTGAGCATGGGGTGACTTGCATGCTGCAAATGAGCATGGCGTTTGCTCCAATGGGCAAATAATCACGTGCATGTTGCAAAAGGGTATATAGTATTTCCACCATTGAGCAAATAATAGAACCATCTTCGGATAACCGGTGGCAAAATCGGACTTTTGGTTAATTTCGGTGCATGCCAAAAGGCCGTAGTTGAACAATGGGCCTTAGACCGAAAGCTTTATTCAACCGTAAAAAAACGCTTTATTGCACCGTGATACAGAAAGCATTATTGCAGTGTGAAAGAGAGCATTCTCTTAGTGCTCCCGAAGCTTGCGGCATATGTCGATAGACCCCCTCGTGCCGCATGCGCCTTTGGAGCAAGCAATTAACCTGCGACTCTGCTCTACGCTCGAGTTCCTCAAGCTTGCGGCATATGTCGATAACCCCCATTGTGCCGCATGCGCCATCAGAGCAAGTAATTGACCTACATCCCAAGTTACCGGCATGTTCCGATATACTCCATTGTGCCGCCATGCTCTTTTTGCAGCATTGAAGTGACACTAGTCCCATGCCAAGTAAAAATTTTCCAGCCTTTTCGTGTCTGCGCATCAGCACCCACTCCCCCACAAGCAATTAATTTACGTCTCACCCTGCCTAAGTTGGCGGCATATATCGATAAACCCCATTGTGCCCCATGCGCCATGTGAGCAAGTTATTCCCCTACATCTGAAGTTGGCGGCATGTTTTGATATTCTCCATTGTGCCGCTATGCTCTTTTTGCAGCATCCAAGTCAACCATGCCCAACATTTCCAATCCCATGCTCTTTTTGTAGCATTGAAGTACCGCTATGCAGATTCCAAGCAAATGATTTCCAGCCTTTTCGTGTCCGCCGAAGGCGGTTTTCGTGTCTGCTTAAGGCGAGAACCCGAAGGGTTGCAGTGAGCGAGTCGCTTCCTGCGAAGACCGCTCAGATTACAGTCGACCCAAGTGAAGGGGAGTTCAGTCGCGGTCTTCAAGCAGGGAAGCGACCCGCTCGCTGCAATCGCGCCGTGGGCGCGATTCGCCTTAAGCAGTTTTCGTGGTCGCGCGTCAGCGCCATATCGAACTTTTTGCCATTATTTAGTCCATCCCCCAATCGCGTCAGCGCCAATACCCCGACAAGCAAATTTTCGTGGTCGCGCGTCAGCGCCAATTCAAACAGTCAGCGATAATTAAGTCCCCTCACCAATCGCGTCAGCCCCCATCCCCTCCCTCTGAAAAACCCTACTAATTCTACTTGAACTTCCCCACCTAAAATGGTATTATATTAGCCCCTTGAACCACCTAACGGTTCCCGGGCAAATCCAATGCCAAACCATCCTACAATTGGCACTAGACGTCAAGCATCCCGCATACTTGACGATAGCGGAGCTTTTGCACATTTTTCTTTTCCCACACCGGTATCCATATAGCCCTCTACCTTTTTCTTGCGCCCCAACGGTATCCAAATAGCCCTTTATTATTTACATTTGCTCACTTGCATCCTTGTCGCAAAGTATGGTATAATACACACAGACTTGAGAATGCAAACCAATCAGATAACCATGTCCAACACATCTACATTTTCGCCGAACCTGTTTTGGGATGCCGATCCCAATGATTTGGATTTGGCGAAGCACAGGAAGTACGTCGTCCAGCGTGTCCTCGAAAGGGGCACGGTTGACGACTTGCGCTTTGCATTCAAGACATACGGCCTTCCAGAAGTGATAGATACTGCCAAATCCTTGCGCACCCTTGAACCAATGGCCTTATCCTTTATCGCCTGCGTAGCCAATGAACCGAGAGAGAACTTCAGATGCTACACACAGAAACAGTCCTCGCCAGCACCCTGGATATATTGAGGGATATCCAGTCGTTGCCTGCTGCCGCAGACATCCGTCTTGTCGGCGGTACTGCGCTTGCACTGATTCTTGGACACAGAAAATCAATAGATCTTGATCTCTTTGGCAGTTTTGATGAAAATATTTCATTTCGCTCACTGCTTTTGAATTCTGGGCATTCCGCAGAAGGAAGAGATAATGGGCAGATGCAGTTTCTAAGAGTAGATGGGGTCAAGGTCGATTTTGTGAATTATCCATACCCATGGTTGAAAGCTCCAATTGTTGAGGATGGCGTGAAACTTGCGGATATCCTTGATATCGTACCTATGAAGATCTCTGCTACAGCCAACCGAGGCAGAAAGAAGGATTTTGTCGATATATCATTCCTCTTGGACAGATTTTCGCTGAAGGAAATGTTTGACCTGTATCAAAGCAAGTATTCCCTTACAGAGTTTTCTTTTGCCTTGAGAGGGTTGACATATTTCGATGACGCCGAGCCTGATCCAATGCCAGAGATGCTAGTCCACATGACTTGGAAAGAAGTCAAGCAGAAGATAGAATCAAAAGTACGTGAATTCGTTCGGACTATGTAGTCCCAAGCAAACCGAGCGAGACGAACATCGTGAACGAAAACCGCAGATTTATGCCTGCATGCAACGCAACTGATCTGGAAATTGAATCAGCGTGGCTAGCGGAATGCCGTACAAGACTTGACGAACTCCGCTCCGGCAAAACAGAAGGCATCCCTGCCGCTACAGTATTTTCACAGGCAAGAATACTTTGCAGAACATGAAGTCATACCGCAAGGTGGCATGCGCGAAGGCCTTTAATAGGGCTTATCCCTATTAGCTTTGATTGCATTGAAAGGGAAATCCCAGGCTATACTTTCGCGTGAACTGTCCACACCAAGATACTGGATTCAATCGGGTGTCGTGGCAACAAGGAAACTGGTGGATACTACACTGTCGAATAGTCAGTTGTGCAAATGGTGCATGGTTGTTTTATAGCGCCGTACGGCGACGGTAATTTGTGAGAAGATCACATTTTGTAGAAACGTAACCAATATTTACGCATACTTGGATATAAGCCTGCTACCAGTGTAGCGGAAAGTCCGGAAAGAATTCTATTTATATGGTAAGACATGGTTGATGAGATAGATGATTTAATTTTGCGGGTTTTAGAGTTGTACAGCAAGCATCGTGTGGACGGTGATACACCGGAGGTGTCGGAGCTTGCTGATAAGTTGTTGGCGTTTGCGGTTTGGCATTCGCTTGAAAATGAAGTTCGTGATGTGCGCGTAGCACATTTGCCAACGAGATCAAATCAGCGAATGAACGTTGAGGATGCAAATGCAATTATAAAGAAGTTAATGTCATTGCGAATGATGGCATCTCAAGATTTTTACGGCACAGAAGGTATATCTCATCCTGCAGTATGGCGTGTGGCCGAGTCGCGTATGAAGTCGCGTCAATATGCAGATGCTGTTTTGAGTGCATTTAAGGAAGTCAATAATGCAGTCAAAGCTAAGGTGCAGTCGCGATTCAATATCGAACTTGATGGGCAGACCTTGATGCAGCGTGTGTTCTCACCGGATAATCCGGTGCTTTTGGTTGAAAAACTGATTATTGCGTACGGAATTCCAACGATTTCTTGTTTGTGCGATTAGCGATAAAAAAAAGTAGATATGTCTAGCACACTATCAAATAGAGCGACATTTTACGATTTGTTTTGCTATTGGGTGTCTGGCTTTGCCTTCCTTGGTGTGGGGTTGCTTTACTTGTACGCCTTTTGCCCAGGTAAGGCGCAAGTACTGTTTTCTTGGATGGAGGCATCAAAGTGGTCGTATTTTGTTGTTGTCATTCTTGGTTACATAGCGGGTCATCTAGCCAATGCGCTTTCGAGTTTGCTGGTTGAGCATACATTTGCTAGAAAGCACCTATCACGAATGAAACACCCATTCGCAGGCGTAATTGATGCAATGAATCCTGAGACGGAGATTCCATCCTCAATACGCGATAAAGCAAAGGCCATGTATGAGACATTTGAACATATTTTCGGTTATAGGCCATGCGAGGATTCTCGGAGGGAATTGCGACTCATTGCTCAAGCACGCTTTGGAGGAGAACCGCCTGCTGGCATGAATTACATGGCGTATTATGGCCTGAACAGAGTGCTTTTTATGACATCAGTTTTCGCACTGCTTCCAATTGTCGTGATACTTGTGGAATCAGGCTCATCTTGGCCATGTGTAGTCGTGGCTGTGATATTGAACATTATGATATCATTAGCATTCTTATGGCAGTATTTGCGCTTCGTGATAAAGTATTCAGAATTCTTGGCATCATTTGTGTTGGTTGAAAAACTCAAAAACAATGCCAAATGATATAAGTGTAAGACTATCGAATTATGCCTATGGCACTAAACAAGATAGATTTGTTCTCGACGGAGAATCCTTGTAGAATATTGGAATGTCGTCCAATGACAAAGGAAGAAGAGGAAAGCCGCCCGTGGAACGTGACAGAGAGGATTCATGGGTAATCTTGATACTCAGACCAATAAAGATACGCAGCGTGGATATATGATGATGTTTTCTGGGGCGATGAGTGCCATAAGGAATCCTAAAGCACATGAGGACATGATGATCAGTAAAGAAGATGCTGTCAGGAAATTGATGTTCGCGAGTATGCTGATGTATAAGTTGGATGCCGCGCAATTGGTGCCGGAAAAGTAATGTCCCCTAATCGTCGCATATTTCTGAACATTGTTGCCACATATGGGCGGAGTTTGTATGCGCTCATATGAGGATTGCTCGTATATTGCTGGGTGTTGGCGGTGCTAAACATTACGAATTAGAGTTTGAAAGGAGTAGAAAGAATGGCTAATGTGATAACATACGGAACATTTGATTTCTTTCATGATGGGCATCGCCGCATTCTGGAAAGAGCACGAATGTATTGCGGTACGGGCGGGAAGCTCTTCGTTGGGGTCACAAGCGAAAATTACGATCGTGAGCGCGGCAAGCTGAATGTTGTGCAAAGTCTCATCGAACGGATGGGGCAAGTCAAGGATAGTGGGATGGCAGACGTAATATTTGTTGAAGAATATGAGGGGCAGAAGATTGAAGACGTACAGCGCTACGGCATAGATGTTTTTGTCATTGGCGACGACTGGCTCGGAAAGTATGATTATCTGAAAGAATGGTGCGAAGTGGTTTATCTGCCGCGAACGAAGGGCATTAGCTCGACAATGATCCGAAATGATTCGCGGCACATTCTCCGCGGTGGGATCGTCGGCTGTGGGAGAATAGCCAATCGGTTTATCGTCGAAAGTCGATTTGTGTCAGGCATCGTGTTTGATGCCGTATGCAATCCAATGCGAAATCTCGCAGATGAGTTTGCCGCGAAGCATTCGATTAAGGATGCATATTCAGATTTTGACGTGATGTTGCAATCTGTCGATGTCGTCTATGTTGCCACACCGCATCCATTCCATGCCGACTATGTGCGTAAGGCGCTAACGGCAAAGAAGCATGTCCTGTGCGAGAAACCATTGACGCTTGACTATGAAGAAGCAAAGGATCTCTATGCCTTGGCGTCGAAAAACGGTGTTGTTCTTCAGGAGGCTCTTAAGACAGCCTTTGCCCCATGCTTCAAACGGCTTGTCAACTTGGCGAAGGGGGGCGTGATTGGCAAGATTCGCCAAGTGAACGCCGTCTTTACTAAGTTAACGCTCGATAAGACACTTCGTGAGTACGATCCGGCAATGGGTGGTGGCGCGATATCTGAACTTGCCTCGTATGTACTCTGTCCGATTATCAAGTTGCTCGGTCCGGCTGACCCATCACAAATGACGATTCATCCGCTTCGTGACCCAAGTGATCGCGTTGAGTCCTTTGCGACGGGTATGATCAAGTATCCCTCCGCGACAGGAATCTTCACGGTAGGCTTGTCTGCAAAGTCAGAGGGAGCCTTGACTGTGGCGGGAACGACTGGTTATATTTATGTTCCAAGCCCTTGGTGGAAAACCGAATATTTTGAGGTTAGAAATGATATGGGACAGACAACAAGACGCGTGTTTTGTTCTTTTGTCGGAGATGGATTGCGTTATGAACTAGCAGATCTTATTAATAATATTCAAAAACAAGAAAGTTCAAGCAGTGCTTGGACTTCTGATAATTCTAAAAATCTACTCCGATTGCTGACATGTGCGCGGCAATATCTCATTTAGGAGAAGATGATGCCAAGTTGGGATTTGAGACCGTATCAGCTGGAAGTATTAAAAATATTCCACGAATATTCTAGAATTTGCCAAAAGCATAATCTTTTGTATTTTGCAATTGGAGGCACAGCTTTGGGTGCAATTCGACACAAGGGTTTTATACCGTGGGATGATGATTTTGACGTTGCAATGCCGCGAGAAGACTTTAATAAACTTGTTGCAATCATTAATGACGAATTACCTAAAAATATGCGTTTTATTCGAGGTGGCGTAGAAAGACGGTCGTCTATATATTTCGGGAAAATATTGAATTTTGAGAGTGGACTCCTTGATAAATTGCGACAAGCGACAAGAATTGATACGGATCGAGAGCCGTCCATTGATATATTCATTTTGGATGGGCTACCTACGTCAATTTGCGATATCAAAAAATGGTGGCTCGGACGACGTGCATTACGTTTATGCCAATTATATAGATTTCCGAATAGTTCAACAGTTACGAAAGAGGCGACTGGCAAGAGTCGGCCATTTGTATATGCAGCATGTCGGATACTTGGATTTTTTGTTTCATGGCTTTATCCACGGACTGCTGATAATGATGCCATGATGGAATTATATGATACATATGCTATGCGATGGCCTTATGCTACAAGTAAGTCTGTGGCTGAATTTGCCTTTTTTAAAATGCGTACAGACAGAATATTTGCTAAGGGGATGTTTGGTGAAGGACGTGTCGTGCCATTTGAAGATGGAAGTATATCTGTTCCATCGATGGCGGAGTTGTATTTGACGCAGTTGTTTGGTAATTGGCGAGAACTTCCACCTCCAGAAAGTCGAATACCTGAGCATTTGTTTCACAGGGCATATAACCATGTCTAATTGAAAGAACCTTAACATGGACGTTTTAAGGAACTTGCGGATAAAGTTACGAGAAAATGCTATTCTCAAAAGGCTGTTGTATCCATTTGTTAGATGGTTTGCTGTACATGTGTTGAAGATTAAACGTCGCCTTATCCGGCGTTACGGTTATGAAGCTGTCGAGAGGATATACAAAGTGGCTGTGAGCGTCTCTATGCCATATCATGCTGCTTTTGGCACTTTGTTGGGATTTGTGCGAGACGGTGGCTTTATTCCACACGATGAGGATATAGATTTTGCGATGATGCCCGAAAATGGGAAAGTAAAACCTTTTTTTGAGTCTTTGGAGAATGAGGGGTTTGTTTTTGAAAGATTCTTGTTGCTTGACAATAAATTACACGAGTTCTCAATGCGATACAAAGAGGTAAGCATAGATTTTTTTCAATTGCATTTTGACGATGACAGAAGATCAATATGCCATATCACGGATAAAAAGAACATTTACTGGCCAGTTTTTTATTGGCCAATACCTAAAAACTTGGCAACTCTATCTATTCATGGGGTGACAACGTTTGTGCCTGATAACTATGAAGTTGTTTTAGAGAAGCTTTACGGCGATTGGAAGACGCCTGTTGTTCAATGGGAAAGCACTATGGCGCCAATGTTTTATAAGGACTACTCGAACCATAAATGGTATTTAAGTCGCAATAAGGATGAATGGTTGAGTTTTTTGGCAAGAGGTTAGACATTCCAAGGTTAGCATGTCCCCAAATCAGAGAATAGTTGTTAATGTTCTTGCAACTTACGGAAGAACACTTGTAGGCGTATTGTGCGGTATTTTCTCTACAAGGTGGGTTTTGATGGCCTTAGGGCACGAGAAGTTTGGGTTGTTTGGCGTTGTAGGAAGCCTTGTGCTATTTGTAAGCTTCATAAATATCCAATTTAGTGCAGCGTTAAGTAGATTTTACGCTTACTCAATCGGAAAGGCGAACGCTACAACAGATAAAACGAGAGCAATATCTGAATGTCGTGAATGGTTTACTACAGGTGTTATGATTCATACGATTCTTCCACTTTTTCTGGTTGCTCTTGGCTATCCGTTAGGGAAAATGGCGATAACCACCGGCTGGCTCACAATACCAGCATCTAGAATTGAAACATGTCTTTGGCTTTGGCGTTTCTCCATGATTTCCTGTTTTATAAGCATGATCAATGTCCCTTTTCAGGCTATGTTTACTGCAAAACAGTATATAGCTGAGCTAACGGCATATAGCTTAACGCAGGTCCTTTTCAGAACTGGTTTTGTTTATTATATGACTACTATTGAAAGGGATTGGTTGTTGGGGTATGGGTGTGCAATGTGCATTATTGCTATTGTGCCGCAAATGGTAATTTGTGTTCGTGCACTCAAAGTTTTTCCTGAATGCAGAATGGTTCTGTCTTCGATAATGAACTTAAAAAAAATTAAGCAGTTGGCTAGCTATGCTTGGTGGCAGGCTTTTGGAGGAATAGGTTATCTTGCGCGTCATCAGTGTCTTGAAATTATTGTTAATAAGATATTCGGGCCAAAGGTAAACGCAGCTTATACTGTAGGATCGACAGTAGGGGGAGAGGCGGCTGCCTTAACAGGTGCACTGAATGGGGCGTTTGGTCCAGCGGTGACAACTGCTTACGGCGAAGGAAATATGAAACGTATGACAAAACTAGCATATACTGCGAGTAAATTCGGGACGTTGTTAACGATGGTTTTTGCGGTTCCTATAGGCCTTGAGATTTCAGAAGTGTTGAAGGTATGGCTTAAAAATCCCCCCGAACATGCAGAATCTCTATGCCTTTGTTGGCTTGTCGTTGTTGTCTTGGAAAAGTTGTCACTTGGTCAGGGGCAGGCGGTCCGAGCTGTTGGCAAGGTCGCTTGGTTCCAATTATTCAGGGGAACTGCGTGTCTTACGGCGATTCCTTTGTCCATGGTGACGATCTTAATTTGTAGACAACCATACATGGTTTGCATTGCATTGATAATTACAACAGTCTTAGCATGCTTGTCAGATGTATTTGTCGCAAGATTGTATACTGGATTAAGCGCAAGATACTGGCTTAGATTTGTCGTTTTGCCATTGTGTTGTATTTCGATTGTAGGGATTGTTTCTGGGCTTTTTCTACAGACAGTCATGGCTCAGTCGTTTGTGAGATTAGTGGTTTTGTCTTTTTGTTCGATTTCTGTGATGTTTATTTCTGCATGGAATTTTCTCTTTGATACGGACGATAGGTTGTATTTAACTCTTAAGGTAAAAATGTATATTAAGAGATTGATGGCATCCTAGTAGCAAGGATTCTGAGGTGTCCTGAAGGCACATGTTAGGTTGTTATAAAGCGTCTGAAAGATACGGTAGAAATGATTGATAATCAGAAAATGTATTCGATAAGGGATGAGCGTCAAAACGCTGTTCTTTTGTTCTGGGTTGGGCTTTTTTCTATGGCACGTATCAGCATCGGAGGAAGTTTAGCGATTACAGAGCTGGCTTTTATCTGCGCGACACCATTTGTTGTAACGCGAGAGATGCCAAATTTTCGGCGTGATGGTATTATAACTTTGATATCGTTGCTGTTGCTGTGGTTTTTAGGGGCTGTTTTTGCAGATATATATAATGGAATCAACTTAATATTTTCATTAAAGGGTGTCGCAACTCCTGTCGTGTATTTGTGTAATGTGATATGCTTATATCATCTTTTAAGGAGAAATGTAAAGGCGACAAGATGGTTTATTTTAGGATGCGCATTATCGTATGTGCTTTCTACGTTTCTTTTCCAGCGAGCTTCTTCTGTTGACGATGAATTGTCGCTTGAACAAGCTATAGACAAGACGATTGCTTATAAGTTGTATTGGAAAGGTCTAATTGATCATTTCGTCTTATTGCCCGTTCGTGCTTGGTTTGTTTCTACACCTTATTTATATTGCATATTGTCAATTGCTGGAGTGGCTGCGTATTCATTGTATATAGGTGCTAGATCTGGATTCCTCGCCCTTGCAGTATCCTTGGTGTTGGTCTATTTTGGGAAACAATCAAAGAAGGGAGGGAGATTTATAAAAAGGCATTTTATTTTTATAGGGATGGCATTGCTGTGTGTGATGTTGGGAGCCAAGTATTTATATCAATATGCCGTTACGAAAGGGTGCCTTGGAGAGGAAGAGCAAAGGAAGTATGAAATGCAAACAAGGGGCAGTAGTTCAGCCTTGCACATGATAATGGCAGGGCGAATAGAATTCTTTGTTGGCGGATATGCCGCATCACAGCATCCAATTGTCGGTAGGGGATCATGGGCAATAGATTATGATGGTCTTTACCTTGAATTTCTAAATAAGTATGGTGCTCCGGAAGATTATGCAAGAGCGTTGCAATTTTTTACAAATCATCCAGGGATTCGTAAAAGGATTCCGGCGCATTCGCATTTGATGACATATTGGATGTGGCATGGAGTGTTCGGTTTGTTGTTTTGGGCATATGTACTGGCGTTATTGCTCAAGACCCTAATTAGAAATCTTGATGCGATACCGGAGTTGTTCGGGTACTTATCGCTAGGCATACCAATTTTTGTATGGGACATTATGTTTTCACCTGCAGGAAACCGCATTCCAGAGGTAGTGATAATAATACTTTGCTTGCTATCTCAAAAGGAGGCCAATAGTCGTCGTTTTAATAATCTTGCTATAGGATGTTAAAATGAAAGTTATACTATCATGCGGCATTGGACCCTTGCATTTAGTCTCGTCGGCGCAGAGTGTTGCGAAGGAAGTGGACAATCTAAGTTTTATTTGTGGCTATGTGCCGACAAATGAAAAATCGGCGATTCTTCGTTTCTTGGCCTTTTTGAGAGGGAAAAAGTTGACTGGTGCTATAAGAAAGAGGCAGATTCATGATGCGAAGATAAAAGTATGCAGTTGCTATGCGCCAGAATTTTTGAATCAAGTGTTGCTGATTTTAGATAGGTGTTTCAATGGCGTTTATAGAAAGTTGTACAAGTATATTTGGAGTTTCTTTGGATGGTATAGCAAGCGTCATTTGCATGGCGGGGAGATTTTTCATGTCCGGAGTGGTGCCGGACAAGGTGGCGCTATTAGGTATGCTAAGCGACATGGTATGAAAGTGTTGGTTGATCACAGTGCATTGCATCCGGCTGCTAGTAAAAGGAATTTGTGGGACGACTGCGCTAAATATGGGCTTAAGCCTACGATTGATCCAGATGTGGGTGTATGGACTAATGTGATTAGGGATTGTAATGAAGCTGATATGATCGTAGTCAATGCATATCATATACGCGATTCATTTATTCAACAAGGGTATCCAGCTTCTAAACTTCGAGTGGTTTACTTGGGGGTACGTGAAGACTTTCAAGGATTAAAGGATGATTATAGTTGCAATGATACATTTCGTGTTCTATTTACAGGTGGATTCATTCTGTTGAAAGGAGCAGAATATATTTTGGAATCTCTGAAAGTATTGGTGGATAGGGGTGTGAAAGTTGAATATGATATAGTTGGTAGAGTAGAAGCACCAAGAATCTTGCTTGAGAAATATGCAGAGTTGCCAGTTGTTTATCATGGTCAAAAGCCGCAGGATGAGTTAAAGGATTTCTTAGCTAGAGCAGATTGTTATCTTTTCCCCTCTCTAGCCGATGGTTGCGCACAGAGCGGTATGGAGGCTCTGACTGCGGGGCTACCAGTTGTAGCAACATATCAAAGTGGTTTGCCAATCACTGATGGTATTAATGGCTGCGTTGTTCCTATGAAAAATGCAAATGCCATTGCTGATAAGATCGAGTGGCTTATAGAGCATCCAAATGAACGCGAAGAGATCGGACGAAATGCGTCAAAGATGATGAAAGAGAATTATACTTGGGAAAATTATGCAATCAATATGCGTAAGGTTTATGAGGATTTGTTAAATGATACAACCATTGATTAGTATTATTGTGGCAAATTACAACTATGGTCGCTTCCTTGAAACGGCACTCATGTCGGTTGTCGAACAGGATGGCTTCGATTTATGCGAATTAATTGTTGTTGATGGAGGCTCAGCAGACAATTCTACGGATGTAATCAAGAAGCATTTAGGATCAATTGCATGGTGGGTCTCAGAAAAGGACAAAGGACAATCTGATGCTTTCAACAAGGGTTTTGCACATGCGAGAGGAAGATACGGTTTCTGGCTTAATGCAGATGACATATTAATGCCAGGAGCGATAAAAGCCATTCTTGAATACTTGAACAGCCATCCAAAGTGCGAGTGGCTCGCAGGGAGTACGGTGTATGGGGATGCCGAGTTGAATGTGTGGAGATGTTCAAGATGTGTGAGGGTGTGGCCATTTTTGGGGAGGTTTGCCCCGGCATCTCCCGTGAACGGACCAAGTTCTGTCTTTTTGCTAGACAACCTCAGGTCGGTTGGTGGATTTGATGTTGATGCTCATTATGTGATGGATGTGGATTTGTGGCGAAGATTCTGGCAGAAGGGAATATGTCTTCATACAATGAAAAGATATCTTTGGTGCTTTAGGTTGCATGAACAATCAAAAACGGCAAGCACGATAACGGAGCATCATGTCAAGAATCGGACGACAGATGAGGCCGACAGGATTAATCTGCGTTATGGAGCAACCAAGAGAATTCGAAAGATATCTGAATGGATAAATCGCTTCCAAAGATTGGTATCAGGTGCATATCTACGTTCATATATTGATTCAAGAAAGTATAAGGGTCACAACTATAAGGAGATTTATAACTGATGTCCAGAATTCAAAGAATGGCTTGGGCAGTTGCAAGGAGAAGTGGGTTGACGAACCTGCTCTCTGATGAACAATATATCCGTTTCCAATACAATGTAATGACAGGCAAGCGGTTGCACCTTGATCCGCCAATGGATTTCAATGAAAAGCTACAGTGGCTTAAATTGCACTATCGAAATCCTGTTATGGTGACGTGTGCAGACAAGTGGGCGGTGCGGGAGTTTGTTAAAGATCGCATAGGAGAAAAGTATCTTGCCGAGTGTATTGACGTATACGATGATGTAGACATGATACCATTTGCCGATTTGCCTGGTCAATTTGTCTTGAAGGCCACGCATGGTTCGGGTTGGAATATTATCTGTCCGGACAAGTCAAAGATTGATTGGAATCTGGCTAAGAAAAAAATGCGCAAATGGTTGCGGAGTGATTTTTCCAGGGTGGGCCGCGAATGGCAGTATCATGAAATAAAGCCGCAGATTATCTGTGAGAAGTTTTTGGTTGATTCAGAAACACCAGTTTTGAGGGATTACAAACTTTTTACGTTCAGGGGCGTAACCAAATACATTTGGGTTGATTTCACAGAGTCATTGTCCAATAGTCGGCCCATTGTGCAAGAGGTCGGCTATTCCAAGCCAAAGATTGTTGATGGGATAGTGCGGTATCGTAATATATATGATGCGAAATGGAACTTTATGCCAGGGCGCGGCAGTTTGCATCCATGCAAGGAAACGGATGTTGTCAAGAAACCAGAATGTCTTGACGAAATGATTTATGTCGCACAGAAACTCGCATGTGATTTCCCGCAGTGCCGTGTCGATCTATATGTACTTGGTGGGAAGCGGATTGTATTTGGCGAATTAACTTTTACCGGTGGGAATGGTTGCAATGCCTTTTATCCTCAATCATTCAATTATGAATTGGGGTCGTATATTGATTTGAGCGGATTGAGTAAATGAAAGTCTTGCATATAGTATCCTCAATTTCCCGGACAGGCGGAGGCCCCTCTAGGAGTGTACAGGGATTGGTCTCTGGGTTGCAGGAAGTCGGAGTTGACACTTATCTACTTGCAATAAAACCCTTGGGAGTGCCCTGGGTGAAGGGGGTAGTGCATTTTCAATGCATAGGTAAGATGAAGTGGCTTGGAGTGTCTAAAGCCATTGGACGGGTTATGGATGAAGTCAAGCCAGATTTAGTTCATATACATAGCATTTGGCAGTTGATGCTGCATTTTGGAGTGGTTGAAGCTAGGCGACGGAACATCCCATATATTTTGGCACCGAGAGGGACATTGGAAGTCTGGTCGTTACGTCAAAAATGGCTCAAGAAGAAGCTTGCACTGTTAACATACCAAGGGAGGGATCTTTCGCATGCAATAGCATTGCATGTGACGGCAAAAAGTGAAATGGATCAGTGCCGCAGGCTGGGGTTTATGCAAAAGATAATCATGAGTCCCAACGGTGTGAATGTGCCTGAAACGATGCCTCCGAGAATCAAGGACCTTAATGGGAAGCGTAGGGCGTTATTTTTAAGCAGAATGCACGAGAAGAAGGGTTTGTTGAATCTTGTTGACTCATGGGCGAGGGTTCGGCCTGTTGGATGGGAGTTGGAACTTGTTTATACGGCTAAGGAGAAAGCAGAAAAGGAT
Organism: Kiritimatiellia bacterium; assembly: GCA_045636065.1. GTDB lineage: Bacteria > Verrucomicrobiota > Kiritimatiellia > RFP12 > UBA1067 > RGIG5050. The sequence continues at coordinate 17,253 of JAZTWW010000046.1, read as the reverse complement.
TATGAAGATAAAGTTCTTGCCCGTGTTAGGGAACTAAAATTGGATGACAGTATAATTTTTACGGGCGCATTACCTGACGAGGAGAAGTGGAAAGCATATCGCCGAGCTGATGCATTTATTCTGCCGAGTTATTCTGAGAATTTCGGGATCGTTGTCGCCGAGGCGTTGTATGCAGGATTGCCGACTATAACGACAAGGGGTACGCCTTGGCATGAATTGGAAACAGAGAAATGCGGTTGGCACGTCGAAATGCCAAGAAATACGGGTAGTTGGGATGAAATGGATCTCGCTTTGCGGGAGTTAACGGACTTGAGTGATGAAGAGAGAAATGCGATGGGGGAACGTGGCCGGAAACTGGTTGAGAGCAAATATTCATGGCCAGCCATTGCATCGGGAATGAAAATTTCCTATGAAGAACTTTTAGGGAAATGAGGATAAGGCGATGACAATAGTGTGTCTTGATATGGAAGGGGTATTGACGCCTGAAAATTGGATTGCGTTTGCCGACAAAGTGGGCATCCCAGATTTCAAGCGTACCACACGCGATGAGCCTGATTTCGACAAGTTGATGCATTATCGCATTGACCTTATGAGGAAATACGGATTCACAATCGATAAGGTGGTCGAGGTAATCAACACTATCGAACCGTTCGACGGTGCAAGGGAGTTTATCGCACGGCTTCGTGAGGTTTGTCAGGTTGTGGTTGTCTCCGATACGTTCGATATCTTTGGTCGTCCATTGATGCGTAAGTTGGGTTGGCCAACGCTATTTCACAATGACGTGGAAGTTGATGCCGATGGTTACATGATTGGGTATAGTCTCCGCTCGGCGCATACCAAGCGCGACACGGTAAGGGGATTGCAGTCTTGTATGGGCGTTGAGACGATTGCCGCAGGTGATGGTTACAACGATCTTGAGATGATTCGTGCGTCAAAGGCGGGGTTCCTCTTCCGTGCTCCGGAGAAGATAAGAGCCGAGAATCCTGATGTTGTGGCACTGGAGGAGTATGACGAGCTGTATGATGCAATAACGGAGGCAATGCATAAATGAGTAACTACAATGGCAAGACGGCCATTACATTTGGTGTCTTTGACTTGCTCCACTTTGGGCATTTTGAGCTGTTCAGGAGAATCAGAGAGCTCGTCGGCGAGAGCGGCAAGATCTATGTGATGCTTCAGGTAGATGAGATGATTGAGAAATACAAGAAGGGCTGCAAGAGGGTGTATGACTTCTCGACGCGGCAGAAGATGATCGAAACTCTGCGGACTGTTGATAAGGCGATACCGTACGATGTTGTCGGTGTCGATGCAGTTAAGGATGTTGACTTTGACATTCTTGTTGTCGGTCCTGAACATACGAACGAGAGGTTTCAGAAGTTGTTCATGTGGTGTGGAGAGAATGGCAAGGAAGTCGTGACCCTGCCACGAACGGAAGGGATTTCCACTACGGTTTTGAAAGCAATAATTAAAGACCTTTAACTATGAAGAAACCAATTGTACTTCAAATCAACGACTTGTTGAAAAATATCCTCAAGAAGACGTGGCTTGGGGAAAAAGTGTACATTAAGATCCTCAAGCCGATTTGGCTAAGTTATCGGCTGCCTAAGGCAAGGAAGCTGATGAGTGAACACGGATATGATATCCTTGCGAGAGCACATTCCGTGTTCATGAAGCATCGCATACCATATTATTGCGATGCGGGGACGTTGCTTGGTTTTGTTCGTGATGGTGGTTTTATAAAAGGGGATGCCGATTTTGATTTCTCTGTTTTGCCAGAATACGGCTCGCTTGCCAATGCTCTAAGAGGATTTCTATCTGAAGGATATCGTTTTGTATATGCCTATAAGTTTCAGGGGCGGATGTTGGAGTTTACGGTGATGGACCCTAAGGTTGATTTGTCAATGGATGTATTTCAGAGCGAGTATCTGGATGATACGCAAAAGAAGCTCACAGTTCGGTACTTGCGCTGGTTTAAGGGTCGCAACTATCCAACACCGCGAGACAATTCTGCATTGGAGTTTCAATTTTCTGCGCCGACGGGCATAAAAGAAATGGTTGTTCATGGTGTCACTGTCGACATCCCTGAAAATGCTGAGGCCATTCTTGATGATGAATATGGACCTTGGCGAAAGTATGATCCTAATTTCAGGTCAGATATGATACCGCATGTAGAGTCTCCATATTTTGCCCATAGGCTTACGGAAGAAGAAGCGATTGCGATGGATTGAGTCTGTCTATGAGACGGTTAATTATAAACGCAGATGACTTTGGACTGAGTGATCACACAGTTGAGTGGACGATTAGGGGATTTGAGTGTGGCGCCATAACGAGTGCAACACTCATGGCAGGAATGCCAGCTGTTGCAAAGGCGGTTGAATATGCCAAATCCCACCAGCAGTTTTCATTCGGGGTGCATTTCTATCTGGTCGATGAAATACCGATGTGCAGGCCGGAAGAGATACCGAGTATGATCGACCCGTCTACTGGACGGCTTTGGCAGACGCGTAAGTTCATTGTGAGGAATTTTGCCGGGTTGATAAAGGTTGAAGACCTCAAGCGAGAGATGCGCGCGCAATATCTTGCGCTAAAGAATGCAGGGGTTCCAATTTCTCATGTAGACGGACATGGGCATAACCACAGGCTCCCTCAAAGCCTCAAAGCTTTGGCAGCGTTGAAGGAAGAGTTGGGGTTCACAAAGGTCAGGCGGTGCCAGGATTTGGCTGTTGTAGGAGGGAAGTTGGGTCTTTTGTCGCGCGTCATAAATGGGCCAATGCAGAACCGCATTGACAAGGCAGGATTCAAGACGACAGATCATTTCCTTATGAATGCTGGACATACCAGCGATCCGGAATGGTTCTCAAAGGCCGTCGATTCATTGCCTGACGGCGTGACGGAAATAGGTGTCCACCCTGGAGTTGACGAGCCGTGGCGTAGAATTGACACGGAAGAGTGTTTTTCTGTTTGCAGGGAAAGATGCGAACTGCAAGATATTGAATTGGCGAACTTTAATAAACTCAACTACGTGGAGAATCAATGAGAACGAATCTCATACAGGATTTTATTGCGACGGTAGAGGCACACCCTGACGCTATAGCTGTCAGGGATGGAGACCAAAGCACCACATTTTTGGCGGTCCGGGCTTCCGAGTCCAAGATAGCCGATTGGCTCGCGTCTACATATAAGACGACACGGCGCCCGGTAGCGGTGTTTCTGCCAAAGTGCATCCATACAATTGTGGCCGACCTTGCCATCATCCATTCCGGGAACGCATACATGAACATGGATGTCAAGACGCCGCCGGAGCGTCTTGCTAATGTGCTGAAGCAGGCGCAGCCACTGGCAATCATCACGAACGCCAGGTATCGTGGCATCATCGAGCCTATTGCTGGCGATGTGCCTGTTGTCCTTACGGAAGACCTCGACAGGCTAGAGTTGCAGGATGGTGCAGACGGGCGCTTGAATGCAATCATAGAACAGGGTATAGATACCGACCCGCTTTGCCTCATCAATACCTCTGGTTCTACAGGGACACCCAAGTGTGTAGTCTTGAACCATCGCAGCTTCTTCGATTTCATGGAGTGCGCGTTTGAGACATGGCAGTTGGAGGATGGACTTGTCGTTGGCTCTCTTTCCCCAGTCATTTTCGACATATACAGTTTTGAACTGTGCCTCTTGGTCGCTAAGCGGGCGACAATGGTTCTCATTCCGGACAGCTGGGCGATGTTCCCGGTCAAGATACTTGAACTTCTTAAGAAGGAGAGGGTGTCTTGGATATTCTGGGTGCCAACGATCATGGTCAACATGGCGAACATGGGGCTTCTTGAGAAGATGCCTCTTCCAGACCTTAAGATGGTGTGGTTCGCCGGGGAGGTGTTCCCGACAAAGCAGTTCAATGTCTGGAAGCGCAATCTCCCGTGGGCGCGGTTTGTCAACCTATATGGGCCAATCGAAATCACACTCGACTGCACATGGTTTGAGGTTACGCGCGACTTCCGGGACGATGAGCCACTGCCAATCGGATTCCCCTGCCGCAATTCGGATATCCTTATTCTCAATTCCGAGGACAGGCCCGCGCAGTGTGATGAAGAGGGCGAGCTTTGCGTACGCGGCACTTCGCTGGCCATGGGCTATTATAACAATCCGGAGAAGACGGCGGCGGCGTTCACGCAGAATCCGCTTAACACGGCCTATCCAGAAATCATATATCGAACCGGTGACATCGTTTCACGCAACGAGCGCGGCGAGATCATGTTCAAGGGACGCAAGGATACGCTCATAAAGCACTCCGGCTACCGGATAGAACTGGGAGAGATAGAGCATGTAATCATCAATACGCTCAAGCTTGTGCCGAATGGCTGCATCGTGTACAACAAGGCGGAGAAGGTTATAGTGTTCTTCTACGAGTGTGAGCGCGAGATTACCCCTGCGGAGTTCCGCAAGGCAATAGGGCAGATACTTCCGAAGTACATGATTCCATCGGATTTCCGTCGCCTTGCCGAGCTGCCTCGTGGCGGTACTGGCAAGATCGACCGCGCGTTGCTGAATAGGCAGGTTAATGGCTGACATGACAAATTTCCGCACATGGGAAGAGGTTGCCAGTTGCGTGGCTGAGTCACGCGACAAGGGACGGATGGTGTCCAACTTCTTCCCTGACGAGAAACGCATGACAAGGTGGTGCGAAAGCGGAACGTTCTCTTATGTAGAACTAGGCGGGTCTACATTCCTGATGCGCCGTCAGGAAGGCTTCAGCAGCATCTATTTCCTGTCGGCAGATGTCGAATCACTGGCAAAAGATGTATCGTCGCTTATCTCGGTTAATGGTTCGGTTCGGATGGTGGTGGATGTCCTAGGGCGCAACGCCTTGCGTGAGCCAATGGAGAGGGTGTTCAAAAACATGGGTTTTGCTCACCTTACAGTACTACAGCGCATGTCGCGGCGGACGCCAGGCATCAGGTATTGCGCAGAAATGGGAATAGAAGTCGCAAAGCAGTCCGATGCCCCCGCAATACACCGGCTTTTGACCGGTAACTTCATTGCGGAGGAGGAGCAGATACCCTGCCTGGCAGAAGTCCAGGATTGGATTGCGGCGCAGTCGATTCTTGTCGCACGTAGTGGAGCGGCAAATGACATAGAAGGTTTCGTCATCTTCGACCTTTCACCCGCTGCGCTATACCTGCGGTATTGGTTTGTTTCGCCTGGCGCTCGCGGCAATGGAGTTGGAGGTCGGTTGATGCGCTCGATGTTTGCTGCAGGAGCGAACACCAAGCGTCAGTATTTCTGGGTTAAGGCCGACAACGAAAATGCCATCAAGCGCTATAGGCACTACGGCTTTGAATTTGAGGAACTGAAAGATACGGTATTTGCCTATGGGCAAAACAACGGAAAGGTAAATGCGTAATGCAGAAGCAGATTGTAGAGATCCTGAAGGAGATCCGTCCCGAATTCGAGTTCGAGGGGGTCGAGAACTTCTTCGACGAGGGGATGCTCGATTCCTTTGACCTTATGACGCTTGTCTCTACGCTTGACGAGCGCTTTTCAATAAAGATCGATGGCACGGACATACTGCCGGAGAACTTCGCCAACGTCGAATCAATAGAGGCACTAGTTCAGAGGTCGAAGAAAAGATGAAGTTCAAATTCAAGGATAAGGCCATAACTGGCATGATGGTCGTCGTCCCCGAACAGAAACGCCTGTTCGTAGACGACATGAAGCTGTTCAACGCCCCTGAAAACCGTTCACGCAAGTTGGCGATGGTCATGGGCTACAATGCCCACCGTGTTGTGGGGGACGGCGTGTGCGCTTCGGATCTTGCGGAATATGGTTTCAGGCATCTGTTCGAAGTTGGCAATGTCAAGCCAGAGGAGATTGACGCACTTGTCTATGTGACGCTTTCGCCTGACCACTTCATGCCGCCGACGTCATGCATCCTTCATGGCAAGTTGGGGCTTCGCCGTGACTGCTTCTGCACGGATATCGCGCAGGGATGCTGCGGTTTCGTTGTTGGCCTTTTGCAGGCGTTCCAATTGCTGGAGCAGCAGGGCATAAGCAAGGTTGCGGTCGTAAACGCAGATGTGCTTAGTCGCAAGGTCTCGCCTAAGGATCGCAACAGCTATCCGCTCATCGGTGACGCCGCTACCATAACGATTGTCGAGAATCGTTCTGGTGCAGGAGATGTCGTGGCCGATGTCCGTTTTGACGGTACGCGTTCTATGGCGCTCAAGGTCCCTGCCGGTGGCTTCCGCCAGCCTTCGACACCAGAGACCGCAATCATGTCGGCGGACGAGGAAGGAAACGAACGCGCACCTGACAATCTTGTTATGGACGGTACGGCAGTCTTCAATTTCGTGATGGCAGATGTGCCGCCTATGCTTTCCGACCTAGTCAAGGACGCTGGAACGGACTTCACCGGAATCGACAAGTACTACTTCCACCAGCCAAACAGGTTCATGCTGCAAAAGCTGGCGGAGAAGCTTGATGTTCCCTATGATAAGATGCCGAATAATGTCGTCGAGAACTATGGCAACTCCAGTGGAGCGACAATACCTTCTGCTATGGCGCTCAACGATGCCGAGACGCTTTGCCGCGAAATGAAATTGGTCTGTTTCTCGGGCTTTGGCGTGGGGCTTACTTATGGTGGCATAGTGATGAACTGTGGTAACTTTGATTTCTGTGAAACAATAAACTACCTAAACAAAGGAGAATAACAATGGACAAACATGCATTCCTTGATGAACTCGCCAATATTCTTGATGAGGCGAGCGTGGAAGACGGCGCCAATCTTCGCGATTATGCTTCATGGGATTCGCTGGCGGTCCTTTCGATTGTCGCATTGGCAGACTCAAAATTCGGATTTACGTTGACCTTCCCTGATGTGAAGGGCCTTACCACTGTCGCGGATCTCTGGGCGTTCTTCGAGAAGAACAGGACAAAATAACGATGTCAGAATTAACATATACACTTGTAACAGGTGCATCATCTGGCATTGGCCGGGCGATAGCAGTGGAATTATCAAAGACGGATAATTTGATTTTGCATGGACGCAATAGGCAAAAACTGGAAGAGACTATGCGGCTTTGCGGCAAAGGCAACCATGTTATTTGGACGTATGACCTGTCCAACGTTGATACGCTTCAAGCAGACTTTGAGAAGTTTGTTGCGGAGAGCAGATGTTGCATCTCAAAGTTTGTCCATTGCGCCGGGATGGTATACTTAACTGCTATCAAGACTATAGATCTTGCCAGTTACCGTCGCATAATGGACACAAATGCGACATCGGCAATTCTGCTTACAGGTTCCCTTATGAAGCGCAAGGTTGCTGGTGCCAGTATGAAGAGTATCGTTTTTGTTTCTAGTATCGCAGCGATGCAGGCGACGAGAGGGAAGTCGCTTTATGGTGCAAGCAAGGGAATTCTCAATTCCTATGCCCGTGCTTCCGCCGTGGAACTGGCCCCGAAGGTGAGAATCAATACCGTGTGCCCCGCAGCAGTTCATACAGAAATGGCGGATGAAATCTTCAATGATCCAATTGCAGTTGCTGCAATGAACCATAGGCATCCAATGGGTACAGGAAAGCCACAGGATGTCGCTGGAGTGGTCGCGTTCCTGCTTTCCGACGCCGCAAGGTGGATTACCGGCAGCCAAGTCATGGTTGATGGTGGAGCATCCTGCGATTTGACATTCAAGTGAGGTGCATACATATGAGCAAGTCAAAGTTTACTCATGTCAAGATTCTCGGAGTGAAGACATCACTTCCAGAACATTACATAGATGTTGATGATGAGTTGAAGTATTTTGGCGGGAACCAGAAGAAACTGGATCGTCAGAAGAAGATGATTGGCTATGGGCGGCGTTATCTGGCTGATGCGCAGACTACAGTCACTGATTTGGCGGTTGATGCCGCAGAAAAGCTCTTGTCGGAAATATCTGTAAAGGGTGAAGAAATAGAGTCGCTTGTCTTTGTGAATCAGAGTCCAGACTATGTCGCTCCAGCGGATGCTTGTATCGCACATGGTAGATTGGGGCTATCACAGGATATTCCCTGTTTTAGCGTCAATCTGGGGTGTTCTGGATATGTGTATGCACTTTGGAATGCTCATGCACTGATAGAATCGGGTGCGGTCGGGAATTGCCTTGTTCTGGCGGGTGATTTGCCTACACATACAATAACTCAAGACAACAGAAAGTCTGCTCCTGTTTTTGGCGACGCGGCCTCGGCTACTTTTCTTGTTAGAACTGAGGAGGATTGGGGAAGTGCGTTTGTGTTGGGTACCGATGGCAAAGGATGGGACAAGCTCATTATGCCATTTGGAGGTATGCGCTTGCCATATGACAAGGATACGTTCAAGTACTCCGCAACCGATGCGTTAGGGAATATCTGGACTCCGAATCAGTCGATGATGAAGGGCGAGGACGTATTTGCGTTTACAATGGAAGTCGCACCAAAACTTATCATGGATACGATGGCTGCAGCTGAATGGACAACTGACGCTGTTTCTCTTTTTGCCGTACATCAGGCGAATAAGCAGATACTTGAGATGATTGTTGGCAAGGCAGGCATACCTCTTGATAAAACGCCTATTGACGTATTCTCCAAATACGCGAACAATTCAACTAACTCTGTTGTAACCGTCTTGTGTGATCAGGTGGGCAAGACGATAGGCAAGACTGTGTTGGCGACATTCGGTATCGGCCTTTCATGGGCAGGTGCCGCATTGGATCTTTCCGGCATGTATAATGGCGGGATTACGACTTATCGGCCTCCAGCCAATCGGCCTACGAGGGAAGAACAAATTGAGCATTGGCTCAAATACTACAAAGGAGAATAAAATGACACGTGATGAATTCCTGACTGAAATGCAGGACGTCCTTCAAACGGACACGGAACTGACCGCAGACACCGTCCTTGCGGATCTTGATGAGTGGGATTCGCTTTCGATCATGGCGACGATGGCGTTTCTTGACAAGCACTTTGGCGTCAAGATGAAGCTGGCAGATTTTCGTTCGCTTTCGACGCTTGGTGACATCATGGGCAAGGCGGGACTCTAATGATTTCGTTTACAAAAGACCAGAAGTATATCGTCACTGGCGCATCGTCGGGCATCGGTGAGGGTATCGCTTTGCTTCTGAACGAACTTGGAGCTACTGTTATTGCGATGGGTCGCAACGAAGAGAGACTTCAGGCGCTCAAGAACAAGGCTCATGATCCAGTAGCAATATGTCTTGAAGTAAAGGACTTGGCGCAGGATATCGGTGCTTTGCCAGACTACGTGAAAGAACTTCGTGAAAAATACGGCAAGTTCAGCGGCATGGCATATTCGGCTGGGGTAACGGCGGTTTCGCCTGTTCAGGCCTTTGACTACGACTACGCAAAGCGAATCTTTGACATAAACTACTTTGCGCCAGTAATGATGACAAAAGGTCTTCTTGACAGACGGAACAATGTCGGTAGAGGGGCATCGTTTGTCTATCTTTCGTCATTGGATGCATTTGTGTCGACAAGGGGTCAGACGCTTTATGCCGGGTCGAAAGCCGCGCTTTCCGCAACGATCAAGGGGATGGCGCGAGAAGTCGCCTTTCGAGGTATTCGGATGAACAGCCTTTTGCCTTCTATGATAAAGACGCCAATGACAACTTCTGCCGAAAGTGACAAATACGGCGCGAAAGAAGTTGTTGACGATCAACACCCATTCGGATGGGGCAGAGTTGAAGATGTCGCCAGCTTCGCAGTATTTCTGCTTTCTGACAAGGCGAATTTTCTTTCAGGGCAGAAGTATATAGTTGACTCTGGTGGTATGCTCTGAAGGTGGATGCCTATGCAAGATTTTACACTTGTTTTCAGAAAATTATCCGATGTGTCCTCCGATGGAGTAGTTGGAGGCACTCCTCATTTTATCATCCCAGAAGGAATCCTCAAGGCATTGTCGGCAAATCCATTCTGCCAGCATCAAAATGTTGTAATAGCAAAAGTTGGGATTGTAAATGGACGCGTTGGGGGTAGTGAATATGTGTTCCCATTGTTGGCAAAATGTGATGGAGCTGAGGTTTCGGCAGGTGGTGGCAGTTCAACGAGTGTGGAACCTTGGGCGCGCAAAAGTGGCTTGGGGGTAGAGTTATCAGCTATGTTTGAGGATTGTCGAGATGGTGACTTTGATGTCGGTTTTGGTGTGGGGATGTCTCAACGCGCAGTTAAGATACATCGTTTGCTCGGATGCTGTGTTTTTGAATATCCGCGGTTTGTCATGCTTCTTAAATCAAGAGCCGTCGTTGAGATGAAGGTGAAGAATTGGTTGGCAAAGCCAGTCTCATCGATTCTTGATTGTTGCATATGGATTTATTCGCACATTGTATCATTTATTGGTAAATTTAAAGCTGCTGGCATCAAAGTAGTTAATGTTGATACTTGCGATAACACGCAATTGTCTGTCCTCGGCCAGATGACAGAAGCTAATGAGGCACGTTTTTCCGAGATCCATGATGCGAGATGGTTTAAGTGGGTGTTAAATAATTCTTTTTCGAAAGATGACCCGGCCAAGGCGTATTTGATGTACAAAAGGGATAAGCCCATAGGTTTCTTCATGGTCAAAGAGCGTTTTCATGAACAGGCGTCGCATCGCGGATTCAAGAATGTGTGGCTTGGTTCGGTTATTGAATGGGGTTGTTTGCCTGGATATGAAAACAATTTGCTGTGGAGAATTGTCCTTTGGGCGCTGAAGCGCCGCAAAAAACTGGATGCTGTGGAGTTCCCGGCATATGAGCTGTTCGTACAGAAGTTCCTGCGGCGTCTCGGTTGGCAGCATATTGGTGATGCCAATTTTTGCTATCGTGTACGTCCCAATAGTTCGTTCAAGGAGCCAGAGGGTATGAATAACCCAGCAAACTGGCGTCTTCGCCCAGGTATGGGTGATGTCGCGTTGAATTGATATGACTGATATCGCTGTAATAATACTTGTAGGGCAAGAAAAACTTCACATTCGGCGCTGTCTTGAGCGATTGAAGCCGCTTGAGGCGCGGCAAACATTTGTCGTGGAGTCTCAGCCTAGTGACGGCACTCATGAAATCGCTCTCGAGATGGGGGCGATTACTGCATTTAACAAATGGCCTGGACTATATGCTAAGCAATTCAATTGGGCATTAGATAATCTTCCTATTGAGGCTAAGTGGGTGCTGCGTCTAGATGCGGATGAGTATCTTACACCAGAGACAATTGAAAGGCTTAAGGATGGGCTACCAAAGGTGCCAGATGATATTTCAGGGTTGACTTTGGAATTGAAGCGAAAGTTCCTTGGCGGTGAGATTCATCATGGCACGAATGGCATTCGTCTTTTACGTATTTTTCGGTATGGAGTCGGGCGCATCGAAGATAGGGCGATGGATGAACATATCCTTCTTTCGGAGGGTTGTTGCGCTGATTTTAACGGCGTATTCTACGACGACAACCTAAACTCGTTTGATTGGTGGCAAGATAAGCATCGTGGTTATGCCAAGCGCGAAGCAATGGATGCCGTCTCACTTTTCAACAATCCAGAACGTCTCGCAAATCCTACAGCCACAGATCGGAAGAAGATTAAGTATTACAAACTCCCGCCCTACTTCCGGGCCTTTGCTTATTTCTGCATCCGCTACTTCCTCAAGCTCGGCTTCCTTGATGGACTCCCAGGCTTTCTTTGGCATTTTTGGCAAGGGTTGTGGTATAGATGGTTAGTTGATAAAGAGATAGGCCGGTTGCGCAAGCGCAAAGAACAATTGGCAAGTATGAGCAAAGTGTGTATTTGACTTTGTATCAGAGTAATGGTATACTATCAGCAGAAAATTTGAAGAGGGCACAACCATGATGTATCCATTTCTCACACTCGATGATGGAACGGAGATCGTCCATTCTGAAACAAAGCAGGATGGGCGCGTCAAGGTTTTTGCCGAGAGACCTGATGAAAAGCTGTGTTTTTGCAATGCAACCTGCTGGTTGCCAGGGTATCAGTGGGAAGATATTAATGGATTTTCAAAAGCGGATGTATCAAAGATCGAGAAAGTCATCAAGTCAACTGCGCATTTGATTATGGAGTTTGCCGAAACTGGAGGATTCGACAATGCCTCAGGTTTTTAAGGCGGGCCCATATTGGGTTTATTTCTGGTCCAATGAAAACATTCCGCTGGAGCCAGTCCATGTGCATGTGGCAGAGGGTGCTCCTGTGGCCAATGCAACAAAGATATGGATTACATCTGCAGGGAAGTGCCTTATTGCCAATAACAACTCTGGGATCAATAGGCGGGTGCTTGCCAATATTGAGAGAATAATAGAAGCAAGAGTCGATGAAATATTGGCAAAATGGGATTCATATTTTGGTGAGAGACGGTATTATTGCTAATATGCGCGTGAGCTGTTGCCATTGAAGCAGTAATTGTTGCTTTAATGGCAATAATTTCATTTAATAACGAGTTTGTCTTCTCCTCTCTTCAGCTGCGTTGTCCCTGTGAAGGGGCGGCGTCCTTATTTTGATGAGGCGATAGCATCGCTTGAAAGCCAGGGCTTGGGCAAAGATCTTGAGATTATTGTTCAAGATGGAGACGTTAAGCCAGATGAGGGGCAGAGCGATGCGCTCAACAAAGGTTTTGCCGAGGCGAAGGGCGAGTGGTTATTCTGGTTGAATGCAGATGATGTGCTGCTACCAGGGGCACTTAAGAAAGTTTTAGGCAGGATTAATAGGACCGACAGGATTGAATGGATCGCAGGTGATACTGTCTATCTTGATGAGAATGGGCGTATCAAGGATGTTAGGACTGATGCGAAATGGCTGCCGTGGTTTGGGTGCATGATGAGTGTCTGGACTGGCGGTCCAAGTGCATTCTTCAGGCATACCCTATGGGAGCGTCTTGGCGGATTCGACGCTAATCTCAAGTATGTAATGGATATCGATCTCTGGACTCGTTGGGCAAAGGAGGGGGTTCGCTTCGCTAGTCTTAATGATTATGCCTGGGGCTTCCGTTCGCATGACGGCTCTAAGACGGGTAGCGGTGAGAATCGTGGTGCGCAGCTAGAGGAATGGGCGCGGGTCAATGCGAAATATGATGTTGCGTCCACTGGTTTTTGGCGTAATGTGACAAGGGCGGCAAGTATGTTGGACGGAAGCTGGTTTAAGCGCAAGATTGATTCTGCCAGGTATCGTGGCCTGCGATGGGACGAAATAGGCAAATGAATATCCTTCACATCTGCGCTGGGTGGCAGCCGTGGAATGGTGCGGCAAATATTGCCAGAATGATAATTGACGAGCAGCAGCGCGAGGGATGCGAAGTTTCATATACGACATGGGCGAAGGTTCGCGAGCTGAGGTCGGCTGATGAAGTGTGGATTCATTGCGGATGGTTGCCATGCCTATGGTGGGCGGCGTTGTGGGGCCGTAACGTGCATTGGATGCCGGAAGCGTGCTATGATCCGATCCGCCTTCGCTACCATGGCTGGAAGAAAGCCCTTGTAGGCCCAATTGAGCGATTCTGTCTTCGCCGGGCAAAGGTTCTCGTAGCGACTTGCGAAGCAGAGAAGGGATGGATACAGTCGTATCTAGGCAAGCATTGCCCGCCTGTTGAAGTCACCGACATCAAGCGCTTCTTTAATCTGAATCATGTAGATCATGTAGAGCTTGAGCAGGCAGAGAATAAGGAGCTCCACTTGCTTTATCTCGGCCGCCGCCATCCCCTCAAAGGTCTCTCCTGCTTCGAAGCTGCCCTTAGGCAGATTGAAGAAACCTCTGCGCCTCGCGGGGCCTTGCGGCTGCTTCGCAGTTCGCTTCGCTCACCCATTCCGACGCCTTGCGGCGCGGGCGCATCTCGTCTCTGCGCGAAAATAATCTCCAACGCCTTTGGCGACGAACTAGAGAAAGTATGGGAATGGTGTGATGTTCTTGTACTCCCGACCCTATCCGACAACTTCGGCCTCGTCATCGCCGAAGCCCTGGAACGCGGCAAGCGAGTCATTACCACAGATGGCGCTCCGGCGTGGGGGCCGGAGGAATGTGACAGTGTGGAAATGTTGCCAATATCCAATCCCAATAACCAGCCAGAATCGCAAATATGGAAAGGGTATGGTGGGAGGCTGATTTACTTGAAGGGTTATCGGGATGGCACTCCTGAAGAGCGTGTGTGGTTGCTGAAGAATGCTATTGAGGAATTGGCATGTCGATCTTGATGAAAGTCGCTGCGGGGATCGGGATTGTTTTGTTGATAAATAGGTTCGGTGTGCGTCACTATCGCCGCGCTGTTCCCGCCGAAGGAGTACAATGGCGATGGCAAGACTGGCAAGTCAAGCGTCTGCGATGAATCCATAGAGCATGTCTAAAGTATGAAGGTAACCCTTATAACCGCCTGCTACAATAGTGAGGCAACAATCCATACGGCGATAGAGTCTGTCCTGGCGCAGAAGGGCGTCGATGTTGAGTACATTGTTGTCGATGGCGGTAGCAAGGATGGCACTGTTGGGCTGCTGAAGGATTACGAGCCCAAGTTCAATGGCAGGATGCGATGGATTAGTGAACCGGACAGGGGCATGTATGACGCCATCAACAAGGGCATTAAGATGGCAACAGGGGATGTTGTCGGTATTCTGAATGCGGATGATGTCCTTGCCTCGGACGATACTCTCGCAAAGATTGCCAGTGCTTTCAGCTGCAATGCGCGCAAGGGTGACAGTGTGGAAGACGGTGGTTCTGGAGTGGATTGTATGTATGCCGACATCCGTTTTGTGAGGTCTGGTGACACGCTTGAGGCTTTGCGCGAAGCGCCAACTGTGCGCTACTGCTCGGCGAAGAGGTGGCGGCCGTGGATGTTCCGCTTTGGCGCAATGGTGCCGCATCCATCGTTCTATGTCCGGCGCGAGTGTTTTGAGCGCCTTGGAGGCTATTCGCTCGACTACCGCATCTGTGCCGACTTTGAGCTGGAGTTGCGGTATCTATACTTGGCGAAGTTGAAAGCGGCGTACCTCCCGGAGTGTGTGGTTGTGATGCGCATGGGTGGGGCTTCCACCGCCGGCTGGCGCTCGAATGTCGAGATAAACGTTGAGGATCTGCGTGCTCTCCGCTCCCACGGCATCTGGTCTTGCCTCCCGCTTATCTACCTCAAGTACCTCTTCAAGATCTGGGGTTTCGTCTTCAAATCGCACAGAACCCCGAATTCGCTTCCCACGGAAAGAATGTCGGGAAAGCCACGCCCGACCACTCCGGAGAAGGTACACCAGACACTGCAGGGGACTGTAAGTTCAAACCCACCGGTCTGGGACGAATCGATCGAAGATATGTAACTCTACACCGTTATAAATCCCCATACCCCCGTACATTCCCACAAACGCCTGGATGGCCCTCCATCCGGGCGTTTTGTTTTTGCTCCCCCGCCCACCCATCATCCACCAGATCTCCCCTCTGAGAATTAGTCCGAAACATATTCTCATTTACTTCCCGTCGCGGATTTGGTATAATATTCGCGTCTAGGAGGTGGAGTATGGACAGGCAGAAAAGGCGATATCTTGAGAGAAGGGGCGTCAAGGTGGACACCCATGACGGCGAAGGCCGCAGGAAAGAGGTCCGCGTAAGGGGCAGGGGGGAGAGGTTCGAGTTCTCCGACCACGCCGACGAGGAGTTCGATCTCAAGGCGATCCGCGACGGGCTGAGGAGCGAGGATCCGTCGTTCGCGGCATTCCTCGACTGGTTCCACCGCCATGTCGTAAGGGTCGACGGCGTGGAGTACCGCCGCGCGTACTGGCGGCTCGCCCGGAAATACGCCCAGACGCTAGGCGACCGGCCGCGCTCGATCGAGAGCTGGCTCTTTGATCCGAAGGACCTGCCGTTCGGGCGCGCGCGCCTGTGGCACGCGAACGTCATGGCGTACTTCATGGCTGGGGGCGCGTCGCTGCTGCTGTGGTACATCGTCAAGTTCATGAACGGGCACCTCCGCCGGCTCAGGCGCCCCACGTACTATCAGGCGGAACGCGAGAGGAGGCTCGGCCTTGCCGCGGAGCGGCGCAGGATAAGAAGGCGCACTACGGTGAATCCGTGCCCCAAGCCCGAGATGCTACGCAAGGCGTTCGTCGTGGCGCTGGATTCGAACGAGAACATGATAAGGTTCGGGTCCATGCTGGAGGATCTCGAGTGCTATGTGGACAATTCGCTGATACTGGACCGGGACACGATGCGCATCAAGGGGCGCCGCGGAGGTATAAGGCGCTACCTTGAGGCAAACGTCCCCGAGCTCGCCGCGAGGTACAAGACTGTGATGCGCTACAAGGCGCTTGCGAAGAGGTTCCGCCAGGCGGTCGGGGTCGGGGATCCGGTCCCGGCATCCGCGCTTCTTGGGGATGGGAAGAGTCCGAAACGTATTCTCACCAAAGCAAGGGCAGATGCCAGTGGTGCGGACGGCGGCAGCATGGATGCAGGCGGTGCGGACGGCGGTAGCGTGGATGCCCGCGGTGCGGAGGGCGGCCATGGGGGCAATGCCAGCGGCCCTGGGGCCAATGCCAACGGCCATGGGGCGGATGTGGGCGACAGAGCGCATGTCTGCAATGGTGCTGGTGCGAAAGATGGAGAGGATAAGGGTACGGATGCGTCGCTGGAGGAGGCCAGAGCCGCTGCTAAGGAGATAATCGCAGCGGGCGGGGGATCGTTCAGCGGCATGGAGGCGGCACTTGAGCTCCTTTTGAGCGTGGATTGCATCAGTTCAGCGGACATGCTGCCGAATCTAGCGGCGAATGCCATTAAAGGAGATTCCGCTACAGCAAATGCCATGACGGCATAGGTTGCCTTTAGCGGAAGTGTGGTTGGAAGCAGCTCAGTAGCAAATGCAGTTGCAACTGAGACGCTATAACTGTATATGTCACCGTTAGTGCAGGTGCCGTTATTAGCATTTTATTTGCAAATCCAAATGCGATGATTGCATGATCAGAGGGACAATGCCTTTGACGCAAGCGTTGCAACCGCTGTATATTTGTTTGCAGCTGGCCAATTGGTTCCCATAGTGGAATCAAGCATCCGTAGACATTGACTCCGTCGTTTCCGAGTCAAGTGGCAACGATGAAAATTGCAATATATGCGAGTTTAGATGGTGAGTTTAGCCGCAATTTTGTTTTGATGAGAATACGTTTCGGACTAAATCTTGGGGGATGCGAATAAGGGAATGGGGGAGATTTGAGAGGTTGTTGGGTTGCAAAGGGTGGTGGTGCCCTTTGGTTTGAGGGAAATGAGAATACGGTTCGGACTGGAATAAGGTGTTGGAGGGAGG